>CBINFS010000002.1:0-291284 GCA_966250015.1 uncultured bacterium | reverse complement strand
GTCAACAGCCGGAACACCCAAGTAGTCAACAACCTGTCCACAAGATATTCACACGTTGGAAAATGCAGGGCACGAAGGGGAGAGGCCAATCGACAAAAAAGCCCGGCCTGTTCGAAAGCCGAGCCTTTTGGTGCCCATGGTATCGCGCGACTGAATCAGTACCCACAATCAGGTACTCGGCGGCGTGAGGTGACCAAATATACCGCACGCCTGACAATTATGCAAGGTTCAATAACGGCAATCAGTTAGGTCCTTCATCATTTCGCCACAAAAGCGCTTTTTTGAATAACGGCAATTGGAAAAAGCGCCTCAAAGTCCGAATTCGTTGAGGAAGCCCTGTATGACCCCCGGTTCGAGCAGGATGGTCAGAAGCAGCCCTCCCAGGGCTCCGCCGAGATGCGCCTCGTGGGCAATACCCCCCGTAAATCCATCCTGCTGCGCTCTCCGCATGGCCAGGATGGAGATCACGACGTACCCGATCGCAAAGAGATAGGCCGGTATGTCCACCGGTATAAAAAAGATGCGAAGAATGGCGAAGGGCTCAAACAGGCAGAATCCGAACACCACCCCGCTGATTGCCCCGGACGCCCCGACGGCCGCGTAGCTCTCGTTCTTCTGATGCAGGAAGAGCGAGAGGCCGTGCGCGGCAAGCTCGGAGCCGAAGTAGAGAATCAGAAAGGACGGCGTCCCCAGCCGCACCTCGAGATAGGGGCCAAAAAAGTACAGGGTGAACATGTTGAACGCGAGGTGCGCGATCCCCACGTGCACGAAACCCGCCGAAAGAAGCCGGAAATACTCCCGGTTGACGAGGATCTGCTTTGGCCTGAACGAAAACCGCTCGATCAGCGATGGGTCCAGAAACAGGGCATACACGCTCACCAGCACATTCACGATGAGGAGAATGAGCGTGGCGGGAGCGGCGGAGAGAGGGTACATAACGTTGACAGCCCTTTCGCTCAGGCGTATTCGGATACGAAGTGGTTGATGATGGAGCGGAAAAACACAGCACCGTCATCTCCGCCCAACACCGGCTCAACACACCGCTCCGGATGAGGCATCATGCCCAGGACGTTCCGTCGTTCGTTGACGATCCCGGCAATGTTTCGCGCCGAACCATTGGGATTGGCGTCCGCCGTAACGTTACCGTTCGGGTCACAGTACCGGAGAATCACCTGTCCGTTTGCCTCCAGACGGTCGAGCACGTCGTCGCTGGCGTAATAATTCCCCTCACCGTGTGCGATCGGGAAACGGAGAACCTGCCCCTCGACGGCGGCGGATGTAAACGGCGTATCCGTACTTTCGACCCGTAAATACGTATCCTTGCAGGCAAACCGGAGTGAGGCATTCCGCATCAGCGCACCGGGCAGCAGGTGGCTCTCACAGAGTACCTGAAACCCGTTGCAAATACCGGCTACCAGTCCGCCCTCATTCGCAAACCGAACGACGTCCTGCATGATTGGTGAAAACCGGGCAATGGCGCCGGCGCGCAGGTAGTCACCATACGAAAAACCACCCGGCAGAATGACGACGTCCACGTCTCCCAACTGCCTCTCCTTGTGCCAGATGAACCGGGCGTCCTGCCCAAAGACGTGCTTTGCCGCGTGGTAGGCGTCGTGATCGCAGTTGGATCCCGGAAAAACGATGACCCCAAAAGTAATCGACATAAACGGAGTAAACTATCAGTTTAGATGTTGCCTGCAGGTCGGTAAACTTACGGATTTTTGCGACGACGATTTAATCGTTCACGCTCTTTTTTCCGCCCGAAGCAACCGGCCCGCTCCCTTCAATGGCTTAGCGAGAAAAAGGTTTTATCGTGTGAAATCGACGATCCAGGATCGCCCATCTGTCACATTCGGCACAATTTATGTATTTGTTAAATTTGCGCATACCCCTAATTCGGGAATACGACAGAAAATAACTCAAGATGTATCCTGCGGTCCCAGGGAGAGATGAAGATGCATCACTATTATTTGATAGAGAATGCCGGGACAGCCAGAGGGAAGCAGATCTACGTGGTAGAGGCCGGCTCGCGGGATGAGTTACTACTATGCCGGTTTTTCGACGCGAAACGGATCACGCGTAGAAAGGCGCTCGACCTCGGCAAACGGCGCGACGATAGATCCCACGCTTTTGCCGGTGGTTTTGTTTTTACCGGAAAAAGTGATGAGGTAATAAATAAGGCAACTATCGCCACCAGGCGCGCAATCCGCGATGCCATCGCCAGGCGCCGGAAAATCAAGTTACAGGAACAGTACTACCGATGCGTCGACGACTGGTCCCTGATGAACTGAACGGGCGGATTCTCCGTTGCAGGTTGCTACCTTTCTAAAAGGCTCCCGAGCCCCGGCATGCCACGCCGGGGTTACCGGATAAGGATTTTTTGTTGCTCGCGCAGGTTTTACATTGTTTTCTCAGCACGGCGCGCGTACAAATTGCTGTGCCAAGCCTGGCACCCTGCATAACCGAACCCCATGATCCCGAAAGAATTATTTAAACGGATCCGCCGGATCGAGATACGTACTAAAGGGCTCGTCAATAACGTTTTTGGAGGAGAGTATCTTTCGGCCTTCAAAGGCAGGGGCATTGCTTTTGCCGAAGTGCGTCCCTATCAGGTGGGGGACGACATTCGAAGCATCGATTGGAACGTCTCCGCGCGGACGGGAGAAACCCACGTAAAAATCTTTGAGGAAGAGCGCGAGCAAACCCTGATGCTCGTGGTGGACGTATCCGGCTCCGAAAATTTCGGGTCCCGCGAGAAGTTCAAGCGTGAAGTAGCCGCCGAGATCTGTGCCATCATCGCCTTCAGCGCCATCAAAAACAACGACAAGGTCGGCATGCTGTTGTTTTCGGACCAGGTCGAGCTTTACGTACCGCCGAAAAAAGGCCGCCGCCACGTGCTCAGGCTCATTCGGGACCTTTTCGCGCACAGCGCCGGGTCGCGAGGCACGAATCTCACCAGCGCGCTGAACCACGTGCTGCGCGTCCTCCACAGGAGGTCCATCGTGATACTCGTCAGTGACTTTTTCGATGGAGGCTACGAGCAGGTTCTCAATGCCGTCGCACGCCGACACGATACCATCGCCGTGTACCTCCAGGATACACGCGAAGAGGAACTGCCTCCCATCGGTCTTGTACACCTGACGGACGCCGAAACCGGGCAAACCGTAGTGGTTGATACGAAGAACGGACAGGTAAGACAGACCTTCACGGAGGCCGCTCGTGCCCGCCGTTACGAAACACTGGAAACCCTCCGGCGCGCCCGTGTCGATACCATAGCCGTCCGAACGGACGAAAGCTACGTCGAGCCGCTCATAGAGTTTTTCCGCCGCCGAAACCGCTCCCGCTGATGGAAATGGCGCCTGTCTTCAAATACCTCGTCACACGTTTATTGATACCGGCGATCGTGTTCCTCGTCGTTGCGTCGGGTGTGCCGGTGCGGGCGCAACACGTGCGAGGATACGTTTCGGAAGACAGTGTAGCCGTCGGCGACCGGTTCTATTTCTCACTGGTTGCCGAACACGATCCCAGCCTCACGGCCAACCTGCCGACTACCTGGCCAGATTCAACCCTGGGTGACCTCGAGTTCGTCGATCCGGCGCGAGCTGCAAAATCCACGTTTACCCGGACGACCACCGCCGGCATGCAGGTCGACAGCCTCGTCTTCGAAGTCACCACGTTTGCGCTCGATACCGCCATCGTGCTCCCGGTAGAAGTCACCTTTACGGGCGACGGCCAAACCTTCACCGCTTCGTCTCAACCGCTTTTCGTCAAGGTGCGTTCGCTCGTTCCGAAAGATGCGGGTGAAATCCGGGATCTGGCGCCGCTGATCGACTTTCCGAGAAACTGGTGGCCGTGGATCGCACTCGCTGCCCTCGCGACAATCGTCGTGGGGCTGCTGATGCGATACACACGTAAGCTCAAGCGTGATTCGGTCCCGATCCCCATAGGCGAACGGTATGATCCGGAGGTTTCACCCTTCGACGAGGCGATGGCTCGACTGAAACGGCTCGAACAGGTCGATCTGTACCAGGATGTTGCCATAAAACCGTTCTACGTTGAGCTATCGGACCTGCTTCGGACGTACATTGAGCGCCGCCTCCGGATCCCCGCGCTCGAGACGACTACGCGAGAGCTGATTCTCCTGGTGCGGCGCCATTCCGAAAGGCCCGGTTTTGATAAAGAGACGGTTTTGCTCTTGCAATCCGTCCTGACGCGTGCCGACCTGGTCAAGTTTGCCGACGTCCGCCCCGCCCCCGGCGAAGGCAGGGACGTTCTTCGGGATACGGAATCCGTGTTGACTCGAATCGAAACGACGTTGCACCCCGCTCCGGAACAGGAAGCCCCGGTTTCAGCCTCCACTGAGAACTAGCCCGGTTTTGCCGATTTACTTAGTACCAATGTCTGATCGTGCGCCCTTTACATCCGAGCTTACCCGGCGGCTCAGCGAAGCCGAACACGTGACTGTGCTGACCGGAGCCGGGATAAGTGCCGAAAGCGGCGTTCCGACGTTCCGTGACGAAGGTGGGCTGTGGCAACAGTTCAAGCCTGAGGAGCTCGCCAACGTAAACGCCTTCCTCCAAAATCCCCGGCTGGTTCAGGGATGGTATGCCCACCGAAAGGCCGTGATCAACGAGACCAGGCCAAATCCCGGGCACTACGCCCTCGTTGACCTCGAGAACCTCATACCGGACTTCACCCTGGTCACGCAGAACGTCGACAACCTGCACCGCCGGGCCGGTAGCCGCAACGTGGTGGAGCTGCACGGGAATATCATGCGAAGCTACTGCATCCGGTGCAAGAAGGAGGCTACCGAAGGGGAGATGGCGCCGATTGCGGACGGGATGCCGGCCGTGTGCTCCGAATGTGGAGGGTTGATCCGGCCCGACGTCGTCTGGTTCGGTGAGTTTCTGCCCGAGGGAGCGATGGCAAAGGCCACTGACGCGGCGTACCGATCCGACGTCTTCCTGAGCATAGGAACCAGCGCGATCGTGTATCCGGCAGCCGGAATCCCGGGGATTGCAGCCGGCGCAGGCGCTTACCTCGTCGAGATCAACGTCCAGCCAAGTGCAATCGCGGATTCGTGCGACGAGGTCATCCTCGGCAAGGCCGGTGAAGTGCTTCCGCAGCTCGTCGAAGCCGTCCGGGCACTTCGAGCCGGATGAGAGGTACCCGGTACCTAATGGTGTATTCGTTTGTTAATCAACACGTTAATTGATAAAGTAGATGCAGTTTGCTCAGCCCGGATGGCTCTTTCTGCTCGTGCTGGCGCCAGTGCCGATCCTCTGGCAGTGGTGGCAGGCCCGGCGTAAGCCCGGGGGACTGCATTTCAGCAACATCAAGCCGGCGCTCACGGCTCCGAAGACCATATGGGGACGTCTGCGGGGACTTCCGGCCGTTCTGCGCTCCGCTGCCATCGTGCTGGGCGTGCTCGCCCTGGCTCGCCCACAGGAACGAGACGTCTCGCAGGAACGATACGCGGAAGGCGTCGACATCATGCTCGTCCTCGACACCTCGACCTCCATGCGAGCGCAGGACTTCCAGCCGAACCGGTTCGAGGCTGCCCGTGACGTCGCGAGCGAATTCATCGATAGCCGGATTTCTGACCGTGTAGGCCTCATCGTTTTCGCCGCCAAGGCCTTCACGCAGACTCCCCTCACGCTGGATTACGCTTTCCTCCAGCAAATGCTCGCTCGCGTCGAGGTGGGGGCCATCGAAGACGGAACGGCCATCGGCACCGCGCTGGCAATGGGGGTAAACCGCCTCAAAGACTCGGAAGCCGTCAGCAAGGTTTTGATTCTGCTCACGGACGGGCAAAACAACCGCGGCGAGATCGACCCGATAACGGCGTCCGAGGTCGCCGCTTCGCTTGGAGTAAGAGTCTACGCCATCGGCGTCGGCACACACGGCGAGGCGCCGTTCATCATCGATCATCCTTTCGCCGGGCGACAGGTGCAGATGGTGCCCGTCGAGATCGACGAAGACATGCTCAAGAAGGTCGCGAGCAATACGGGAGGACGCTACTTCCGGGCGACAAACAAGGACGCGCTCCGCTCCATTTACGAAGAAATCGGCGAGCTCGAGAAGACGCGTATCGAAGAGCGTATCTATACCGACATTGAGGAACGCTACGCCACCTTTTTGTGGCCCGCGCTGCTCCTGCTGCTGGCAGAGGTCGTGCTGGTCACGACGAGATTGCGACGCTTTCCCTGACCTATGATTCTTCTGCCGTACCGGATATGGCCTGGCTAAATCCCCATTATTTCTGGACTCTGCTTTTCGTACCGCTCGCCGTGGTGCTGCTCCTGTGGGCAGCCTGGCAGCGGCGAAAGGCACACCGGGCTTTCGGCGACGTCCCCCTCGTTGCGAGGCTTACCGCGGGGGTAAGCTCGCGCCGGAGGCGCTGGAAAGGAGCGATTTTAACGGCCGGAATAGCGCTCCTCGCCCTCGCGCTGGCGGGGCCGAGGATTGGCACCAAGCTGCGAGAGGTCAAACGAGAAGGCCTGGATCTCGTCATCGCACTCGACGTTTCCCTGTCCATGCAGGCGGAAGACGTCTCACCCAACCGCCTGCAGCGGGCCAAAAATGAGGTCAAAAAGCTACTGGAAGGGCTCAAAGGGGACCGGGTGGGACTCGTCCTGTTCGCCGGCGACGCCTTCATCCAGTGCCCCCTGACGACAGACTTCGGTGCCGTCCGTCTTTTTCTCGACGTGGCCGACCCGTCGATGATCCCTACTCCCGGCACCAATTTTACCGCCGCCACACAGATGGCGATTCGAGCATTCGAATCCGTCGACGAAAAGGCCAGAACGAAGCAGACGTCGCGGGCCGTGCTGGTCATCTCGGACGGTGAAAACCACGTTGGAGACGTCGACGCCCTGGCCAGAGAGTTCCGGGAAGCCGGCGTGACGGTCTTCACCGCCGGGGTGGGGGAGACGTCGGGAGTCCCGATCCCGCTGTACACGCGCGGGAGGCTGACAGGCTACAAGAGGAACGAAGCGAACGAGGTGGTCAGCTCGAGGCTCGAAGAGGACGCCTTGAAAGCACTCGGTAGAAACGGGGCGTACTTCCGGATCGCGCGAACGTCGAGCACGCTCTCCCAGCTCCCTGACGTACTCGACCGCATGGAAAAGACGGAGTTCAGCGCCGACGTTTTTGAAGAATATGAAGAACGGTACCAGTGGCCTCTCGCACTCGGCCTTTTGCTCCTGCTCGTGGAATCCCTGATCGTCGATCGAAGGAAGAAGGCCGAAGAACCAAACGTTATTCCCGGCGCGATTCAGCCACTGACACGTAAAGCTTAACGGAATGTGGGTCAAAATTTTAATCGTTTTCGCCTTGCTATTCGCCTTAACGGATGGAGGTGAAAAAGAAGGGAGACGGGGGAACAAGCTCTACGAGCGAGGGCAGTATGCCGAGGCTGCCGACCAGTACCGGGCCGGGCTCGAGGTCGCTGATCCGGCGGACGGCCGCGCCTATTTCGGCCTGCTCCACAACCTCGGCTCCTCCCTGTACCGGATGGAAGACTACGAAAACGCGAAGAAAGTGCTCGATCAGGCCATGCAAGCCGCCGGGTCGGAGCAGGACTTCTCGCGTGCCGCCTACAATGCCGGAAATACTGCCGTGCAGATGCAGGATCTGCAAAATGCCGTCAACTATTACCGCAACGCCCTGCTGGCTGACCCCGATAACGAAGACGCCAAGTTCAACTACGAGTTTGCCAAGCGCAGGCTCGAAGAACAGCAACAGCAACAACAGCAGCAGGGCGGCAGCTCGAATAACGACCAGCAGAACAGAGAAAATCAGCAAAATCAGGGGCAAAACCCGAACGAACAAAACAACGATCAGAACCAGGAAGACGAACAGCAACAAAACGAACAGGAAAACAATCAGCAGTCCGGAGATCAAAATCAGGAAGAAGAACGAGATGCTCCGGAACCTCAGGCAAACGAAGACCGCGAGCAGATGAGCCGGCAAGAGGCGGAACGAATCCTCCAGGCGCTCCAAAACGAGGAAGAAGACCTCTTGCGAGAAGCTCAGCGACTCAAATCACCCCCTCGCCGCGTGGAGAAGGACTGGTAATACGCTGTTTTTATGAAGAAGACTTTCCACCTGTTCATAACGACGCTCGGCCTCCTCTTCTGGACGTGTACCACCGCCGCTGCACAGTCGGTGAGCGTCCTGGCTTCCGTCGACCGGACCACCGTTGGCGCCGAAGAGCCGGTCCGGCTGACGCTGGAGGTTCAGGGTGCGTCCTTCACGGAGGTGGAGGCGCCTTCTGCCCCCGAAACCGAGGGTCTTGAACTTTTGCAGCCCGTACCGTCGACTCGCCGGAACGTATCGATCGTAAACGGGAGATTGCATCAGAGCGTCGCCTACGAATGGGTCTACATCCCCGTCGGCGAAGGAACGGCAAGGATCAAACCGGTCGAAGTAAGGGTTTCCGGCAAAACGTATCGAACCGAAGCCATTACGCTGAACGTCGTGCCGCAGTCCCAGCGGCCCCAGCGTACGCCTAACCAGTCCAATAATCCTTTTGCTCAACCCTTCCCTCCGGACGGAACCGGCGACGAAACCTTCCCGGAAGACGAGCCGCTCGACGAAAACGACCTGTTCATTCGAGCGATCCCGAGCGCCCGCAGCGCCTACCAGAACAGCCAGGTTACGATCGAATACCAGCTTTTATTCCGCAACGGCATTCAGCTCCGGCAAAGCAGACTGGCCGACTCGTGGGATGCCGCCGGTTTCTGGCGGGAGGAGCTGGAGGTGGATCCAAGGCCCCTACCCCGTACCGTCGTCGAGAATGGCCTGCGCTACCACTCGATCGTCCTCAAACGTGTATCCGTATTCCCCACAAGAACGGGCACGCTGACGGTTGACCCGCTCCGCATCGAGACGGAGGCGTACTTTCCCCGGCGCACCAACGACCTCTTCGGGCAGTTCTTCTCGCCCGTTGGCCGGTTCGAACGGCTCGAGCTTGCGTCGCCGCCCGTCACGATCGAGTCGCGCCCCTTGCCGGCAAACGCGCCGGCCAGCTTTAGAGGAGCCGTCGGCAACTTCACCCTGCGGAGCCGAATCAACCGGAACGACGTGTCGGTGGGCGAGACGGTCGAGTTTACCGTCACGATATCGGGTGACGGAAACGTCGCAACACTCGAAGCCCCTCAGATCCACTGGCCGGGCGCCTTCGAGGTGTACGACCCTCAGGTCGCTACCAACGTCGACCGGACGGGGACTCGGGTGCGGGGAGAAAAAACCTTTACCTTCCTCGCCGTACCACGCACGAACGGCGCCTTTGAGGTGCCGCCCGTCGAGTTCACCTACTTCAATCCGACGACGGGCCGGTATCAGACGTTGCAGGCTACGGTCGGCACCATCCGGGTTACCGGATCGGCCACGTCGCCCGAGCTCGCGGGTACGACGGCGTCGGGCATGCCCGTCGACGACATCGCCGACATCATCGTCGAAGAAGCCGAATGGGTCCGGACGACAAATCGGCCTCTGCACGCCAATCCCTGGGTGTATGCGGCGCTCCTCTTGCCGCTGATCGGGGTGGTAGGCACGTTTCTCTACGGCAAGCATGCCGCTCGTATTGCGATGGACCGCGAATACGCCCGCAACCGGCGCGCCCACCCTGTTGCAAGGAAGCATCTCAAACGAGCCGGCGAAATCCTTCGCCGGAACGATCCACAGGGCTTTTATGAAGAGCTCGAGCGTGCCGTGACGGGCTACGTTGGTAACCGGCTGAACATCGCCGAGAGCGGCCTCACCCGCCGTCAGTTCGATCAGCGGCTCGAAGAGGCCGGCGTCCCGGAAAACGTTCGAGCCGACCTGCAACGATTCCTCGAAGAATGCGACAGAGGGCGATTTGCCCCCATCAAGCCGGATCGAGCAACGTTGGATGAAGCCTACAGGCACGCAGCCGAGCTGATCACGTGGCTCAACGAGCACTTCAATCGTCTTGCCGTTAGTACCGCCGGACGAACGTAAGAATATGCCTACGAGATTTTTTCGCGATCTGATCGCCGTCTTTTTGCTCTTCCTGGCCATCCCGTCGAATACAGCGGCACAGCTCACCGAAGCCGTCCGCCACTTCGACGAGGGTAATCGACTGTACCTTTCGGGCGATTATACCGGCGCGCTTGCCGCCTACCAGTCGGCCGAGCAAACGGGTTTTGCGGCAGGAGCGCTCTTTCACAACATGGGGAATGCCTACTACCGGCTGGACGAAATTGGGCAGGCGATCCGCTATTATCATCGAACCCTTCGCCTGATGCCAGACGATCCGCGAGTCCGGCACAACCTGCAAATCGCCCAGACCAGGATCGTGGACAGGTTTTCGGCCGTTCCTGAACCGGTCTGGCAGCGGTACTGGAAGGCGCTGGTTTCGGGGATCGGCGCTTCGGGGTTCTTCTTTTCCGGTCTGTTCTTCTATTTGACCGCCGCGGTGCTTTTTGCCTACCGGTTCTTGAGCGGCGTCCCGAACGAGTGGCTCAGGCGTGCACGCGCCATCACCACCGGGGCCGGCATAGTGTTGCTCGTAGCTGCGTTCGCCGCGTCTTTGTCGGCTGGGATCGAGCGCGAAGCGGTCATCCTGCATGACCAGGCAACCGTCTTCGAAACCCCCGTCGCCGACGCCGAGCCGGTGATCGACGTCCACGAAGGCCTGGTCGTCGAGATTCTCGATACGCAGGCAACCCGGAGCAAAATCCGGCTGCCGAATGGCGTAACCGGATGGATCGAAACGTCGGCGATGGCAGAAATCTGACCCGTTCGAATCTCAATTCGCATTTTTATCTCACCGTAGATACCTACTCCCCTCCGGACGTATCTTAGCAGAGATCAACTGCACCCTTTCTTTTTCCCCACACGACGCTACGAGAGATGGAGCCGCTGGTATTCGGAGGCACCAGGAAGTCCGGTTGGATCGAGGTCGTCTGCGGCTCGATGTTTAGCGGCAAGACCGAAGAGCTCATCCGCCGCCTCAAACGTGCCCGGTTTGCGCGCCAGAAAGTCGAAATCTTCAAACCTGCATTCGACACCCGTTACGACGAGACGGCCGTCGTATCGCACGACGAAAACATGATTCCCTCGACACCGGTCGATACGGCGTCGCAGATCCTTTTGCTTGCGGGGAACGCAGACGTCGTGGGGATCGATGAGGCCCAGTTTTTCAACAACGATCTGGTCGACGTATGCCAGCAGCTCGCGCGCGACGGCAAACGCGTCATCGTGGTCGGCCTGGATCAAGATTACCTGGGTAAACCCTTCGATCCGATCCCCCAGCTCATGGCCGTCGCCGAGCACGTGACGAAGCTGCACGCCGTGTGCGTCGTCTGCGGTGCGCCGGCAAACCACTCGCAGCGCATCGTCGTCGACAGCCATCGCGTTCTGCTCGGCGCGAAGGACGTGTACGAGCCCCGCTGCCGCCGCTGTTTCAATCCGGGTTCAGCTGCCGGCAATCCGCCTTCAGAAACGACAAAACCCGATAGCCTCGCTGCACCTTTTGAGCCTGAGTCCCGTACAGACCGAAACGACACGGAATCAACAAAAGGACAGGAGGCTCTCCACGATGAACACCCTGAAGGAAGAACCGATCATTTCGGATAATGGCGTAACCCTCAAAGCCGACGTCGGTAAGCGAGTCGTCGCGTTCCTCATCGACTGCGTTGTAGCCGGGGTTGCGGGGATTTTGGTAGCCATTCTCGTGCCCTCTCTAAGCGGCCTGGCCGGCGCCGCCTATTTCCTCGTCCGCGACGGCCTCGAGCTGAAGTACATGAACCGGCGATCCTTCGGCAAGCACGTGATGAATCTGCAATGCGTGCGTCGGGATGGGCGGTTGATGGACCTCGAAACGTCGATGCGGCGCAACTGGATGCTCGCGCTCAGCGGTCTCGCCTCGCTCACCATGTTCGGCTCGCTCCGCTGGCTGCTCTCCTTTGCCGGCACCGTTTTTCTGGTTTACGAGGCTTACCGCGTTCTGACGCGTTCCGACGGCCGCCGCTGGGGGGACGAGCTGGCCGGCACGCAGGTTGTCGATTAGTTTTCAAGCCTGAAACGGCGGTTTTTTTCCATGTGAGGCCAGAAAATAGTTTTGTGTTAATTGTTTTGTTCGTATTTATTACAAATGGTCCTTTCGTGCCCGATTTCAATTAGTCATTCTGGAGAATCTCATGGATACGACCCACGAACAGCACACGCCGGAGGCGTCCGGTATTCCCCCGCAATCCTCCACGGGTCCCTCACCTTCTTCTGACCTGTCACCCACCCTTCAGTCGACCGGTGCAAAAGGGAAAGCCGATCTGGGCAAGCGTATTATCGCGGCCGTGATCGACGGCGTGCTGGCCGGAGTCGTCACTGTCATTCCTGTCGTTGGAGCTCTCGTCGGCGCCGCTTACCTGCTGGTACGTGACGGCCTCGAGTTCGACTTTATGAAGCAGCGATCGATCGGCAAGCAGGTAATGAAACTTCGCCCCGTCCGTCTCGACGGCGGCCCGATGGATATCGTTACGTCAGTCAAGAGAAATCTTCCCTTTGCCATCGGCCCGGTAATCATGATCATCCCCATTCTGGGATGGATCATTGGACCCGTCATCGCCATGATCATCGGCGTGATCGAAGTGGTCCTCGTTCTGACCGACGCCGAAGGCCGCCGCCTCGGCGACAAGTTTGCCGACACCAAAGTCATCGAGGTAAACGAGTAAATACTCCTTCCTGCACGGGTATGAAAAGCCGGAGGTTGGGATCGATCTCCGGCTTTTTTATGTTTACCCTGTAGCGTCCCCATGACGGACGAATGTGCCCGTACCTTCGAGATCAAGATTATGTCCGAACAGCGTTACCTCGTCGCAGCCCGCAAATACCGTCCGCAGCTCTTCGGTGAGATTGTGGCACAGGAACACGTCACGGAGACCCTGAAAAATGCCATCCGGCTGGAGCGCCTGGCGCACGCGTACCTCTTTAGCGGACCCCGGGGCGTGGGAAAAACGACAGCGGCACGCATCCTCGCGAAGGCGATAAACTGCACCACGCCTCCGGACCAACGCACCGACGCCGCCGAACCGTGCCGAGAGTGCGAATCGTGCAGATCGTTCGAGGAAGGGCGCAACCTCAACATCATCGAGATCGACGCGGCATCGAACAACAAGGTTGACGACATCCGGGAGCTGCGGGATACGGTTCGTATTCCCCCCCAGGGCAACCGGAAGAAGGTGTACATCATCGACGAGGTACACATGCTGTCGACCGCTGCGTTTAATGCCCTGCTCAAAACACTCGAAGAGCCCCCGCCGTACGTACTTTTCATCTTTGCCACGACGGAGCCGCACAAAGTGCTGCCGACGATCCTGTCGCGCTGCCAGCGGTTCGACTTCCGCCGCATCGCCGGCAGGGAGATCGTCAATCGCCTCAAGTCGATCTGCGAGGCTGAAGGGGTGACGGCAGACGAGGGCTCGCTGATGCTCATCGCGCGGAAGGGTGACGGCGCCCTGCGCGACGCGCTATCGGCGCTCGACCAGGCGGTGTCGCTCTGCGGCAACGAGCTCCGCGCCGACGACCTGACCCGCGCCCTCGGCGTCGTCGACGTAGACCTCTTTTTTGAAGCTACCGGCAACGTCCTCCAGGCCGATTCCGCCGGGATGCTCCGGCTCGTCGAAAAAATCATGCGGGCCGGCTACGACCTCCAGGAGTTCCTTTTCGGGATCTCCGAACACGTCCGCAACCTCCTCGTAGCCCGAACCATGCCCGACACCAGCCTGATCGAGGCCACCGAGCTTGTCCAGAAACGGTACGCCGAGCAGTCGAAGCAATTCTCCGAGGCGGACCTCCTCCGGCTCCTCATGATCGTGGACGAGGCGCAGGAAAGCATCCGTAACAGCACGATGCCCCGCCTTCGTCTGGAGATGGCGCTCCTGAAAATGGCGAGCCTGACGCGCTCGGCCGATCTCCAGCAGGCGCTCAAGCGGATCGACACGCTGGAGGAGCTCGCCAGAAAAGGCGCTCTCCCAACAGGCACGGTGACCGAGCCGCCCTATGCGTTTAAGCCTCGCGTCGTACCCGAACCGGCACCTGAGCCTTCACCCACCGACCCGGGACCCAAAAAGAGCCCGGAAAAGTCCGAAGACGACGAGCAACGGCCGGTTTTTTCGTCTCGCCCGGAGAAAAAAGGCATCGAGGAAACGAGCTACAAGCCTTCCCCCGAGCCACGGCCGGTTACGCCTCGCACGGGTGTCTCCGCAGCTTCACCAACTCCGCCTGATCCAGCCTATACGGGTATTTTCAGTCCGCCGGCTCTTAGCGGCCGTCCGCGGCAGGTTGGCAACACATCATCCAGAACAGGGGGTGACGTTAGCAACCTTGCGGAAACCGTGGTGGCCGAGCCGCCGGCCGAAGTCGACGCTCAAGCCCTCTTTGACGCGGTCGTAAGGATCTGGCCGCGAGTCGTCGAAATTATTAAGAATGAAAAGATCGGTGTCAGTGCACCGCTCCTGCTCGCCCGGCCCGTCGCAGCCCGCCACAACGTCGTTTCCATTGCGCTTCCGGACGACTTCAACAGAAGCCAGCTCGAGCAAGCCCGTCCGCGCATCGCCAGGTGCCTGAACGAGCTGCTCGAAGGCCGCTCGGTAGAGCTGGAGTTTATCGTCAGCACCGCCACGGAGCAGGGAGAAACGAAAGAAGAGGACGAGGAAATAGACCCCTACGAAATCATTCAACGCAAACGAGAAGAGGATCCGGTCATACGGGCGATATTCGACCAGTTCGGCGGCGAGATCGTCTACTGACGGCCCCCCGATTCGGATTCTCGCGCCCGGACGGAGCTTAATCGCCCTATTTACGTTTGATCGGCAAAAGCCCGGCCTGTCCGTCGACGGGCAATCGCCTCTCTCGTAAACGATCATTCGGATATTTTTATGGCAAACGAACCTAACATGGCCGACATGTTCGGCAAGATTATGGAGATGCAGCGCAAGGTCAATGAGGCCCAGGAAGCGCTGGCCAAAAAGACCGTGACTGCAGAAGCCGGGGGCGGAATGGTCAAAGTCGTCGCCAACGGAGCACAACGAATCACCTCGATCAAGATCGAGCGCGAGGCGGTGGACCCGGACGACCTCGAGCTGCTCGAAGACCTGATCATCGCAGGGGTCAACAAGGCCCTCGAAGAAGCCGCCGTGATGGCCCGGCAGGAGATGAGCAACGCCGCGGGATCGCTCCTTCCGCCCGGACTCGACCTCGGACAGTTCGGCCTCTGATCCTGACCCTTTCGACGTCGCCTGCACTTCCATTTCGTGCTGTGGCAGGCAAGGGTAGCGCAAATATCAGAAGGACGCACGGATGTGACGCCGGATTGTCACATCGACGGCGTATCCTGTCAGCTCTGAAAACGGGTACTGAAGCTTCGGAAACCTATGCAGTTTACATCGGAGTCGGTCGAGGCGCTCGTCGAGCAGCTGACCAAGCTGCCGACCATCGGGCGAAAGACGGCGCAGCGCCTGACGTCATACATTCTCAAGATGCCGCGCGAAGAGGTGGTCGACCTGGCGAAGGCGCTCGTCGCGGTAAAGGATCGGGTAATGTATTGCTCGACGTGTTTTAACGTCACCGATACGGATCCCTGTCCGATCTGTAGCTCGTCCCGGCGCGACCACTCGCTCGTCTGCGTCGTCGAAGAGCCCAGCGACGTGATGGCCCTCGAACGCACCAACGAGTTCAATGGCGTCTACCACGTGCTCGGCGGCGTCATCTCACCCCTGGACGGGATCGGACCCGAAGACCTCAGGATCCGCGAGCTCGTGGCCCGGGTAAGCCAGACCCACGAATCGGCTAATCAAAACGGGGTCGTCGCCGAACCAAACGGCCAGGAGGCGCCATCCGCCAAAATTCAGGAGATCATCCTCGCGATGAATCCAAACGTCGAGGGAGACACCACCGCCTACTACATCTCGCAACTGTTGAAGCCCTTCGGACTACGTCTGACGCGCATCGCACGCGGCCTCCCGATCGGAGGCGACCTCGAATACGCAGACGAAGCGACGCTTTCCCGTGCACTCGAAGGACGCGTCTCGCTGTAAAGGAACCGGGTCGGTTCCCTCAACGATCGACCCGAAGTGTGGACCCGTTCAACGCATCCGCCGACGGCGTACAGAGATACAGGCAGAGATCGATGATCTGATCGACGCTCACCCCTTCCCCTTCGGACTTCCCCGAAAAGAGGATGGTCGACGGCGCAATGGCAAACGCCTTGACGTTCTGCTCCCGGTATTCACTCGCAACGGATTCAATCAGCCGGATGATGCCGGCCTTGGATGCGCTGTAGGCGGCCTGGCCTGCACGCCCTTTTTCGAGGCCATGAAGCGCCGAAAAACCAATGATCCGTCCCCCTTCCCGCACCCTCATCACGCGGACGGCCTCACGAAAACAGAGAAAAGCCGAACGCAGGTTCACGGAGGTGATCTTGTCCCATTCCTCCAGCGACGTATCGTGCATCGGGTTCGACTTCCACATGCCCACCGCGTGAATCAGCACGTCGATGCGCCCGAACTGATCGACGATTTGCTTGAAGGTCGTCTCGACCATCTTCTCGTTGGTCACGTCCGCCGGGAAGGCCCATCCTTCGGCGTTCGGGGGAAAGGGGATGTCCCGGGCCTGTTGCTCACTCCGAACGATGGCGGCAATGGTGGCGCCTTGATCCGCAAATCGGTGTACGAGACGGCTCCCGAGACGGCCTCCCGCACCGGTTACGACGACCACCTTGCCCAATAAATCAACCTCGATCATCGCTGAAGCATTACTTATTATGAAGATATTCGGAGTAGTATAAGAAAGATCGCGCCTTTTGGCCCAAATCTGGCATAAGTCGCGAACAAAAAAACATAACCCCTGTAACACAGCCGTCGCAGATGCAACGCGGCCCGTGGCGCAGGATTTACCCTTGAAGTAAATCTGTCGAAACTTTAGTTTCGGATTGCTTGTCCGGTCGTACGTTGCAGTCCGGCAACCAGCTAAATCCCGAACACCGTTTGAGACAAAACCAGATCGCGTATCGGCACTTCTTGCTACTAAATACTCGCGTTAGTATCTCCCCTGCCTCTTTCTCTTTCGCCCTGTGAGTGGGGGGGTGGGGGTCCGTCTCAGTGTAGTTCATTTGATCTGAATTCGGGGTTCTGTGCGCTTCATCCGCATCCTCCTAGGCAAAAGTAGGCGTGTGCTCAGGAATATCCTGTCGGCGAAAGCAGTTGGTGTAATGCTGCTGCTCTGCACCGGGGCTACGGCCGTCGTCGTTGCCTTGATGAGCTACGCCGCACGCGGGTACGCCCACGACAGCTTCTTTTACCGGGACTGGATCGTCCGGTCGGATACCGACACCACCGTGGTATCGCTCGATAGTCTCGAGGGTGCCGAGCTCGATTCGACTCTTTCTGATTCGCTCGCACCCGATACGGGCCGAGCGTCCCTCTACTTCCCTTCGTTCCGCAGGGACCGGCCGATCGCCTCGCTCTTTGCGCGTGAGCGTCCGTTTGCGCCGCGCCTGGGTTCCTACTGGAGGCACGAGATCAAGCTCGACTCGACGGGCCGCCACTACATTGCGCGGGAGGCGGTCGGAAATGCCGACGTCCGCTACCCGCTTCGCCTGGATCTTCCGTCCTATCGTGAGGCGCGCCTGGCACGAGACCTCCAGAACAACTGGATCTCGCTGATCGAGCAACAGTCCCGGATGCGCCAGCAGCAACAGAGCCGAGGACTGGGCTTCAACATCATGGTGCCCGGCGGACGGACGAGCGCGTTCTCCACCATTTTCGGCAAGCCGCAGGTCGACCTTCGCGTTACCGGCCAGGCGTACATCCAAGCCGGCTTCGACTACCGCAAGAGCGATCAGCAGGTAGCGTACACCGGCCGCGCTTCCCGCACGGACCCGACCTTCAAACAGGACCTGAGCCTCGGCATCACCGGCACCATCGGCGACAAGCTGAGAGTGGACGTGAGCTGGGACACCAAAAACCAGTTCGACTACCAGAACCAGCTCAAGCTCCAGTACACCGGCTACGAGGACGAGATCATCCAGAACATCGAGGCCGGTAACGTCTTCCTGCCCACACCTTCCACCCTGATACGCGGCGGGCAGAGCCTCTTCGGTATCAAGAGCGAATTTCAGATCGGCGGCGTCCGGGTGACGACCGTCGCCAGCCAGCAGGAAGGACAGTCGAACAGCCTCTCCATCGAAGGCGGATCGCAGGCCGTCGAGTTTGCCCTGCGGCCGACGGACTACGACGAGGCCAAACATTTCTTCCTCGGCTACTACTTCCGCAACCGCTGGGAAGACGCTCTTTCGGATCCACCCAACTATCGTGTTGCCCAGGGATTCGAGGGCATCAAGGACATCGAGGTCTGGCGGCTGCAACCAACCTCCCCGGAAGAAGCCAACGTGCGGCACATCGTAGCCCTCGTAGACCTCGGTGAGCCTCAGGAGATCCTCACACTGGCCGATCAATACACCGAACAGCGCCTTCCTGACGAATCGATCGACCAGTACCTGCCGGAAGAGCTCCAGAACGACATCGCCGCCGGTACGGCAAACACGGATACCTATCTGAAGTCGGTCAAAGGCCTCGAGTCCCACGACTACCAGATCGGCCGGTTCAAGCTGCTCACCGAGGGACGCGATTATTTCCTGGATCCGGTGCTTGGCTACATTTCGCTCAGCCAGAGTCTGCCCGACAACCAGGCCATCGCGGTGTCTTACCGATACGTCGCAAACGGCCAGTCCTATCAGGTCGGCACCTTCTCGAATGAGACGGGTGGTTCCACCGGCAGCCAGAACGACGATAAGCTCGTCGTCAAGCTTCTGCGCCCGATCAACCTGAAGCAGCCGGTGCCGGGCGCCCTGAACCCGGCCGCGTGGTACCTCGAGATGCGAAACATCTACAGCCTGGGGAGCAGAGGAATCAACCCGAACGAGTTCGAGCTGAAAATCAATTACGAGCCGCCCGGAAAGACGCCATCGGAACGCCTCGCCGGTGTCGGCGGCACCCGAACGCTATTGCAGATCCTCGGCCTCGACCGCCTGAACCAGGACTACGCCCCTCAGACCGATAACAGGTTCGACTACCTCGTCAACTTTACGATCAACCCGAGCCAGGGCCTGCTCATCTTCCCTTACCTCGAGCCATTTGGCAGCCATCTCGCCTCGGTCATCGACAATGAAGGCACACCGCAGGCTCAGGCCAACAAAAACCTCTACGTCTTCACGAGCCTGTACAGGGAAAAAAAGGAAAATGCCCGGCGGGACACCCAGCGCGACGTCTACAGCATCAGGGGCTCGTACAAAGGCGCCGTTAATTCACACTACGATCTCGGGGCTTATGCCGGCCTCGTCGAAGGCTCCGTACGTGTTACCTCCGGCGGTACACCGTTGAATGAAGGCACTGACTTCATCGTCGACTACACCAGCGGCAGCGTCGACATCATTAACCCCGCTTTCCTGACGGCCGGGCGCGACATCCAGATTTCGTACGAGCAGAATCAGTTCCTGAACCTTCAGAAAAAGACCCTGCTCGGCGCCCGGGCGGAGTACCAGCTCGACGACCGGCTGACACTTGGAACGACCGTGATGAAGCTGAGCCAGAAATCACCGGTCGATAAGCTGCGTGTCGGCGAGGAACCCGTATCCAACCTGATCTGGGGTGTCGACGGGCGAATCGACCTCGAGCCCCGGTGGCTCACCCGTGCCATCGACGCGCTGCCGTTCATCCAGACCAGGGCGCCGAGCTCGTTCATGCTGACCGGCGAGTTCGCCCAGCTCCGCCCGAGCCACATCGAGACCGTCGCGTTCGAACGCACCCGTCGGGATCTCGGCAGTATCAAGCGGGACTTCCACAACGACGAGCTGCGCGGCATCTCGTACCTCGACGACTTCGAGGGGTTCGAGACGACCTACTCCCTCAAACAGCCCGGTGCGTGGGTGCTCAGTGCGCCACCGGACTCGATCGGCGCTATCGACCCCCTCGCCGGTGATCCGGAAACGCACCTCGGTACGCAATGGAGCTTCGAGCGCTCGAAGTGGCGGGGCAGCCTCGGCTGGTACCAGCTCAACGTCAACGTGCTCAGAGAGCTGCAATCCCGAGGCGTTCCGATTACGGAAGCAACCGACCGGGTGCCGACGCTGGAGGTGTACCCGAACAGGGACATCGAGGGCACGGAAGCCGACCGGTACGTCTCGACGCTCGACCTGCACTTCAGCCCCCGCGAGCGCGGCCCCTACAACTACACGGACAACCTGCCTGAGTTTTTCCGGAACCCGAAGCTTTCCTGGGGCGGAATCACGCAACGGATTCCTGAAGGCTACAACGACTTCAACCTCAAAAACATCGAGTTCGTCGAGTTCATCTTTAAGCCGTTTGCAGAAAACGGCGAGAACGACGCGGGGCCGGACGCAAAACTGTACGTAGACCTCGGCTCGATTTCGGAAGACATCATCCCGAACGAAAAGCTCAACTCCGAAGACGGCCTCTCCACAACCACCCTCAGCGCGACCTCGTTCGATGCCGCTAGGCGCAGCCGCCTGCCTCAGGTCCAGGAGAACAACGCCGTCGACATCAACGACGAGACGAGACGTACGGAGGACCTCGGCTTCGATGGCCTCGCCTCCTACGACCCCGAACGGTACGAAGACGAAACCGGCTATGCGTCCGAACGCGAGGTGTTCAAGGAGTTCCTTGCCGGCCTCGACCGGGATTTCAGCGCCATTTCCGATCCCCTCTACCAGGCCGAGATCGAAAAAGCCCGGCGTGACCCTTCGGGAGACGATTACTACTCCTACCTCGACAATATCTTCGACGATACTGCCTTATACCCCAACAGGGGTTCGATCCAGCAGCGGTTCAGCCGGTACTTCGCCGGATCTGAGCTGAACTCCTACGAAGGGCAATCGAGACTCGCCGTCCGGAATTCCGAACGGCTCGGCAACTCGCGCTACCCGGACTCGGAGGACCTCAACCTCAACTACACGGTCGATACCGACAACAGCTACTTCCAGTACGAAATCCCACTCAGCCGCTCCATCCTTTCGCAGCAGGCCGACCCGAACTCGCTGGACGACTACGTCGTTACCGAAATCAAGAGCGGCGATGTGGGGACCGGTTGGTACCACGTCCGAATCCCCGTCCGGAAGTATACCCGGAAGGCCGGCACGATCCAGGACTTCGACCTGATCGAATCCATACGGATCTGGATAACGGGGACTGAAGTGCCTGTGACAGCCCGCTTCGCATCCCTCGAGCTCGTCGGCAGCCAGTGGCAGAAGTCAACCGAAATCCCGCTCGAACCCGAGATCGAAGGGGGCCTCCTGCCGGACACGACCGGCCGCATCACGATGTCGAGCATCAACAACGAGGAGCACGGAAACCTCTACAGCCCCCCCATGGGGACCATCATCAGCCAGACGCGCCTGGCGTCGGGTGACCTCCAGAGAGCCCGTGAACAGGCCATGGTCCTCACCGTCGAAGACCTTTTCCCGGGACGCCAGCTCGCCATCTTTAAGACCTTCCAGGGCTACGATCTCCTCAAGTACGAAAAGATGCGCATGTTCGTGCACATGCACGGCACGACGGCGGACGGCCGCGACCTCGTCGAGCTGGCCGAAACCAACATCGACGAAGCACGATCGAAAGCCAGGCTGTTCATTCGCTTCGGTGCTAACGAGCGAAACGACTATTACGAGTACGAGCAACCACTCACGCCCGGTCCTTATCCGCAAACCACCGACATCCTCAGGCGTCCGCCAGACGAAGTGGACAAACTGTGGCGCACGAACCAGCTCTACAATGGTGAGGTGATCGACCTGAACTCGGTCGTCATCCACCTGGGCGCGTTTAACCAGCTCAAAGTGGCGCGCGACAATTACATCATCAATGAGAACTTCGCCCCCGACTCGGTCTTCTGGAACACGGACGAGAACGGGCTGCAACGCAGCGGAGCGCCGAATCCGGAGGAGTTTGCACCTCCCGGCACACGTATCTCGATCAAGGGCTCGCCTTCCCTTGCCAAGGTCAACACCATCGTCATCGGCATCCGAAATCCCGCTGACCCCAACAGCATGGATCCGGCCGACGTGCTGGACTACGTGGAGGTCTGGGTGAACGAGCTTCGTGTGTCCGGATATGACGAACACAACGGCTGGGCGGCCCTCTTGAATACGGACCTGAGGCTTGCCGACTTCGGCCGGATCAAAGCATCCTTCCAGCAACAGACGGAAGGGTTCGGCGACCTTTCGAGCACACTCGACGAGCGCGAGCAACAGGAATTCCTAAATTGGGGCGTAAATGCGGAAGTGAACCTCGACAAGTTCTTGCCCGAGCGGTACGGCTGGTCCCTACCCGTCTCGATGCAGGTACAGTCGAACACGACGACGCCCTCCTTCTCCCCCACACGCGGTGACGTCAGGCTGCAAGAAATCCTCGATGGTATTGACGAGCAGGACGTGGACCTGGCCACGAAGGAACAGCTGAAACAGGAAGCCATTCAGGCCGCACAGACGTCCACCAACAACCGGTCGATAACCGCTCGAATCGGAAAGCAGGGTTCGAAGTCCAGACTGATCCGAAATACCCTCGACGGCCTCACCGTTTCGTATTCTTTCAGCGATTCGAAAGCCCGAAATCCGTCACTTCAGATGAACGATTCCTGGCGCTGGCAGGGAACGGTCAACTACCGCTTCGCCTCCCGTCGCCCTCGAACGCTTCGGCCGTTCTGGTTCCTCGACCCGATCCCCGTGCTGGGCATGCTCGCGGATCTGCGATTTAACTACATGCCCCAGGCGCTTACGGCAACTGGTATGGCCGCCCGGAATTTCAACCAGCAGCAGGAACGCCCGATCCAGACGATCGCCCAGCGGGATAGCTCCCAGGTGCAGGTTCCGGACCTGGTGGAATACAAAATCCGCGAGCAGCACCAGTTCACCCACAAGCGGCAATATAGCCTACAGTACAACCCGTTCCAGTTCCTCAACCTGAGCTTCGATGCCAATACCGACCAGAGCTTCAATGCGATTGGCGTCGACACACTCAAGAGTACCATCCTCGGCATCGATTCAACCGAGTACGAGATCAGCCGGCTCAGCGTCATACCCACCGACCGCGTCTTGAGCCGCCTCTTCTCAGGACGAATGTCGCCGCGTACCGACCGGTACGGCCAGCGGTTTACGGCGACCTTCCAGCCCCGATTCTCGCAGGCCTTGAGCTGGGTCGTCATCCAGCCGGTCACCTACAACGTGACTTTTAGCTGGCAAAACGGCGCGGCCGCACGTAACACGGGCGCAAGCGTGGCGAACGCCCTCGAGCTTCGGGGTGGGCTAACCCTCCGGCCGCAGGATTTCTGGCGCAAGTTCGAGTTCTACAGAAATCTGGAGGAACAGCAGAAGAGGGCGGAATCGCAGGCGCAGGCAGAGCGCCAGGCAAAAGAGCAGGAGCGCCAGCGCCGACGTGAACAGGAAAGGCTCGAACGCGAGCGCAAAAAACAGGAAGAAGCGCTCAGGAAAGAGAGAGAAGCCGCAGGAGACACCACGGACGTCGACGTGGAAGATTTAGCGCCGGAAGAGCTCCTCGAAGGCGAAGAGGCCCGCGAAGGACGGCCTCTGGCAAGACCCGAACGCGCCGTACCGGAGGCGCAGGATTCCTCGGAGGTCGAAGAGATTGAGCGCAGGCGAATCAAGCTGCCGCTCCCCAAACCGATGGCCATCTTGCGCCGGACCATCCTCGCAGTGACCGGCATCAACGACATAACCGTCACGTACTCGAACAGCCAGACCTCGAACTCGTCGAACGTCGGCCTCATTGCCGGGCCCAACCAGGTCAATACCTATTATTCTCTGTACGACGCCTTCCGCGGGTACGGCCCCTCTCTCCGCTACCGCTTCGGCCTCGACCGCCGCATCCCGGCCAATCAACGCATCCTAAGCAGGGATCTTCAGGTATCGGACGACCTCTCGAACACGAACAAATTCCAGGCTCGGACCAGCCTCCAGCCGTCTCAAAACCTCCAGATCACGCTGAACTGGAACACCGACTGGAGCGACAAGGAAAACGTGACGTACCGCACCGGTGAGGATGGCCGGATATCGACCACTATCAGCGAGGGAGGCTCCAACCGTTCGTTCGTCTGGGCCTTCAATGCCTCCTATCTCGACCTCTTCAGGAGGCAGTTCGAAACCTTCCGGGGTGACTTCGACAAACGCGTCTCGCCGGAGGAAGGCATTGGAGACGAAAACGGAGACGGCCGCGTCGTGCTGACGAACCAGTCGGTGGTCGAAGACTTCCAGAGCGCTTTCATGTCGAGCTTCGGCATGTTCGACTCTCGCAATCTGCTCCCGATCCCGATGCCCCAGTGGTCCGTCACCTACAGCGGCATATCGAGCTGGCCGATCTTCCGAAGCCTGGTCCAGAGCGCTTCCCTCCGCCATAACTACGGGGCAGAATACAGCACGGATTTCCGCACCCAGCTCGCTTCCGCCGGCGGCACCAACTCGTTCGATCTCGGTCCATACCCCATCATTTCGACGCCGGCAAGGTATACAGTCGGCACGATCCGCATCAACGAACGGTACTCGCCCCTGATCGGTCTCGACCTGTCGTGGAAAAACAGGCTCTCGACCAACATTTCGTGGAACAAGAGCAATGCGTACTCGCTCAGTGCATCGGACTTTTCGGTGAGCGAGCTTCGCACCGACGAGATCGCCGTCACGATGAGCTACCAGCGCCAGGGCATGCGGCTGCCGTTCATGCCGCGCAGCAAGCGCCTGAACAACCGCATCAGCTTCAGCCTCATGATGGCGCTTGCCGACAACACCGACACCCGCTACCAGCTGCGCCTCGCACTGCGCGACGCCGTAACACGCTACGGACAGGGCGAAACCGACTTCCGGCCCGAGGACGCGCTCTCAGGCGACAACCGCTCGCTTCTGACGGACACACGCCGCCTGACCGTCTCACCCAAAATCTCGTACCAGTTCAGCAACCAGGTCTCGGCTGACTTCACGCTGCGGTACGAGCTGTTCGAAGGCGACAACCGCATACCGTCCTATACCAGCGTCTCCGGAAACTTCAACGTCAACGTGCGCATATCGAACTAAGCGCTCAGAAAGGCGTGTCGGTACATCGCAAGAAGAATCTCGGAAGCGTTGCTCTATGCGAAAGGTCGTCGTTTGCCGGATGGGACGGGTCGAGTATGCCCCCGCCTGGGAGCTTCAGAAACGCATACAGGCCCGGTTGATCGAGGCCAAAAGAAAAGAACCTCGAGAAGAGGTGCCGCACGTCCTGCTGCTCGTCGAGCACCCACCGGTCTTCACCCTCGGCAAAAACGGCAATGCCGCCAACCTGCTCCTTTCGGAGGAGGCGCTCGCAGCGCGGGGAGCGACGTTTTACCGGATCGACCGCGGCGGCGACATCACCTTCCACGGACCGGGGCAAATCGTCGCATACCCCATTCTCGACCTCGACCAGTTCTTCACCGACATCCATCGTTACCTCCGCGAGCTCGAAGAAGCCGTCATCCTGACCTGCGCTTCGTATGGCCTTGATGCTGGACGTGTCGCGGGACGGACGGGCGTGTGGATCGGGCCCGACGGCCGGGGACCCGAACGAAAGATCTGCGCGATGGGCATACGGTCGAGCCGCTGGGTCACCATGCACGGCCTGGCGTTCAACGTCAATACCGATCTCTCTTTCTTCTCTTTCATAAACCCCTGTGGGATCACCGACCGGGGAGTAACCTCCCTCGCGCGCGAGCTTGGTCGCGAGGTTGACGTTGAGGAAGTGCAGGAAGAGCTCGTCCGGCATTTCGCCTCACGTTTTGACGCGGAAATCGAGTTGCTCGAAAATCGACGGGTCTTTGATTTCCTGGAGCATTACCTTAATGAAGACGTCACCCGCTTTCTCGCATCACACGATTCGGATAGCAGCATCATCCCGAGCCTGAATCGTTTCAGTTGATACCGGTGCCGGGTGAGAACGATGTTACATTTGTTCACCCACGAGTGATCGAATGAGAACGAAACCGCCTCGATGGGGGTAAACCCTCCATCAGCCCACCCTGCCAAGAGTATTGCAGGGTAAAACAGTCACCCATTAGCCTGATGACCTATGACACCCTTTAGCCTGGATAATTTTACACGTCGCCTGATTGCAGAGACGTTTTTTTACGACGACGAGTTTGGCGCCATTGGGAACCTGAGCCTGATCGATCCGCAGACGCGGCGTGAGCTGTACCTCGCCTCGTACGTGCCGGACGACGGCACCTTCGTCGTTGAGGAGGCCACGGAATGGGAAGATTACGAGCCGGTAGAGGGGGATGAGATCGGCTATGCGCTGGCCGTCGATTACAAGGAGTACGGCGTTTACGAAACGCCCGAGGAGGCGGCCGAGGTGATGCTGCTGCTGGCGAGCGAGCACGGCCTCCTGCCCAGCGTTACGCTCCTGTTTGAAGAGGACGAAATTTCCTGACCGGCATTGTGCCGGCGCCCGGGATGCGGCTATCCGATGGCCTTCAATATGGCTGTGCTGCACCCCGGGCAAAGAGCAGCCAGCCCACGATAAACGCCACGCCCCCCAGCGGGGTTATCATACCCAGCCACAGCACTTCTGTCAGCACGAGCGCGTAAAGACTTCCACTGAATAACAGGATACCTCCGAGGAAGAGGAATCCCGCCCATTGGAGCATCGCGCCCTTTCTACGCCTCCCGATCCACCCCACCAGGATCAACGCAATCGCGTGGTACATGTGATATCGTACCGCCGTCTCATAGGTCGAAAGCCGCTCTTCCGTAAGCAGACCTTCGAGCGCGTGGGCGCCAAAGGCGCCTGCCATCACGGCCAAGGCAGCCAAAATGGCTCCTGCCGCAATAAATCGTCGTGACATATCGGTGTCGTCACCTGCGGAATTCGTCTCCAAATAACTCACTCCGCTGGGGGTCTGATGGTGAATGGATAGACTGTGCCGTTGATCTTCAACGTATAGGATCCCACGGTGTAGAGCCCCTCCAGGTCAAAATAAAACCGAAAGGGCTGTATGATGGCCGGACACGAAACGCCTCGTGGGCGCCGCATTTCAACCCAAACGTTGAGCAGGTGCCCAAAACGTTCCTGTCGAACGGCGTGCAGCTCAGAACAAACGTCCGGGAACGAACCCTTCAGGAGCACCTCCACCTTCACGCTTTGCTGCTCAACGGGTACTCCTTCCAAAAATGGCGCCGGACGCACGTGCAGGCTGTCGATTACAACCGGATAGACGAAGTACGCCCGCGTGCTGTCTGGCTCACGGATATCGATGGTAGTGCGTCCCATCGCATTCCGCTGATCGTACCGATGTGCGTACTGCTCGTCGGGAGGCAGCTCGGCTACCCGCATCCCGATGCAACCACAAACGAGCAGAGAAACGACGGTATGTAAGACGCAGACCGATAGGCGGGCCATAGTTCCTGTGGGATTAGATCCCACCATCCTCAGCGCGAAGCAGTTTTACGTCCGACGCAGAGCCGTCATCCGGAACGTGCTCCGTGGTGGCATCACCCCAGAGACGTTCGAGTCCGTAAAAAGCGCGCCGCTCCGGACTGAAGATGTGTACGACGAGATCCACGTAGTCGAGGAGTACCCATTGCAGGTGTTCGTAGCCTTCTACGTGCCACGGGCGCTCGCTATACTCATCCTTTATGCGGTCCAGTACGGAGTCGGCAATGGCTTTGATTTGAAGATCCGAATCGCCAGTACAGATTAAGAAGTAGTCGGCTACTCCGCTTACCCCGCGCAGATCCATTACGAGAAGGTCGTGTGCTTTCTTGTCCAGTGCGGCCTCGACGGCAGCGTAGGCGAGTTTTCGAGCGGGGTTCTGAGTTAAACGTTTTTTGGTTCGGGGTTGGGCCGACGTTGCAGGTTTTGTTGATGCCATGGAATCAATTTCTTCGTGGACGATTACCTCTCTTTCAGGCGAGTCAATAACAGGCGATGCGGGCGGACTTCTTCATAGGCATGGCACGCCCGTATACCGGGGATGTTGCGCGGACTCCGTCAATCCTCTTCGAATGGTTTCAACTGTGAATAATCCATGCCCAACACGATGGAAGCGTCGAGGTATAAATCCAGGTCTATCTCCTGCTTTACCTGCTCGGGCGCTATGCCCAGGGCGCTGGCTACGCGGCGCGCATTCTCCAGATTGCCCACCCGGTCGATCACCATCGAACGCGCGACGTCGAAGCTCTTGTAATCCCCCACCTCCACCACGTCGAAACCGTTCCGGCGCAGGTAACGGGTGGTCTGCGCCGCGATCCCCGATACGCCGCTGCCGTTTCGCACTTCCACTTGAATGATCTCCCCAACGAGCTGCGCCGGGTTTTCCTCACGCTGGCTCGACGTTCGGGGCGACACGAGACCGGACACCAGGGAGTAGAGCAGCACCACTACGGCCAGGCCGAGCACGACCAGTGCAACGTTCAGCAAAATGCCGCCGGAGCCGCCTTTTTGCTTGCTCATGAAAGGATAATCCGTCCGTTAGTCGATAAGCACTCAAAAAAAGCGCGACACGTTACGTCTCCGTCGTGTCGCGCCCGTAAAAAAGAAAATATGACAACAAAAAACTATCTCGGATTGTCTTTCCAGAACAGATCGTCCGCACTGTGGAAATCACGGAAGCCATATCCTCCCATGTAATACGGGTTGTAGTAACCGTACGGGCTCATGTAGGCGCCGTATGGGCTCTGGCGGATCGAAAAATGAAGGTTGACCCGTTCATTGGGCCGGTAGGCAATCTCCGCATTCCGTAAGAAAACACGGCCGCCCTGACCGTCGATTCCCTGCTGGAGGCCAAACGAGTTCCCGAAAGGCGAATGCGCGAAAGCGATGTCCACGCGTGCGGCAAGCTTCTGGTCGAACTGCCACATCATCGTGTTCGTATACATACCCAGCGATGAGCTATGCCCGCCGAAGGATCCGAACGACATCTCGTACGAATGCTGCATCCGGAAGTGTTGGGGGCTGAAGATCTTGTTCATCACGAAGCTGACCGCTTCCGAATCGAACAACTTCGAAGAGGCACGTTGCACAGGCAAATTCTGGCGTAACTGTGCCTGAGCCGGCATCGCTACCGCCAGAAAAACAACCAGGCACAGAAGAGGCAGCAACTTACGCATGAACCGTTCCCTCACTAGACTGGAATGTAATTGATAATAAGTATTATAGAGCCTCGCTTGACCTTTGTCAATAACCAAGTGCGTACCCTTTTTGTTCTCTTACGTAAAACGCATAATTCAACTCAATTAGTATTCAATGCCCGATAAACCGGTCATACTGGGAATAGAAACGTCGTGCGACGATACGGCAGCAGCCGTCGTAAAAGGTGATCGCCTGGCGTCGAATATCATCTCGTCTCAGCTCGCGCACACAACGTACGGGGGAGTGGTGCCTGAGATCGCTTCACGCGCCCACCAGCAGCTCATCGTACCCGTCGTCGAGCGCGCGCTGGAAGAAGCCGGCGTCGGCCGGGAAGACCTGGACGCCGTCGCCGTGACGTACGGACCGGGGCTCGCGGGCTCGCTCCTCGTCGGCCTCAGCTTCGCCAAAGCCCTCGCGTTCGGGCTGGACGTTCCCCTCGTCGGCGTCAATCATCTCGAAGGGCACATCTATTCGGTGAAGATCGATCCACCCGGCCCACCATTCCCGTACCTCTGCCTCGTCGTTTCGGGCGGGCATACGGAGATCGTCCACGTAGAGGAAGGTTTCCAACACCGCGTACTGGGCAAAACGCGCGACGACGCAGCCGGGGAAGCATTCGATAAGGTCGCCAAAATGCTAGACCTGGGCTATCCCGGTGGTCCGCGCATCGAAAAATTGGCCCGGAATGGCGATCCAAATTTCCACCGCTTCCCCCGATCCCGACCCGGAGGGCTCGATTTTTCATTCAGCGGGATCAAAACGTCGGTTCTTTATTACCTGAACAAGTTTTCGGAAGAAGAGCGGGCAAAACTGCTCGAAGATCATCTGGCGGACGTGTGCGCTTCGTTCCAGCAGGCCATCATCGACGTGCTGATCGAGGTGCTCGTTCAGGCAGCATTCGAGACGCAGGTCGGTCACGTGGCTATCGTGGGGGGCGTTTCGGCCAATACGGCGCTGCTGGAGGCGGCGCGAAAGACCGGCAGGCAGCACGGCTTCGAGGTCCATGCGCCCGCGCTCGCGTATAGCATGGACAACGCCGCCATGATTGCCGTAACCGCCCGGTACAAGCTTGCGGCCGGAATAACGAGCCCTCTAACCCTTACCGCCGTGCCTGCCCTCACCGTCGTTTAAGTCGCTTTGTCTATGTCGTATTCCAAAGAGCAAATCATTCGAGATCTGCTCACGCTCATCACTACGGAGCCGCCTCCCGCTCCCGAAAACCCGACGATTGAAGACCTCGATCCGCACCGCAAACGCATCGACGCGTTCGACCGGGCCGTGCTCCTTCTGCTCAATGAACGGTCCAGGGTCGCCAACATCATCGGACACCTGAAAAAGCAGATGGGCATCCCCGTCTACGTCCCTTCGAGAGAAGAAGAAGTACTGCAAAACGTGATGGAGGCCAACACGGGGCCGCTATCCGATCAGGCCGTGCGACGCCTCTTCGAACGTATCATCGACGAGACCCGCGCCCTCGAGCGTTCCCTCTACCAGGAAAATGAACCCCGGCTCGACGGACCGGCCGACACTGCCGATTGAGTTTTCGGTTTGTACCGCTTACAAAATGCGAAACGTGACCGTAATCTTCACGTAAGGCCTCCGTTGAACACTACCGCTAGGAAACTCTCCGAGCAGAAAGGTGTGGATACCCGGGGATAACCAATTGCAGTTACTTTCAGGCTAATTTCATGCGTAAGACCCTCTTGATCGTTGGCGCCATCCTGTTCATCGTAGCGGCAGCCGCAGGGCTTGTCGGCTATCAGATCGTGTTTGGCTCCAATACGACCGGGTTCGAAGGAGAACGGAGCGTCAAGCTGCCCCCGGGATCGAGGTTTGACGCCGTGGCCGATTCGCTGGAGTCCGCCGGAATACTCCGCTCCCGCACGACCTTCGAGCTCGTCGGAAAGGCCACAGGCTGGGCCAGCCAGGTCAAAGCAGGGCATTACACCTTCAAAGAGGGGGCGTCGAACTACCAGATGCTCGACGTCATCCGGAAAGGCCTCCAGACGCCCGTTCGGCTCACCATTCCCCCCGGATCGCGGCCGGAAGTGGTGGCCGCGGTGGCGTCGAAAGCCATGGCGTTTGAGAAAGAGGACTTCCTCGAGGCGCTCAACGATACGACGCTGGCCGCCGAGCTGAGCACCGATACCCGGCACCTCTTCGGCTACATGCTACCGGATACCTACCACTTCTACTGGCTCACCGACGCCCGGACGGTCGTTAAAAGGATTGCAACCGAGTTCGATCGGTTTTACAACGCCGAAATCAAAGCCGCTGCCGACAGCCTGGGCCTGGACAAGGGACAGGTGGTTACGCTGGCGTCTATCGTCGACTGGGAGACGGCCATCAACGAGGAGAAACCCCGCGTAGCGGGCGTCTACCTCAATCGCTTGAGGGTCGGAATGCCCCTACAGGCCGACCCGACCGTTCAGTACGTCGTCATGCAACAGGAAGGCAAAAAGCGGCGCCTGCTCTACGAAGATTTACGAATCGACAGCCCGTACAATACCTATTTGTTCCAGGGCTTGCCGCCCGGTCCCATCACCAATCCGCCCCGGTCTTCTTTGCTGGCCGTAGCCAAAGCCGAAAAACACGACCTGTGGTACTTCGTGGCGAACGGAGATGGGGGACACGTATTCAGCCGAACGCACGCCGAGCACGCCCGCGCCGCACAGCGCTACTACGACCTCATGCGCGAACGCCGCCGGCAGCTCCGCGAACAGCAAGCCGCCGGACAACAACGGTAACGGTCTTCGCGCAAAGGGAAATACAGGCCTCACGCGAAGGCGCGAAGGAATTGAGCTACGGTCCGCAGGTGTTTTTTTGAGTGGATGCCGATCGAAGGCGTAACGTATACTGAATATTATTATACCAGAAAACCTGTCATCCTGGCCCCAGAGCCGGGATCCATGTGAGCATACGACCTGCTTCCACCTATTTGTATAGTAACCTTAAAGCAAGCTATTCGCCCTGAGATAAATTGCTGACCTGTCCTATCAAGCTCCCCGCCTGGACGGGAGGGGCCGGGGGTGGTCGATTGAAAGGCAGAAATCAATTTAGACAAAACAATCAATCTACCCCTCAGTCGCTCCGCGACAGCTCCCCTGTACAGGGGAGCAATCTGTTACTCACCGGCATTTTTCCGTGCCTCCGTGTAAAAAACACCAACGCGCACAAAAAAGGGTACCCGTTCGTCGGGTACCCCTTACGTGTGCATTCAAAGAAAGATCAAAAGAAAACGCTCAGGCCAACTGTGAACCGGTTGCGGACGACGTCCTCATCCACGATGGGAGCGGCGCCAGCGGTGCCGGAATACGGCAGGTACTGATCCTCGAATCGTTGCTGCATCCAACCGAAATCGATCTGGAGCTGTTCGGCAAAGCGATACCCGATGCCTGCCGAAAAGTAGGTCTTCGTCCGGTCAAACTCGGTGTTGTCCGCTTTCGTGGTCTCGTAGTCCCGGGGATCCGGATAGACTGCGATTCCTGTCCGCAGGGTCAGATCGCCGAGCGCATATTCGAGGCCGAACCGGGTGTTCACGACACCACGGAAGAGGTCCCGGATGTCACGATTGACCTCGTCGAAGTACGCATCATCCTCCTCCGACGAGGATCTGAGCTCGAGCTGGGTCCAGTCGATGAACTCGGCGTCGACGGCAGCGGTCAACCCGGCAATCGTATAGGTCAACCCCGCTCCCAGCCGCCAGGGGGTCAGGATCTCATACTCGTAGGATCCGGCTCCGGCGTCGTCGTCCGCGTCCCTCCCATAGGAATAGGATTCGCCGGTGAAGAACACGTCCAGCGTGGTCGAATACTCCTCGTTCACCGCATAAAACGTTGGTGTTTCGATGTTCAGGCCAAGCCGTAAGCCCGAAGACAGATCGGCCGAAAGACCGGCGCGTGCATTTACGCCGATGAGGTCCGTTTCGAATCTCTCACCAAACTCGAGGTACTCGAACGGCACGGTCACAAAGCCCTCCGAGTCCCTGTCCACCCCGTTGTTCGCGTCGTTGACGTCGTCCTCCACGAACAGTCGGTTGAACCGGTAGCGACCGAAGGCGAGATTGACGGAAGCGCCGGTCATGACGCCCCTTGCCGCTTCCACCGCGCCGCCGAAGCTCACCTCGTTCATCGTGCCTTCCTCCGTTACGTCCCCCATCTGAAACATCGTACCACGGGTGACGGCCGGCAGGAACGGTACGTCGACGTCACCTTCCAGATACGCATCGAGCAGGCTCGGTTCGACGTCGATGGCGAACGTCTCGTAGGCGATGAACGAAAGGTCCCGGAAAAACACGGGAACGTACTCACCACCATCCAGATCGAACTCGAATTCGTCCGGAAGGGGCATGAAATACTGCGTGATCGTGCTGCTTGCGTTGTCTCCCTCAAACGACAGATCACGCGCGAACGAATTGACCTGGTTGAACGTCGCTCCGAAAACGAGCGACCCGCGGGTGGTGGGCGCCTTGGCGATGTAGGCCAGGTTGGCCAGCCGGGTGTCCCTGATGTTTTCGTCGGTCATATTCGAAAATCCGGGAACGCTGAAAAGCGCCTCATCACGCGTATCGATCGTTGTGAGCGCCCCCGATACCATCGACTTGGCAAAGTAACCAAGGCCGGCAGGGTTATACAGCAGCGCCGACTGATCGGCGATACCAGCCGTCAGCCCGGCTCCCGCCATACCGATCATGCGGGCTCCTACTGCCGGTGAGCGCTCGGTAAACCTTAGGGCGTCTTCCCCCGTCTGGGCGCGGGCATCCATCGCCCAGGTGAAAGCGGCCGCCAGGAGAACCAGAATGAAAGCGCTCGAATACTTTCTGGTGGAGATATATCGATTCATAAACGTTGACGTATAGGTAGAATTGTGCAAGGAATCCCGACAACCTCCCCCTCACAATCGATTTCGTAGAGACAACAATGGCCCGTGCGGGTACACGGGCCATTGATAAGGCTCGGAGACCAGCACACCGGTAGTTTCCAGTAAGATCGTTACTTAGTTACGACCACCTCGGCTACTACTCCGGCCGCTGCTCGAAGATGAACCTGAACTGGAGGACCGGCTGCCCGACGAGCTTGAAGGGCGACTGACCGACCCGCGGCTACCCGATGAGCTCGACGATGGGCGGCTCACCGTGCCCCGGCTCCCTGATGAACCGGAGCTCGACGGACGGCTGACCGATCCACGGCTCCCGGACGAACCGGAGCTCGACGGACGACTGACGGTGCCTCGGCTGCCTGACGAACCGGAGCTCGATGGGCGGCTCACCGTGCCCCGGCTCCCTGACGAACCGGAGCTAGACGGACGGCTTACGGTGCCCCTGCTGCCCGATGCCCGTGAGGCCGGTGCAGACCTGACCGTACTACGGCTGCCGGTTGAACCCGTCGTCGAACGACCCACCGTCCCACGGCTACCGGACGTTCCCGTCGTCGAACGGTCGACGGTCCCCCGGCTGGCGCCGCGCGATGCGCTGCTTTCGCGGGTAACAGAACCAACGGATCCACTACGTGTCGCTGTGCTTGAGCCCACGCGGGTAATCCCTCGGGCCGTTCCGCCCTGAATTTCGTCGTTCAGAAAACCACTGCGTCCAATCGAGCTTCTTGATGCGCCGCGGGGAACAGCGTTGCTGGCGGCGCTCCGAATGCCGGCGAGTCCACCCCGCCCGAGTGTTACGCCACGCGGCTCGTAGCTGCCACGCCGGCCTCGAATCACACCCGGCGCGTCATACCGCCATCCACCGTAATACGGCCAGAAAACGTACGCGTAGCTCGGATAGTAGTGGTGGTGGTAGAACGGGCTGTAATAGTGGAACGGCCTGAACCCCCACCCCACGTAAAAGAAGGGGTCGTAGTAAAACGGATCGTAAAAGTGCCAGCTATAATAGAAGGGATCCCACCAGAACGGGTCGTGGAAATACCCGATGCCCACGTGGAACCGGGTGAAATACCGACGATACCGATACGGGTCGTAGTAGCAGCAGTCGTCGTAGTAATAGTCATCGTCGTCGTAATAATACCGCTCGACGACGGTGCCGTCACGCTCTTCCACCTCCACGTAGTCTGGCTCACGGTCGTAGACGCGTTCCACGACGGCAAGCTCCGTGTAGCAGCCGGTCAAGCCGAGCAACGCTGCCGCCAGGACGGGAAGAACGAAGCGGCTTCTGGCTGGCGTGAGGTCTCGCAATGATATACGCATAACAAACCCTCGGTTATCATTCGCAACCGCCCTACTCATGCGGTTACCCCTTTGTGTTACTCTATCCGGAGCATATTGTTACGGACAGAGTAAGGAATTCGCGGCACCTAAACACATTGAAATCTCAGATGTCGGGCAGTATATTTGAAAGCTTGTTTCCATAGGCCGACACTTTCAAATGCAACCCGGTTTTCGCCACCCTCAACTCCCCTGGTAAGGAAGAACCCTTCCACGCGGATTGGCTACAAAATTCGCGCCGAACACCGATTCCCGCAGTTTCGAAGGCCGTGCCCGCCCGTTTTTTCGTGTTGTACTGATAATACTCCATTGACTGTACATTATGGCTGACGTCATTACTCCCCGTTCACAGGATTATTCGCAGTGGTACATCGACGTAGTCCGGAGCGCCAAGCTGGCCGATTACTCTCCGGTGCGTGGTTCGATGATCATCCGTCCGAACGGGTACGCGCTCTGGGAAAACATGCGCGACGCGCTCGACCGCATGTTCAAGGAGACCGGGCACGAGAACGCCTACTTCCCCCTCCTGATACCGGAGTCGTTCCTCGCGCGTGAAGCGCAGCACGTGGAAGGATTCGCAAAAGAGTGCGCAGTCGTCACACACTCCCGGCTGATGGCGACTCCGGACGGCGGCATCATGCCCGATCCCGACTCGAAGCTGGAAGAGAACCTCATCATCCGCCCCACGAGCGAGACGATCATCTGGGATACGTACAGCAAATGGATCCAGTCGTGGCGCGACCTGCCGTTGCTCCTGAACCAGTGGGCTAACGTGGTACGCTGGGAAATGCGCACGCGCCTCTTCCTCCGAACGATGGAGTTTCTCTGGCAGGAGGGCCACACTGCACACGCCACGCGGGAGGAAGCCGTCGAGGAAACCCTCCGTATGCTCGGCGTCTACACGACCTTTGCCGAGGAGTACATGGCCGTGCCGGTCATCCAGGGCGTCAAGACGGCTAGCGAACGCTTCGCCGGCGCCGTCGATACCTACACGATCGAGGCCCTGATGCAGGACGGAAAGGCACTTCAGGCCGGAACGAGCCACTTCCTCGGGCAAAATTTCGCAAAAGCCTTCAACTGCCAGTTCCAGAACCAGCAGAACGAGCTCGAGTACGTCTGGGCGACCTCGTGGGGCGTATCGACCCGGCTCGTCGGCGCCATCATCATGACGCACTCCGACGACCAGGGCCTCGTTTTGCCGCCGCGCCTAGCGCCAACCCAGGCCGTCGTAATCCCCATTTACCGGAAGGAGGATGAGAAGACGACTGTGCTTGAAGCCGCCGAGCAGATCGTCAGAGAACTGAAGGCATCGGACATTTCGGTGAAGCTCGACGCGAGGGAAGGGTATCGCCCGGGCTGGAAATTCAACGAATATGAAGTGCAGGGCGTACCTGTACGCCTTGCTATAGGACCCCGCGACGTCCAGAACGGGACGATCGAGCTTGCCCGCCGCGATACGGGCACGAAGGAAGTGATCCCTACCTCCGGCCTCGGGACTCGCGTCCGCGAAACGCTCGACGCCATTCAGAAAAACCTCTTCGACCGGGCTGCTAAGTTCCGCGACGAAAACACGACCTACGTCGACACGTACGAGGAGTTCAAGGAAGTGCTCGACGGCAAAGGGGGCTTCATCTACGCGCACTGGGACGGTACCGAAGAAACCGAGGCTCAGATAAAGGAAGAGACCAAAGCGACCATTCGTTGCATTCCTTTCGATCGGAAGGAAGAGAAAGGCCGCGACATGATCACCGGCAAGCCCTCCGAAGGCCGCGTCCTCTTCGCCCGGGCGTACTAAAGGTGATAGCTCTCCAGTGGGAAGACTGTGATAGAGGTCCTCAGGTAGGGACTAGACTGAAGGCGGGACGTTCAGTGCTACCGAAGACACTATACAAATACGTCATCTCCGCGCAGGCGGAGATCCAGACAACGTCTCAACAGGTCGATACGGTACGGCCTCGCGCAACCGTCGAGTTGATTCTGGATCAAGTCCGGAATGACGTGTTATTATGGCATTTAGGTTAATTATAAGAAGTGCCTTTTAGTACTCGTACCTCTAAAAAACAACGTCATTCCGGCCTCCGAGCCGGAATCCATGTAAGCATGCGGTCTGCCTCCACAGTACTGCATGAAGCAATCAGTCTACCTCTCAGTCGCTCCGCGACAGCTCCACTCTCCAGGGGAGCAATTTGTCGGAATCACCTCAAAAGTCAATCAGAAAGGCCGCACTTCGGGAAGATCCCTCCCCACTACACGGGTTCGGGATGACATGTGAGAGATATTGGTAATCTATCGATCATGATGCTACTGTAAGACAGAAGCTACTGACAACACCCCACCCATGTCATCCTGAGTCACGAAGTGACGAAGGATCTTTATGAAACGCAGTCGCCAGAAATGCCTTCGAGTGTGCGCACAGATTGCGTAATACCGACTTTCTTTTTCGCGCCTTCGCGTGCATTAACAGGCTGCTCCAACTAAAAGCAGGGGACCGCCGCGGGTCTTGTAACCGCAAATTTTGTATTTTACCTTCACAATACGCCGGGCGGGGGGCGGAACGGCTGCGCTCCATCCCGGTTTTAATGAACCCGTTAAAGCAACTCTCAGCGACTGAATGACCGATTGATACAACGCCCAATTTGTAGAACAAACGAGGCACCTCATGCGCCTGTTTGGTGTCCGGTTGATCGGTCTTCTTATCGTCTTTCCTTTTTATACGGCATCAGCGCAGAACTGGGGTAGTGTGCGCGGGTCCGTCTCCGAGCATCCTTCCGGTTTGCCGCTCGCCGGGGTTACCGTCGTGGTTGACGGCACCAACTTCGGCACGGCCACCGATGCCGCGGGCCACTACGCACTGAGCCTTCCCGACGGCCGCTACGTCCTCCGCTTCTCGTCCGTCGGCTTCGAACCCCGGCACGATTCCGTCACCGTCCACTCCGGCCACGCCACGACGCTCGACGTCTCACTCATACCCCTGCGCATCGAACTGGAAAACGTGACCGTTGAAGGTACGAGGGAAGCGTCGGATGCGGGCGTATACGAAATCGAGCCGGAAACCATCCGCGACATGCCCACGCCCTTCCGCGACGTGTTGCGCTCCCTGAAGGTGGTGCCGGGTGTCGCGACCAACAACGAGCTCTCCAACCAGTATTCAGTTCGAGGCGGAGGCTTCAACGAGAACCTGCTTTTCCTGAACGGCTACGAGGTGTACCTGCCTTTTCGCCCCCGTCAGGCCGAGCAGGAGGGCCTGAGCCTGCTCAATCCTGATCTGACTGACCGCGTCACGTTCTATACGGGCGGCTTCCCGGCGCGGTACGGCGGCAAGCTTTCGTCGGCGCTCGAGGTTCGCTATCACCGTCCCGAGAATGAGCCGCTGCACGGCTCGGTTTACGCTTCGCTGCTCGATGCCGGCGTATCCGCGGGCGCCTCTGCGCTCAATGGTCGGCTCGGCTGGGTGGCCGGATTCCGGAAGGCGCAGGCCTACCGGTTCTTCAGCACACAGGAGCTGAAAGGCAGCTACCAGCCCGACTACACCGACCTCCAGGCCAGCCTCTCCTATCGGTTCGCTCCCGGCCACGAAGTCGAAGCCCTCGGCATCTGGGCTGAACACCGGTTCCTGCTGGACCCCAGCACGCGAAAAACCTACTTCGGCACCGTCAGCCTCGATCCTCGAACTCAGTCCAATCTGCAATCCCTCTGGACCACGTACGACGACGCCAGCCGTGAAGAGGACGGATATGCCACCCGTTTCGCCGGAATCCGGCTCGCGAACCGGCTCTCAGGACCGCTTCGAATCGAGCACGACGTTTCACTCTTCGAGACGTCAGAGGAAGAGTATTACGATCTTTCCGGGACGGCCATTCTCTTCGAGGTCGATCCTTTCAGCGGAAGTCCGCAGTCGGGCTCGGGGCACGTGCCGGTAGGCAACACCCGGCAGCACGACCGGGGGGACAGCCGGGTGGACGTCCTTACGCTGACCGGTCAGGGCCGCTGGTTACTGAGCTTGAACCGGCACGCGGCGGAGGCAGGATGGTTCGTTCGATCCTTACGGTTCGACGACAGGCTATTCGAGACGGCCGAGGTTACCGGCCGTTCGAGCGAAGGCGAGCACATGCGGATCGTGCTGGACAGCCTCCAGGACCGTGCGACCCTCGACGCCGTTCAGGGCGGGTTTTACGTGCAGGACGTCGTCGACGTCCTTCCGACGCGAAACAAGCTGGTGCTCGTCGGAGGCCTGCGCGCCGACTATTTCTCCTTCAACGACGAATGGACGGTGTCGCCGCGCTTCTCGGCGCGGTACCGCCTGACGGATCAGACGCTCCTGCTGGGCTCCCTCGGGGTTTATTACCAGCCGCCGTCCTATCGCGAGCTCCGCAACCGTCCGCGACAGGGTGAAACCCTGCTCGGATCATTGAACCGGGATATCAAGTCGCAAAGGTCCGTACAGGTCACCGCCGGTGTAGAGCATTTTCTCCCGAGAACCCGCATGTACCTCCGGGGAGAAGCCTACTGGAAGCACCTGGCGAACCTGATCTCCTACGACATTCAAAACGTGCGTATTCGTTATTCAGGTAGGAACGACTCCCGAGGGTATGCCTACGGGCTCGACCTCCAGTTACGCGGCGAGTTTGTCCCAGGTCAGGAGAGCTGGGTCAACTACAGCTACATGGTCGCCCGCGAGCGTTTCCTTCCCCCCTATCTGAACGAATACAACACCGGGCTCATCCCGCGCCCGACCGACCAGCGTCACACGTTCTCCGCGTTTTTCCAGGATTACGTTCCGGGCGATCCCACATGGAAGCTGCACCTGAGGGCGCTTTTCGGCAGCGGCCTGCCCTATACACCGCCGGCTCCCGGTGAAAAGATCGGCAACGTCACGCTCCAGCGGCCGGGCGAAAGGTTCTCTGCCCGGTTCATCGAGTACAAACGGGTCGACATGGGCGTGACAAAATCCATTACGGTATTCGAGCGAGCAACGGAGGCGCCGGTTCGCCTGCAGATCACGGGCGAAGTGCTCAACGTGTTCAACATGACGAACACGGTAGCCTACTCGTGGGTGCCGGGGTCCGACGGGATATGGAATCGCATACCGACCCGGTTGACCCCGCGCACGCTGAACGTGCGGCTCAGACTGGACTTTTGACCCGGCTCAACGTATGCGCCTGCCGGGTCGGTTCGGGGATGCGGTACCGCGGGCTGCACCGGAGCGCCAGCTCTACCGCTTCCTCCAACGTTATTCGATGACCGATACTGACGAACACCGGTTTTACCCCTGTGCGGGTCCGCAGCACCGTGCCGATCACCTCTTCTCTATCGAGGAGCACCGATCGGGCGCCTTTATTGGAGTCCGGCTCCGCGTAGGTGCCGGTCAGGCGTGTTTTGGCGACGCCAAACGCGGGGCGATCCAGCAGAACCCCAAGGTGGCAGGCCAGCCCGAATCGCCGGGGATGCGCGTAACCCTGGCTATCGGTCATGAATACGTCCGGCATATCGTCGAGCCGTTCCATTGCCGTCAGGATGGCGGGTACCTCGCGAAAGCTGAGCAGGCCCGGCACGTAGGGAAACTGAACGTCCCCGCTCCAGATGGCCCGGTCCACCACCTCGAGCGACGGAAAAGCCAGCACGGCGATGGCCGCCTGGACCTCCCGGCCGCGCACGCTGACGTCCACACCGGCAATCGTCCGTACCTTCCCGAGCGGCTCTTCACGGACGTACCCGGCCATCTCTCGCTGAATCCCTACGGCCTCACGCGGCGAAACCTGCCATGAGTGCTTATGTTGAAGCTCGACGTGCATTTAATTACCTGCTCCGTACCTTCAGGGTTGTTTGTTCTACCCCCCTCGTCTTATGAAACGCCTTTCGATCTTGTTTCTCGTTCTCCTCACCCTTTTTGGGCTTTCGAATAGCCCGGCCGGGGCTCAGCCCGTCGACGGGAGCGAGAGCAAATCGGCGAAAAAGGCGTTTGCGCTGAGCCTCCTCCTACCCGGCCTGGGGCACCGGTACGTCCACGATGGAAGCTGGCGGGGTGCCGCCTCCCTCTTCGCCGCCGCGGACGTGGGGCTTTGGGTCAGCCTGATAGGCACGCAGGTGAGGTACGGGCAAACCGTCGACAACTACGAAACGCTCGCCGCAAGCAAAGCCGGCGCCATCGTCGAAGGCAAAAACCGGGGCTTCTTTCTCAACATCGCCACCTACCGCTCTTCCGACGAGTACGTCGAAGTCAACCTCCGCGAGCGCGCCTGGGACCAGCTCGATTACGTGAACGATCGGTCCTACCAGTGGAAGTGGGAGACCGAAGCCGACTTCCTGCGCTTCCGATCCCTGCGCGAGGATGCCGAGTCCTTACGCCGACGCCGGCCGCTCCTCGTGACGATGCTCGTGGGCAACCGGCTGCTTGCCGGCCTCACCTCCATCCGTGCAGCGCACCGGGCAGACGGCGCCGCGCCCGCCACCTTGAGCCTGTCGCTTCCCCCCGCCGGTGGTCAGGCGCCCATGGTCAACCTGAAGGTTCGGATGTAACGCCCGGTCCACCCGTCACGGGAGTCTGGTGACAAACCGCTCCGCAGGCGTGCGGGGCGTCTCGGGAATCTCTTTCGGGTATCCGTACCACAGCATGCCGACGACTTCCTCTTTGTCGGGGCTAACCTCGATGAGCCGATAGAAACGAGGATCCCTGACCACCTGGCCTGTCGTCCACTTTACACCTATGCCTTCACTCCACAGGTACAGCATGAAGTTCTGAATGGCGCAGCAGCAGGCGGCAAAATCCTCTCGCTCGCGGACCGGATCGTCTGATCTTTGGCTCGTCACGATCATCATGCCGGGTATCTTCCGCCACCGTTCGAGCTTGGCTGACCCCGCAGCGGCCCCTTTCATCTCGGCTACGATCCCGGCGTTGAGCTCGGCGATAGCGTTGATGGTCTGCCGGCCTGCAAGGTAGAAGCGCCAGGGTTCCGTGAGGCGGTGGTTGGGAGCCCGGCAGGCCAGCTCGAGCGCCCGCATGATCAATCCCTCAGGGGGTACGCCTTCTTCGAAAAGGTGGATCGTCCGCCGCGACCGGATAACCTCGCTCACCTCGTTTCCACCCGGCATCCCGTACCCGGCGGAATCCATATTTTCCTCCGTCCCGTTTTTCATGGTTGATGTGAATCGGCGCCTCCCCTACAAGTTTCCATGAATTCCGGTACGCACCATTCATTTTTTTCGGCAGTTGTGATCCAAACCGGCTATGCGACGTATACTGGTTGACTTACGAACGGGCGATTTGGTATATTTCGAGCCCGGGCAAAAAACGGGTCCTTAGCTCAGTTGGTTAGAGCGCTACGTTGACATCGTAGAGGTCGGTGGTTCGAGTCCACTAGGACCCACACTCAAAAGACCTTATTCTCGCTTTCGAGTTGATGCGCTCCGTCGAAATGCCGATGGAGCGCTTTTTTGTTATTGCGTGAAACACACTATGGTTTTGAGATTATACCGGCCGGTTGGTCGCCCGCGCCGCACCCATACAACCTCGAATCATCCATGGCAGATCAGACAATAAAGATCACCTTTCCCGACGGCTCCGAGAAGGAGTTCGAAAAGGGCGTTTCGGGATATGACGTTGCATCCAGCATCTCACAGGGACTGGCCCGCCAGGCGCTGGCCGTTAAAGTGAACGGGCTCGTGCGAGACCTCAACAGCCCGATCACCGAAGATGCACAGATCCAGATCCTCACGTGGGATAACCCCGAAGGTAAAGCGGTCTACTGGCACTCGTCTGCACACCTGATGGCCGAAGCGCTCGAAGCGCTGTACCCCGGCGTCAAGTTCGGGATCGGTCCGGCCATCGAAAACGGATTCTACTACGACGTCGATCTGGGTGATCGGAAGATCTCGCCCGAGGACCTCGAAACGATCGAGGAGAAAATGCGGGAGCTCTCGAAGAGGGACGTGCCCTACGAGCGCAGACCGGTCAGTAAGAGCGAAGCCCTCACGTACTTCAAGGAGAAAGGTGACGAGTACAAAATCGAGCTGATCGAGGACCTCGAGGACGGCTCTATCACCTTCTACAAACAGGGCAATTTCACGGATCTCTGCCGTGGACCGCACGTGCCGTCCACCGGTGTCATCAAAAACCCGAAGCTGCTCTCGACCGCCGGTGCGTACTGGAGAGGCGACGAAAAGCGCCCGCAGCTGACCCGTATTTACGGCATCACGTTCCCGAAGAAGAAAGAGCTCGACGAGTACCTCGAACACCTCGAGCTGGCCAAGCAGCGCGACCACCGGAAGATCGGGCGTGAGCTGGGGCTGTTCACCTTCAGCCAGCTGGTCGGGCCAGGCCTGCCGATGTGGCTACCCAAAGGCGCCATCCTGCGCGAAACGCTGATGAACTTCCTGAAAGGGGAGCAGCTGAAGGGCGGGTACGAGCCCGTCGTCACCCCGCACATCGGGCGACTGGACCTCTACCGCACGAGCGGGCACTACCCTTACTACAAGGACAGCCAGTTCCCCCCGATGCTCGAAGATGAAGAGGAAGGGTACCTGCTCAAGCCGATGAACTGCCCGCACCACATCCAGCTGTTCGCCGACAGGCCGCGCTCGTACCGCGAGCTTCCGGTGCGGTACGCGGAGTTCGGCACTGTTTATCGCTACGAGCAGTCCGGCGAGCTGGGTGGACTGACGCGCGTCCGGGGCTTCACGCAGGACGACGCCCACATCTTCTGCACCCCCGAGCAGGTGAAGGACGAGTTCAAGAGCGTCATCGCCCTTACCCTGCGGGTGCTCAACGCGCTCGACTTCCACGACTTCAAGGCTCAGGTGTCCCTCCACGACCCGGCGAACAAAGAGAAGTACGTTGGGGACGAGGCACAATGGTTGCAGGCCGAGCAGGCCGTCCGGGAAGCGGCCGCCGAAATGAACCTGGATACCGTCGAGGCGGTTGGGGAAGGAGCCTTCTACGGCCCGAAGCTCGACTTCATGGTCAAGGACGCCCTGGGCAGGGAGTGGCAGCTCGGCACGGTGCAGCTCGATTACAACCTGCCCGAACGGTTCGACCTCACCTACATTGGCGAGGACAACCAGAAGCACCGTCCCGTCATGATCCACAGAGCGCCGTTTGGATCGCTCGAACGGTTCATCGGTGTGCTCATCGAGCACTGCGGCGGCAATTTCCCCGCGTGGCTTGCTCCCGTACAGGTCGTAGTGCTGCCGATCGGCCAGGATTATGTGGACTATGCACAGGAGGTGCACTCCCGTCTCCAGGCAGCCGGGCTGCGTTCAGAGGTCGACCTCCGGAATGAAAAGATCGGCTACAAAATCCGGAGTGCCGAGGTCAACAAGGTTCCCTACATGCTCATCCTGGGCAAGAAGGAAAAAGAGGAGGGAACGGTTTCAATACGCAGGCACCGCCAGGGCGCACAGGACACCATCACGCTGGAGAGCTTCATCCGAAGCGTTCAGGACGAAATCGAGCAGGTGCTCGGCCATTCAAAGCCCGTCGCATGACGGGCCAGACCGTTGTTTTTGTTTAAGACCGGGCGCCCTGCAACCGATTACCACCTTGCAGGTTTTTGGAAACTTGCGGGTACTTACATGCGTGTGAATTTATTGCCGAATCGTAAATTATGAATCGGTGTGGTGTCTTCAACGTGGACACCGATAGTATCATCCTTCTAACCAGACCAGGTGACCAACCATCGCTACAGACAGAGTCAGAATTAACGGAGAGATTCGCGCACCCAGAGTACGCGTAGTCGACCCCGAAGGTAATCACGGCATATATACGATCGAGGAAGCGCTCAACATGGCGCGTGAGCATCAGCTCGACCTCGTGGAAATAGCACCGGAAGCCAACCCACCGGTTTGCAAAATCGTCGACTACGGCAAGTACAGGTACGAGCAGCAAAAGAAGGAAAAGGAATCTCGGAAGAAGGCGCTGACCGTTTCGCTGAAAGAAATCCGTTTTCGGCCGCATACGGACACGCACGACTTCGAGTTCAAAACGAAGCACGCTCGTGGTTTCCTCGACGAAGGAAACAAAGTGAAGGCATGGGTGCAGTTCCGTGGCCGCGACATCATCTACCAGGACCAGGGAATGGACCTGCTGAAGCGGTTCATCGAGGAACTTCAGGACGTTGCCAGGGTCGACCAGCCGCCTCGAATGGAAGGGCGGCGCATGACCACCATTCTCGCACCTGCCAAGTCTCCCGCCAAAAAATAAAACGGGCAGATCGAGCGGGCGGATCACCACTTCCTCTCCGTTTGTTCACGGCAAATTCCGATTTTTATCGGGTTCCGATGGGGGGAAGAGGTTGTTTTTTCCGACGTCTACCTGTATCATTGGTGGCTTATTTTAAGTGATTGATCCGGGAGGTGGTCCAAATCGGAACGCCTCCCTCTTTGCTCCGTTTATTGGTGCTCGCATTACGCCGAGCAATAACCGGAGCCAATAAAGCTGGACGTGTGACATGCCCAAGATGAAATCAAACAGCGGCGCGAAGAAACGGTTTAAAGTGACCGCCACCGGCCGCCTGAAGCGCCAGAAAGCGTATCACAGCCATATTCTCACGAAGAAGGCACAAAAACGGAAGCGCAACCTCCGTCAAAGCACCATGACGTCCTCTGCGGACGAAGCCCGCATGAAGCGGCTCATTTCCACCTGATGCAGCTTTGCGACAGGATAAACACACCGCATTCCGTACTCAGTCAGATTTCAGAACTCAATCAAAGTAATAAATAGGTAGCCATGCCTCGCGCATCAAATAAAGTGGCCTCGCGCCGTCGCCGGAAGAAAGTGCTGAATATGGCCAAAGGCTACTGGGGTGGCCGCAGCAGACTGCTTACCGTGGCGAAGCATGCCGTCGATAAGGCCCTACAGTATCAGTACCGCGACCGTCGCGCCCGCAAGCGCCAGTTCCGCCGTCTGTGGATCGCCCGTATCAATGCGGCGGCACGCCTCAATGGTACCACGTACTCGAAAATGATCGGATCGCTCCGCTCGGCCGACGTCCAGCTGAACCGAAAAGTCCTCGCCGACCTGGCCATGCACGATCCGGAAGCCTTCACGCAGGTCGTTCGCCACGTATCATGAACCCCTTGGAAGGAAATTGGCGATTTAGCTTCGCCGTTCAGCCACCCTTACTGTAGACAAGGGCGCTTAACGGTGAACGATAGCTTTTCAGGCTAAAAGTCCCGCCCCTGTTTACAGGACCGGCGGGCTTTTTTTATTGCCGTATACCGAAGGCTTCCAAACTTTACTACTCGCAATGTCAATGCTGGATACTCTCGACAATCTGCGCCGCGAGCTCGAGGCCGCTGAGCTGGCTTCAGAAGACGCCATCGAGGCTTTTCGCGTGACCTACCTGGGCAGAAAGGGTGGGCGGATCACGCAGCTCTTCAAACAGGTAACCGAGATTCCTCCCGCCGATCGTCGCACTTTCGGCCAGAAGGTCAACGAGCTGAAGGACCTGGCGGAAAGGCTCGTGGAGCAGGCACGCGAGAAGATCGAGCGTGAACGGGAAAGCGTGTCCACCCGCCAGCTCGACCTGACGCTCCCCGGCAGGCGGCCGGTCCCGCCGGGCTCGATCCACCCGCTCACCCAGACGCTCAACGAAATCAGGCGCATCTTCGAACGGTACGGCTTCACCACCGCCTTCGGGCCCGAGATCGAAGACGACTGGCACAACTTCACGGCGCTCAACTTCCCTCCCGACCACCCGGCCCGGGACATGCAGGATACGTTCTTCATCGAGCCCCCGACGGCCGACAACGGCGGCATCGTGCTACGGACGCACACGTCGCCGGTGCAGATCCGAATCATGGAGGCGCAAAAACCGCCCATCCGCGTCATCGTGCCGGGGCGCGTTTACCGTAACGAGTCGATCTCGTACAAGTCGTTCTGCCTGTTCAACCAGGTAGAAGGATTGTACGTCGACGAAGGGGTGAGCATGGCCGATCTGAAGCAGATCGTCTACGCGTTTGCCCGGGCGCTCTACGGAGAAGACGTCAGGATCCGTTTCCGCCCCAGCTTCTTCCCCTTCACCGAGCCGAGCGCAGAAGCCGACGTCTGGTGGGCCAATCCCGACCTTCCGGAAGGAGGCCGGTGGATGGAGATCCTCGGCTGCGGCATGGTCGATCCGAACGTGCTCGAAAACGTCGGCATCGACCCCGAACGGTATACAGGATACGCATTCGGACTGGGTGTCGACCGGATCGCGATGCGCCGATTCGGGATCGACGACATCCGCGTGCTCTACGAAAATGACATCCGTTTCCTGGAACAGTTTTAACGGCGCGTCCATTTTGCTCGACGCTTTGCGATAAACCATGAAAGTTAGCTATAACTGGCTTAGCCGGTACGTATCACACGGGCTGACGGCTTCCGAGCTTTCCGAAATGCTCACGATGAGCGGCCTCGAGGTCGACGAGGTTGAAACGATCGGTAGCTCCCTCGACGGAGTCGTCGTGGGCCACGTGCTCGAAACACGACGTCACCCCAACGCAGACCGTTTGACGCTCTGCGACGTAGACCTGGGAGACGGCGCGCCCGTCCAGATCGTCTGCGGCGCACCCAACGTGGCGGCCGGACAGAAAGTGCCGGTAGCGACGGTCGGCACCACCCTGCTCATGCCAAGCCGGCAGAACCCGTCTGTTCGGGAACCGGTGACGCTGCAAAAAGCAAAGCTCCGCGGTGAGGTCTCGATGGGGATGATCTGCGCCGAAGACGAGCTCGGGCTTTCGGACAATCACGAAGGGATCATGGTGCTCGACGACGACGCCACCCCGGGCTTACCGTTCGCCGAATACCTCCTTTCCCGCGGCATCGAGGTGTCGGACACCGTCCTCGACGTCGCCATCACGCCCAACCGTCCGGATGCCGTCAGCCACATCGGTATGGCGCGCGACATCGCCGCCCTGACGGCGCAGGTGCTCACGCTTCCGGAAGTGTTTGTGCCGGAGCCAGGCGGCCCCGCATCGGAACAGGCAGCCGTCGAGATCCTGGCGCCCGATGCCTGCCGCCGTTACGTCGCCCTGCTCGTACGAGGCGTGCGCATCCAGGAATCCCCTCAGTGGCTGAAACAGCGGCTGACCGCCGTTGGCCTCCGCCCACGGAACAACGTCGTCGACGTGACGAACTTCGTGATGTACGAGTGTGGGCAGCCGCTCCACGCCTTCGACTTTGACCAGATTGCCGGTCGCAAAATCGTCGTCCGGCTTTCCGAGGGGAATGAACCGTTCCGGACGCTCGATTCGAGGGACTGGATCCTCCCGGACGGAACCCTGCTGATCTGTGACGCCGAGCGCCCCGTCGCCATTGCGGGTGTGATGGGTGGCGAAAACTCGGAAGTCACCGACAGCACCGTCAACGTCCTCATCGAAAGCGCCTACTTCGATCCCTCGACCATCCGCCGGGCATCGAAGAAACTGGGTATTCAGACGGATTCGTCCTACCGCTTCGAGCGCGGTGTCGACCCTCAGGGCCAGGTATGGGCGGCAGCCCGTGCGGCCCAGCTCATCCAGGAGCTGGCCGGCGGCGAGATCGTCCCGGGGATGATCGACAACCACCCGAACCCGGTGCCCGTACGGCACGCCATCCTGCGCCCGTCGAGACTGAAGCAGGTTCTCGGGTTGGAAATCCCCGACGAAGAGGTCAGGCAGCTCCTGAAGGCGATCGGTTTCGAGGTCACCGAACAAAATGCGCTCGAAGTCATCGCCGAACACGCCCTCGAAGGTCGAATCTCAACTGCGGACGCGACCGAGCCCACGCTTCACTGCACCATACCTTCCTGGCGACCGGACATCGAAAGGGAAATCGACATCATCGAAGAGGTAGCCCGGCTCCATGGATACCACCGTATCCCCGAGCCTGCCCATTCAAAGATCCCGAACAAAGTCCCGCAAAGCTCCCCCGGCGAAGAGCTCCGGGATAAAATCGGGATGCTGCTCAAAGGGCTCGGATTCCGGGAGATCTACACCAACAGCATGCTCCGAAAGGAGATGGCGGAGCGCTTCAATCAGGACGTCCTTGGTGTAGATACGGCTCACGAGCGTGTAGTCGAAACGCTCAACCCGATCTCACAGGAAATGGCAGCCCTGCGCCCCAGTCTTTTGCCCGGGCTGTTGCAGGTCATGGGGTTCAACCAGAACCACGGACGGCGCACCCTCCGGTTCTTCGAGTTCGGACACGTCTATCGACGCACGGACCGGCGCGACACACTCGTCCCGGGGTACGTCGAATACGAATCGCTGATCATCGGAATGAGCGGGCTCATCGACGACGCCGGATGGGATACGAAGGAACGAAACTGCGACTTCTTCGATCTGAAAGGCGCCGTCGAAAGTGTGCTGCGGGCGCTCCGGCTCCCCGCCGTCGATTTCGTGCCCGAATACTCGGGGACCGAAGTAACCTCGAACCACGTCAACGTTCGATCGAACGGGACGCGGATTGGGGTAGTGGCGCGAGTGTCGGATGAAACGACGGAGCTGTTCGACCTGAAGACCCCCGTCTATTTTGCCTCCTTCGACTGGGAGCTGGTGACCGAGCTGGCCGCACCCCTGATGGCCGTGCGCTTTACGCCCATCAGCCGCTTCCCAGCGGTCGAGCGGGACATCGCCGTCGTGGTCTCCCGCGACGAGGCCGTCGGACCGATGGTCGAAACGATCCGCTTGACAGGTGGATCCTTGCTCCGTGACGTGTCGGTGTTCGACCTCTATCAGGGCGAAGGCATCGACGCCGACAAAAAAAGCGTTGCCTTCTCGCTACGTTTCGGTGCCGATAGGACGCTCCAGGACGCAGAGGTTGACCGGCTCATCGCCGCTATCGTAGAAGCGCTCGAAAAGACCCACGGTGCAGTGCTGCGCCGGTAGTCTGAACGGTTTGATTTCGTGCGTCAACACGGTACATTCTACGTCAACTACTCACGCCAACCTAGCCATACTGGATCGTCATGAGTGAGCGCTCCGGACCCAAACAGTCCCACCATCGCAGACGCGGACACCGGCAAAAGCCGAAGGGCGGGAATCTGCCGAACGATAGTCATATTGAGGAGCAACCTCCGCTCGACGAGCACCTCAGAGGGATCGCATCCCTCGAGCGGCTGCGCGACCGCGTCGAAGTCGCCAGCCGCGAGCTACGGAAGCTCCGTGAGGAGAATGCCGCACTCGCCGCCCGACTGTCCGAGCTGGAATCCCGCCCCTTCCTGCTTGAAGGCGAAACCACCATCTCGTTCGATGAAGATCCGGAAGTGCTCAGACGAAAAGTGACCGGATTCATCGAGGCCATCGATCGCTACCTTCAAAAGGAAGAAAACCTGGACGAGCCGTAACCGTCCGTCCCCCCGCTCAGTCGCCACCGGTTCGGTAACCTGCGCACCGTTCAGGTTCCGGAACCGGTTATCTCTCCATCCCCCTTGCTCAAATGGCAAAATCTATTCGAGTTCGAGTTCTTGGAAGGGATTACGCGCTACGCGTTCGCGAAGAAGACGAAGCCGCGACGCGAAAGGTGGCGGCTTTTGTCGACGAAAAAATGACGGCGTTTATGAAAGCCCACCCGGAACAACCGGAGCTGACGGCAGCCGTCATATCCGCTCTCGTGATCGCCGAGCAATTTTTTACGTTGACCGAAAAGCACGAGCAGCTCGTCCAGGCGCTCGAGGAGGAGCTGGTTAGACTTGAGGCCAGGCTCGCCGGTGCGATGGGTCTCGAGGAAGTATCCGTGGCTGAAGAGGAGGGAAATCAGCCGGACGAGACCCTCGGTGAAGATACGCAGGATTGACAGAGCCCCCCTTCGCCAGTGTAAATTTGTTTGGAACTGCCCGGACAAACTCAGATATAACGGATACTTGCCCCCACGGGGGCAATGTGCACACGCTCGCAGTTCATGCATATAAGAACCTTACAGTTTATGCTGAAGGGAGCCTGCCTTCGAGTCTGGACGACAGGCCTCAGCCTCGTCTAGACGGGGTATTCTTCGGGAACGGAGAAACCGTGGTAGTCGGAAGGACACGAGCGGCGCCCAATATGGATTGAAGCAAAGGTTCTTCATTTCCATTGCTGCGGGTGTGTGCAGCCTGTTTCGCCCCGGCCTGGTGAGCGGCAAAACGCTTGATCCTGCCGGGGCGTTTCATTTTTCAAAGATTCCTTTTTACTATACCCTCGTTGCCTGTTTGAATTATCTTCCAGGTAGCAATTAACCAGGTATTCATGCAGGCCCACGGGCTCTGCAGGAGCATAGAATAGATGGAGAGAACAGTATCGAGCTTTGTTGAAGCGTATTACCCGTACAGAAACCGCTTCCGTAGCCGCACGTCTTGTCTGATCTGTTGTAACGCCTCCTGTCTGAAGTCCGGTGGGCCATGCGCTAAACTTTGATAAACGACCATGAATGCAACTGCGGTCGGCGTAGTAGTAATTGTCGCCGTGGTCGCGCTTGGACTCGGAATTCTCCTTGATAGACTACTTCTCGCCCGAATTGGACGAAATCTTCTGGCACAGGCCAGAGAACGGGCTGATAAGCTGCTGGCTGAAGCAAGATTAGAAGCACAAACGTTTCGTCATGAACACGTAGAGAAAGTAGCCGCGGAACTTGCAAGGCAACAGGAAGCGGTCGAGCGGGAACAGGAAGAGGCCAGGCGCGCAATCCAGCACTCGAGAGCGAAGCTGGAGCAACGCCACGAGAAACTCAATCGCCGAATTCAACGGATCAACGAACACGAAAACGTCCTTCACAAAGCTACAGAGGCCATCGATGCCCTTCGCAAGGAAGCAGAACACAACCGCCGCGAGGCAGAGCTGCTCAGGCGAAGCGCCGAGGAAATTCTGAACGAAGCGGAGGAACGGAAAAAGAACGTCGAACAAACAGAACAGGAGCTTGAACAGCTTAAGGAAGACCTGAATTCGGAGCGTGAAAAGCTCAACCGGATGATCGAGGATCAGATCCGCAAGCTCGAACAGGTCTCCGGCATGACCCAGCACGAAGCGCGAGCCGTCCTGCTCGAACAATTCCAGAACGAAGCCCGTCTCGAAGGCGCCTCCATGATTAAGGAGATTCGAGACGAGGCGAAGCTCACGGCTAACCGCCAGGCTAAAAAAATAATCCTGACCGCCATACAACGGACCGCCGCCGGCCACGCGATCGAGAACACCGTCTCGGTCGTGAACATTCAGTCGGACGAAATGAAAGGCCGCATTATCGGGCGTGAAGGTAGAAACATCCGGTCCTTCGAGGCGGCAACGGGCATCGAGGTGATCGTAGACGACACGCCCGAGGCGGTCATCCTGTCCGGTTTTGATCCGGTCCGACGCGAGGTCGCCCGGCTGTCTCTGTTGAGGCTGGTCCAGGACGGACGCATCCACCCTGCCCGGATCGAGGAAATCGTTGAGAAGGTACGCTCGGAGATCGAAGAAGAGATCATCGAAACGGGCGAACGGACGGTGATCGACCTCAACCTGCACGGCCTGCATCCCGAGCTGATCCGTATGATCGGACGGATGCGGTATCGCACCAGCTACGGCCAGAACCTGCTCGCTCACTCCATCGAAACGGCGCGTATCGCGTCCCTCATTGCGGCCGAGCTGAATCTGGACGCCGCAAAAGCACGCCGTGCCGGCCTGCTCCACGACATCGGAAAGGTGGTCGAGGAAGAGATCGAAAGCCCTCACGCCATCGTCGGTATGGAGCTGTGCCAGAAGTACAAAGAGCACCCGGACGTCTGCAATGCGGTCGGGGCGCATCACGACGAGATCGAGATGACGAGCCTGATCTCGCCTATCGTACAGGCTGCCGATGCCATTTCGGGGGCAAGGCCTGGCGCTCGCCGTGAAGCGCTCGAGAGCTACATCAAACGGCTGGAGAAGCTCGAGAACCTGGCGTCCTCGTTTAACGGGGTCGAGCGAGTCTACGCCATTCAGGCAGGGCGCGAGATCCGTGTGATCGTCAACCACGAGCTGGTCTCCGACTCGGAAGCCGAGATGCTTGCCATCGACATCTCAAAACGAATACAGAACGAGGTCCAGTACCCCGGTCAGATCAAAGTCACCGTGATCCGCGAGGTACGATCCGTTTCTTACGCCAAGTAGCCGGCGCCCGCTTTTTTCGAGACGAAACGTGGGGTATGCCGCATACTCCACGTTTCGTTTTTTTCAGGGGTATGAAGGGATGACGAATCGATTGGTTCGACCTGCCTCCGCCCAGTGGGTTCAAGGAACCCACTTCGACAACGGGTATTCAAAGCGAAGTGTCCTATCTCTGTGCTGTCTGAGTCGTCAACATGCTGGGAACCGTCGGCCAGTTTCTGATCCTGACCGCCTTTGTTTCGGTCATCATTTCGGGCGTTTCTTTTTTAGTGGCGGCAAAGGAGAAGTCTGATGCCGGCGACTGGCGACGCATCGCGAGGGCAGCGTGGGGCGTCACCACCGTAACGGTACTCGGCGCCTCCGTCATTTTGCTGTACCTGATCGCGACCCATCAATTCCAGTACGCGTACGTTTACCAGTACACTTCCCGGTCGCTGCCCAAGTCCTTTTTGTACTCTGCGTTCTGGGTGGGGCAGGAAGGCTCCTTCATGCTCTGGATCCTGTTTACGAGCCTCATCGGGATCGTATTGACCAGGACTGCTCGCAGCTTCGAAGCCCCGGTAATGGCCGTCGTGGCCATGAGCCAGTTTTTCCTGCTCTCGATGGTCGTCGGGCTGAAAATTGGGGACCTGACGATCGGCTCTTCACCCTTTATGACGCTCGTCGAGCGTTTCCCCGATGCCCCCATTTTCCAGCAGCAACCAGACTTCGTGCCGGCGGACGGGAACGGCATGAACGATCTCTTGCAGAACTACTGGAACGTCTTTCATCCCCCGACGCTGTTCGCCGGATTCGCGACGATGGCGGTGCCGTTTGCGTTCGCCGCGGCCGGGCTGTGGAAGCGGAGATACAAGGAATGGATCAGGCCGGCGCTCCCCTGGGCGCTGTTCGCCACCATGGTCCTGGGCATGGGAATCGCTCTCGGTGGGTACTGGGCGTACGTCACACTGTCGTTCGGAGGTTACTGGGCGTGGGATCCGGTCGAGAACTCGTCTCTTGTTCCCTGGCTCGTATCGGTGGCGGCAGTCCACACGATGATCACGCAGAAAAAGAGCAGCTCGAGCCTGAAGGCGTCGATCGTCTTCACCGTTCTCGCCTACGTGCTCGTGATCTACTCGACCTTCCTCACGCGCAGCGGAATCCTCGGCGACATATCGGTCCACTCGTTCGTCGACCTCGGGTTGCACAACCAGCTACTGCTCTGGATCACTTCGATCGGTGTGGTCGGAGGCGGGCTCCTCTTTCTCCGTTACCGCGAGATGCCCGTCGTCGAACGCGAGGTGAGCATGATGTCGCGCGAGTTTTTGATTTTCTCCGGCGCCATGCTGGTCGCGGCGGTTGCGGCCGTCATTCTGCTCGGCACGAGCGCACCCATCCTCGGGCGCATCTTTCGCGATAACCCGTCGGCCGTACCCGTTGCCTTCTATAACAAGTGGACGCTCCCGATCACCGTCTGCTTCATCTTCCTCGTCGGGCTCGGGCAGCTGTTCTGGTGGCACAAAATGAGCGTGGAGCAGCTCAATCGCATGCTTGTAAGGCCCATTGCGCTTTCGGTTGCCAGTACCATCGCCGTTCTCCTGTTCACGCCGTTTGTCGCCGGTACGGTCGGTCCGCCTCAATCAGCCACGGACTCCCTTATTTCGGAGGCCGGTATCCTTTCGGGGATCGGCTCTTTCTGGAGCCAGTACGGTTCCGGGATCCTCATCCTGTTACTCCTTTTTGCAGCCTTTTTTGCGTTCTACAGCAACTCGATGGTGCTCTGGCGTATCGGCCGGGGTAATCCCCGGCTGGCCGGAGGCGCGCTGGCCCACGTCGGACTCGTACTCGTCATCTTCGGCATCATCACCTCGGGCGTTTTCAGCAACCCCCTCTCGCCCGACGCCGACACTGCCAGCGACAACCGGAGCAACTTTGTCCTCAGCAAAGGTGAGACCCGCACCGTCGAGGGCTACCAGGTAACCTATCGGGGGCAGGAGCAAACCCGTGAAAACCGGCCGGTTTACATCCTGGACTTCGTAAGCCCCAACGGCCACGCCTTCACCCTCAAACCGGTCGTCTACCAGAGCAGCAACGGCCAGTGGATTCAGCACCCCGACGTGAAAATGTTCTTCGAGAAGGACATTTATGCCTCCGTCTCTCCGAACGTGATGTTCGAAAACTCGGGCAGCAATCCCAACGAGCTTCGCCTCGCCGTAAACGACTCGACGATAATCGGGGAAAACCAGTTTGCCGTCCGATTCAAGGGATTTGATTCGGTAGGATCCACCGACTCGACCCAGATCTCCGTCGCCGCCGTCCTCGACTTTACCGATCTGAAAACGGGTGAAACCCGGACCCTGCGCCCCGTCTACATGATCATGAACGATCGCTCCCAGCAATTCGTCCCGACCGAGGCGAAGGACTGGGGCTTTTCGATCGCGTTCGTCGGAATGAACGTCGACAGTGGCGAGGCGCACTTCTTCCTGAATGGTATCAACGTGATGCCTGAAGACTGGCTCGTCGTACAGTCCTACGAGAAACCTTTCATAAACCTGCTCTGGATCGGGATCATCCTGCTGACGCTTGGATTTCTCGTCTCGCTCCTCCGCCGCGTTCAGGACCTTCGCCTCAGCTACCAGCGAGGCTTAGTCTGAGGCCAGCGCCGCCATACTGCGTCAGTGCTGTTGTGGCGCCTGCAAATTGCCCCGCTCGTACGTGCACGAACAGTATCCTACCACGTAGTTATATTACGCGGTTTTTAAACGCGCTATTTCTTTTCCATCAACCAGCGAAAAACGCCATGCTATAGCTATAAAACAATTCAGGGTATCCTGAAAACCAGTTGCCCGATGCTGCGTATAACACCGCCGAGGAATTAATAGACGTCAAATAGTAGGATTCAGATGATGAGTGTCGAAGTACAGGATTTTCAGCAAGAGGTCATCGAAGAGAGCTATAAAACGCCCGTACTGGTCGATTTCTGGGCGCCCTGGTGCGGGCCGTGCCGGGTGCTTGGCCCGATTCTCGATCGGCTCGCCGAAAAGAGCAACGGAAAGTGGAAGCTGGCCAAGGTCAACACGGACGTATACCCGGAAATATCCATGCAGTACGGGGTACGGGGAATCCCGGCCGTCAAGCTCTTCGTTGCGGGCGAGGTGGTCGACGAGTTTACGGGCGCGCTTCCGGAATATGCCGTGGCGCAGTGGCTCGAAAAGGCGCTCCCCAGTGAAAACAAGCGCCGCATCGAACAGGCCCGGCTTGCGATGGACGGTGGAGAGATGGAGCTGGCGGAACGCTTGCTCGAGCAGGTGCTCAAAGAGGAGCCGGATAATCCACTCGCCCGCGTATTGCTCGCCCAGATTGTCGTTTTCCGCGATCCCGAACGGGCAGAAAGCCTCGTCGAGGGATCGTCATTCGCCGGATCAGGCTTCATCCAGGTAGAGGAGGCCGTCAAAACGATCGCACGGCTGGCCAGGCTTCATCGTGAGCCCGAAAAGCTGCCCGACGAGAAGGGTAAGGAAACGTACCTGGAAGGCATCAACGCCCTGGTACGTCACGACTACGACCGGGCGCTCGACCGGTTCATCTCACTCATTCAAACGAACCGTTATTACGACGAAGACGGGGCTCGGAAAGCTTCCATCGCCCTGTTTACCCTCCTGGGCGAAGAACACCCGACGACGCTCAAACATCGCCGTACGTTCAACATGGTCCTCTACTGAGCCACGGCTCAGGCTGCGCTGGCGCGTTCCTGGTCCTTGTACTGGAGCTCGTAAAGCTTGCGGTAGAGCCCACCCATGGCGAGGAGCTGCTGGTGCGTGCCACGCTCCCTGATCTGCCCCCTGTGCATCACCAGGATCTGATTGGCGTGCTGGATCGTCGATAGCCGGTGGGCAATCACGATTGACGTCCGCCCCTCCATCAGCCGCTGGAGCGCGTTCTGGATGATGTGCTCCGTCTCCGTATCGACGCTCGACGTCGCTTCGTCCAGGACGAGAATCTCCGGATCGTACACCAGCGCTCGTACGAACGAGAGCAGCTGCCGCTGCCCGTGCGAGAGGGAGGCGCCACGTTCTCTCACGTCCTGCTGATACCCCTGTGGCAACCGCTCGATGAACCGGTCTGCCCCCACCAATCTGGCTGCCCGGACTACGGCCTCCCGATCCACCTCGGGGTCGCCGAGCGTGATGTTCCGTTCGACAGAGCCGGAAAAGAGAAACACGTCCTGAAGGACGAGCCCGACGTGACGGCGCAGATCGCGGAGTCGCATCTCACGAATGTCGATCCCGTCGACGAGGATCTGACCCTTCTGGATGTCATAGAACCTCAGCAGGAGGTTGATGATCGTCGACTTGCCCGCCCCTGTCGCCCCGACGATGGCCGTGGTTTGCCCGGCTTCGGCTACAAATGAAACGTCCCGCAGGACCCAGTTCGGTTCCTTCACCCCGTCCAGAACCTCGTCGTAGGTAAACCAGACGTTCTTGAACTCTATCTTGCCCCGGAAGCTTTTTATTTCAACAGGGTTAGGCGACTGCGGGAGAGCCTGGTCGTGGTCCAGTAGGCCGAAGATCCGTTCGGCTCCGGCCATTGCACTCTGAAGCGTGTTGAACTGGTCGGACAGGTTCCGTATCGGCTCGAAGAAGCGACGGGCATACTGGATGAACGCGATGAGCACCCCCAACGTCAGCGTTCCCGTCATCGCCCGAAGGCCGCCGAACCAGATCACGAGGCCGAGCGCGATCGAGGCGATGATCTCGACGGCCGGCCAGAAGAGGGCAAAATAGAAGATCGTCTTTATCTGGGCGGCCCGGTGGTCGTCGTTGATCGCTTCGAACCGCCGCATCTCCTCCTGCTCCCGGTTGAACGCCTGCACGATGCTCATACCAGTCACGTGCTCCTGAAGGAAGGAGTTCAGGCGGGCGACCTGCTTCCGCGTCTCTCGGTACTGCTCGCGCACCTTCTTCCTGAAAACGGACGTCGCCCAAATCATAAGCGGCATGACCGCAAGAGTGACCAGCGCGAGCGACACGTTCAACGTAAACATGAAGTAGGCGATGAAGACGAGCCTGAATAGATCGCCCAGAATCGTCACCACGCCCGCCGAGAGCACGTCGTTCAGCGATTCGACGTCGCTGGTGGTACGCGTGATCAGGCGCCCTATTGGCGTCCGGTCGAAGAACCGGAGAGGTTGCCGCTGAATGTGTCGGTATACGTCCGTTCGGAGGTCGTAGATGGCGCGCTGTCCAATCCACTGCGTCAGATAGCCATTGACGAAAGCCAGGATGCCCTCCAGAACGAGGATACCGACCAGGAGGAGTACCATCTGGCGCAAGCCGCCAAGGTCTCCCGGAACGATGTACTGGTCGATGGCTACCTGGACGAGCTTCGGTTGCAACGGTCCCAGAAAGGAGGCGGCCATCACCGTCGTAAACGCAATCGCAACCCAAAGCTTGTAAGGCATCAGGTAGGTTATGATGCGCCGGAAGAGGTGCCCGTCGAATACTGGAGTCAGTTCTTCCTTCTTGTCTGAATCAGAAGCCGCCACTGGTTATATCCTGATTTTCGTTCGCCTGATTATCCGGAAAAACCGTCCATTTTTTCGACGGGATAACGGACGAGCTCTTCAGCCGCATCGGTCCGCTCAAAAACAGCACGTGCTTCGTCGAGCAGCGGGGCAGCATCCTGGTAACGGGCGCTGAAATGGCTGAGGAGGAGCCGGCCCACCCCGGCTTCCGCGGCCAGATCGGCCGCCTCGTATGCGGTCGAGTGGCCCGTTTCCCGGGCACGGTCAAGCAGGTCGTGCAAAAACGTAGCCTCGTGCTGAAGGAGGTCCGCACCCCGCGCCAGGAGCCGCCCACCCTCGCACGGCCTCGTATCGGTGATGTACGCAAATACCCGTCCCCGCTTTTCTTCTCCCAGCACGTCGCGCGGTTGTATCACCCGGTCATTGCCAAGAACCACGGGCTTCCCTTCCTTTAGTATACGATAATGAACGTAGTCGGTTACCCCAAGCTCCCTGGCGCGCTCGACGTCCAGGTTTCCCGGCTGATCCTTCTCCTGAAAACGATACCCCACCGTAATGATCCGGTGCTCCAACGGACGAGCTTCGACAAAGTAGTCCGGCCTATCGATCACGATCCTGCGCCCGAACCCTTCTTGCAGCTCCACGAACTCGATCGGAAACTCCGGCGGTTCGTCCTCCGCATACCCCGGCATGGCGTCGAGGTAGGCCGCGATGCCCCCGGGGCCTATGATCGTCAGCGGCTCGACGCGGTGCAGAAGCGTCATCGTGGAAAGCAACCCGGGCAGGCCGTAAAGATGGTCGCCGTGCAGGTGTGAGATCAAGATTGCCGAGATCCGGGAATGCCGGATGCCAGCCTTCAACAGCTGCAATTGCGTCCCTTCCCCACAGTCGAACAACAATACCTCTCCTCCTCTATCAAGCGCCGTCGCCGAAAGGTTTCGATGGCGCGTCGGGATGGCCGAACCGGTACCGAGAGGAATAACGTGCATGAGACCGGGCGGAATGTCAGGATAGGGCTGCAATCTCCTGTTCCAGCAACTGTTTCCGATACAGACCCGCGTAAAGGCCGTCCAGCAGCACCAGCTCGTCGTGGCGTCCGCGCTCGACGATACGGCCTTCGTCGAGGACCAGGATCAGGTCGGCATCCTGCACGGCCGAGATCCGGTGGCTAACGATCACGATCGTACGCCGGCCATAGTGTCGCCGCAGGTGCCCGAGAATGTTCCGTTCCGTGTTGGTGTCGACGGCCGACAGGGCGTCGTCGAGAATGAGGATCCTCGGGTCGCGAATGAGGGCTCTGGCAATCGACGTGCGCTGCTTCTGGCCCCCCGAAAGGGTAATGCCACGCTCGCCGACGGTCGTATCGAAGCCGTCCGGGAAGTCCTGGATGTTCTCGAGCAGCTCGGCCTCGAGCGCCGCCTGCTCGATGTCGGCGGGATCGGCGTCCAGCCTTCCGAAGGCAATGTTGTTGGCAACGGTATCGCTGAACAGAAACACGTCCTGGGGCACGTAACCGATCGAAGACCGCAACAATACCAGCGGAAGTTCGCGTACGTCTCGCCCGTCGATGTACACCGTCCCCTCCGTGGGCTCGATGATACGAGGGATCATCTCCACGATCGTGCTCTTCCCCGAACCGGTTCGTCCGACGATGGCGAGCGTCGTCCCCGCTTCGACGTCAAAATCGATCCCCTGAATGGCCCAGTTCGAATCGTCACCGTACCGGTACGAGACGTTCCTGAACGTTATCCGGCCTTCGATCTTCGTGATCGAGTGGTCCGTGCGCTCGTTGTCGAGGATGTCCGGCTCCGTGTCCAGAATCTGGTTTAGCCGGATCATCGACGCGGAAGCACGCTGGACCATGCTGATCACAAAACCAAGAGACGCAACCGGCCAGGTCATCAGCGCGACGTAAATGATGTATTCGGCGATGTTACCAATCGTGATGATGCCCTCCATCACGAGGCCGCCGCCCACCCAGATCACGAGAATGGTGGAGAACCCGACCAGCAACAGGAATACAGGATGCCAGGTCGCATCGACGCGCGCCAGATCCATCATGCGCTTGCGATAAATCATGCTCTCGCGGTCGAAAGCGGCGCTCTCGGCGTCTTCACGGGTGTAGGCCTTCAATACGCGGATGCCTGCGAGCGCCTCCTGCACTCGGCTCGTCAGCACGGAGTACTGCTGCTGGATGGCGTCGCTCCGGCTATGCACCAACCTCGCCACGAAAAACACCGAAAGCGCCAGCAGCGGCATCGGGATCAGGGCGTACAACGTCAGCCGCGGCGAGATGATGAACATGACCGTCATCGCCATCAAAACGACGACGATGGCACGTACGGCGTACATGAGAGCCGGCCCCACGTATCGCCGGACCTGCTCGATGTCGCTCGTCGCCCGCGTAATGACGTCTCCGGTGGGGATTTTCTGGTAGAAGCTTTGCGAGAGGCGTTGCAGGTGATCGTACAGGCGGTTCCGCAGATCGTACTCGATGTGCCGGGAAGCGACCACCAGCGTCCGCCGCATGAGAAACGTAAAGAAGCCGCTGACGAGGCTCAACGCGACGATGACCAGCGCGAAAATCAGCAGCCCGACGAAAAAATTGACGTACAGGTAGGGCTGCACCACCGAGCCGTCGAAGAGTGCGTAAAGTGCGACGAATCGGGGGATGCTGTCGACTGCCTCCCGAACCACGATTGGAACGACGATCGAAAACGCCGCCGAGGCCATGGCGCAGAGGAGGCCCGGGATAAACAGACGCTTATACTCCCAGAAATAGTGATTGAGCCTGAAAAGCGGGCGCATGACGATGCCGTTTCCTCATCCAACCTGTTCTTCCGCAAACACGTCTGACACATACGCACCGGTGCCGCGTCAGATCCTTCGCACCCGAGAATCCGAAGCCTTCAGGCGATCCGATAGGGCACGTCCGATGCTCCGGAAAGGACGGCGTGGACGGCTTCGGCGCACATCTCCGCCATCTTGATGCGGGTTTCGAGCGCGGCACTGGCGATGTGGGGCGCCAGCACGGCCCGTTGGTGCTTCAAGAGCCCTGGATGCACCGCCGGCTCATTTTCAAACACGTCGAGACCGGCGGCACCGAGGTGGCCGCTTTCGAGCGCTTCCACGAGCGCCGCCTCGTCGACCACGGGACCACGCGCCGTATTGATCAGCACCGCTCCAGGCCTCATCCGGCGGAACGCGGCGGCGTCAAAAAGGCCCCGACTTTCGGCGTTTAACGGGCAATGGAGCGATACGACGTCGCTCTCAGCGAGCAGCTCGTCGAACGAAACGTAGCGGGCGCCTAACTCCTCCTCCATGTCCTGGCCCACGCGACGGCGGTTGTGGTACACGATCCGCATTCCAAACCCGACGGCGCGCCGGGCCATGGCGCGGCCGATCCTCCCCATGCCCACAATCCCGAGCGTCTTGCCCTTCAGATCCATGCCGAGTAGCAGCATCGTCTCCCACCTGCGGAATTTGCCCTCACGGACGAACCGGTCGGCTTCGACGATGCGCCGTGCCGCGGCAAGCAGCAGCGTAAAGGCGAAGTCCGCCGTGGCGTCCGTCAGCACGTCGGGGGTATTCGTCACGACGATACCCAGCCGCCTGGCGGCTTCGAGGTCGATGTTGTCAAACCCGACGGCATATTGCGCCACGACACGCAGTCTAGGCGCCGCCTCGACAACACGTCCTGTCACCGGGTCCGACAGCATCGAAATGAGCGCATCTGCATCGTGCACCAGCTCTGCCAGTTTCGATTCGTCGAGGGGTGGATCGTGCGGAGACGACTCGTGCACGTACACGTCGTATCGCTCGCGAAGCCCCGCAAGCCCTTCCTCAGGCACCTGCCGGGTTACGACAACTCTGGGCATTGTTCGAATCAGCTATTGGGAAGATCGACTCGGCGGCTGGGTAAGACCGCGAGTCATTTCAAATTGACGATGGTGACACCGGGACCGCCCTGTTCCCAGGGCGCATCCTCAAAGGAAGCAACGTCCGGATGGCTGGAGAGATACTCGTGGATCGACTGACGTAGGGCGCCCGTCCCTTTGCCATGAAGGATCTCGACACGTTGGAGATTGTGCGCCACAGCGTCGTCCAGCAAGTGAGCCACCTCGGCCAGCGCCTCGTCGACACGTTTACCCCGGAGATCGATCGAGCTACGGGCGGTGAGGACCGAAAGGCTTGACCCGGTTGCAGGTTGTACGTGCCGGATAGAGACTTTTTGCCTGCGCGGCCCGCCAACTTTCTGAAGCCGATCGAGCTTCACGCGCATACGCATCGAGTCGAACGCAACGGCGACGTCGTTTCCATCGATTTCGAGGACTTCGGCTACGGTGCTGCCCCCATCGAGCACCACCTGATCGCCCACCTGGATCGCACCCGCACGTGCAGGCTGGCCTTCACCGGATTCCGTTCGTGCGCCAGCCTTTCGCCTGACCTGTCTCTTTTGATCGACCTTTTTACGCCTTTTTTCGATGTCGTGCCGAAGCCGCTCCAGCTCGGTCCGGGCCAATCGGGTGGCCTCACGCTCAGCCTGGGCTTCCTTGATCTCCCGGATGGTCCGCTCGACCTGGGCGTTCGCCTGCTCGATGATCCGCTGTGCCTCAAGGAGTGCTTCCCGCTGGATCCGATCCCGTTCCTCCCTGAAAGAGCTGAGACGTTCTTCGTACAACGCCCGCTCTTTCGAAGCCTCGTCGAGCATTTTTCCGGCTTCCTGAAGGCGGGTTTCGAGCTCCTGGTTTCGAGCCTCGAACGTCGCGATCAGGTCTTCGAGGCGGGTCTTCTCACTGCCCGCCAGCTCACTCGCCCGTTTGAGCACGGCTTTGGGCAACCCGATCCTTTCCGCTATCTCGAATGCGTATGAGGAGCCCGGAACGCGCAGGCGAAAGCGGTAGGTAGGGCTCAGCGTAGTCTGGTCGAACTGCATCGACCCGTTTTCGACGCCCTCCGTTTCGTGGGCGAAGGCCTTGAGGGTCCCATGGTGGGTCGTCGCGATGGTACGGGCACCGAGCTCCGTCAGTCGCTCGAGTACGGCCTGCGCCAGCGCTCCCCCTTCAGCCGGATCGGTGCCGGTCCCCGCCTCGTCGATCAGAATGAGGGTCGACTCGTCGGCCATCTCCATCATCCGTTTCATGTTCGCGACGTGCGAGCTGAACGTCGAGAGGTCCTCCTCCATCGACTGCTGATCGCCGATGTCGACCATCAGCCGTTGAAACAGGGAAAAGCGGGACAGGGGGTCCACGGGAATGGGGAGGCCGTACGCAAGCATGATGGCGAACAGTCCGACGGTCTTCATGGCCACCGTCTTTCCGCCGGCATTCGGCCCTGTGATCACCAGGGTGCGGAAATCCTCGCCCAACGTCAGATCGAGCGGGACCACTTCCCGCCGCTCGTCGTTTTCGCCCTTGAGATGCTCGAACCGGAGCACCAACACGGGATTTCGGCCATTGCGGATGTCGATGATCCCAGCGTCATTCAATTCCGGGACGACGGCATCGAGCTCGTTGGACAACCGCGCCTTCGCCTGTAACAGATCGAACAGGGCGAGCACACGAAGGTTTTCTCCGAGCTCCTCGACGTGACGCCTCAACCCCGACGTGACCTCCCGAAGGATGCGTTCGATCTCACGCCGTTCCTCGGAGTGGAGCTCGCGTACCTCGTTGTTCAAATCGAGGCATGCAGCCGGCTCCACGTAGACGGTCTGGCCTGTCGCAGACACGTCTTGTACGAATCCCTGCACCTTCCTCCGGGCTTCTGCACGAATGGGGATCACCATCCGCCCGTTACGCATGGTGGGCTGGTCCTCGGTGGCGTGCCCCTGCCCGATGGCACGGCGAAGCTCCTGCTGAAGCACCTCCCGAAGCCTGGCCTCCTGCTGGACGATCGCCCTCCGGATTCGACGAAGCTCCGGAGAGGCGTCGTCCCGGAGGTTTCCTTCGTCGTCCACGACCCGTTCGATCTGAGCCTCCAGATCGGGTAGCGGCGTTATCCGGCCGGCCGCCTCCGACAGGTTCGGGTACTTCTCCCGGCGATTTTCAAAGTAGGCCTGCAATCGGCGAAGCGTGGTGAGCACGAGGCGGACGGCGAGCAGGTCTTCCGGAGCAACCATCGCCCCCTCGGGTGCAGCCCTCTGAACGACGTCGCGGACGTCGAGCACGTTGTTCAGCGGGACGGGGTCGTCAAACCGGAAGGCGTCCTGCAGCTCGGCCACTCTCGCCAGCTCGGCACGAAGCCAGACCAGGTTCCCGGCAGGACGTATGTTCTTCAACCGGCTAAGGCCCAGATTGCTCAGGGTATACGATTCGAGCCGCTCCCATATGACGTCGAGCCCCAGCTTCTCGGCGGCCGAAGGGGGATAGATCTTCATTCCACGATAAAGTGCTACTTCAAATTGGTACTACGCCCCGAGACCTTCCTCCGGCGGGATACCACGTGGAAGATAAACGCCGCGACCGGAACCGGGCTCTCGTCGATTCGGCCTCGATGCCTTATCGTCCCCCGATTTCCGAATGGTCGCCAACGTTGATCCGCTGTGCATCGTAACGGACCAGTGCGTGCTGCCCGATAATCGAATCGGATAAAACTGCATTCTCCACCCGGGCGCCGGCAAAAAGAATCGAGTCGGTGACGACGGACCGGTAAATCCGGGCGTCACTTTCGACCGACACGTACGGCCCGACGACCGAATCGACGATCCGCGCACCGGGCCCAATATATACCGGTTCGATCAAGACACTGTCCTGCACGTGCCCGTGGCCGTGATTGTTCTTTTCTTTTTCCAGAATGTACCGGGTGGTCTGGAGCAGGGCGGGGATCGTGCCGCAGTCCAGCCACTCCGTTACGCTCGCCGTCTTGAATACCGCGCCATCCTGAAGCATACGATCCAGGGCTCCCGTCAGGAAGAACTCTCCACCGGGTCCCGTTTCGCCGAGTTCGATCGACGTCTCAATTTCTTTCTTCAGGCGACGCAGGTCCCTGATGTAATAGATCCCTATCAGCGCCTCGTTAGAGACCGGATTCTGGGGTTTCTCCTCGAGGGCGACGATGCGGTCACCTTCGCGGATGGCGATCCCAAACCGCCGGGGGTCGTCCACGTGCTTAACCCAGGCGATCACGTCGGCTCCGTCGAGGTTTATGCTCTCTTCCATGTCGAACAGGGTGTCGGCGTATACGATGATGCCTTCACCTTCGAGGAAGTCACCGGCACAGAGGACGGCGTGGGCCGAACCGCGTGCGACTTCCTGCACGGCAAAATGGGCCTTCACGTCCCTTTCTCTCGACAGAGCGGTGAGCTGCTCGCGCACCTCGTTCCCGAAGTCGGGTCCAATGATGTACATCGCCTCTTCCAGCTTTCGAGGCAACACACGGGATAACGTGTCTACGATCCGTTCGACCATGCTGCTGCCTCTTACTTCGAGAAGGGGTTTGGGTGTAACGTGCGAGTGGGGGCGGACACGCGTCCCGCGCCCTGCCATTGGGATGATGAGCTTCATAGACTACAGATGGTGTGATTCGACAGAAAAGGCACAAACTAACGCTCGTAGAAAGATAGCAATCGGCGAGATGCCATATAGAACGACGATGTAACATCCCGTTTGAATGACAGGCGAGAAGGTATTAAGGATGCGTCGCCGACAGCATACGCTTTTTGTTCATTCTCGTCGTCACTCCCGGAGATACCCTACATCGTGGCGTCTCACCTGGAACGTAGAAACGAAGTAACAAAAATCGCCTTCGGCGCGCATTTGATCCCTGGCGAGGAACTGTGGCCTATTTTCCTGATTGGAGGCACACCCCAGCCAATTGGTTGCGGTTCACGTATTGGCATGATGGTTGATTAAACACTTTTTGAACTTAGATCCAGATATCCAGGAGGTCATTCCAAATGAAGACCACGTTTACAAAACGGTTGAGCATTCCGATCGCGGTGCTTCTTTTTCTAAGCACCGGGCTGATTGGATGCAAAACGATCGACAATATGAGCCGTACCGAAAAGGGTGCGGCGGCCGGAGCAGGCGCAGGCGCCGTCGTGGGCGGCGTGATCGGTAAAGCAACGGGCAGCACGGCCAAAGGCGCCATCATCGGTGCCGTAGTCGGCGGCACTGCTGGCGCCATCATCGGCCAGCAAATGGACAAGCAGGCCCGCGAGCTGGAACAGGAGCTCGAAGGCGCCGAAGTCGAACGCGTCGGTGAAGGAATCCAGATCACGTTCGATTCGGCCATCCTCTTCGGCTTCGACCGTGCCGACCTGAGCGCAACGGCTCGTACGAACCTGTCGGAGCTCGCCGCGAGCCTGAAGAAATACCCGAATACCGAAGTGATGATCGTCGGGCACACCGACGCCGTCGGCTCCGAGGAGTACAACCAGCGTTTGTCCGAACGCCGTGCGAACTCCGCAGCCGAGTACCTCATCAGCCAGGGTATCTCCCGTAGCCGAATCACGACGCTGGGTAAGGGAGAGCTGGAGCCGGTAGCGAGCAATGAGGATGAGATCGGGCGTCAACAGAACCGCCGCGTCGAGGTCGCCATATTTGCAAGTGAAGAATATCGCGAGGAATTGAGCAACAACTGATCGATTTGGCTCGAAAAGGACGTCAGGGGTCGCCCGATTCATTAGGGTGGCCCCTTTTTCTTTCTGGAATCCACACTAAACGGAGGTGGACTGTCTAAAGGTTTTTGTTCATATTAAGCCCTTTCACAACTTAGGCTGTGCCTGCGGGCGCCCTTTTTTCAAACGAAAAACCTGGTTTTACCATGCACTCGCATCTTGATGGAGCTGATAAGATGTCGTCCCGTGAACGGGATGCGTGGCAGCAGAGCAGGGTTAAGGACCTGTGGCGGATATTCCAGATAATGTCCGAATTTGTGGACGGTTTTGAGACCTTGTCCAGCCTGGGTCCATGCGTTTCCATTTTCGGCTCGGCTCGTACGAAGCCCGATCATCCCTATTACAAGCTCGCGGAGCAGGTTGCCCGAGAGCTTGTAAAAAACAAATATGGGGTCATCACCGGAGGCGGGCCAGGCATCATGGAAGCCGCCAATAAGGGCGCGCAGGAGGCGGGAGGCGTGTCCGTTGGGCTCAACATCGTCATTCCTCACGAACAGGAAGCCAACCGGTACGTCGATCGGGACAAGCTGATCAACTTCAATTACTTTTTCGTTCGGAAGGTAATGTTCGTAAAATATGCCCAGGGGTTCATCGTGCTTCCGGGAGGCTTTGGCACGCTGGACGAACTTTTTGAGGCCATCACCTTGATCCAGACTGGAAAATCAACACGATTTCCTGTTATCTTAATGGGAACTTCATACTGGGCTGGTTTAGTTGACTGGCTGAAAGGAGAGGTATTGGGAGCAGGGAATATCTCACCGGACGATCCGGGGTTGTTCCAGCTTACGGACGATCCGGTTGAGGCGGTCCAGATAATGAACGCGTTTTATAAGGAACACGCTCTTCTCCCGAATTTTTAACTTTTTTCTGAAACCGCTTTCTGGTTTATTGGTTAGGAACACGGATCGCCCATCGAAAATTAATTTAATAATTTAGGTGGGTAAACGAGAACCGAACGGTTTCTCTCAAGTTGTACGATTCCAAAAGCTTCTGGCCACCCTGGCAAATATGTGGGCGCAGCTTTAACGTTACGTCGATAAAAATAGAACCGTAAATCAACCAACAACACAGCGAACCGAGGAGACGATGATTGTGAACCGTACCTTATTGAAAGCATCGACTCGGCATCTTCTGAAAGCGCTCGTGCTGGTGCTCGTTCTGGCAGGTCTCGAAGCTGCCCCGGCGTTCGCCCAGGACGATCAGGAGTATAAGCGTGAATTCAATGCCGGTCTCGAAGCCTACAAAGCGAAGAATGCAGCCCAGGCTTATGATCACTGGGTCAAAGCGGCCGATCTCGCCAAAAAAGCGGGCGATACGGAGATAGCCGAGAAGGCGATGACCTACGTCACGCAGCTCGACTATGCGAACGGGCTCGATGCGTTCAAGAAAGATCAGGCCGAAGAAGCCATCAAGCACTTTGACAAAGGGATCCAGCACTATCCGAACTTTGCAAAGAACTATTATGGCAAAGGCTTGGCGCTGAAAAACCTTGACAGGTTCGACGAAGCGATCGCATCATACAAAAAGGCCATGGAAGTAGCGGAAAAGGCCAGCGACCGTAAGACCAAAGATGCCGCCGAGCAGGCTATTCGTGACCTGTTCGTATACCGCGCATCACGGGCGCTAGCCAGTGGCGGAGAGAACGTGTCTCGCGCAGCCGCTACCGAGGCACTCGGCTACCTGAATCAAATGAAAGAGCACGTGTCGCTCGACCCTGACGCGTATTACTACATGGCCGAAGCACACAAGGCTCTTGGTGAGTACGAACAGGCTGTTGCAGCCGCCGATCAGGGTCTTGCGCTCCACAAAGGAAGCAAGACCGACAAGGCCAAATTCTACTTCGTCAAAGGCGAGGCGTTGATGCTCAACGGCGACAACGCCCTTGCAAAAGCCGCCTTCGAAGAGGCCCGCTACGGCAGCTTCAAAGCCCCGGCAGAGCACTACATCACGACGCTCTGACCTCGTCGAGTTCAATCTTGTTTTATAAGGAAGCCCGCGTCCGTCCGGTACGCGGGCTTTTTTACTTTTACTGGTCCGTCCTGCTCACAAAATCGGTCCGAAATTCTCAGCCTGGTGCAGATTCGGTTTGTCTTTCGTAAGATGGAGGTGCCTGAACGCCGGATCTGTTGGTATTCAGCATGGAAACACCCTGTTCACTGTTTTCCCTCACCCCATGAAACGATCTCTTCTTCTGCTCTTGTGTCTGGTTTCCATTTCCAGCTCCGTTCAGGCACAGGGAATCACGATTGGCGTCGGGATCGGCGGCGCCTTGCCGCAGGGCGGCCGATTTAACGAGTTCTGGTTACCCGGACCCGCCCTTGAAGCCAACGTCGGCTACATGCTTACACCCTCCTTCGGAATTCAGGCCCGGGCAGGGTACAACCTTTTTTCGCTGAACCAGGATGCCGTCCTTACCGCCGCTCAGGCAGGCGGACCCGACATCGCCCTCTTCGGTGGAGGCGCCGACATTAAGACGGTGATGGTGGACGCCCTCTTCTACCTGTCGGAAATCGGACCCGTACAGCCGTTTGTCCTTTTCGGATTGGGCTACTTCGATCCAACAATCGAGGGTGTGATCGTCATTTTCACGAACAATCAGGTCCGAACGATCAGCCCGATCGAGGAAAATCGCGCCGGAATCCTTATGGGCGCCGGTATGGCATTCCCGGTGTCCAATCACTTCGCCGTAACCGTCGAGGGCCGATACCACTCTGCTCTGGCAGAAGCCGGGCGGCGTATCGGCCACATTCCTATAACGTTCGGCATTCAATACAGGTAAAGGGAAAAAGCCCCTTCCCCCAACCCGATTGGCCGACACCCTTTCCATGCATTTCTTTTTACCCTGTACAGGGAGTAAAGGGAGATTCTGCTGCAACATTTCATACACCGGGGCATGAAATCATCATAGGCACTTCATCGAAACGTAGGGGGGCTTTGTGATGGAAAAGAAACTGGAAACTGCCACACTCGGCGGGGGATGCTTCTGGTGCGTGGAGGCCATATTCGAGCAGCTGAAGGGCGTTGAACGTACCGTGTCCGGCTATGCAGGGGGTGACGTCCCCAATCCGACGTATCATCAGGTCTGTACGGGTACCACCGGCCACGCCGAAGTCGTGCAGATCACGTTCGATCCCGAGGTGATTCCCTACCGTGATCTGATCGAAATATTCCTTACGACCCACGACCCCACTACGCCCAATCGCCAGGGTGCAGACGTCGGGCCGCAGTATCGATCGATCATACTCTACCACAACGACGAGCAGCGCCGGATCGCGCACGAAGTCATTGCTGAGATCGAGAAGGAAGGTATCTGGTCCAAACCGATTGTGACGGAAGTCGTCCCGCTGACGACCTTCTACCCGGCGGAAGATTACCATCAGGACTACTACCGCGACAACCCGTCTCAGCCCTACTGTTTCATCGTCATCGAGCCCAAGCTGGCCAAATTCAGAGAGAAGTACGCTGAAAGACTGAAGGAAGGGATGGAGATGGAAGGGTAAACGTCGAAAGCGGAGCCGACCGTCTGAAATACGTCGAAATCTTTGCGGAAGTTATCCGTGTGCGATAAAATGGGGACCATCGACCCGGCCGAGTCTTTTTCCGGAGCCCCTTCATTGTCCCAGATTTCTACGCCATGACCAGATCCCGATTCCCGCTGCTACTCGGTTTGCTCCTCATTGGTCTCCTGATCCATGCCCCGGTAATGGCGCAGGTTACCCCTCCCATGCCGCTGATGCCGATCCCGACGTCCCGGCAGCTTGCGTGGCAGGAGCGCGAGCTGATTATGTTCGTGCACTTTGGCGTGAACACGTTCACGGATCGCGAATGGGGCGACGGCAACGAGGACCCGGCGATCTTTAATCCTACCCGGCTCGACGCAAGGCAGTGGGCACGCGTCGCCAGGGAAACCGGGTTCAAAACGATCATCCTGACCGCCAAGCATCACGACGGCTTCAACCTGTGGCCCAGTGCGTACACGGCACACTCCGTCAAAAACAGCCCGTGGAAGGAGGGGAAAGGCGACGTCGTGCGCGAGCTCGCCGAGGCCTGTCGAGCGGAAGGGATCGGGCTCGGCCTCTACCTTTCGCCGTGGGATCGCCACGAACCCTCCTATGGAGACAACGTCCGCTACAACCAGTACTACGCCGCACAGCTCCACGAGCTGTTGACCAGGTACGGACCGCTCGACGAGATCTGGTTCGACGGGGCCAAGGGGGAAGATGCGAAGGACATGGCGTACGACTTCGATGCGTACTGGGCTCTCGTGCGGCAGCTTCAACCGAACGCCGTCATGTTCTCGGATGCAGGACCCGACGTCCGCTGGATCGGGAACGAACGGGGACATGCAGGCGAGACCTGCTGGTCGATGATGAACGGAGACCAGGTCACCATCGGCGCTGCGGACACGGGCTACCTCAACGCCGGCGATCCCAACGGCAAAGACTGGATCCCCGGCGAGTGCGACGTTTCCATCCGTCGAGGTTGGTTTTATCACGAGGATCAGCAGCCCAAAAGCCGCGACGAGCTGCTCGACATCTACTACAAGTCCGTCGGCCGCAACTGCGTCCTGCTCCTGAATGTACCCCCAAATAAAGAAGGCCGATTCTCCGACGCGGACGTCGAGCGCCTTCGGGAGTTCCGCGAAGCACTCGACACCATTTTCGGAACCGACTACGCCCTTGGGGGAACCCTGACGGCCGAGAACGTCCGCGGCGGCTCGCCGGCCTTCGGCCCGGAAAACGTGATCGATTCCGATCCAAAAACGTATTGGGCGACGGACGACGAGGTGATTTCGAGCGCGTTCGAGATCGAGCTCGCGCAGCCTGCCACGTTTAACGTCATCCGGATCGAAGAGCCGATAGCCATGGGCCAGCGCGTCGAAGCGTTCCGGGTCCAGGTTCGGAAGGATGGCGCATGGGAAACGGTGAGCACGGGTACGACGATCGGATATCGGCGCCTATTGAAAATAGAGCCCGTTCAAACGGACCGTGTCCGGGTAATCATCGAAAAATCCCGTGCCTGCCCCCTCATTTCGGGCTTCGGGCTGCATTTCGATCCTTTTCTCCCGTGAGCACCACGCCCGGCCGTTTTACTTGAATAATTAAGGTGGCAAGGGACGAAGTAAAGCAAAAAGGTTGCTGTATTCGGCCGTTCTCCTTTTATTGGATTGCTCTATGCTTTTGGATGCCCATTCATTTCACTTTTTGTATCAGTCATGACAGAGCCCTTGAATAAATATAGCCGCCGGATCACGCAGCCCAGAAGCCAGGGAGCCTCCCAGGCCATGTTGTACGGTACGGGACTCACGGCCGAAGACCTGGACAAGCCCCAGGTCGGCATTGCGGCAAACTGGTGGGAAGGCAATACGTGTAACATGCACCTCAATTACCTCGCCGAAAAGGTAAAAGAGGGTGTCAAAGCCGCGGGACTCGTCGGGTTGCGGTTCAACACGATCGGTGTATCGGATGGTATTTCGATGGGCACCGAGGGCATGAGCTATTCTCTGCAATCCCGCGACCTCATCGCAGACTCGATCGAAACAGTGGTCGCCGCCCAGTGGTACGACGGCCTGATCACCATCCCCGGCTGCGACAAAAACATGCCGGGATGTATGATCGCCATGGGCCGGTTGAACCGCCCCTCGCTGATGGTCTACGGCGGCACCATCCGCGCCGGCTGCGTGACGTTCGGAGGGGATGAGGAACGGATGCTGGACATCGTGTCGGCCTTCCAGTCCTACGGTGAATACCTCTCCGGCAGGATAAGCGACGAGCAGCGCGATTTGATCATCCGCCACAGCTGCCCGGGACCCGGCGCTTGCGGGGGCATGTACACGGCCAACACGATGGCGAGCGCGATCGAAGCGATGGGTATGTCGCTCCCTTATTCGTCCTCGACGCCCGCCGAGGATCCAAAAAAGCTTGAAGAGTGCTTCGCAGCCGGCCAGGCGCTGCGCAACCTCCTGGAAATGGATCTCAAGCCGCGCGACATCATGACGCGCCGGGCATTCGAAAACGCCATGGTGGTCGTGATCGCACTCGGCGGCTCGACCAATGCCGTGCTGCACCTGATTGCGATGGCGCGGTCGGTCGACGTAGCCCTCACCATGCAGGATTTTCAGAAGGTCAGCGATCGCGTTCCCTTCCTGGCCGACTTCAAGCCAAGCGGCCGCTACGTGATGGCCGACCTGCACAAGGTCGGCGGCATCCCCGCCGTCATGAAATACCTGCTCGAAGAAGGCTACCTCGATGGCGACTGCATCACGGTCACCGGCAAAACGATCGCCGAGAACCTGGCGAACGTTCCGGGGCTGGCCGAAGGGCAGGACATCATTCACTCCGTCGAAAACCCCATCAAGCCCACCGGCCACATCAACATCCTCTTCGGCAACCTGGCGCCGGAGGGCGCCGTCGCCAAAATCACAGGAAAGGAGGGGCTGCGGTTCAGAGGCCCCGCCCGCGTGTTCGACTGCGAGGAGGACATGCTGAAAGGGCTCGAGGAAGGCCGGATCCAGAAAGGCGACGTCATCCTCATTCGGTATGAGGGCCCCAGGGGAGGCCCCGGCATGCCGGAAATGCTCACCCCGACCTCCGCCATCATGGGAGCCGGTCTCGGCAAGGACGTGGCGCTCATCACCGACGGGCGCTTCAGCGGCGGCTCGCACGGCTTCATCATCGGCCACGTGTGCCCGGAAGCACAGGAGGGCGGACCGATTGCGCTCGTCCGGGATGGCGACATCGTGGCGATCGACGCCGAGAAGCGGACGATCGACGTGGAGATCAGCGAGGCAGAGATGGCCGAACGCCGCCGGGCGTGGAAAATGCCTCCCTATAAGGCCACACGGGGCACACTCTACAAGTACATCCGCAACGTTCGGCCGGCTTCGGAGGGCTGTGTGACGGACGAACCGGTAGACCCCGTACTGGCACATTCGACGAACCTGTGAACGATCAGGATGGGTGCTTGAATTACGGAAGCTCCTTCCCTAACCTTTCCCTTGTGAGAGGAGATTCGTGAATAAGACCCCTGGCACAGGGACCATTCATCCGTGCCGGACTCGCCCCGCCGAGGGCTAAGTGAGCCAGGTGCGCTCGGGTTTATCCACCAGAAGTGAGGGAGGGACATCATGCCGGTACAAAAGCTCAAAGAATTCCTGGATAGCAACAACGTTCGCTACGTGTCTATCCAACACTCTCGGGCCTTCACCGCCCAGGAAGTTGCCGCCTCCGCACACATCCGCGGCAGAGACATGGCCAAAACGGTGATCGTGAAGCTCGATGGCGAGTTTGCGATGGCCGTCTTGCCAGCTTCGCACCACGTGGACTTCGACCACCTTAAAGAAGGGACGGGCGCGACTACCGTACAGCTCGCGACTGAGAAGGAGTTCAAGGACCTCTTCCCCGGGTGTGAGGTCGGCGCGATGCCGCCGTTCGGCAGCCTGTACGGAATGCAGACCTGGGTAGCGGAAGCGCTCGCCGACAACGACGAGATCGCGTTCAACGCCGGAACGCACACCGAGGTGATCCGGATGTCCTACGCCGATTTCGAGCGGCTCGAGAGGCCCAGAATCGTTCGGTTTGCCCTCGTCGGCGCCTGACTCCTCACGACGGCCCGATTAAAAATGATGCCGGGAGGGTTTCAAAAACAAACGGGCGGGGACCAAACCTGATCCTCGCCCGTTTGCAGATAGCTTTCCGTTTGGCCTCGCGCTAATTCGATGCGCCTCTGAGTACGTCCATCCCTTCTTCGAAGACGACGTCCACCGGGATGCCCGCCCGGCTGATGCGGTCCAGGTCAGATTGCAGCTGCGGGCTCATGACGCCGTATTGTTCGACGAAGTCGGAAACGGCTTCGTAGTCTCCATCCCCCTGCAAGCGCAGGATCCGTTCGGAAAGGGCGTTCATCGCCTCCTGTAGCTGCTCGACGTTGACCCGGTAATGCCCCGTTTCTTCGTCCCTCGAAAAGGCGCCGTACTCCTCGAAAAAGTTGAATCGGATCAGGTTGGCGCGGCCGTGGGCGCTGGCCGCTCCGAAACGGATTGACCTGAAAATTCCCGCCAGGAAGGTCACGTAATTGTCCATGAGGTCCGTTTCGTACTCACCCTGCTGTTGCAAAGCGGTGACCATGTAGAGGCCGAGCACGTCGGCTTTCCCTTCCTCCATCGTCGTGTAATGGTCCCTGAGCGCGTCACGTACCGTCCCGCCGCCAGTCAGGGTGTTTTTGATCCCGAGCCCGTGCGCCACTTCGTGGAACATCGTATTGCCGAAGAACGCGTCGAACGTAACGTGCGAGCGCTGGTCCTCCGCGATGATCTCATTGGCGATCGGGACGAGAATCTGCTCGAATTTTGCCTGCATGGCATTCTTGAGCTGAAGCCGGCGCGTACCTTTTTCGAGCTGGACCTGCTCGTCGTTCGGCAGGTTGATCGCGATGGTTTTGGATCCGGCGTTGGCGTCCCCTGCGTAATAGATCACGTCGTAGGCGTTGAGATCCGAGTCGCTTCCGGGCGATTCTTGCTTGTATTCGTCAGGCACCGGCAACCCGCGTTGCAGTGCAGGTAGAAGCTCGGCATAACGTGCGAGCCTCCTGCTCCACTCCTGGTCCTTGACGAGGACGTAGGCTTCGTAGGCCGCCTTATAGCCGTAGAGCTGGTCCTCGTAGGTCTCGATGGGTCCGATGACCACGTCGATGGTGTTGTTTTTCATGTCCATCCACGCCAGGTCGCTCGCGTGGAAGTCGTCGGTGAGCAGCGCCTCTGCCCGCAGCTCGAGGTAACGGCGCAATCCCTCGTCGTCGGCGAGACGAGCGGCTTCCCGCAGCTTGTCGGCGGCTCGCTGGAGGTTGTCGGCGAACGCCACGTGGTACGGAACGGCCACGAGCTTGCCCGATGAATCACGCCGTACCAGCGTATATAGGTTGCGGAGATCGGTATTGGAAGCGGCAGCGGCTTCGAACTCCTCCTGCGTCATGTCGGCAGGGTAGAAATTAGCCCCGGCCGGTTTTGGCCCGACACCCTCGAGAAACGGCTCGTTGCCATTGAGCCGGTCCCACGGCCCGTAATTGATCTCGACGAAACGGCGGAGATCCGGGTCCGTGAGGGATTCCAGCAAGGAATCGCCATTCCCGTAAGCCTGCTGCCAGAAAAGCGGGTTCATTTCGTCTGCCGCCTCGATCAAAAGCGGTATCATCTGCCGCTCCCGTTCGGACAGTACGCTGAGGTCGGTCGTGAGCCGGACCGTGGTATACTGATCGAGCAGGGCACTCGGGTCTGTATGTTGTGAGCTGTAATTATCACGTTCCATCGGTGTACAAGCGGAGAGCGCGAACAAAAGCGCCAAATTCGCGATGAGTAACCTTTCCATTACTGCTTGAAAATTGCATGGGTGGAGGGAGGCCGGGCACACAAAACCAATCCCTAGTTGGACGTAAGAATCACGAAGTCGCCGAGTCCCTGGTGTTTTTCAGCGTCGAAGCGGAGATCGGGACCTGCCCTTTCGACGGCGACGACCAGGGCTTTGGCGCGGGGTGTAAACCGTTGCAGGTGCTCGGGGATGCCGGTATGCCCCGTAACGTGGAAACTTCCGGCCAGGTGAATGACCAGCGCGTCGGGATGCGCCTTCAGGTGCCCGGCTATCGAAAAGGCCATCGAGGCGTCCCACAGCGACTGCGCTTCGAGCATACGTGACGACGCCGTATCGTTGGCGTCGCCGTGTGCACCCGTTCCGGAGGGCATGGCCTGCCCCATCATACGATCCCACTTTGCTTTGTATTCAGGCGAGGCCTCGGCGTAGGGAAGCGGGGGCAAGGTTCGCAAGGCATTTTCGGACAACCGATTGAGCGCCGACGACCCTTCGCGTGCTACCAGATTCACGTACCGCCGAGGAGCATTGGAAGCCAGGACTTTCAGACCGTGCGTTCTGGCAAACTCAACGAGCGGCCGGTAATCACGAGCATAGTTCGGCCAGGGACGGCTGCTCGCCTGAAAGTGCTGCTCGGTGATGAGGCCATCGAGGTATTCGTCCAGGATGTACTGCACGTCCCGCTCGAACATCTCGAGGGAAAGCGTCACCGGCCGCGGGCGCTCGGACGTTCGGTGGTGAAAGTACGAACGCGTAAGGAGCTCGGACTGGACCACGTGCGCCAGCGAGTCGTCGTGCTCTTCGCCGATAAAAAGAACGGCCACACTGTCCGACGCCGCGACGACGTCGTTCAGGGTGGCCAGGTTTCCGCGCGCATCGTACACGCGGAACATGGCTTCGCTCCGGGACGATTCTGTCTGAGCCGTCACGTCACCTGCCCGCAAAAACAGGAGGCATAAAAAGGCATAGAGGTATCGGGTCATTCATGCTTCGGGCTGGGGCCTTTCTTTCGTCCCTCACGCCGCTTCTTCGGACCACTCTTTTTCTCCGGCCTCGTTTCCTTTTCCTTTCCCTGGTCCGCCGGAGCAGGTACGGGGGTGTGCAGGTAGTAGTGGTACAGCTCGTCCACGAGCATGGCAAGCAGCTCCGGCTCTTCCGCAGCAAGCTCCTTGACGAGGGGAACGAATCGGGCCAGACGCTCCTTGCTCAGGTTCGACTTGCCCCTCATGCGATCTTCGAGTAGCACGGTCACGCGCTGCGCCACGCGCGACTCGACTTCTTCCTGTTCCGGGAGTGGGAGTTTCGGAATCTCAATCTCGTATCGGCGTGCGATGCTTTTCAGCTGGCCCTCGTCTTCGAAGGTCGCCAGGACGATGGCTTTCCCTGTCTTGCCGGCCCGCGCCGTCCTCCCCGATCGGTGAATGTAGTATTCCGGATCCTGGGGCACGTGGTACATGATGACGTGCGAAAGGTCCGAGATGTCGATCCCGCGTGCAGCCACGTCCGTGGCGACCAGAAAACGCAACGAGCCCTTCCGGATCCGATCCATCACGGCCTCCCGTGCCTTCTGCGTCAGGTCCCCCGAAATGGCGTCTGCATCGTAGCCATAATTTCTGAGGAACGTGGCGAGGTACTCCACCTCCCGCTTCGTATTGGCGAAGATGATCGCCGATTCGGGGTTTTCCACCTCGATGATCCGGACCAGGGCGCGGTCCTTCTGCATCGGATCCACGAGGTGGTAGTGGTGATCGATCTCGTCGACGCTTTCGTGCCCCGCACTGAGCGAGAGGAATACGGGATCCTGGAGAAAGTCAGTGGCGAGCGAGCGCACTCTCGGCGGCATCGTCGCACTGAACATGTACGAGTGGCGGTCCTTCGGGAGGTACTGCCGGAGCTTTTGCATCGCGGGATAAAAACCCATCGACAGCATCTCGTCCGCCTCGTCGAGTACGAGCAAGCGGAGGCGGCTCAGCGAGAACGTTCGCCTCTCCAGGTGATCGAGGATGCGGCCCGGCGTCCCGATCACAAGCTGGGCGTTTTTCAGGTCGCGGATCTGGGGCGCATACCGCATACCGCCGTATATGGCCGCTGAGTGCAACGTTTCCTCCGGCGAGCCCGGCGGCTTCATGCGCTCGAACTCGTCGTTGATCTGCCGCGCCAGCTCCCTGGTCGGGCAGAGCACAAGCGTCTGTACTTCCTTTTTGGAGGGGTCGAGTAACTCAAACAGGGGTAATAAAAACGCACCGGTTTTCCCCGAACCCGTCCGAGACTGGACGATCAGGTCACGCCCCTTGAGCAGGTAGGGAATCGTTTTTTGCTGGACGGGCATCAACTGCGTCCATCCGGCCGAATTAAGTGCCGCCCGGACGCGCTCGGGTAGGTCTGTTACGTTTAGTTCGGTAAGCGCTTCGTCCTGGACGGCCATTTCGGCCATCGCTCTCTTCGTGCTCTCTCGCTTCAGTGCGCGGCTCGTCAAATCGATGACTTGAGTAAATCGGTTCGGCCGCGATTCATTTGACTCCATTAAGTGCCTTACAAAAAGATTAGCCTTGGTATATCAAACGTGATACGCAGCAGATAGCCTGACGATCCACAGGGTTACATGGCGAGGCCGCCGTCGACGTTGAGGACGTGGCCGGTGATGTAATCGGCGGCCGGCGACGCGAGGAACAGGACGGCTGCCGCTACGTCTTCGGGCGTGCCCGGCCGGCCGAGCGTGACGGCTCCGAGCATCGCCTGCCGAGCCGCCTCAGGCAGAGCGGCGGTCATTTCCGTCTCGATGTATCCCGGCGCGACCACGTTCACCGTGATGCCTCGCCCTCCCAGTTCCTTCGCGAGGCTCTTGGAAAAGCCAATGATGCCGGCCTTTGAGGCCGCATAATTCGTCTGCCCGGGATTACCAATGATGCCGACAACCGAAGAGATGTTGACGATCTTGCCCTGCCTTTGCTTCATCATCGGGCGATAGGCCGCCTTGCAGAAGTTGAAGATGCTCTTCAGATTGGTATCGAGGACGGCGTCCCAATCGTCTTCGCTCATCCGAAGCATCAGCCCGTCCCGGGTGATGCCGGCATTGTTCACGAGGACGTCGATCGAGCCCCAGGTATCGACGACCGCGTTGACGGCTTCCACGGCGGCTTCGGCTGAAGTAGCATCCCCCTGAAGCGACAGCACTTCGACACCCTGCTCCCTCAGCTCGGCGACGAGCTCCTCTGCCTGCGAAACGGCCGAGCGGAAGGTGAAGGCAACTCGGGCGCCGGTGCCGGCAAATGCACGAACGATGGCTTTGCCGATGCCGCGCGTACCGCCCGTAACAAGAACGTTTTTCCCTGAAAGATCAACCGTCATTGGCCTGAATCCGTTTTTTAACGCGACGAACCTGAATGGGCAGGGTTAGGCGTTTAGAGCAGCCTGGATTTCGTCTGCCTTGCCCAACGTAGCCGTCTCAATGTCGCGACCCAGCGTACGACGAGCAAGTCCCGTCAGCACATTTCCTGCCCCCACTTCGACGAAACGGGTAACGCCATCTTGCTGCTGCCTTCGCAGGATCTGCGCCCAGCGCACCGGCGCGAGCAGCTGTTCGAGAAGCCGCGCGCGGATCTCCCGGGGGTCTTCACACGGCTCAGCCGTTACGTTGAGATAGACCGGAAATTTCGGTTTTTCGATGTGGAGAGCGCCGAGAGCATCGGCAAGAGGCTCTCTTGCATACTCCATGAGGGGCGAGTGGAAGGCGCCGCTGACGGGCAGGGGCATCACGCGTTTCGCGCCGCGCTCCTTCGCCAGAGCCATCGCTCGGTCCACCGCCTCCCGGTCGCCCGAAATGACGATCTGCCCGGGGGCATTGAAGTTGGCGGGTTGGACGAGGCTATCACCCGCTTGGGACGCCTCGACGCACAGCTCGGAGACCTGGTCGTCTTCCACCCCGAGAATGGCCGCCATTGCGCCGGGACGCCGAACCCCAGCCTCGGCCATGAGCTGGCCTCTGAGGCGGACGACCTTGAGCGCATCCTCGAAGCGGACTGCGCCTGAAGCCGCAAGGGCGCTGTACTCACCCAGGCTGTGCCCGGCTGCGACGTCCGGCCCGCTCTTCCGACCCTCCAGCACGGCCATTACGGCCATGCTGTGTACAAAAAGGGCGGGTTGGGTAACGTCCGTCTGTTTCAGTGCCTCTGCCGCCTCGGACTCTTCCAGGCCCACGCCAAACATGATGTCCGTCAGCGAAAATCCGAGCAGCTCGTTGGCGGCATCAAAGATCGAACGCGCTTCCGGATAGGTCTCGTACAGATCCTGGCCCATTCCCACGTATTGTGAGCCCTGGCCAGGGAAGAGGTAGGCTGTTTTCATGCGGATTCGTTAAAGGTCGGAAACGACGACATCGTGGTCAATCAGCCCATCGCCTCGACTTCAGCCAGCACCTTCGTTCTGGCAACCTCCGCACCCTCGTAAGCCCATTTCAAATAAATCGACCCCCAGGTAAGCCCGGCCCCGAAAGCGGCAAGGATGAGGTTGTCGCCCGTCTTGAGCTCGTGCTCCCAATCGTAGAGACAGAGCGGGATGGTGGCCGCAGTCGTATTGCCGTACCGATCGATGTTCAACATCACCTTGTCCATCCCCACGCCCATTCGGCGAGCCGTCGCATCGATGATACGCAGATTGGCCTGGTGCGGGACGAGGAATCGGACGTCCTCGCCCGAGAGCTCATTCCGCTCCATCACTTCAACGGCAACGTCCGCCATCCCCTCAACGGCAAACTTGAAGACGGACCGTCCTTCCTGGAAGAGATAGTGCATCTTCTTGTCGACCGTCTCGTGCGTGGGCGGGTTAAGGCTTCCACCCCCCAGCATGTAGAGCAGGTTCGAGTTGGTGCCGTCCATGTGTTTGACCGTATCGACGATACCGTACCCGTCAGAATTGGGCTCGAGCAGTACGGCCCCGGCCGCATCCCCAAAGAGCACACAGGTGTTACGGTCGGTATAGTCTGTGATCGTGCTCATCTTGTCTGCACCGATCACGAGGACCTTCTCGTGCTTCCCCGATTCGATGAAGTGAGCACCCGTCGAAAGGGCAAAGATGAAGCCACTGCACGCTGCCGACAGGTCGAATCCCCACGCGTTTTTCGCCCCAATGCCCGCCTGGACCAGGCACGCCGTCGATGGAAAGAACATGTCCGGCGTGACAGTCGCCACGATGATCACGTCGATCTCCTCGGCGCTGATGCCGCGCTTGTCGAGCACCTCTTTCGCCGCCTCGATGGCCATGTAGGAAGTGGCCTTGTCTTTATCCCAGAGGATTCGGCGCTCGCGAATACCCGTGCGCGTCTGAATCCATTCGTCGGTAGTGTCGACCATCTTCTCCAGGTCGGCATTGGTCAGGCGGTCTTCGGGCAGAAATCTACCTACCGCAGTGATGGCAGCACGTATCATAGGCTCAATCCAGAATTGAATTGATTGGGCTTTACTGGTTAATGGTCTCCGCAATCGATACGGCGACTTCTTGCTCGACGAGCGTGGCGGCGACGTCTACCATTCGCTCGAAGGCTCGCGAAGAGGAACTGCCATGGCCGATGACCACATTCCCCGTAATACCAAGGAGAGGAGCCCCGCCGTACTCCTCAAAATCGAATCGTCTGTGAATCCCTTTTAGAACCTTCCTGATGACGTTAGCCTCCTCAGGCGAAAGGGCCAATTTCTGAGCCTCCTGCTCGATCAACCGGGTAAAAACGGTCGACACACTTTCGCCGAATTTCAGGAGGATGTTGCCGATGAAGCCGTCGCACACGACGACGTCGGCGCTGTGGTGGAGAAGGTCCCGGCCCTCGATGTTGCCGCGGAAATTGATGTCAGGCGTGTTGCGGAGCAGCTCGTAGGCCGTCTTGATCATTTCGGTGCCTTTGCCAGGCTCTTCTCCCACATTCAGGAGGGCGACGACGGGGTTTTCGCGCTTCATGACCCGCTGGGCGTAGATCGAGCCCATCTGGGCAAACTGAACGAGGTGCTCGGCGCGCGAGTCGATGTTGGCGCCGGCGTCGAGCAGGATACAATAGCCCTCGGTGGTCGGGAAGTAGGCGATCACCGAAGGTCGCGCCACGTGCGGGTCACGCCCGATTATAAACAGCGACGCCGCCATGACGGCGCCCGTATTCCCCGCGCTGATGAACGCGTCGGCCTTCCCCGCTTTGTGCATCCCGAGCCCGACGTGGATCGAAGAACGCGGCTTGGTCTTGAGCGCCACCGTGGGGGCGTCGTCCATGCCGATGACGTCCGGCGCATCGGCTATACTGATGGGAAGCCCGGTATCGACCTGTTGTGCCGTCAATTCATCCTGGAGCCGCTCTTGAGGGCCGCAAAGGATGACCTCGAGGTAGTCGGGACGTCTTTGCACGGCCCGTACGACCCCTTCAATAACCGCAGACGGGGCGTGATCCCCACCCATCGCATCGATCGCAATTCGGATGGCCATACGATCTGTTCAGCTTGTGATATTGCAGGACTCCGTCTGCGTTAGCGCCGATACATCAAACCCAAACCTGTCACCATTTCCAATTTTTGGTGGAGTGATGAACTGCAGGGTGCACGCTCCTTCATCTCGACGTCCCTGGCACTGCATGCAGTATAGAAGTGTGATGGAGACTGGCTCCTGCTCTTTCCGGGGCAAGATTACTATTCTTCTTTGCGCTCCACTACCTGCCGGCCGCGATAGTATCCGCAAGTCGGGCACGCCCTGTGCAGGCGCTTCGTGTTGCCGCAATTCGGGCATTCCATCAGCTCAGGGCTCTTCAGGCTGCCGTAGTACTGGCTGCGACGTTTCGCGGTACGTGATCTTGAATGTTTCCGTCTCGGATTTGCCATTCCGATTGCCTCTCTCGATAAAACTGTATTGTTCTAATTAATAAATAAGGTGTGGTCGTCGCCCCTGTGAGGGGGCTAACCCGCGTTACGGTGCCGTCAAACTATCAGCTTTCATTTTGGTTCACGTCCCTCTTCACCACTCAGTTTGCGCAGCGCCTCCCAGCGAGGGTCTATTTCCTCACCATCCTTATTTTTCAAGGCGCCAAAAGTTGTGGGAATCTCGATGTCTTCGGCGCCCGGGGCAATACGCCGTACGGGCAAGGAAAGCAGAATCGTTTCCCGAACGGCATCGGTCAGATCAATTTCCTGATCCGACGGGTATAGAACCTGCACGTCCGACACGCCACCTTCGTCGGTCTCCACGATGTCCGGCGGGCCAAAAAGCATCGTGTACGAGCCGGTAACCGCCTGATCGTACAGCTGCAGCGTGCGGTCGCATTCGAGGGTGGCAACGGCCGCGGTCTGAAGCTGAACGAGGATCCGGTCCTCGTGATAGTCCAGCCTCACGCCGACGTTGATGTCGGAAAACTGCTCGGCTTCGAGATCGAGGTCTTCCGGTTCGGGATCGAACGCAAATTCGTGAACGCCCGGCTTAAGATGTGTTATCTTAATCTTCAACATGTATCCCCCTCGATCTTCACGAAACCTTAGCGATTCACCTCCCGCCCAGTAACGGTCAGACGGAATAAATTAGCCAAACGGGTACTTCGTTTCAATTTTCTACGGGTATGCAGCCTGAAAAGCATGTGAATAACCGGTTTGGCCAACCGATCCTTCATCAATATTCGAAGCTGTCGGAATAATCCGGTCGATCTGCTTGACGTTTCCTCCGGGAGTTAATACCATACCCGGGAGCGGTACTTGTCTTTCCCGCATCACTCACACCTGGCCCCCTTACCGGAGGTCTGTGTCCGTTACAGATCCCCGGCCTGACGCCCGGTACTCATCACTCGAGAGTTGTTGAGCGATGGGGAAGGTCCGTTAACGAACGTGAATCCGGATGCACCTTACCCGGAGGAGCTGTCACTGGCCGACGCGCATTGTAAATAACTCATGCATACAGGAGGATCCCCGGTGTAGCCTTCCGTCTGGTGCTGTATAATGCCCCCCGCGCAAAGCGACGGCAGCATCCGGGATCTTGCTTAAACGAACGCTTGGCGCGATAAACCCTGCTTCTTCGCCACCGTTCACCTGACCGGTGCGAAAGCAAATCAACTTGACGAGGTATGCAGCAGTCGGCTGAAGCTGTGTGGAATCAGTGTCTCGATCTCATTCGTGACAACATCAGCAGACAAAGTTTCAAGACGTGGTTTGAACCGCTCAAGGCGAAGGAGCTGGAAGAGGAAGCAGGACAGAAGCGTCTGACGGTCCAGCTTCCCAGCCGCTTCTACTACGAGTGGCTCGAAGAGCACTACTTTGCCCTGTTGCGAAAGACCATCACGCAGGTGCTCGGCCCGCAGGGACGGCTGTTCTACCACGTCGTCGTAGAGGATGAAGACTACGAGCACGAATACCGGGATGGCCGCCAGACGGCGGTCCTGCGTACCCCTCCACCCCGTGAAAAACCCCAGGTCCCTTCAGCCGGTCCGGTAGATCCCCCGCTCGCTCTCGAAGCAGAAGGCGAGGTGCTGTCCGAAGATACGCCGCCCCCTGCACCCCCGCAGCCCCTTCAATTCGGCGCCACGCCCATTATCACCGGCCCCGTCGATAGCCGGCTCAACCCATTGTACACGTTCGAGCGGTTCATTGAAGGGGACTGTAACCGGCTAGCCCGCAGCGCGTCGATCGCCATAGCCCAGCAGCCGGGGAAAACCAGCTTCAACCCGTTCCTGATCTACGGCGGCGTCGGACTCGGAAAGACGCACCTCATTCAGGCCATAGGAAACTACGCGCTGAAGAACGGCAGCGCGAAGTCGGTTCTCTACGTATCGAGCGAGCGGTTCACTACCGAGTTCGTGCAGTCCATTCAGCACAACCGCGCGAGCGAATTTTCGCTTTTTTACCGGCAGATCGACCTGCTAATAGTAGACGACGTCCAGTTCTTCGGAGGAAGAGAGAAAACGCAGGAGGAGTTCTTCCACATATTTAATGCGCTGCACCAGTCGGGCAAACAGATCGTGCTCTCGGCCGATCGCCCGCCCCGCGACATTCAGGGCATCGAAGAGCGCCTGCTCTCACGGTTCCAGTGGGGCCTTTCCGCCGACGTCCAGACGCCCGAGCTCGAAACACGCATTGCCATCCTCCAGCGTAAGGCGGAAGACGACGGAATAAACCTGCCGCAGGAAGTCATCGAGTTCATTGCCCACAACATCAAGAGCAACATCCGGGAGCTCGAAGGGGCCATGATTCGCATGATGGCCTACTCGTCGCTGCACCATCGTACCGTGGACCTGGCGCTCGCAAAGGAGGTCCTGCGCGACCTGATCAAGGACGCCCGCGTCAATCTGACCATCGAGGAAATCCAGCGCATCGTGTGCGAGTACCTGCACCTTCCGGAGGACCTCGTCCGGGCGAAAACCCGGAAACGTGAAATCGTACAGGCCCGACAGGTGGCGATGTACTTCTGCAAAGTGTTTACCCAGCACTCACTGAAAACAATCGGCCTGCACTTTGGCGGCCGCGATCATTCCACCGTGATCCATGCCATCCAGAGCGTCGAAAATCAGATCGAAACCGATTCGAAGTTTCGGGACATGATTGAGGAAATCCGCCAGAAAATCGAGCTCCGTAGCCGGTAAAAATCGGCCGGAGGGACTGGATCCAACCCCCTGATGGGGCGTAGTTTTTTGATACGCAAAACTCACCTAGTATAGCCCGCGATGAAGTTTACTGCTTCCAGTGCCGAATTACTCAGGGCGCTTACCGTCGTAAGTGGCGCCGTTCCGTCCAAAAGCACGCTGCCCATCCTAGAGTGCATCCTGTTCGACCAGGAAGACGGTGCGCTCCGGTTGAGCGCGACTGACCTCGAGATTTCAATCGTACAGACGCTTGAGGTGCGCTTTGTCGAGAGTGGATCGGCCGGCGGCCGGCGGGTGGCCGTCCCGGCGAGACGCCTGATCGATACCCTTCGTGCGCTGCCCGACCTCCCGATCCAGTTCACGGCGGACGAGATGTTCAACGTCACGCTCGAGACCGATCAGGGCCGCTACAAGATGGTAGGCTTCGACGGCGCTGACTACCCTGCGCTCCCCGAGCTGTCCGATGGCGCGCGCATCGAGATGAGCGGCACTCTGCTGAAGCACGCCATTCAGAAGACCGGTTTTGCGGTCAGCAAAGATGCCCTTCGTCCAGCCATGATGGGCATTTACTTCCAGATCAACACGGAAGAAGGCCGCGCCGTTGCGACCGACGGCCACCGCCTCGTCAAGCTCGTCATGAGCGAAATGAAGGCGTCCGAGCCGGTCAACTTCATCGTCCCGGAAAAGGCGCTCACCCTTGCCTCCAAAGTGGCCACCAGCGACGACTGCGTCATCCTGGTCGACGGATCGTACGTCCGGCTGAACTTCGGCGATTCGCACGTGCTTGCCCGCGTCATCGACGAGACCTATCCCAACTACGAGGCCGTCATTCCGGTCGAAAACGACCGGCGCCTTCAGGTGAACAAGGCGTCGATGCTCTCCGCCGTCAAGCGTGTTGGCCTTTACTCGTCGAGTATGACCAACCAGATCCGCCTCAGCATCGACAAAAACAGCGTCGAGATCTCGGCCGAGGACATCGAGCGCTCCAGTGAAGCCCGCGAAACCGTCCTCTGCGAGTACACCGGCGAGCCCATGGTCATCGGTTTCAACTCGATCTACCTGACGGAAGTCCTCAGCAACGTCGATTCGGAGGACGCGGTTTTCGAGTTTAGCTCTCCCAACCGGGCCGGTGTGGTCACGCCCGCCGAGCAGCCCGACGGCGAGGAGATGTTGATGCTCATCATGCCGGTCATGCTGAACACCTACGCGTGAGCTTTCGTCAATTTTGATGGAATATGGCCGGCGGCGGAAAACCTTTCGAAGGCTACCGTCGTGTCAGTCCGCCCGTGTGCGTTGGGATCTCATTGAACATTCCCGCGTTGCACGGTTCTTGATTTGACTTAGCGCCCGACAGATAATATCTTGTTAGACTGTGGCTGCGCACGTCCGGTGCGCAGCAATAGTCATTTTTGTGATTCGGGGTATCGGTCGCCCTCCGGCCGGAAAACCTTTTTAATATCGATCTGGATCGACGTGTCGCGCAGAGGAGCGCCGTCACGCATTTGCAGGACAGGGAGACGTTAATGAATACGAATAGCTTCAAAACCGTGAGCGCCAAGCCGGCCGAAGTCGAACGGGACTGGTTTGTTATTGACGCCGAGAACCAGATAGTCGGCCGCCTGGCTTCACAGGTTGCTGCCATCCTGAGGGGCAAGCACAAGCCGAGCTTTACGCCCCACGTGGATACCGGCGACTTCGTCGTGGTCGTGAACGCCGACAAGGTGCGGTTCACCGGCGGAAAAGAAACCAAAAAAGAATACTTCAGCCACACGGGCTATCCGGGCGGCGTGAAAATCCGGACGCCGAAAGAGATGCGGACCAGAAAGCCGGAGTTCATCGTGCAGAACGCGGTAAAGGGCATGCTCCCGAAAGGTCCCTTGGGGCGGCAAATGATAAAGAAGCTCAAGGTTTACGCCGGCCCGAATCACCCGCACGAAGCCCAACAACCGAAAGAACTCGCGATCTAAGAAAGTTCAGAATAGCATAAACCACCATCTATGGCAGCACCTGTACAGTATTCCGCGGTCGGTCGTCGTAAGACGGCAGTTGCGCGTGTTTACCTGCGTCCGGGATCCGGCAAGATCACCGTCAACAAGCGGGACGGTGCCGAGTACTTCCCGCTCGAGTGGCGGCAACGCATTCTCCTCTCTCCGTTTGAAGTCACCGGGACTACGGGGCAATTCGATCTCGTCGTAAACGCCAAAGGTGGCGGTTTGACAGGTCAGGTCGAGGCCGTCCGCCTCGGCGTCGCTCGCGCACTGGTCGAATACAACGAGGAGTTTCGCAAGCCGCTTCGCGATGCAGGCTTCCTGACACGCGACCCGCGCATGGTCGAACGTAAGAAATACGGAAAACCGAAAGCCCGCAAACGTTTCCAGTTCTCGAAGCGCTAATCCGGGCCTGCCGGCGGCTCGCCCGCCGGCTTCGAACCACTCATACCGCTCGATGCAGAGCCGGGTGTCCTCACGTTTATGGTATGCTGCGTGAGAAAAACGCTCTGCAAAGGACAGCGGTAGCGGAACAAACCCACAGTAACCACAATGTCCGAAGCACCACAGACGCAACACCGTGTGCAGGTTGAAGACCTGCTCAAGGCCGGCAGCCATTTCGGCCACCTGACGAGCCGTTGGAACCCGAAGATGAAGGATTTCATCTTCATGGAACGCAACGGCATCCACATCATCAACCTGATGCAGACGCAGCAGCTCCTCGACCGGGCTGCCGACGCCGCTGCTCGATTCGCTCGTCAGGGTAAAAAAATCCTTTTCGTCGGCACCAAAAAGCAGGCGCGTGATACAGTCCGGCAGGAAGCTGAACAGTGCGGCCAGCCGTACGTCGTCGAACGCTGGCTTGGTGGTACCCTTACGAACTTCCAGACCATCCGCAAGAGCATCCGGCGCATGGAATCTCTTGCGAAGATGGAAACCGACGGGACCTTCGACCAGCTCAAGAAAAAAGAGCGTCTCATGAAGACGCGTGAATATGAGAAGCTCGAAAAGACGCTGGGGGGTATCGCCGAAATGGCCCGTTTGCCCGGCGCCCTTTTCGTCGTCGACATCAACCGGGAGAAGATCGCGGTAAAGGAAGCCAGGAAGCTCGGTATCCCGATCATTGCGATGGTCGATACGAATACCGACCCGGAGCTCGTCGACTACCCGATTCCGGCCAACGACGATGCGCTGAAGTCCATTCAGCTCATCACGTCGGTTATCGCCCGCGCGATCACCGAAGGCAGTAAGTCACGCGAGGTCCAGGAATCTGCCGCGAAGGCAGAAAAGGAAAAGCTGACTCAGGAGGCGGAAGCCTCTGAATGATCGGATTGCGGTGCTCCGCATCGACGTTCTTTCCGGCGGCGCACCGGCTCTCTTTTGAGAGTACGTTTGCGCCGCTTCTCGTATCCGTTAACGGGCTTCCGGTGTCAGCCGTACTCAATAGCGGAATCCCACTCGAAAAAACTTAATCAGCCTGATAACATGGCAATATCTGCACAAGACGTTAAGCGACTCCGCGAGATCACCGGCGTCGGCATGATGGACTGCAAAAAGGCGCTGGAGGAGGCCAATGGTGACTTCGACGCAGCCATCGAGATTCTTCGCAAAAAAGGACAAAAAGTGGCCGCCAAGCGCGCCGAGCGGGAGGCCAAAGAAGGCCTCGTCGTTACGGCCATTTCCAGTGACGGGAAGAAAGGCGCCGTGGCCGAAGTCAATTGCGAGACTGATTTCGTCGCCCGTAACGACGAGTTCCGTACGTTCGCCGAGGACGTCGTTCAGGTCGTCCTGAAAACCAATCCGGCCGACCTGGACGCCCTGAGCGCCGAAAAACTCGACAGCGGCAGGACTATCGGGGAGACCGTTACGGATCTCACGGGCAAGATCGGTGAAAAAATTGAGGTCCGCCGGTTCGAGATCCTCGAGACCACCGACGGCCGCATCGTGAGCTACATCCATCCGGGATCGCGCCTGGGTGTGCTCGTCGAGATTACCGGCAGCGGTGATCTGGATACGACTGGCCGCGACGTCGCGATGCAGGTGGCAGCCCTCAACCCGGTTGCAGCCTTCCGCGAGGAAGTTCCCCAGGAGATTCGCGACAAAGAAATGGAGATCGCACGCGAGGCGGCGCGGAACGAGGGCAAGCCCGAAGCCATGCTCGATCGGATCGCGCAGGGTAAGCTCGAGCGGTACTACAAGGATAACGTCCTCGTCGAGCAGCCCTTCGTAAAGGACGGTTCGGTCACGGTTCGTGAGATGCTGAAATCCGCGGGCGCCGAAGTCAAACGCTACGTGCGCTTCGCCCTCGGTGATTGAACCGGCTAAATTTTATATGGCAGTGAAAGGGTAAAGGGACACACTTCTCCAGAAGGTGTCCCTTATCTCTGTCGTTTAGTCATTGAAAAGTACACGCTCGCAGCTTAGCTTCAAACGCACACGAGTACCTGAAGATTGCAGCTTTATGGAAACGGAAGCATCCGATAAACGCCCGGTCCGATACAAGCGTGTCCTCCTGAAGCTTAGCGGGGAGGCGCTGCTGGGCTCGAAACCGTACGGCATCGACGATAGCGTACTCAGTGCGTATGCGAAGGACGTCAAGGAGGTGGTCGACAGGGGCGTTGAAATAGCCCTCGTGATCGGTGGAGGCAACATATTCCGCGGGATCCCCAACGCCATGAAGGGGATGAAGCGGGCACACGCCGATTACATGGGAATGCTGGCCACGATGATCAACGCGATGGCCCTGCAGGATGCGCTCGAACAGAATGGGTTGCAAACGCGCCTGCTTTCGAGCATCAAAATGGAGGAGATTGCAGAGCCGTTCATCCGCCGTAGAGCCATCCGGCATCTCGAGAAGGGCCGCGTGGTCATCTTTGGCGCAGGCACGGGCAACCCTTATTTTACCACCGACACCGCTGCCGCCCTTCGCGCACTCGAAATCGACGCCGAGGTGATCCTCAAGGGTACTCGAGTAAACGGAATCTATTCGGCCGATCCTGAAAAAGACCCGGAGGCGAAACGTTTCTCCACGATCTATGGCGGTGAAGTCCTCGACCGTAACCTCCGGATCATGGATCTGACCGCGTTCACCCTCTGCAAAGAATCGCGTATGCCCATCGTCGTATTCGACATGAACAAAAAAGGGAACCTCCTGCGGGTCCTTCAGGATGAATCGGTCGGAACCGTCGTACACTGGAACGAAGACCAAAAGACTACCATCTTTCAGTAACGGACACGCGAGGTTGCCACCATGTTTGACGACTCTATCCAGCTTCTGTTGGACGAAGCCGAAGAGCACATGCAGAAATCACTCGACCACCTGCGCTCCGAGTTCAACACGATTCGGGCAGGGCGGGCTACACCGGCGATGCTCGATACCGTTCGCGTCGAGTACTACGGGTCTATGATGCCGCTCAATCAGGTGGCCAGCGTTGCCGCTCCTCAACCGGACCTCCTCGTGGTTCAGCCGTGGGACCGTGGCGCTCTCGGGCCCATCGAAAAAGCCATCATTGCGGCCAACCTGGGTATGAACCCGTCCAACGACGGCCAGTTGATCCGCATCCCCATCCCGCCCCCCTCCGAAGAACGCCGGCGCGAGCTCGCCAAATCCGCGCGGAGCAAGAGCGAAGATGCAAAAATCGCCGTACGTAACGTCCGGAGAAATACCAAGGACCAGATAAAGGCGGTTCAGCAGGAGCAACACCTGTCCGAGGACATGCGCTTCGAGGCCGAGGAGCACCTCCAGAAGCTAACCGACAGCTACATCGCCAAAATCGACCAGATGCTTGCGCGGAAGGAAGAGGAGATCATGGAAGTCTGATCGGTGGCCGGCAACGTGCGGACCGTACGTCAACTTACCTGTTTTTCCACGAAACAAGTTGCCTGAACGGGAATACTGAGTGGATCTTGCTGTTCATCTGGCAGCATACGGAGAGGTGCCCGAGTGGTCGAAGGGGCACGCCTGGAGAGCGTGTGTACCGTACCCCGGTACCGTGGGTTCGAATCCCACCCTCTCCGCATCCAGCGTTGCGGAGCCGGGTCGTCGATACGACCCGGCTTTTTACGTATGATTTTCCGGCACCCAGAACATCGGTAAATACGGCTTATGATTGAAAGCATGACAGGGTTTGGCCGGGGAACGGCCGAGGAAGGGGGGATCACGGCGACCGTGGAGATGCGGTCAATCAACAGCCGGTTCTGTGAGATCTCGACGCGGCTGCCGCGAATCCTTTCGGATTACGAGGCGGTGCTCCAGACGATGCTGAAGCAGGCCTTCACGAGAGGCCGGATCACCGTCCAGGTACAGATCTCCGAAGCGTCGGACGAGCTCCTCCCCATTCGGGTAGATGAATCGGCCGCACGCGCCTATACGCAACTACTCGAAAAGCTCCGTGCAGCGGCTGGAATCAAGGACTCCGTCAAGCTCGAGCACCTGCTCACATTCTCGGATATCTTTACGACAGCCGACGACGGGAACCCGGTTGCCGAGACCGCCTGGGAGGCCACCCGCAAGGCCGTCGAGATCGCGGCTGAAGCGCTCCACCTCATGCGGCGCCAGGAAGGTGAAGCCCTCCGGCAGGACCTTCAAGCGCGCGTCGATGCCATCGCCGCCCGGCTGGCTGAAGTCGAAAAGCGTGCACCGGAGCGCATCAATGAAGCCCGCCAACGCCTGTACAGCCGCCTGGAAGATTTCTTCAAGGACGAACGCGTCAACCCCGACCGGCTCGAGATGGAGATCACGCTGCTTGCGGACCGGCTCGACGTGACCGAAGAATGCGTCCGCCTTCGATCCCACCTTCAGCTCTTCACTGAAGCCCTCGAAAACCCCGATCCCGTCGGCCGGAAGCTCAACTTCCTCGTCCAGGAGATCAATCGCGAAGTGAATACGATTGGATCCAAGGCGAACGACTCAGTTATTGCTCATCTCGCCGTCGACATGAAGGAAGAGCTCGAACGAATCCGCGAGCAGGTACAGAACATTGAGTGACCTGAATACACGCAGAGGTAGCATAGTCGTTCTCACGGCGCCGAGCGGCTCCGGAAAAACGACCATTGCCCGCCGAGTGCTCGAGGCAGTCCCCGAGATGCGGTTTTCGGTGTCGGCAACCACCCGCCCCCCACGGCCAAATGAGCGCGACGGCATCGACTACCACTTCATGTCCGTGGACGAATTTCGGCGTCGTGTCCGCAAGGGTGACCTGCTCGAATACGAAGAGGTCTATCCGGACCGTTTCTACGGCACGTTGCGCTCGGAAGTAGAAACGGCCACGCCCGAGAAGCCCGTTATGCTCGACGTGGACGTTAAAGGAGCCCTGAGCGTCAAAAGGATTTTCGGCGATCGGGCGCTCGTGATCTTCATCAGGCCGCCTTCTATCGAAGCACTCGAAGAGCGGCTTCGCCTGCGCGGCACCGAATCGGCTGAAACACTCCGACAGCGGCTCGACCGGGCCACGGTCGAGCTGGGCTACGAAAAAGAGTTCGATGCAGTAGTCGTCAATGACGACGTAGAGAAGGCCGTTTCGGAAACCTTACGAATCGTACGGTCGTTCCTTGAAACTGGCCGGTAACCTTGTCTAACATTATAAATTTCCTATACGAGTATGGCCATTAAAACCATTGATGTGAACAAGCTGGCCGAAAAGACCGGAAGCCTCTACGAGGCAGTCGCCATCATCTCCAAGCGTGCACGCCAGATTGCCTCGAAGATGAAATCCGAGCTGGACGAAAAACTCTCCTACTTCGAAGGTTTCGGCACCGAAGGTGATGACGTTTATATGAACGAGGAGCAGGCTCGCGTTTCGATCGAGTTCGAGAAGCGTCCGAAGCCGACCGAAGTTGCGATCAACGAAATGTTTGCGGATGAAATCTATTACCGCAACCCGAGCGAAGATCAATAAGCAACCTTGCCCTACACGCTTCAGTATTCACGCCCTCCATCCCAAAGCATAAAATCCGGTTCGGCCGGATTTTTTGTTTTACCGTGCATACCCCATGCCTGAATCCCACAACCAGATCTCACTGAAGGGCCGGAAGCTCCTGCTAGGCGTGTCGGGAGGCATTGCGGCCTACAAGACGGCCGAGCTCGTCCGCTTGTTCAAAAAAAGCGGCGCCGAGGTACAGGTCCTGATGACCCGAAACGCAGCCCGGTTCATCACACCGCTTACTCTCGGCACACTTTCGGAGCGCGAGGTGCTGACCGAGATTTTTCCGGAAAACGAAACGGGCTCGTGGACGAAGCACGTATCGCTGGGTTTGTGGGGTGACGTGTACGTGATCGCGCCGGCCACGGCCGACACCCTTGCCAAGCTCGCGAATGGTTTCTGCGATTCGATGCTCACGGCCGTTGCGCTGGCGGCCCGTTGCCCGATCCTGGTTTGCCCCTCGATGGACGTCGACATGTACCGTCACCCCGCCGTACGAAAGAACCTGGATCGCCTTCGCGAGATGGGCTACGAGGTGATGGAAGCCGCCTATGGTCCGCTTGCGAGTGGTCTCGTCGGGGAGGGCCGCATGCCGGAGCCGTCCGACATTTTCGCCCGCGTCGAAGCGCTGCTTGGCGGCACGACCTCTTCGTCCCCGCTATCAGGCAAACGGGTGCTCGTGTCGGCCGGCCCCACCCGGGAGTCGATCGACCCGGTTCGCTTTTTGACGAATCACTCGACGGGGACGATGGGGTTTGCCCTGGCTGCCGCGGCGCAACGTCGTGGCGCCCACGTAACCCTGGTCAGCGGCCCGACCGACCTGGATACGCCGCCCGGCGTAACCCGGACCGACGTCGTCACGGCAGACGAGATGTACGAGGCCGTCCTCCTGCACTCCGACGCCGACGTCGTCATCATGGCCGCGGCGGTCGCAGATTATGCGCCCGCCGACTCGTCGCCCTCGAAGATCAAAAAGTCGGAAACGGAGCTGGTTCTTCGTCTCAGAAAAACCCGTGACATCCTGGCCGAGCTAGGCCGGCGGAAACGAAAGGGTCAGACGCTGGTCGGCTTCGCGCTCGAAACCGACGACGTCCTCGCCAACGCACAGAAAAAGCTCGAGTCGAAAAATCTCGACTGGATCGTGGCCAACAACCTGCGAGAAGCCGGCGCAGGTTTTGGAAAAGAAACCAATCGCGTAACGTTGATCCGCCGTGACGGCCATCGTGAGGAGCTGCCGCTGGATTCGAAACACGCGGTTGCCGAAGCCATCCTCGACCGTATCACGTCCGGCCTTTGACAATCCGATCCGGCCTTCCCGTCCGCATCGCTAAAATTCACGCGGACGTACCTGATACGGGATCGTTATAAGCCTATCTTACGTCCTACTTTCAATTATTCGAGCAAGGGAAAAGGAGGTGCGCTTGCATGTTGGACGTGCTGCAGGTACTGCGAAGTGTTTTCGAACACGAGATCGCGGTGAACGGACGTTATCTACCGCTCGGCCGTCCCGAAACGGTTGCACAAATGGCCAGTGCCCTTCCGGAACTTGACCGGACGAAAGAAACCACGGTAACGCCCATGGCTCCACCCAACCTCTTTGGAGAACCAGAAGACCCCGCAAACGACCCTTCATTGTCGCCCTACCAGCGGATCGAAGCGCTCATTCCCGAAGGCTCTCCCCTCCATTCGATGACGACGCTCGACGAGGTTGAAGAGTACGTGAGGAATACCGTCCTGATTCCGCTGGACGAAACGCGCCTCAATCCGGTTTTTGGGGTCGGCGATCCAAACGCTGATTTGATGGTCATTGGAGAGGCTCCGGGGGCTGACGAAGACCGGCAGGGAGAGCCATTCGTCGGACGCGCAGGGCAGTTGCTCAACAAAATACTCGCAGCCATCAACTTCAAGCGCGAGGAAGTTTACATCGCCAACATCCTGAAGAGCCGGCCGCCGAACAATCGTGAGCCGCTGCCCGATGAAGTGGAAGCGCACAGACCGATACTATTCAAGCAGATCGCCCTGATAAAGCCGAAGATCCTGCTGTGTGTCGGTAAGACGGCCGGGAACTCTTTATTGAACAGGAACTCGAGCCTTGCCTCTATGAGGAACAAGGTGCTGGACTTCTACGGTCTCCCGGTCGTGGTTACCTACCATCCGGCGGCGCTGCTGCGTAATCCGCAGTGGAAGCGCGACACCTGGAAGGACGTCCAGCTCCTTCGCACCCACTACGACCAGTTGACCGGCAAGTAACCCCTTGCTCTGGTTCAATTTGTTGTTTTTCGATAGTTGTTATCGATATGTCTGAACAGGACGACGCACCATCCCGGCGCCTCAGTATCGACGACGAGTCGCAACGGTATCCGATCGAAAAAATGACCCACGCGGGCCGGCGTCGACGTATGGCCAATCCTGACGTACACCAGCAGGCGGGCCGTATACCACCTCAGGCAGTGGACGTCGAACAGTCGGTCCTGGGGGCCATGTTGATCGAGCGGGAGGCGATCCCCCGCGCTATCGAGATCCTCACGGAAGATGCGTTTTATAACCCGAAGCATCGGCGCATCTACTCCGCTATGTTGAGCCTCTTCGAAAGAGGCAATCCGGTCGACCTGATAACCCTCTCCGAAGAGCTGAAGCGGCGCGAAGAGCTGGAGGAGGTAGGCGGTGCATATTACCTGACCGAGCTGACCACCATGGTGGCGTCGGCGGCCAACGTCGAATACCACGCCCGGATCATCGCGGAGAAATCGCTCCTGCGGAAGCTGATCGAGACGATGACCGGCCTGATCGGCCGCGCCTACGACCCCGCTTCCGACGCCTTCGACCTGCTGGACTCGGCGGAAAGCGAAATCTTCAGAATATCGGACTCCCAGCTTCGCAAGTCCGCCACCTCGATGAACGAGGTGCTGAAGGAGACGCTCGCCCGCCTCGAGGCGATTCACGGCCAGACCGGAGGCATTACGGGCGTACCCAGCGGCTTTACACGTCTCGACGAGATGACCGGCGGCTGGCAGAACTCGGATCTCATCATCATTGCCGCCCGTCCCTCGATGGGAAAGACGGCGTTTGCCCTCGCCTGCGCGCGGAACGCTGCCCTGCATCCGAAGCGACCCGTCGGGGTGGCCATCTTCTCGCTCGAAATGAGCGCGCAGCAGCTTGCCCAGCGCTTGCTCACGTCTGAAGCTCGAGTGGATGCGCACGCTGCCCGTACCGGACGCATGCGCGATGAGGACTGGCCACAGCTCGCCCGCGCCGCCGGGAGGCTGTCCATGGCGCCGATTTACATCGACGACACGCCCGGCCTCAGCATTCTCGAGCTGCGCGCCAAGTGCCGTCGCCTGAAGGCCGAGCACGACATCGGGCTCGTGGTCGTCGACTATCTCCAGCTCATGCACGGTACGATGGAATCCCGGAACGCCAACCGCGAGCAGGAGATCGCACAGATTTCGCGCTCGCTGAAGTCGCTTGCCAAGGAGCTCAACGTACCCGTCATTGCGCTCTCCCAGCTCAGCCGCGCGGTCGAGACGCGGGGCGGAGACAAGCGGCCACAGCTTTCCGACCTTCGCGAATCCGGCTCGATCGAGCAGGACGCCGACGTGGTCGGGTTCCTGTACCGGGCCGAGCGGTACGGAATCACCGTCGATGAAAACGGCAACTCCACAGAAGGTATAGCCGAGTTCATCATTGGCAAGCAGCGTAACGGCCCGATCGGAACGATCGAGCTGGCCTTCGTCCACCAGCATGCCCGGTTTGAAAACCTGACGACCTACTACACGGAAACGCCGGGAGGCATGATCGAACAGGGCGACGGCTTCAATACCACACGCCCCCAGCTCCCGCCATCGGAAGAAGCGCCGTTCTGAGATAACCAGGAAAAACGATCGGCAAAAAGCTGAAATGAAAAAGGGCCGGCCTTACGGTTAATCCGTTTGGACCGGCCCTTTGTTAGTTTCACAAAATCAGTCCACGTTCTGGACCATCGTCCCGGGTACGGGAACTCCCGCACCCGCACCATCCGAACCGAGGGCAACGGAGCGGCGCATCTGGCGCCGGAGCTGCCATTCGGCTGCCGTCGTGTAGATGACCGGGATAAAGACCAGTGTGATCAGGGTCGAAACCGACAGACCGCCGATCACGACGCGGGCCATCGCGGCCTGGACCTCGGAGCCTTCGCCCAACGCCAGGGCCAGCGGGACGAGACCGAGCAGCGTCGTCAGCGTCGTCATCAGGATCGGGCGCAGGCGTCGGCGGCCGCTCTCCATAACGGCTTCGTGCAGCTCCACACCGTACTCCCGCCTCATCAGGTTGATGTAGTCCACCAACACGATCGCGTTGTTCACCACGATACCGGTGAGCATGATGATACCGATGAAGCTCTGGATGTTGAACGTCGTTCCGGTGATCCACATGATGAACAGGACGCCGATGGCGGCCAGCGGAATGGAGAACATCACGATCAGCGGGTAAAGCAGGTCCTCAAACTGAGCGGCCATCACCATGTAGACGAGCAGAATGGCCAGGATGATCGCTATCATGAGCTCCCGCTGGGCTTTCTGCTGCTCTTCGTACTCACCGGAGACGATCAGGCTGAACTCTTCGGGTACGTCGATCGTGCGAAGGGCTGCCCGGACGTCCTCGATCACGGAACCCAGGTCCCTGCCTGCGATGTTGGCCGATACGACGATCAGGCGCTCCTGATCCTTCCGGTCGATGACCACAGGACCCTCTGCGTAGCTGACGTCGATGACACTGCGAAGCGGAACCGCCTCACCCGTTACCGAGACGAGGGAGATGTCGGCGATGTCGGCGAGCAGCTCACGGTATGGCTCGTCGAGCCGGACCACGATGTCGTACTCGCGACCCGCACGCCGCAGAGTGGTCGAACGCGACCCGGCCACGTTGTTTTCGATGATGTCGGCAACCTGGGTCATGCTCAGGCCAAGACGCGCAATCTTCTCCCGGTCGATGCGGATGATCCTTTCAGGCCGGCCTTTATCGCGTGTGATCCGGACGTCTTCCACCCCGGGAATGGTGTTCAGCGCCTGCTGAACCATCTCAGCGAGCTGATAGCCTTTTTGCAGGTCGTGCCCGCGAACCTCGATTTCAAATCCGGAATCACCCCCGCCAAAAGCCATCCGCATGACGAATACGCCCGATCCTTCCCGAACGGTGATTCGGGTACCGGGGATGTGGGCCAGCTTCGCACGGAGATCGTTGGCAATCTGGGCAGACGACCGTGACCGCTCGGCCATCGGAACGAGCGAGATGCGCAGGTTGCCGGTGTGGCCGCCTGCCGCACGCCACCCACCGCCACCCATATTGGCGATCATCGTCCGCATCTCGGGCACTTCCTCCCTCACGACCCGCTCCACCTCCCGAAAGGCCTCGTCGAGCAGCTCGATCCGGGTGCCGACCGCCATTTCCACGTTCACCCGAACCTCACCCTCGTCCGTCGCCGGCATCAGCTCTGACCCGATTTGCGGAAGCAGCAACAGGCTCAGGCCGAACAGAATCAACGCCCCGAGGACTACCTGCTGCCGATGGTTGAGCGCCCAGCCGATCAGGACCTTATACTTGCTCTCGATCGTTTCGAGCGTGTTTTTGCTCCAGTTGCTAATGCGTGTCAGGGGACTGTTAGGGTTACGGACCTCTCGTCGCTCACGTTCGAGCAGACGCGAGGACAGCATCGGAATCAGGGTGAGCGCCGCGGCAAGTGAGGCGAGGAGGGAGAACGAAACGACCACCGCCATCTGCTTGTACATGACGCCCGAGACTCCCTCAAGGAATACGACCGGTAGGAATACGGCCAGGGTCGTGATCGTCGAAGCCGTGATGGCCGCTGCAACTTCCCTCGTGCCGATTACCGCACTCAGCCTGGCCGGCTCCCCTTCGTCCCGCTTTCGGAAGATGTTCTCGAGAACGACGACTGCGTTGTCCACTAGCATACCGACACCGAGCGCCAGACCACCAAACGTCATGATGTTCAGTGTATACCCGGTGAAATAAATCAGCGCGAAGGAGGCAATGACCGAGATAGGAATGGTCGTCGCAATGATCAGGGTCGATCGTCCGGACCTGAGGAAGATCAGGAGGATGATGACAGCCAGCAAACCGCCGAAAAGGGCGGACGTCTGAACATTCGAGATGGATTGTTTGATGTACTCGCTCGTATCCATCGTGGGAATGAGCCTGACGTCCGGTATGTCGGCATTGATCCGCTCGACCTCCTCCAGTACACCCTTTGCCACCGCCACGGTATTGCTCCCGGACTGCTTGCTGACAGACAGGAACATACCGGGAACGCCATTGATGCGGACGATCTGCGTGACCTCCTCGACACTCTCCTTCACCTCTGCAATGTCACGCAGGTAGATGGGTGCGCCGTTCCGGATCGTTACGACGGTCGAGCCAATGTCTTCCGGCGTCACGAATTCGCCAAGCGTCCGCAGGTAGAGGTGGAGGTTCCCCTCTTCAACGCGGCCTGCCGGACGGTTCAAGTTCTCCTGACGCAGCAGGCGCGTGATCTGGTCGGCAGAAAGTCCGTAAGCAAGCAGCTTGTCCCGATCGAGGTTCACCTGGAACTGGCGGCGGTTTCCACCCCGCAGCTCGACGGCCGCCACACCCGGGACACGTTCAATCCGATACTCGATCTGGTTTTCGACGAAGTCCCTCAGCGCGACGTCGTCCATTACCTCCGACGAGATGGCCAGTGTGATGATCGGCTGGGCCGACATGTCGAACTTGAAGATCGTCGGCGGCTCGACGTCGTCGGGAAGCCTTCCCCGGATGCGGTCGATACGGGTTCGTACTTCGTTCGTAGCTTCGTCCAGATCAACCCCCCAGTCAAATGAAACACGCACGGTGGAACGGCCTTCGGACGACGAGGACGAGATCTCTTCGACACCCGCGATGGCCGCCAGCGTCTCTTCTATCGGCCGCGTGATCAGGTCCTCTATTTCCTGAGGCCCGACGTTCGGGTACCCTGTACTGACCGTTACCGACGGGAAGGTGATCTCGGGTAACAGGTCGATGGGCAGACGCGAAAAGGCCACCGCACCGAGCAGGATCACGATGAGGTAAAACATCGTGGTCGCAACCGGTCGCTTGACGGAAAAATCTGCTAGGCTCATGTCACCTGCGATTTAGGGAGCGCTAAAAACGGACCCCGTCCCACGCTCATTGGATGTTTCGTCTCTCTATCGGGTCGTACTGCCAGTGGCGTTATAACGATTTGGATGCGTCGGGCGCTTTTCCCTGTTGCGCCATGTCGACGCCGGCCAGACGAATGGTCGCACCGTCCCTCAGGGCTTCGTGGCCGAGCGTAACCACCTGATCGCCCACGGCAAGCATGCCTTCGACGGCCACCAGGTCCTTGCGGTCGCCCTCACCCTGCCCGATCACCCGGACCGGCACCTGTTTTGCCTTCCACGATTCCGCTTCACCCTGCTCCGCCACAAACAAGTGCGTCCCGGTCGCCGTTTCAACGACGGCCGAAACCGGCACGAGCAAAGCAGAAGGCTCGGAATCCTGCGCGATCTCGACGCGGACGAGCATGCCTGGCTTCAGCAGGCCGTCGTGGTTTTGAATTTCCACTTCCGCTTCCGTCATACCGCTCGCAGGATCGAATACCGGCGAGATGCGGGCAACCTTACCGACGAAGGTGCGTCCGGGTAGCGCGTTCGTCGTGATCGTCGCCTCCTGCCCTGGGGCGATGTGGACGGCATCCCGGTCGACGAGCGAAACGGAAAGCTTGATGGTCGATACGTCCACGATCGAAAAAACGGGACGGTTTGTTGCGGCAAAAGCCCCCTTATCCAGGAAGCGTTTCCCGATGTAACCATTGTAGGGTGCGACGACGCGGGTATTTTCGAGCTGAAGCTGCGCCCTGCTCAGATTCGCAACGGCCTGTTCGACCTGCGCCTGTGCAAGCTTCAACTGCGCTTCGGCGGAGAGCAGGTCGGCCTGCACCGCGTCGTCATCCTGCTCGGAAACAAGCGCTTTCTCCCGAAGGGTTTTGCTACGTTCGGCATTCATGCGTGCGACGTGCAGCGCCGCTTCACGCTGGGCTACCGTTGCCTCGGCCATCTTGAGGGCTGCTTCAGCCTGCCTGACCCCTTCGCGCGCCTCCGCATCGTCGATCTGCGCAAGGACCTGCCCGGCTCTCACGTAATCGCCAGTTTCCGCATACACTTCCAGAATGGGTCCACTGGTTTTTGCGTAGAGTTCGGCCTGAGCGATTCCTCTCAGTGTACCTACGAACTCGGTCCTCCTCGAAAACCCACCCTGCTCGACGTTCGTGACCGTTACGACGGTCGGAGCCAATCCCGGTCCTCCACCCATGGGACCGAACGCTCCGGTAGGGGCCGGTTCAGACCTGAACGCAAACGTATACACGACCAGGCCGGCCACAATAATTCCAACAACGGGGAGTAAGTACTTCTTTCCCATCAGGACACACGTATAGGATCAGTGGAGAGGTAGTGTGTGGTAACCATACATGATGATATTCGGTTTCGGGTGCATGCTCTTTAGAATCCTGCATCAAATTCGTATACGAAGAATATTCATTGTTTTGATAGGTATTCTGCTCTCATGAGCTGCTCCAGCGTTCGCCCGCCCGTAACACCTTGTAAGGTTGCCCGATTTTTCTGGCTTCCGATTCGAAGAGGTCGGTCGTGGCCGTGTTGAACGCAAACATCTCGTAGTGGCACGGAATCACCAGGCGTATGCCGGCCTCGAACGCCAGACGCGCTGCTTCACGCCCATCGAGGTTGCCGGGCACGCGGCGTTCCGGAGCACGGCCGTTGATCGGAAGGAGCGCCACATCGATGGAAAACTTCCGCAATCTCTCCACCAGGCCGTCGTACCACACGGTGTCACCGCTGTGATAGAGGGTCCAGCGGCCGAACGAAACCACGTACCCGAGGAATCGATGCTTTCCCTGCTCGTCGGTGTCCAGCTCCTCGTGGGCTGCCGGAATCCCGGTCAGCGAAAATCCTGCAACCGAAGCTGAGACGCCATCATCCAGCCCGATTGGGAAGGCCTCGTCGATCCCAAGCCGTTCCGCGACAAACCTCCGGTTGGCCTCCGGAACGATGAGCTTGACTCCCGGATTTCGATGTAGTAGCGGGATCAATGTCTCCGCGTCAAGGTGATCGGTGTGGTTGTGGCTCGAGGTCACGACGTCGATGAAATCGAGTCGTTCGGGATCGACGACTCGCTCGGTCATCCGGACGTGCGGCTTATCCGTTCCTGCGTATTTTTTAGTCAGCGAATCCGACAGGTAAGGGTCAAGCAGGAGGTGGCGGCCCTGCCACTGGATCAGGAAGCCGCTCTGGCCAAGCCACCACAGGTGGACCTGGGTGCGATCCTCCCGCGCACGCGCCACGTCTTCGAGGAACGCCTCATCCGCAAGTACAGGCTTGATCAGGTTGCGTTGACCCATTACCGTCTCACTTTACGATCGTCCGCTACGGTGCAGGCACGGACGTCTGGCTGATGTCGCCGCTTTCTTTATCGCGGAAGATCCGTTTGATCGTACCGTCGGGCATGTACTCCTCTTTGATCAGGAGCTTCCCGTCGATCTCGTTTGCATTCAGCTTGATCCGGGGAGTGGGTGAGTCTGCCCGCCAGTAATCGAGCTCGACCGGCTCCCACTTTTTCGTTTTTGCCGAACGGTAGCACGCATCGATGACGGCGTTCACGACGTAGCCGTCGTAGAACGTCTCCATCGGCGGCCGGCCTTCGTCGAGCGCGTCGAGCATGTCCCTAAACATGTGGACGTACCCGAGCGCCTGCACTTCGTCTCCTACCGGAAAGAGCCACCCCGTATCGGTTTCGACTTTCTCGGCCACGTAGCCGCCCGAGCTTCCCGAAGTGAACAGGTCGAAGCCCGTCCTCAACCAGTGATTGAGTAGGATCGTGCCGTGCGTGCCGGACACCTCGTCGCGCAGGTCCATGCCACCCCGGAATGCCCAGCTCACCTCGAACTGGCCGATGGCGCCGCTTTCGTAGCGAACCAGCCCGATCCCGTGATCCTCCGCGTCGATGGGATGAACGAGCGTGTCCGTCCAGCACATCACTTCCACCGGGCGATTGTTTTTGCCAATGAAATTGCGTGCGATCTCTATGCAGTGACAGCCCATGTCGACGATTGCACCACCGCCAGCCCGCCGGGGATCCCAGAACCATGCGCTGTGTGGACCGGGGTGCGTCTCGCGCGATCGAACCCACAGGATTTCTCCAAGCGCGCCCCGCCGCACCGATTCGAGTGACTTCAACGTCTTGGGGGTGTAGACGAGGTCTTCGAGGTACCCGTTGAACACGCCGGCCTTCTCCACCATGTCGAGCATCCGCTTTGCTTCCTCCGCGGTTCGGCCAAGCGGCTTCGTACAGAGCACCGCCTTGCCGGCAGCGGCGGCGAGGCTCACCGCTTCCTCGTGGCAGTCGTTGGGCAGGCCGATCACCACCACGTCGGTTTCGGGATCCTCGATGGCCGCCTTGAGGTCGGTCGTATACCGGGGAATGTCCCACTGGCGCGCAAAGGCTTTCGCCCGCTCCTCGGTTCGCGAATAAACGACCCGTATCGAATCGCAGCTTCGACGGTCGATCAGGGTGGTCGTGTAAAACAGGCCGATCAGGCCCGTTCCAAGCATGGTGATGTTATGAGGCTTTCGCATGATCAACGAAGTCAGGATGAGAGAAGAACTACCCGCCGGGGACGCCGGCGCCGGAACACGGGATTACGCGTGCGTCGTTGACACCGCACCCCCCGGTTCTGTATCATGCCGACAGTCTATTCCGATATTAGGCGTGGCCGAGCCACGGATCAAGTAAACGATGCACCTTAGTTCTCGCGAGCGCGTACTCGCTGCCGTCAGCCACCAGGAACCCGACCGGGTGCCACTCGCCCTCTGGGGAAGCTGGTACGGCGTCACCGACCGTCTCTACTTCAATATTCTCGACCATCTGAAGTGGGATCCCGTGCTTCCCTTCCGCCCCGATAAGGTTCATTCGGTGAACTACTACGACGATCGGTTGCTGGAAATACTGGGGGTTGACGTCCGGCACGTCGACCCCGGCTCAACGGCCGTTACCTCTCGCCGGTCCGACGACGGCACTGACGGATGGGGCCTGCGGTTTGATTATTCCGGCCTCTACCGCACCGCCAGCCATTTCCCGCTCGAAAAGGCCTCCATCGACGAGATATACGCCTACCCGCTTCCGGATCCCGACGTCGTCATCAGAAAGGATGAAATCAAAGAGCGGCTGAAGCAAATCCGGTCGATGGACCACGAATACGCCGTCGTCGGCAGGGCCGTCTCGTCGTACGGCTTCTTCGAAATGGCCCAGTCGCTGAGGCGCCACGAGCAGCTCCTCACCGACATGCTCGACGACCCGGAGGTCGTCCATGCGCTCGTCGACCGGCTTTACGGCTGCTACGCCGGGATGATCGAGCGATTTCTCGACGTCGCGGGGAAGGATCTGGATCTGATCGAGCTGCCGGGAGACGACTACGCCGGCAACCTGCGCCCGATCATCTCACCTGCGCTGTTCGACCGGTTCTTCCGCGAGCCGTACCGAAAGCTCGTCGAGCTGGTAAAAGGGCATAGCCCGCACGTAAAGGTGATCTTCCACTCCGACGGCGCCATCACGCCCTTCCTCCAGCGCTTGATCGACATCGGAATCGACGTCGTACATCCCATCGAGCCGGTACCGGCGACCGACCTTGCGGCCGTCAAGGAGAAGTACGGCCGATCCCTTACGTTTCTCGGGGGCATCGACATTCGGCAGGCGCTTCAAGGGAGCAATGAAGAGGTCCAGCAGGAAGTCCGCAGGCGCATCGACACACTCGCGCCGGGTGGAGGGTACATCCTGGCGCCGGCCAACCACTTGCAGTGGGACGTCCCGCCGGAAAACGTCTTCAGCCTTTTTGAAACGGCTCGAACGTACGGCCGCTATCCACTCGAACACTAAAATTGATATATGCAGGCAGGACTCGCTTACCTGGATGCCGTTGAAGCCATCCTCCGGCGCATTCGCGAAACGCAGATGGACGCCATCGACCAGGCGGCTGAGATCTGCGCAAACACCATCGCTGCCCGGGGGCTCGTCCACCTCTTCGGCACCGGACATTCCAGGATCCCGGTCGAGGAAGTCTTCCCCCGGCATGGCAGCTTTCCCGGCTTCCATCCGATCGTCGAGCTCTCGCTGACCTATCACAATACGGTGGTAGGGGCAAACGGACAGCGCCAGGCAATGTATTTGGAACACGTGGAAGGGCTCGGCAAAACGATCCTGCGCAACTTCGTGATCGAGCCGCCCGACAGCTTTATCATTTTCTCGAACAGCGGCGTCAACGAGGTGGTCGTGGAGGTCGGGCTCGAAGCGAAAAAGCTCGGCCTGCCGGTCATCGCCGTCGTCTCGCTTGCGCATTGCCTTGCGGCAGAACCCCGGCACAGCTCCGGTAAGCGTCTGCCGGACGTTGCGGACATCACGATTGACAACGCCACCCCGGGTGGCGACGCGCTCGTGCGCATCGAAGGGCTCGACGACCTCGTCGGTCCGGGCTCAACCATCGGGGGCGTTGCCGTTGCAAACACCCTCAAATGCCTGGTCGCCGAGAAGCTGACGGCCCTCGGCCACCCGCCTCTCGTGCTGTCGAGCTCGTTCTTCCTGGGAAGCGAGGGCGCCAGGGAGCGTTTCGACCAGTGTTACGACGACTACCGGGCTCGCGTGCGGCGGGCCTATGGATGCGGCTGTTAGGAGATCGGCACAATGGACACCGACCTGCTCAAAGGCAAATGTGCGATCGTAACCGGCGCCGGAGGGGGAATCGGTAGGGCGGCCGCGTTGCTTTTTGCAAGCTGCGGCGCGGCGGTCGCGGCAGTCGAGATCAACCCCGAAACCGGGGCCGCTACCGCCCGGGAAATCGCCGAACGAGGCGGCGAGGCAGTATTTATTGAAACTGACGTCACCGACGCCCGGTCGGTGGAGGCCGCCTTCGAGCACGTGTCGAAACGGTACGGCGGGCCGGACGTCCTCTTCAACGTCGCAGGGGTAAGCGGACGTCGGTGGGGTGACGGACCGGTCGATGAGTGTACGGAGGAAGCGTGGGACCGTGTGATGGACGTCAACCTCAAAAGCGTCTTCCTGTGCTGTAAATACGCCGTGCGGGCGATGATCGATAGAGGCGGTGGGAGCATCGTGAACCTTTCCTCGGTGCTCGGGCTCGTCGGCGGGGACAGGGACTTTGCCACGCACGCCTATGCGGCAAGCAAAGGCGGGATCATCAGTCTCACGCGTTCGATCGCGAGCTACTATGCTCCGTATCACATCCGGGCCAACGTAATCTGCCCGGCGCTGATCGAAACCCCTATGAGCGTGCGTGCGCAATCGAATCCTGCCATCCGAGAGCGCCTGCGCGACCTGCAACCCCTTACCGGCGATTTCGGGAAGCCCGAAGACGTCGCAGCGGCCGCGCTTTACCTCGCTTCACCGCAGGCCGCCTTCGTGACCGGCGCCGTGTTGACGGTCGACGGCGGATGGACCGTTCACTAACCCCCTTTTGACGCATGGAACACAACGGGAGGCAAGTCTATGCTGAAGACGAGTGTGATTGGTAGTTACGCGTGGCCATCCTGGTTCATCACCGCGGTCGAAGCCATCAAGGCCGGACAGTACGGACCGAAGGACATCAAGGAGACGCTCGACGACGCCGTCGATATGGCCGTGAGAGACCAGGAGGACGCCGGCGTCGACGTGATCACCGACGGCGAGATGCGGCGATTCGGCTTCTTCACCGCCGACTTCTACGGCAAGCTGACGGGACTGCGCGAGGTGCCCTCCGAGCGGCGCCTCGGGCCCGCCGGTCACGACCAGCGCGAAAAGTTCGAGGCGGAAGAACCGATCACAGCCCCGAACGGGCTCGGCCTGGTTGCCGAATACGAGTACGTTAGAACCCGTACGTCGAAGCCGATCAAGGTGCCCTGTCCCGGCCCCTTTACGCTGGCCGGTCGAATCTTGCCGGGCAGGATTTACAAGGATCGGATGGAAGCAGCCTACGCCCTCGCCGACATCATCAACGCGGAGATGAAGGCGCTCGACCGGGCAGGGGCGGACTTCATCCAGCTCGACGAACCGTCCTACGCGGTCCACCCCGACGATCCTTCCGCCTTCGTCGATCTATTCAACCATACCGTTAGCGGGGTGCAGGCTCGCATCGGACTCCACCTGTGCTTCGGCAACTTCGTAGGACGGCCTGTGGCACATCGGACGTACAGGCCACTCTTCCCTTACATTCTGGATGCCCGGACGGACGAGCTGGCGCTCGAATTTGCGAACCGGGAACTCGCCGAGCTCGACCTGCTCCGGGACGTCGTGGAAGCGGGCAAAACCGCCGCAGCGGGCCTCGTAGACGTCAAAAACTACTTCATCGAGCCGCCGTCCCTCGTCGCCGAACGCATTCGTGCCGCCCTCGCGTACGCACCTCCGGAGAAACTCGTCGTCACACCGGACTGTGGGTTCAGCCAGACGGCACGCTGGGCGGCACGTGCAAAGTTGAAAGCGATGGTCGAAGGGGCCTCGATCGTCCGGCGGGAATATGCCGGAGGCTCTGCCGGCTAAACGCCAGCCCCTTATTTACTCCTCGTACTTACGGAAGGCGACCGACGTGTTGTGCCCGCCGAAGCCGAAAGCGTTGCTGATGGCCACGTTCACCGTCCGGCTGACGGGCTCATTGAACGTGTAGTTCAGGTCGCACTCGGGATCCGGTGTGGTGAAGTTGATGGTGGGCGGTACACGGTCGTTGACGATCGCGAGAATCGAAGCGATGGCTTCAACGGCGCCGGCGGCCCCCAGGAGGTGGCCCGTCATACTTTTGGTCGACGAGACGTTCATCTTGTAGGCATGCTCGCCGAAGACGCGCTTGATGGCCTTGGTCTCCGCGACGTCGCCAAGCGGCGTTGACGTCCCGTGCATGTTCAGGTAATCCACGTCCTCAGGTTTCAGATTCGCATCTCTGAGCACGGCGCGCATGGCCAGGGCGGCGCCTTCTCCTTCCGGGTCAGGGGCCGTCATGTGGTAAGCATCCGCCGACATACCGATGCCGATGATCTCTGCGTAGATTCGCGCGCCCCGCGCTTTGGCGTGCTCCAGCTCTTCGAGGAACAGGGCGCCGGCGCCTTCACCTAAGACGAAGCCGTCGCGTGTGGCGTCAAATGGGCGGCTGGCCGTCTTCGGGTCGTCGTTCCGCGTGGATAGCGCCCTGATCGAGTTGAAACCACCCACACCAAGCTCGGAAATGGACGCCTCGCTGCCACCGCAGATGGCGGCGTCGATCGAGCCCCGCTGGATCATCGCGTAGGCGTCGCCGATGTTGTTGTTACCCGTCGCACAGGCCGAAACGACACAATAGTTCGGCCCCCTGAAGCCGTACTGGATCGAGATGTGCCCGGCGGCGATGTCCGGTATGAGCATCGGAATAAAAAATGGCGACATGCGCTGGACGCCATTTTCGATGTAGATCTGCGTCTGTTCGTGAAAGGTCTGAATGCCGCCGATGCCGCTGCCAAAAATGACACCGATACGGTCCTTCTCTTCTTGAGACATCGATTCGGCATCGATTCCGGCGTCTTTGATGGTCATCGTGGCGGCAGCGAGCGCATACCGCGCGAAAGGATCCATTCGCCGGGAAAGCTTCCGGTCGATAAACTCGAGCGGGTCGAACCCTTTCAGCTCGCAAGCGAACTTGGTATCGAACTTTTCGGTGTCAAAATACGTGATGGGAGCGGCGCCACTCTCTCCCCGCATCATCGCTTCCCAGAACGATTCAACGGAAAGCCCGATCGGGGTAAGAGCCCCCATACCTGTTACAACTACCCTTCGCGGTCCATACGACATAGAATTGCTCCTGAAGTGACAAAACTCAGCGGCAAAAAAATCAATACCCGGCAGACACCCCAATCGTCAGAGCGAGCGCTGCCGGGTAATATCGAACGCCATGATCAGGATTGGCCAACTTTCTGCTGAAGATAGTCGATCGCCTCCCCAACCGTCGAGATCTTCTCCGCATCCTCATCGGGAATGGTCGTATCAAACTCCTTTTCAAATTCCATGATCAACTCTACCGTATCGAGCGAATCAGCGCCGAGATCGTTCGTGAACGATGCCTCCCGTGTGATATCGGATTCGTCAACACCCAGTTTCTCTACAATAATCGCTTTGACTTTCGATTCGATATCGTTTGCCATGCTCAATGCCTCCGTTGCAATGAATGGTTATCTCACGCCGTATACCCTCACCCGAGCGGTAACGACTCCTTATTTTTAGCCCAATTGGACGAAATTAAACGTTCAAAATTAAGGCAGGACTTCAGTAGAAGCAATCATTTGCCCGGCAACCCCCTTTGCGTGCCGAATTAGCCCACGTTTAGCCGTTCAGGAACGTAAAAATGATGGGATCGGAGCACGTTTAATTTTCAGGGAAGCAGAGTATCACACGCGAGGCGCAGACTTTTGTTTACTGTTCGGTCGAACCAATCATCCTGCCGGTGCGTTAACCGACCGTTTTCCATTCCAGTTAATTTTTATACCAACCATCTGATCAGGCTAATGGCGCATTTATTTACGTCAGAATCGGTATCTGAGGGACACCCAGACAAAATTGCCGATCAAATCTCGGATGCCATTCTCGACGAACTACTTCGGCAGGACCCCCACAGCCGTGTCGCAGTAGAGACGCTCGTCACCACTGGTCTCGTCGTCCTTTCAGGTGAGGTTACGACGAGAGCGTACGTCGACGTCCAACAGATTGCCCGTGACGTCATTCGTCGAATCGGTTACGTCGATCCGGCGCTTCGTTTCGACGCCGATTCGTGTGGCATATTGAGCAGTATCCACGAGCAAAGCCCGGACATCTCGCGCGGCGTCGACGCAACGGACGAGAAAGAGCAGGGCGCCGGTGACCAGGGTATGATGTTCGGTTATGCCTGTCGCGAAACACCCGAGCTCATGCCGATGCCGATCACGTTTGCGCACAGGCTCGTACGGGAGCTGGCCAACATCCGCAAGAACACCAACCTGATGCCCTACCTGCGTCCCGACTCGAAGAGCCAGGTCACCATCGAGTACGAAGACGACCTCAAAACGCCTCGCCGCGTGCACACCATCGTGATCTCGACGCAGCACAGCGAGGACGTTACACTCGAGCAGATCAGGGAGGACGTCCGTAACATTTTGATCCCGCGCGCCATTCCGGAAGACCTGATCGACGATCGGTTGATTTTACACGTCAACCCGACGGGTCGATTCGTGATCGGCGGCCCGCACGGTGATACCGGGCTGACCGGACGGAAAATCATCGTCGACACCTACGGCGGAAAGGGCGCGCACGGCGGCGGCGCCTTCTCGGGTAAGGACCCGTCGAAAGTGGACCGCTCGGCCGCTTATGCCGCCCGTTACGTCGCCAAAAACCTCGTCGCGGCTGAGCTGGCCGAACGCGTCGAGGTGCAGATTGCCTACGCGATCGGCTTGGCGCGCCCGGTTTCGATCTACGTCAATTCGTTCGGAACCGGCGTCATCTCCGACGCCGACCTGGTACAGGTCGTCGAAAAGACGTTTGACCTCCGCCCGTCGATGATCATCAAGACTCTGGACCTGCTCCGTCCACAGTATGAGGCAACGGCGGCTTACGGCCACTTCGGCCGGCCGGAGTTCAGCTGGGAACGGACCGATCGGTGGGAGGACCTCAAGCAGGTTGCTTATGAGATGGCCAATCTGGCCTGATCTTCCTATTTCGTCTTCAAGCGGGGTAGCCTCAGCCGAGGGTACCCCGCTACTTTTTGGATCCCGCACGCATCCATGTCGTTCGTTGATGCACCTTGCACTGAAAGGCCCCGCAATCACGGTGCGTTTCGGAAACACATACCTGCGCTTCGCCGAACGACCTTACCCCGTGCTTTTGTTGCTCTTTTGCCGGAGATTTACCGGACGTTTTTCCTGATGGTACGGTTTTCGGTCATACTTCTCCTGCTGATCCTGCAGCTCTTCCGAGTCGAAGCGGCGTTTGCACAGGCGCGGGGTGATGAACCGAGGCGGGCAGTGCTGAGCCGGCAGGGGCGGCAGCATCTCGAACGCTCCGGCCCACCGGCGTCGTACCGTTCGCAGGCCGTTCGGGGGGGACGCATCGATACGAAAACCGGCCTCCTCCGGGCAGCCTACCGGCAGATCTCGGGGGATGAAACGATCGGCCCGGCCGAGGAGCGTGCCCGTCGGATAATCAGGCGGGTCGCCCCCGAGTTCGGTTGGGACGCTTCCGCGTCGGACCTCGATCTGGAGCAGGTCGAGAGGGGACGTTACAGCAACCACGTCACGTTCCGGCAGACGTTCAGAGGCCTTCCCGTCTACGGCAGCCGGGTTAAGGTGAACCTGGACCGGCAGGGACGGGAAGCCACGATCGTGAGTGGCTACGTCCCCATCTCGCCTGAACACGCGCGGGCGAACGTCACCCCATTGATACCGGAAACGGAAGCCGTCGCCGCCGCGGCAAAGCTTTTTTCAACGGACACGCTTCGCGTCCGTGAACCGGAGCTGCTGATCTACCCCGAGCCGGAACCACGCCCGGCCTGGCGCATGGTCGCCTGGACGCGAAAGCCGGTCACCGAATGGGAAGTCCTTGTCGATGCACACACGGGGGACGTTATCCGGCTCACCGAGCAGTCCACCCATCCTCGATCAGACGAAAACACCGAACCGGCCGACGAGCAGACCGACCCGGTGGTTTTAATAGCTGAGTCCTCATACCGTGCGGAACGGGAGGCGGGAATTAAGGTGGACGGATCGGCGCTCGTCTTCGATCCGGACCCTCTCACAACGGCAGGCTCAGGCTATTCACCCCCCTACATCGCGGGGACCAGCGCGGACGATTACGACGCGGCCATCCCCGAGCTGAATGCCCAGCGAATCGAAGTCACGCTTCCTGACCTAACCGCTGGATCGGACGGCCTGTACCGCCTGATCGGTCCCTACGTCGAGATCACCGGAGACCCCTGGGTTGGCGGCAGCGCGTACAACGTACCCGTAGAAGAAGACCCCCACGCCTTCCGCTACGGGCGCGAGAACGACTTCTTCGAGGCCGTGATGGCCTACTACCACATCGATAAGAGCCGGCGCTACGCCCAGTCGCTCGACGTCGGCCGTGACGTGCAGGGCGGGCCGATCCTCGTCAATCCTCACGGCCTCGGCAGGGACGACCTGTCGTACTACTATCCGGAGCAGAATGCCATCGCGTTCGGGACCGGCGGTATTGACGATGCAGAGGACGCATTCGTTATATGGCACGAATACGGCCACGCCCTCATGGAATACGCGGCGCCGGGTATCCGGAGCACGCTCGAAGGACAGGCCCTCCACGAAGGATGGGCGGACTACTGGGCCGCCTCGTACGTACGCGCCAAAATCGAAAGCGCCACCGTCCCCTTCCGCGACTGGCGTCAATTGTTCTTCTGGGACGGCAACGAGACGTGGAACGGGCGCAGGATCGACCATACCGGACGCTATCCCGAAGACACCCGGTGCGACGACCCGGACGATACCGAACGCGACGGCTGCCGCTTTGCCGGAGAGCGGGCGATTTACGACGACGGCAACTTCTGGGCGTCGGTTATGATGGAGATCTACGCTCGCCTCGGCAGGGAAATCACCGACCGCCTCGCACTCGCGTCGTTCGCTTACCTGAATCCTCCAACAACTTTTGCAGACGCCGCCGAAGCACTGGTGCAGGCGGATAGAGACCTCTACGACGGCGCCCACAGCGGCGACCTCCTGTCGATCCTGCAGGCTCGAGGCCTCATCGAAGCAGGCACGATGTTGCCGGCGCTCGCTCACGACCCCCGTACGAACGCCATGAGAAACGGCCAGACCCTGCATTTCGAAGTGCAGGTAAAAAGCAACGCCCAGGCGATCAGAGACGTCTTCCTTTACTGGAGCAACGGCAGCTCGTGGCAGGGCCCGGTCACGCTGTTACCGGTGGCGGACGACTGGTACGCCGGTGACATTCCGGTTCCGACGACGCCCGGCCTCGTCCGCTATTACTTCGAGGCCTTCGACAAGGCCAACCTCAGCGCCCGGCTGCCGCTTGGCGGAGCGGAACACCCGTTCGGCATGACCGTCGGCACCGTGCTCGGCACCGACGTCTTAAATGTCGCGCGCGCGAACGGCCGGTGGACGAAAGAACCGACCGGCTGGTATCTCACCGGCACCGGAACGAGCCTCGACACCGCGGGCGTCGGCCTGGTGCTCGTCCCCATAGATCTTTCCGCCAACACCGAGCAGATTCTGCTCGAGCTCGACCACGCCTATTCTTTCGGCGGGACGGCCGGCGGGTGCCTCGAGCTCTCGACCAATGGCGGCCGAACGTGGACGGCCCTCGTCCCCGTGCAGGGCAATGGCAGCCCGGAGTTTACTGGCCAGACGTCTTCCGGCGGCACGTTGAGTCTGTTCGACCTGTCCGATTTCGCCGGGCAGCAGGCCTTCGTGCGGCTTAGCCTCACGACGTCGTCCCGGATGGATCAGAGCGCGTACTGGCGTGTAAAATCTGCGACACTTTATCAGTCGACGTTCGACAATGCGCTCGAGCTCCCCTTAAACTTCGGCCTCCACACGGTATTCCCGAATCCGTTCTCAACCAACACGACGATCAGCTATACGATCCCTGAAGCTGCCTTTACGCGCCTCGAAGCGTTCGACCTGCTCGGGCGGCGGATTGCACTCCTGGAAGAAGGGTGGAAAAAGGAAGGTACCTATTCAATCCTTTTCGATGCTGCCGGCCTGCCGAGCGGTGTGTATCTTCTCCACCTGTCGTCCGGCGAACACCGGCAATCGCGCCCGGTGACGATCGTCCGATGAAGGCTGAATGGTGTTAATTGAATCCACCCGGCAAATCGTTTAATCAGAATAAAAAATATGGATCACAAGGAAGGAGCCTACAAGGTACGCGATCTCGGCCTGGCCGACGCCGGACGTCTCCGGATCGAATGGGCGGAAAGCCGTATGCCGGTCCTCATGCGCCTTCGGGAGCAGTACGCCACGGAGCAGCCCTTTAAGGGCTACAAAATCGCCGGCTGTCTCCACGTCACGAAAGAGACCGCCGTGCTGGTCGAGACGTTCAAGGCGTGTGGCGCGGAAGTGGCCTGGAGTGGTTGCAACCCGCTGAGCACGAACGACGAAGTGGCCGCAGCCCTGGCAAAGGCCGGCGTCGAGATCTATGCCTGGCACGGACAGAGTGTGGAGGACTTTTACTGGTGCATCGACCGCTCGATCGACAAGCCGCCTCACCTGACGCTCGACGACGGCGCCGACCTGATCTTCACCGTCCACAACAAATATCCCGAGCTGGCCAAGCACATCATCGGCGGCAGTGAAGAGACGACCACCGGCGTGCATCGCCTGCGCGCAATGGCGGCCGACGGCAAGCTGCTCTACCCCGTCTATGCGGTGAACGACGCGGAGACCAAGTGGGACTTCGACAACGTCTACGGAACCGGCCAGAGCACGCTCGACGGCATCCTTCGGGCCACCTCGGTGCTACTCGCGGGCAAAAACTTCGTCGTCGCCGGTTACGGACACTGCGGCCGGGGTGTGGCCATGCGCGCAAAAGGGATGGGCGCAAACGTGATCGTGACCGAGGTCAAGCCGACCGCAGCGCTGAAAGCCACGCTCGAGGGCTGCCGCGTAATGACCATGGACGAGGCCGCCGAAATCGGCGACATCTTCGTCACGGCCACCGGCATGAAAGACGTCATCCGCGGCCGCCACTTCGTCAAGATGAAGGACGGCGCTATCGTATGTAACACGGGCCATTACGACGTCGAGCTGAACCTGAAGGAGCTCGCCGAGCTCACGCGCGACGTCCGCCTGGTCCGCGCCAACAACCGCGAATACACGCTGGATAACGGCAAAAAGATCTTCGTGCTGGCCGATGGCCGGCTCGTCAACCTTGCCGCCGCCGAAGGTCATCCCTCCGAAGTCATGGACATGAGCTTCGCGAACCAGTTCATGGCGCACCTGAACCTGGTCCGCAAGCACGAAGCTGGCGAGGACCTGAGCCCACGCGTCATTGACCTGCCCGACGAGCTCGACCAGGAGATCGCCCGGATCAAGCTCTCCACGATGGGCATCGAAATCGACCGGCTTACCGCCGAACAGGAACACTACGCCACCGACTACGCCGCGGGCACCTGATCAGAAGGTAATCGGAAAGTGTCACAAAAAAAGCCGTACCGGGCGCGACCTGGTACGGCTTTCTTTATGCAACAAAGGTCGATTACTCGCCGGTTTCCCAGGTAAGAATGTCCTGTTCGGATTTCTCTCGGGTCTTCCACTCTTCCGCATCTTCGAGCGGCTCCTTTTTCTCGGTGATGTTATACCCGAGGTCACGCCACTGTTCGGCCAGATAGGCATTCCATTCGGTGTAGTGCTGCCACTTTTCGGGTAGCTCGTCATCCGCAAAGATTGCCTCAGTCGGACAGACCGGTACACACGCATTGCAATCGATGCACTCGTCGGGATGGATGGCAAGAAAGTTCGGCCCTTCGTAGAAGCAATCCACCGGGCAAACTTCCACGCAGTCGGTGTACTTGCAGTTGATGCAAGGTTCGGCTACGACGTAAGGCATGGCAATTCCCTCTATGTAGAAATGATGAGTTCAATGTCAGGTGGAATGTAGCAGTGAACGATTCCTTTATCAAGTTCGATCTTTTTTTCACGTGCATCAATTCTCACAGTTGCAGTTGCCGGAGTTCGACTGAGGGACACCATTATACCCCCGCATCCCTTGGTACGATTACCGGCAGGAGCGATATTACAGTTGAACGGCGGACGTGGTCGGACGTGAAACGTCCGATCATTTGCAGGGCGGGAGCTATACTCTATCGAGTCAAACTTTCCTCGCCGGTCTCATCATGCCTCAACACAGATACGTCTACAGGGAAGGAAGCCCGTTCAAGCTAACGCCGTCAATGTTGTCTTTCCTGCCGGACGATTGCAGGCGCTGTTTCTGGATACAGGCGCGTCACGGGTTACAGCGGCCTACGCTGCCTTTCCCCACTGTTTTCGAGCGGTATCACGCCCTTTTGCAGCATCACTTTATGGGTCGTTGCCCCTCGACCCTCTCGCCCGACCTTCCGACCGGCCGCTGCCTCGGCTATGAGACGTGGGTGAAGTCCCGCCCACTCGACCTGCCCGGTACGGACCAGCGTTGCTTCCTTTACGGCCGCCTCGACCACATCGTCCAGTTCGACGACGACACGTGGGGGATCATCGATTACAAGACGACGTCGATTTCGGACGACCACGTAAAAAAGTATGCGCGGCAGCTGCACGCCTATGCATGGGCGCTGGAGCAGGCGGCGCCGGGTGAGCTTTGCAGGGCTCCCATTAGCCACATGGGCATCCTCTGCCTCGATCCCGTGGATCTGGAGCAATACGTCCCCGGCGAAGAGTCCCGCTTCCGGCTCCGCACGCAGTGGATTCCGATTGAAAGAAAGGACGAGGCCTTTGCGCGCTTTCTATCGAGCGTCGTCAACTTCCTCTCCCGGCCCGAACCGCCCGCTCCATCGTCCGGCTGCTCGTACTGTAAGTACTTCCATCACCGAACGGTGCTCGAATCGTGGCTGGACGGCCGAAAGAAGAGTGACTGAACGTTCGGGGGACACCCCATATGAGCTGTTAGACGATACCACGTCGGTTCTTGAAATCTTCAGAAAGAATAAGTCTTTTTTGTCCTATATGGATCGATATCTTACCATGTAGCGTACTCACGGAAAACCACGGCAGTGTATTCCGAATGCTTTCCATTTTCCGCACCACTCGCCTGTTTACGATTCTGGTCCTGTACGGTCTGATCGTTTCCGGAGCCGCACCGGTGGCCGTGGACTGGTGTGCGTGGATGGATTCAGCAGAAAAGGAAAGTGCGCCGTGCCACGGCGCCGGTCACGAGACCGACCCGAAGGATGACCCCGTCACACCCCTCCCGATTAGCTGCTGCTGTGAGCTTGGTGTGGCTACGGAAGCCGGCGCCGTACCGGTAGTGTCACCTACCGGCAAAGACTCACATTCGTCACGCGTCGCCACCCTCCCGGCTACGCTGGACGTTGCGCTGAGAGGTAATGCCCCGGCAGGAGGACACTCGCCCGGCATTGTACCTCTTCCATTTCATTCCAATGCCCGTCAGGCCTATCTCTGTTCATTCCTGAATTGATTCGTAGGGCCGTTCTCCAAGCGTGAAAGCCTGGGTGCGCCGGCTAAGTACGCCCCGCCCCGGCCTATCCGTTGAACCCTACGAATCATTCAGCCCGACATGAACATGTCATTTTTCCGGCGTACCGCCCTGTTGGTGGTACTCGTCGCCGGAGCCGCTCTCCGGCAGGCATCCTTTGCCCAGCCTAGCGACTCGTCTGCGGCCATCCGGCTCGAGCTGTCCGACCTGTTGGAGGAAATCCGGCAGAACAACCCTGGCTTGAGGGCTTCCCGGCTGGAAGCCGAAATGCTCGGCCAACGCGGGGCACAGGCGAGAGCCCTGCCCGATCCCGTTGCCAGCGTGATGGTAAGCGGCCGGTTGGGTACCCAGTGGCGGGTCGAGCAACCCATCCCATATCCCGGCACGCTCGATCTGGCCGGACGTATCGCTGACCTCAGCGCCGAGGTGGCCTCCTATGAAACCCGCGCGTACGAACAGGACCTCCTCCTCGAGGCAAAACTGGCGTACTACGAGCTGTACCGCATCCAGCGACAGGCGTCGCTTGTGAAAGCCTTCCAGGAGCAGCTAAAGGACTTCGAAGAGGTGGCATCGGTGCAGTATGCGGTGGGCACCGGGATGCAGCAGGCCATCCTGAAGGCTCAGCTCGAAAAAAATACGCTCTCCGGCATCGCGTACGACCTCTCCGAGCAGCACCGCACGACGGCCGAGATGCTCGCCCGTGTTCTTAACCGGCCCGACGCAGCGTCGTTTGCAGCGGCCGTAACGGTTGAAACCCCTCATATTCCGGAATTCGACGAAGCGGCGCTGCTGGCCCTCGCACTCGACCGGCGTCCCGAAGTCGATGCCCTCGATGCTGCCCAGGAACGCGCCGGCGCCGAGGTCGAGCTCGCCAGGAAGGCATTCAAGCCTGACTTCGGGGTCATGCTCGAATACTCCGAGCCCGGTTTTGGGGGCATGCCGGCCGACCGGCTCGACGGTCTCATGGCCGGTGTCATGGTAAAAATCCCCCTTCAGCGTAGCCGGCTGAAGGCCGGGCTCGAAGAGGCACGCCTGCAGCAGGCGCAGGTCGCCGCCCGCCGTGAAGAAATCGAAACGTCTCTCCGAACGCAGATCGGCGACCTCGTAACGCGCCTTCGCGAGCAGAAACGCCGCCTCGACCTGTTCCAGAACACACTCGTGCCACAGGCCGAGACGACGCTCGCCTCGACCCTGAGCGCCTACACGACGGGACGCACGGATTTCCTCGACCTGCTCGACGCCCAACGCATGCTTTTCGACCTGAGCACCGGGTACGAGGACGAGCTCGTACGGTATCTCACCACCATCGCGCGGCTCGAACGCGTCCTCGGCGTCGAATCGATCGACGACCTCGCGACGCTGACCGCACTGAAATAGGCTCACCCCTACCTGAATCTGGCACTACCATGGATAAATCCATCAAACTAATCGCTTCCATCGTCCTGCTGGCTTTGCTGGTCGCAGCCGGCGGTTACTTCATCTTTCGCTCCGGAAGCTCGGAAGAGGCCGTTGCCTCGAATAATCGTGAACACGACCATGCAACACAGGCAACACCTGCTACGGGTGGGCTCGCCGCATTCGATAAAAACGGCGACGGGATCGTCTACCAGGACGGCATGCACCCGCAAATCGTCCAGGACGAGCCCGGTCTCTGCCCGATATGTGGCATGGAGCTGACCCCGGTACGGGTCGACGGCCAGGAGGAAGGCGTGGTCAAGATCGACCCGGTTACCATCCAGAACATCGGCGTCCGCACGGCGACCGTAGCCGTCGAGCCGCTCGCCCGAACCGTACGCACCACGGGCGTCTTCGAATCCGACGAGTCGTCCCGCGTAGCGGTATCCCTGAAGGTAGGCGGATGGGTCGAAAAACTGTTCGTCGAATACGACGGCGCGCGGGTTAAAAAAGGACAGCCGCTCCTCGAGCTGTACAGCCCCGATCTCGTTTCGACTCAGGAAGAGTACTTGCTCGCCTATCGCAACGCACAGCGGATGCAGAGCGGCCCGGCGGCCCAGGATGCGGCCCGCCTCCTCGATGCGGCGCGCCGCCGGCTCGGCTACTGGGACGTCTCGGACGAGCAGATCCAAAAGCTCGAAGAAACGGGGCAGCCCAGCCGGACCCTCACCCTTTACGCCCCCGCAGGCGGAACGGTGATCATGAAAAACGTCTTCGAAGGGCAGAACGTGATGCCCGGCGAGACGCTCTTCGAAATCGCCGACCTGTCGAGGGTTTGGTTGATGGTCGACGTCTACGAGCAGGACCTGGGATGGGTTGAGCGCGGCACGACGGCCAGCGTCGAGCTACCCTACGAGCCCGGAGTGAAGACCACCGGCCGAGTCGACTACATCTACGACACCCTCGATCCGTCGACGCGCGTCGTAAAGGCCCGCGTGACGCTTCCAAACCCCGGCTTGCGCTTCAAACCGGGCATGTACGCCACGGTCACGCTCGTGGGCAAACGTGCGGAGCCGATGCCCGTCGTGCCGGCCGAAGCCGTCATCCGATCGGGTGAGGCCAGCACGGTCATCCTTGCACTCGGTGACGGCCGCTTCCGTCCGGTCGAGGTCACGACGGGTGTGGAGGCCGACGGAAAAATCCAGATCCTCTCCGGTCTGGAAGGCGGCGAAGAAGTGGTCACGAGCGCTCAGTTCCTGATCGACTCGGAGGCCCGTCTCAAGAGCGCCATCGGCGCGATGGCCGCCGGCCACAACCACGGCAGTACACCACCACAAAGCCACGACGGTCACGCTGAGTCGCAAGTACGGAGCGGGGTGCAGGAGGTATACATCACTGCCGGTGGGCCGAAAGGCTTCGAACCGTCAAACCTGACTCTGAAAGCGGGTGTGCCTGCACGACTGATCTTCAAACGGATCACCGACCAGACCTGCGCCACGGAGGTCCAGATCCCCGATTTCGGCATCGAGCCGACACCCCTGCCGCTCAATCAGGAGGTTGCGATCGAGTTTACCCCGACCGAATCGGGCTCGTTCACGTTCGCCTGCGGAATGGACATGTTCAAAAGCACCATCCTCGTCAGGTCGTGACCTCCGGAACCCTCAGATTGGTACAGAGCCATGTTGGAAAAAATCATAACCTGGAGCGCGCAGAACCGGCTGCTCGTCGTCCTATTGACGGTGATCGTGGCCGTGGCCGGGGTGTGGGCTACCTATAATACTCCCGTCGACGCGATACCCGACCTCTCGGACGTTCAGGTGATCATCTGGACCGAGTACGAAGGACAGGGGCCGCAGATCGTCGAGGAACAGATCACGTACCCCCTCACGACGGCGATGCTTTCAGTGCCCTACGCCAAGACCGTGCGCGGGTACTCCATGTTCGGCATGTCGTACGTCTACGTCATCTTTGAAGACGGCACCGACATGTACTGGGCGCGCAGCCGCGTGCTCGAATACCTCAACTACGTTTCGAACCAGCTACCGGAGGGGGTCAAGCCGGCGCTCGGCCCCGATGCAACCGGTGTGGGCTGGGTTTATCAATACTCGCTCGTCGACCGCACAGGCCGGCACGATCTCGCGCAGCTCCGATCGATACAGGATTACTTCCTCAAGTACGAGCTGCAATCGCTCGACGGCGTGTCGGAGGTCGCCACCATCGGCGGTTTCAGGAAGCAGTACCAGGTGGTCGTCGATCCCCAGAAGCTCTCGGCTTACGGCATTCCGCTTTCCACGGTGAAAATGGCCCTCGAGCGTTCCAACCAGGACGTGGGCGGGCGAATCCTCGAGTTCGGAGAGAAGGAATTCATCGTCCGGGGCAAGGGTTACCTGGAGGGCGTCGAAGACATTCGGAACGTCCCGCTGAAGCAGACGGCTTCCGGCGCCGCCATCACGATCGGCGACGTCGCCACCGTTCAGCTTGGTCCTGACCTACGGCGCGGCATTGCGGAGAAAAACGGCGAAGGGGAGGTGGTCGGCGGGATCGTCGTCATGCGGTACGGCGAAAACGCGCAGAAGGTAATCGACCGGGTGAAAGAGCGTATCGAGGAGCTGAAGCCTGGCCTCCCGCCCGGTGTGGAGGTCGTCACTGAGTACGATCGCTCGGAACTGATCCAGGGGGCCGTCAATACGCTGAAAACCAAGATCTGGGAGGAGATGCTCGTCGTGGCGCTCGTTGTGGCGCTTTTCCTCCTGCACGTCCGAAGCGCCCTCGTCGCCATCGTGACCGTGCCGGTCGGTATTCTGATCTCACTCCTTGTGATGTACTTCATGGGCATCAACGCCAACATCATGAGCCTGGGCGGCATCGCCATCGCAATTGGCGTGATGGTGGACGCTTCGCTGGTGATGGTCGAAAACGCGCACAAGCACGTCGAAAGGGCGCGTGAACGCCTGGGCAGAGAGCTGGATCGGCGCGAGAGGGTCGACGAGGTGCTCGCAGCGGCAAAGGAAGTCGGCCCGAGCCTCTTCTTCTCGCTCCTGATCGTGACGGTCAGCTTTCTGCCGATCTTTTCGCTCGAGCAGGCCGAAGGCCGCATGTTCATTCCGCTTGCGTTGACGAAAACCCTCGCGATGGCGGCCGCTTCGATCCTCTCTGTGACCATCGTTCCTGCGTTGATGGTGATCTTCGTCAAGGGAAAGATCCGGGCGGAAAGCCAGAATCCCATTTCGCGCCTGTTCATCAAGACGTACCGCCCGCTGATCAGGGGTACGCTGAGAAACCCCGTTCCGGTGCTGGTGGTCGGGTTCTCCCTGCTGTTCCTGACCGTATTGCCCATACAGCGGATGCTTTTCGGCACGACCGTCGTCCCGTTCCCGCAGATCGGCAGCGAGTTCATGCCGACGCTCAACGAAGGCGACCTCCTCTACATGCCGACGACGTTACCGGGCATCTCGCCTCAGAAGGCGAAGGAGCTGCTTCAGCAAACGGATCGCATCATCAAGAGCTTTCCCGAGGTCGAGAGCGTCTTCGGCAAGGTTGGGCGGGCTGAAACAGCAACCGATCCGGCTCCGCTCGACATGATCGAGACCGTCATCGTGCTCAAACCGCGCTCCGAATGGCGGGAGGGGATGACCCAGACGAAGCTCGTGCAGGAGATGAATGCCGCGATCCAGATCCCCGGCCTGACCAACGCCTGGACGATGCCGATCAAGACACGCACCGACATGCTGGCGACTGGAATCAAGACGCCGGTAGGCATCAAGATCGCCGGCCCGGACCTGAAGGTCCTCGAGGAAATCGGAAAGCAGGTGGAAACGGCGATTCGGCAGGTTGAAGGTACGCTGAGCGTCTACGCCGAGCGGGTCATGGGCGGTTCGTTCCTCGACGTCGACATCCGCCGTGAGGAAGCCGGAAGGTACGGGCTTTCCATCGGCGACGTACAGGACGTCATCATGTCGGCCATCGGGGGCATGAACGTGACGACGACCGTCGAAGGACTCGAACGATACCCCGTGAACATTCGATACCCGCGCGACCTGCGCGACGACCTGACGAGCCTGCGCAACGTGCTCGTACCGACTCCATCAGGAGCGCAGGTCCCCCTCGGGCAGCTGGCCGACCTTCGATTGGTGGAAGGCCCGCCGATGATCAAAAGCGAGAACGCACGGCCCAACGCATGGGTCTACGTGGACCTGACGGACGGCACCGACCTGGGCTCGTACGTCCAGCGGGCGAAGGACGCCGTCAACGAGCAGGTCGTCCTCCCGGCGGGCTACTCGATCAAGTGGAGCGGCCAGTTCGAGTACATGGAGCGCGCTAACCGGCGCCTTCAGATCCTCATCCCGCTCACGCTTGCAATCGTCTTCATCCTGCTGTTCCTCCACTTCCGGAACGCGGTTGAAGCCCTGCTCCTGATGGTCCCGTTGCCGTTTGCGCTGGTGGGGGCCGTCTGGCTCATGGTGCTGCTGGACTTCAACATGAGCATCGCCGTCGGGGTTGGCCTGATCGCTGTGGCCGGCCTTGCAGCCGAAACCGGCGTCGTGATGCACGTCTACCTCGACGAGGCGATCAAACGGTTCCGAAACGAAGGGCGGCTCACCTCACGGATGCAGCTCAACCGCGCGTTGGAAGAAGGCGCCGTCGACCGCGTCCGGCCCAAGCTGATGACCGTCTTCACCACGATCATCGGCCTTCTGCCGGTTATGTTCGGCACCGAGGTCGGCTCCGAAGTGATGAAGCCCATCGCAACGCCGATGGTCGGCGGGCTCGTCACCTCCACCATCCACACGCTCATCATGATCCCGGCGATCTACGCCATCGTACAGGGCTTCCGGCTTCGCAAGGAGTTCCGTCAAGACTCAGGCAACCGCGAAGTCGAACGCGAATACGAAGAAGCGGGAAGCAATGTCATTGCATGAGATATATTCCTGAGCGCTCTCGTATATGTCAAACCTGAAGCCTTAATTCAATCGCACGACGTGCAACATTTCGTGTGATCAAGAAGATTATCGCTTTGTTACATCGTACTATGGCGCCGTTGACCTTGATGGTATTATATTACTATATAGTTATATAATATCAATCTTCTGGAAAGGTTAATGGCGCCGTATTACTTTGACAAAACACTCGAGCTCTCCTTCGAACAGGCTATCGAGCGCGTGACGGAAGAGCTGAAAAAGGAAGGGTTTGGCATCCTGACGCAAATCGACGTTCAGGAGACCCTTAAGAAAAAGCTCGACGTCGATTTCCGCCCGTACCGGATTCTGGGCGCGTGCAACCCGCCCTTTGCATATCAGGCACTACAGGCTGAAGACAAAATCGGCACGATGCTCCCGTGCAACGTGATCGTACAAGAGATCGGTGAGGGGAAAACGGAAGTGTCGGCCGTCGACCCCGTCGCTTCCATGGCAGCTATCGATAATCCGAGCCTCCGTGAGATCGCCGGGCAGGTGCGGGAGCGGCTGCGGCAGGTGATCGAGCGCCTTTGATTCGAAAAGACGGCGGGCTGCGCTCACATCGGATCTACGTCGATCACGTAGTCGTCCGTATGTAGCCGGATCGTCCGATTGTCGTTCACGAGCTCGTAGCTCTTTATCGGCTCGGGCAGCAGCTCCATCGGTGTGTCCATCGCAAACAGCGTGTCGGCGACCACGTGCCAGTCTTCGACCGTGAGGTGCACCGTTGCGGCGCCGTCGCTGGCCACCATGGGTGCGTAGTCGAGCACACGCCTGAGGTGGTTGATCCCCTGCTTCTGGTGTAGTGTCGGGTCCATCTCTAATACAGATTGGTTTTATTGCGTGCTGATTGATTTCATTTGATTCAGCCGGAAACGGTCCGTAGGTTCGGGTCGTTCCGACCAGCAGTACAATTTCCCGAATCGACCGGATTGTTGGGAGCCACCGATGAAACAGTACCTCGATCTACTTCGCCACGTCAGAGAACACGGTGTTCGAAAGGAAGACCGGACCGGAACCGGCATCCTGAGCGTCTTTGGACACCAGATGCGCTTTGATCTTCAGGCGGGTTTCCCCATTGCAACGACCAAAAAGGTGTTCTTCAAAGGCCTGAGCGTCGAGATGCTGTGGTTTCTGAGGGGTGAGACGAACGTCCGGTTTTTGAACGACCACAACGTGCACATCTGGGATCCCTGGGCGGACGAAAACGGGGAGCTTGGGCCCATTTACGGCAAGCAGTGGCGGTTCTGGCAGGCCCCGGACGGTACCACGATCGACCAGATTGCACGGGTCGTCGAGGAAATCAAGACGAATCCCAACTCGAGGCGGCTGGTGGTGAACGCCTGGAACGTGGCCGACCTGCCTCGTATGGCGCTCCCGCCGTGCCACATGTTCTTCCAGTTCTGGGTTGGACACGGGCGCCTTTCGTGCCAGCTCTACATCCGTTCCAACGATCTCTTCCTGGGCGCCCCGTTCAACATCGCCCAATACGCGCTGCTCACGCACATGATCGCGCAGCAATGCGGCCTCGAGCCCGGGGAGCTAATCTACACCATCGGAGACGCGCACCTCTACCTGAATCACCTCGACCAGGTTGACGAGCAGCTCTCACGTGAGCCCTACCCGCTCCCCCGCCTGATCATCCGCCGCACGCCGCTTTCGATCTTCGACTACCAGCCGGAGGACTTCGAGCTCGAAAACTACCAACACCACCCGCCCATCAAAGCTCCGGTGGCTGTGTAGGCGGTAACCTGAACATGGAAGGCCATGACGGATAACAAAAAAAGCCGTATCCTTCGCGTAAGCCGCCTCCACGAGCAAGGCCAGGAAGATGACCTTGCTCATACCACATCGGCGGAACGGGTCGGTATGGTCTGACCCCTCACGATTGCAGCCTGGACGTTCAAGGATCCAAACCTTGCTCCATCCCGATTACAGCGACATATTGTCCGCGTTCAACGACGAAAAGGTTGAGTACCTTCTCGTTTCCGGCTGTGTAGAGACCCGATAGTCTCGAACGGGTCATTGCATATCCAAACGTTCGGTGTAACTTGTCCCGTGCATTACGGACAGGCAATCAGTACGGGCATGAAAGCAGTTCTTCTTTCCCTTCTCCTCACCATCCTCCTCGGAAGCGTCGCAGAAGCGCAGGACCTGTCGATCACCTTTCAGGTCAACCTGTCGTACCAGGTCGAGATCGGCCGGTTCGACCCGCAGACCGAGTCGGTCGACGTCGCAGGCACCTTCAACAACTGGGGAAGCGGAACACGCACGGATCTAACCGACTCGGACGGCGACCTCGTCTACGAAGTCACTCTGCACGGTTTTTCGGTCGGCCAGACGATCGAGTACAAATTCCGCTTCAATGGCGTCTGGGACGGGCGGGAGGAGTTCCCGGGAGCGGGCAACAACCGGCGGTACACGGTCCAGGCGGGCGAAAACGTCATATCGGTCTGGTACAACGACGAGGTCTCGCCCAACGCGCCGCTCGCCGCCGATTTTCAGGCCACCTCGACCGACGTCATGGAAGGTGGAATGGTCTTCTTCGAGGACCGCTCCACCGGACGCATCGACACCTGGAGCTGGATTTTCGAAGGTGGGCTCCCGGCCACTTCAACGGAACAAGATCCGGCCGTCCGATACGCCATGCCGGGCAGCTACGACGTCACGCTGATCGTCAGCAACGCGGAAGACGCCGACACCCTCACCCTCCACGATTTCATCCGCGTACGTGAGCGGGATACCACTTCGATCTCCTGGTGGAACCACACCGTGTTCTACGAGCTCTTCGTCCGAAGCTTCTACGACAGCGACGGCGACGGCATCGGCGACTTCAACGGGATCGTCGAAAAGCTCGACTACCTGAACGACGGCGACCCGAAAACCGACACCGACCTCGGGATCACCGGCATCTGGCTCATGCCGATCCACCCCTCGCCCAGCTACCACGGGTACGACGTGACCGACTACCGGTCCGTAAACCCGGAATACGGCACCATGGACGATTTCCGCCGCTTCCTGGACGAGGCACACCGAAGGGGGATCCGCGTCATCATCGATTACGTGATGAACCACAGCTCGAGCGAGCACCCCTGGTTCCAGAAATCGGCGCAACGTGACCCGCTGTACCGCGATTTCTACCGCTGGTCGGACGTGCCGCGCAGCGAGGCCGGTCCCTGGGGTCAGGAGCTGTGGCACCGCGGCACCTCCGGATACTACTACGGCCTGTTCTGGAGCGGCATGCCCGACCTCAACTACGAAAACCCCGCCGTCAAAGACAGCATCTTCGCGGCAGCCGCCTTCTGGCTGGACGAGGTCGGCGTCGACGGCTTCCGTCTGGACGCCGTCAAGTACCTCTTCGAAACTGATAAGGGGCTCGAAAACGTTGAGGAGACCTACCGCCTATGGGCGGACTTCAGCCAGCACGTGAAGTCGGTGAAACCGGACGCCTTCACCGTATGCGAAGCCTGGGATGCCACACCCGTCGCTGCGCGATACGTTTACGACGGCCAGATCGACTTCTGCTTCGAGTTCGACCTGGCAGGACGTATCATCGACGCCGTCCGGAATGGCGACGCCCGTACGCTGGCCACTCGGATGGAGGAGATCTACCATACGTATCCCTATTTACAGTACGGAACGTTTCTGACCAACCACGACCAGAACCGGGTGATCTTCGAGCTGGGCCAGGACGTGGACCGTGCCAAGGCGGCGGCAGCGCTGTACCTGACGCTTCCGGGCATCCCCTACGTCTATTACGGGGAGGAGATCGGCATGACGGGCACCAAACCGGACCCCATGATTCGCCGGCCGATGCAATGGACGGCCGAACGAAACGCCGGCTTCACGACGGGCAACCCGTGGCAGGCGCCGGACGCGAACTACACCACACGGAATGTGGCCGCACAGCATTCGGACCCCGGCTCGCTTTTGAGCTGGTACCGCACGCTGATCGGCATTCGTAACCGGGAGGCCGCGCTACGCGTCGGGTCCTATCACAGTGTGATCAGCTCGGCCGCTCCCGTGATGGCCTTCGCCCGCCGCCACGGCGAGAACGTCCTCCTTGTTCTCGTCAATACGAGCGATGAAACCGTAAATAACCTCACCCTCGGACTGCCGCCCGACCCGGATGGATCCACCGGTTATACCCTCGTGGACCTGATCCGCGGCGACTCGCTCCATGTGGCGCTCGACGCCGGCCACACCCTCAGCGGACTCTCGATTCCGGGCCTCGAAATCCGCATCTACCGGCTCGTCCCGTCAGGTGAAACCACGTCGACGGAGAATCCGAAATCGCCCGACGGAGGCGTTGTGCTCGAACAGAGCTTTCCCAACCCTGCCGGAGGACTGACCACCATCCGGTTTACCCTCCCGACAACCGGCCCCGTTCGCGTTGAGCTTTTCGACGTGCTAGGCCGCCGCATTGGGATCCTCGCCGACGGCACTTTCCCCGCCGGTACGCACAACGTTTCTCTGGATGTATCCAAGCTCCCGAGCGGCACCTACTTCTACCGCCTCCACCACGCTGACGGTCAGGTCTCGAAGCGTATGGTGGTGAATTGAAACATATCGCTGCCGGATATTTGACATTGCTTCCCGATGAATCAAAGGGTACACTGAACCATAATGGCCAGGTTCAACGTACCCGTTAACCATCATGCGCCTCCTCTTCCTCTCCTTCTTCCTTCTCTCCGTTTCAGTCGCTCACGCGCAGCCGGTTGAATCGGTACGGTATTGTCCGCTCGAAGTCGGCAATTCGTGGACGTACTTCACCATGGTCGATCCTCAGGTGCCGTACGACACGACGTGGTACGATCCAAAAGTGATCGAGGAGGCCGTTACGATCAACGATACCCTCTACTACGTCGCCCCGCACCCGTTTGCGCTGGCCGATACGCTACGAGAAGACGAAGAAGGTCGGATCTGGGCGCGCGTCGGGGGATCCGACGTGCTGCTGTTCGATTTTACCCTCCCGGAGGGAGAAAAGTACACCTTCGAATGGGGTGAAAATCAGGATCCCTACGAAGTATCGATTCAACGCGGCATCACGTGGGAAAAGGTGGCGGGACGCTTCGAGAACGTCGTTCGGCTCTATTTCGACGTGCCGGGATCGGTAGATGAAGAACGAACGTATACTTTTGCAGCGGGCGCCGGAATGCTGTATGCAGTAGGCGGAGGAGGGGATTGGATGGAGCTGCATACCGCCTTCGTTGGCGGCCGCACGATTACGTCAATCGAACGGGAAATTCCCGTTGATACGGATTTTTACGCCTATCCAAATCCATTCAAGTCGACGGCCACGATCGTCGTAGTGGGTCCAACGTCCCGGCCGGTTCGCGTAACCATATATGACGAGCTGGGACGCAGGGTTGCGGTGCTGACGTCTCCGGGCGTGGGCGGCGCAACGGCCAGACTGAATTGGTCACCCGTCGGCCTGCCGGCCGGGCGCTACTATGCCCGGCTTGAGCAGGATGGATACACGCAAACGATCGGGCTCGTACTGATCCCCTGACCTTCTCTCGAGGGGAAGTCCTCCGCCGGGCGTGTACTCCATTTGAGGATTTATGAGGCTGAAGTCTATTACTCGTATTGCCCGACGTGAGCTCAGAATCATATCAGGAAGAGAACAACGCACCCGGATCGATTGCAGGATCGAAAAAGAGCGGTTCGGCAACGAGTACGGGGGTTTCGACGTCGCGACCCGGTACCTGAAACCGGATTCCGTGGTGTATTCGTTCGGCGTCGGCGAAGACGTTTCCTTCGATCTGGCCCTGATCGAGCGATTCGGTCTTACGATCCATGCCTTCGATCCCACGCCCCGCTCGATCGAGTGGGTCAGGAGGCAATCCTTTCCTCAAGAATTCGTAATGCACGAGTTCGGCATAGCCGACGTCGACGGTCGAGTCGCATTCCATCTGCCACTCAATCCGGCGCACGTTTCCCACACGATTCTGGATACGACAGCCGCGTCCGACCGAACCGTAATGGCGCCGGTAAGGCGGTTATCCACGATCATGAAGGAGCTCGGACACGACCGGATCGACGTGCTCAAAATGGACGTAGAGGGCGCGGAATACGCGGTTATCGAAGATATAAGCCGTTCTCCGATTCGCCCGGGCCAGATCCTGATCGAGTTCCATCACCGTTTCCCCGGCGTCGGATTCGAGCAGACACGGAAAGCCCTGGATACGCTCAAATCCATGGGGTACTGTCTTTTCTCCGTATCAGAAAGTGGCGAGGAGTACGGTTTTCTCCACCGTAAGCGTGCTGGGCACGCTCGTCAACCCGATCCCGGCACGTGAATTGTTAAGGACTTACGGTATGCCGGAAAAAATCATCAAAGCGCCGAAACCGGCCGAGGGGATTTGCGTGACGTCTTGGTTTGAAGTAATCTTGGTAACCGGATAAGACCGGACATCGTGTGACCGTTTCTGAGCAGGGAGTTTACCGTGGGCCCGATCGACAAGGGAAATACGCGTCGCGAGATTCTCCAGGGTGTGTACGAGGACAACCTGCGTACGGTCCGGAAAGAACCGCCCGCTCCACGCTTCAAAAAAGTCGGTCCGGCCATACGCAAAGGACGGGTGCCGATGGCCGCCGCCACGGTGATTGCCTTTCTCTCGGTGCTGTTTTTCCCCGGACTGCTCTCGCGTGTGAACGACCAGCCCGTGGATTCGCCGGCGGGCTTCATCTCGCCTCTGCTCCAGACGAATACCGGCTTTCCAACCAGGGGAATCGTGGAGCAGATCACCACACTCTCCGTGGTCGATCATGCTCCGGATACACTTGATATCATCGTCTCCCGTTCTCCCGGCGTCGACATCATTTCCGAGGGGAACATTGCGCTCGTCGATCTCTTCGGCCTCCAGGTCAAAACGATCGTTCTCGATCCCGGGCACGGCGGCGTGGACGGCGGCACGGTCGGTGTGCTGGGCACAAAGGAAAAGGACATCACACTCGACGTCGTGAAGCGCCTCAAGCGCCGGCTCGAACGCAGACACGGCTATCGGGTGCTGCTGACGCGTGAGGGCGACACGAAAGTCTCCCTGCGCGACCGGGTCGCCTTCGCCAACGAACGCGGGGCGGACCTGTTCGTCTCCGTACACGTCAACTACCTCCCCTCCGAGCCCCTGAACGTCATCGAAACCTATTATTTTGGCTCGCAGGCAGACGAGGCGTCGCTCAGGCTGGCTGAAAAAGAGAACAGGGACTCCGAGTATTCAGTAGCCGAGTTCAACGAAATGCTGCAAAAGATCGGCACGGCCGTTAAACTACAGGAGTCGAAAAAACTTGCCGCCTCGATTCAGAAGACTTTGTATCGTAATATGCAGCGGATCGATCGCTCCGTGAGCGACTGGGGCGTCAAGACCGCTCCCTTCGTCGTCCTGCTCGGGGTAGAAGCTCCGAGTGTGCTGGCGGAAATTGCATGCCTCAGTAATCGAGCCGAAGAGGAAAAGCTGAATACCAACGAGCACCGGGAGCTGCTGGCGATGTCTCTCGAAGAGGGGATCGTCTCTTACTTGAAGCAATCTCCTTCCCAATACTCACCAAGTGAAATCTTAGCCCGACATGCCACAGAAGAAGACCAAAGCGGCAGATAACGTATTGTACATCGGTATCGATTTAGGCACGGCCCGCAGTGCCATCTCCGCCAGCAACGGTAAGCGCAAATGGATTGACAGCTACGTGGGTTGGCCAAAGGATTTCGTCGCCCGCAAGCTTCTCGGGCAGCGGGTGCTGTTCGGTGAGGAGGCCCTCAACAACAGGCTTTCGGTGCATCTGACCCGCCCCCTCGAATTCGGCGTCATTCGCGACTCGACGGCCCGCGACGAAGAAGCCGTCCGCGAGCTCATCCACCATCTGATCGAACAGGTGGGGCCGGCTGACGGCCAGGCCGTTCACGCTGCCGTCGGCGTTCCGGCCGAGGCCCTGAAGGTCAACAAGCTCGCCATACGTGACGCCGTGAAAGAGTACGCCGACGCGTTGATGGTCGTCTCCGAGCCGTTCTCGGTGGCCTACGGGCTCAACGCCCTGAGCAACGCGATGGTGATCGACATCGGCGCGGGCACGCTGGACTTCTGCGTCATGCACGGAACGATGCCGGGTGAGGACGATCAGCGCACCCTCACCAATGCCGGCGACTTCATCGACCGGCGCCTCTTCGACCTGCTCACCGAGAAGTACCCCAACGCCAAGTTCAGCGAAACGACAGTTCGCCGGTACAAGGAAGAGTACGGGTTCGTCGGTGAAGCACCCAGTCGGGTCAGGGTAAAAGTGCCCGTCGAAGGCAAGCTCGTCGAGATCGACATCACGGACCAGATCAAGCAGGCCTGTGAGAGCATCATCCCGCCGATCGTGGAAACCACCATCGACCTGGTGAGCCACTACGAGCCGGAGTTCCAGGAGCAGGTCAAGAAAAACGTCTTCCTGGCCGGCGGCAGCAGCCAGATCCGGGGCCTCATCGACGTGCTCGAAGCGGAGCTGCGTGAGTACGGCTCGTTCAAGATCACGAAGGTCGACGACCCGCTCTACGCAGGCTGCGACGGCGCGCTCGCGCTGGCGCAGGACATGCCCGAGGAGTACTGGGAAGACATGTGAAGAGCATCCGCCCCCGTCTCGCCGGGTAGTCCGTCGGAAGCCCCCCTCGACTCGGAGACGGACATGGAGAACGAACGACGACGGCCCGAGATCGTGCTCATCGCCGCCGTAGCGGAGAAAAACCGCGTCATCGGCAAAGGGAACGACCTCCCGTGGCACATCCCGGAAGACCTCAAACGCTTCAAACGGCTCACGACCGGCCACCCGCTGTTGATGGGCCGGCGGACGTTCGAGTCCATCCTCCATCAGTTCGGTGGCCCGCTGCCCGGCCGGCGGCTGGTCGTGCTGACTTCACGGGGTCCGTTCGAGGAATATCCCGAGGTGGAGACGTACGCCTCGGTCGACGAAGCCATGGAGGCCCTGTCCGACGCCGACACGGTGTTCATCGGGGGCGGCGGGGCCATCTACGCCGAGTTCCTTCCCATTGCCGACCGGCTGGAGCTCACACTCGTAGAAGGCGATTACGAAGGCGATACGTTTTTCCCTCCCTACGAGCACCTGATCGGTTCGACGTTCGAGCTGAAAGCCGAGGAAAAGCACGAAAACTACCGATTCGTCACCTACGCCCGGCCATCCTGACCGACGGCGGCCGGTTATCGGCGCGGCGACGGGTATTCCGGTAGGAGTTGACGAGGCGGTTGAACCGCCGCCTCAACCGCCGGCTATCCACGACCAGGAAAAGTACGTAGAGCGCAATTACGGCAAAGATCGCCAGGAGCAACACCCTGGCCCACGTGTGCATCGTGGAATAGCTGACCTCGTCCGAAAGGAATACGTATAGCCCGGCCAGAAGAAATCCGGCGAGCCCGACGAGCTCCCGGATCCGGATGGCGACGTAATACTGGGCGAACGAGTTCCGCCGCACGGCGACCCGGATCTCACGCCTGACGTTGAGGAAAAACTTCCAGAGCCTGGAGCGCGAAAGCACCCAGATGCCAATTGCAGCCGTAAATAAGTAGCCCAGCATTACCGCTGCCTGCTGATAAGGTGGAGGTGTTCTCAGGTTTACGACACCGAACAATTTACTCATCAACGGGACACCTCGACACCTGTTTCCCTGCCCCGACGCCTCACGTAAAAAGTGCGAAGACTCCCGCGCGTTGTCCTCACATCACGTACAGTGAGGGACATCGGGCGGGCGACACTTCCCCATTTTGAGGCTTCGTCGATTTTTCCGGATGTGCGCCGGTATCTCCTCGAAAACCACCGGTGTATCTTTATCTTTCGCCCCCATACCCGGCACGGCCAAATCCATCCCCCCGTAACCGCCGAAATGGAAGTAGCTGCAGACAAAACGGTTGCACAGGTTCCGTCGCGAAGCGAGCGGCTACTGCTGCGCGTCGTGCAGGCAGGTGCAATCGCGATCGTGCTGGTGGTGGTACCCTTTGAATCCTTCGATCTCGACCGGTTCTTCGTCCCGAAGGAGCTCGTGCTTCACCTGACGGCCTGCATAGCTGCTTTGTGCATGCTGGGGGACGTCCGCCGGTACCGGCTCGGCTGGGTGGACTTCGTTATCGTCGGCTTTCTGGCGGTCAGTGCGCTCTCGGCGGTATTTGCTTCGAACCTGTGGAACGCCACGCGGACGCTCACGATGAGCATCTCGGGGTTCACGCTATTTTGGGGGGCGCGTACGCTTGCCGCTGCCGGTCTGTCGCCACGGCTGCTGGGGGCACTTGCCTTTTCGATCGTCCTCGCGACGGCCACGTCTCTGTTACAGGCCTATGGAGTGGAAACGGTCTTCTTTTCGGAAGACCGTGTGCCAGGTGGAACGCTTGGCAATCGGAATTTCGTCGCCCACCTCGCTGCCTTCGGCCTGCCGCTCGTCCTGCTGGTGACGCTTCGAACGAAACGCTTCCTCGTCTTTTTACTGGGAGCGGTGGGGACGTTGCTGGTCGTGAGCGCCCTCATCCTTACCCGGTCGCGTGCCGGCTGGCTCGGGTTTGCGGCAGCCCTGTCCGTTTTGCTGCTTGGTACGTTCTTCACGCCGGCCGTCCGGCGTTCCGGACGGTTTTTCTTCCGGCTGGTGCTCGTACTGCTCTTTGCGGGAGGCGGTGTGGCTGCGGCGCTCCTCACGCCGAACGACCTGAACTGGTCGAGCGATTCACCCTACCTCGAGACGGCCCGCGGCGTGGTCAATTACCGGGAAGGAAGTGGGCGCGGCCGGCTCATCCAGTATGAAAACTCGCTCCAGATGGTGCGCGACAATCCGGTACTGGGCGTCGGTCCGGGCAACTGGACGGTCGAGTACCCGGCGTATGCAACCCGGGGTGACCCGTCGCTCACCCGTCGGGTGGCCGGCATGACCGCCAATCCCTGGCCGAGCAGCGACTGGGTCGCGGTGATAACCGAAAGGGGGCTCGCCGGATTCGTCCTCCTGTTGCTCATCTGCGGCGGCATCGTCTGGAATGCGTGGAAAAACATGCGAACGGCGGAGGACGCCGACGAAGGGCTTGCCTCCCTGGTGCTCCCGGCAATTTTGATCGGCGTCTCCGTGTCCGGCGCCTTCGACGCCGTCACGCTGCTCGCGTGGCCTACCTACATTTTCTGGGCCGCCGCCGGTGCACTGTGGCCACGAATCGAGCCTTCCGGAGCGGCAAACGGGAGCTTTGTCAGGAAAGCCGCACTGTTCGTGTTGATTCTCGTTGCAGGTTTGGCCGGCTTGCGGAGCGTCGGTCAGCTGACGGCGATGGGTCTGTACGACCGGGCTACCGGTCCACGCGCCCTCGAGGTGGCCGCCTTCTTCGACCCGGGCAACTACCGCGTCCACGTCCGGCTCGCCCAGATGTATCGAAACGACCGGGAACAGCGGTGCGAGCATGCCACCAGAGCTCACCGGCTCTTTCCTCACGCCGCCGAGGCCGAGCAGCTTGCCCGCCGATGCCGCTGAAATCCCGCGATCAGCCCCTCACGCGGACAAATTCGTTCAGCTTGCGCACCTCCTCCCGATAGATTTTTCGCAACAATGGAGGCGCGAGCCATCGCTCCACGAAACCCCGTAGGCCCGCGGATTGCCATTCGGTCGTGATGGTCAGGCTCGTATGCGCGGTCCCGGAAGCGGGCTCCAGCCTGAACGTGGTGAGGGCGCCCGTTTCGAGGTCCGTTTCAGTCAGGATACGTCCCGGTTCGGGCTCGTGTACGACGGCCCGGATCGTTCGCTCGTTGCCCGCCGTCCGAAGCTTGTAGCGGATGATCGTTCCCGCACCCGTGCCGCCTTCTTCGACGGTAAAATCCGAAAAGTGCCGCTCCGGTAGAATGTGCGGGTGGCCACGGCGATAGTCCGCCAGGACGCCGTACACGACGTCCGATGGTGCTTCGACCGACTCAGTGATGGAAACCCGAACGGTGTGCGGCATTGGAGGGTTCGAAAAGCTATCTCTCGTAATCGGCTACTCTGCGTTCCGAACGAACCAGCGTGATGAAGTCTGCTACCTTCACGTGCTCGGGATGTGCCTGATAACGCGCCAGCGCCTCGCGATCCTCGAACTCGGAATACAATACGACGTCGGCCGAGGCATCCGTCCGGCTGAAGTCGATCCCCACTTCGAGCCGTAACAGCCCCGGTATCCGCCCATTCAGGTTTTCGAGCATCGTTTTGATCTTTTGTGCATTCTCCTCACGGCCGGCGCCTTCGGCCTGCTCCTTCAGCTTCCACATGACGATATGAACAACCACGGAACGAACCTCCTGTTCTGTTAAAGTGAAGCCGTAATCTACGAACGAGGAGAGGCCGCGGCTACGCCTCACCGCGCCACTCCGCCATAAACCGAAGGAGAAATTCCTCCATGAAGCGATGGCGCCCCTCCGCCATCGCACGAGCCGTCGGCGTATGCATGTTGTCCCTCAGCCTCAGGAGCTTGCTGTGGACGTGGTGGATGACCGACGGGTCCCTGCTCGACTCGTCGTAATACTTCCGATCGAAGGGAAGGTCCGGCATCCAGAGCGGCACCCCATAGGCGCCGGCAAATTGAAACGTCCGGGCGATCCCGATGGCCCCCATGGCGTCGAGGTTGTCGGCGTCCTGGAGAATCAGGGTTTCGAGATCCTGCACCGTCCTGCCGGCCTCTGAAAATCCGTACTCCTCGTGGTGGGCGACGCAGTGCAGCACGTGCTGCTTCTCGGAATCGGTCAGATCGATCGGATCGATCAGTTCCCGGACGACCGGGATCGAATCAGCCGGTGCGCAAAACGTGCCGGTTTCGTACTCGATGATGCGGTGGACGTCGTGCACGAGCGCCGCCACGCCGATGACGCACCGGTTGCCGCCTTCGATCGACTGGATGTGCAATGCGATCCGATGCACCCGTTTCAGGTGCTCCAGATCGTGTCCGGTTGCATCCTTCTGGAATCGCAACGCCACCGCCGCCATCAAATCCTGATACTCCGTCTCCATCGTCGCCCCTTGTAATACACCAGCGCCCGGACCCCTCGTTCAGGAATCCGGGCGCCTCAACTTTCAGAAGTCATTCGCGCTCAGGCGCGGCTTCTCACCCACACCCCGACGTGTTGCCGCAGTTGGGGCACGAGTAGCAGCTACCGGCGCGTACGGTGATGGAGCCACAGTTCGGGCAGGAGGGGGCGTCCGCCTGGTTCTGGAATGAAGCGGTCGCGCCGGCGACGGACACCGAAGCAGTGTTCGACCGCTCGGCCGCTTCGAGGAACACCTCCACCGTCGCCCCCACCAGGCTATCCGGCGCCTCCACCGGCTTGTTGAAGGGGATCTCCATCTGCACCTCGTCGTGAGCCGGTCCACTCTGGGCCACCTGCGTCGCTACCGGGTCGGCGTGCTCGTGCTCGCCGCTCACGCCCACCTGACCGAGAAACTTCAGGCTGAGGTAGCGGAAGATGTAGTCCATGATCGACTTTGCGATCGGGATCTGGCGGTTGTTCGTAAAGCCGCTCGGCTCGAACCGCATGTGGCTGAACTTGGCGCACAGGTCTTCGATCGGGACGCCGTATTGCAGGGCAATCGAGATGCTCGTCGCAAACGCGTCCATCATGCCGCTGATCGTCGAGCCCTCCTTGGCCATCGTGATGAAGATCTCGCCGGGCATGCGAGTGTCGGGATAGAGCCCGATGTGGAGATAGCCCTCGTGCCCCGCGATCGAAAACTTGTGCGTGATCGAGGGACGCTCGTCCGGCAGCCGTTTACGGATCGGCTTGTAGACGATCTTTTCGACGACCCGCTCGATGGTCTGGGGTTCAACGGCCACGCCGTCGCCCGACGATTCGATCCGGGCTGCGCCTTTGGTGTTGCCCCCCTTCGACGTCGCCAGCGGCTGGCTCCGCTTCGAGTTTTCGCGATAGATCGCGATGGCCTTCAGGCCGAGCTTCCACCCCTCGATGTAGACGTCGTTGATTTCGTCGATCGTCGAGTGCTCGGGCATGTTGACGGTCTTGGAAATCGCCCCGCTCACGAAGGGCTGGACGGCCGCCATCATTTTGACGTGCCCCATGTAATGGATCGAGCGCTTGCCTTTGAAGGGCTTGAACGCGCAATCGAAGACGGGGAGGTGCTCGTCCTTGAGGCCGGGCGCGCCCTCGATGGTGTCGTTGGCGTCGATGTAGGCCTGGATGGCCGCCCGCTCTTCCTCGTCATACCCGAGGCGCGTCAGGGCATCGTTCACCGACTGGTTCACGATCTTCAGCATGCCGTCGCCCTTGCCCGCCAGCAGCTTGTATTTCACGAGCGCGATGTCGGGCTCGATGCCGGTCGTGTCGCAATCCATCATAAACGCGATCGTGCCGGTCGGGGCAAGCACGGTCACTTGCGCGTTGCGATACCCGAAGGCCTCGCCAAGTGCAAGCATGCGGTCGGCCGACTCGTGGGCTGCCTTGAGCAGGTAGACGGGGCAGCTCGGATGAATGTCGTCGATGGCGGCGCGATGCATCCGGATGACGTCGAGCATCGGCTCGGCGTTGAGCGCGTACGCCTCGAAGGGCCCGATCCGCTTGATTGCGGCGATTTCGGCGCTGCGAGCGTAAGCTTCGGAATGCTCGATGGCCATGATCGCACCGGCCACGGCCCGGCCGGCGTCGCTGTCGTACGGCAGCCCCATCGACATCAAGAGCGCCCCCAGGTTGGCGAATCCGATGCCCAGCGGGCGGAAACGGTGCGAGTTCTCGGCAATGATGGCCGACGGGTAGCCCGCATTGTCCACCAGGATTTCCATCGCCGTGATGAACGTACGGGTGGCCGCGCGGAAACGCTCGACGTCGAACGACCCGTCTTCACGCTGGAACTTGCGCAGGTTCAGGCTCGCCAGGTTGCACGCCGAGTTGTCGACGTGCATGTACTCCGAGCAGGGATTGCTCGAGTTGATCGGGCCGCTGTTTTTGACCGTGTGCCACTTCTGGATCGTGTCCTCGTACTGGATCCCCGGGTCGCCGCAGATGTAGGTGCCCTCGGAAATCTTGCGCAGGAGCGCCGCGGCGTCCGTCTGCGCGATCGGCTCGCCCGTGAGCACGGCACGCAGGGCGTAGGGCTCCCCATTGATCGCGGCCCGCATGAACTCGTCGGTCACGCGAACGCTCTGGTTGACGTTCTGGAACGCCACGGAGCCGTACGCTTCCCCGTTGAACGAGCCGTCGTAGCCCTGCTCGATGAGCGCCCACGCTTTCTTCTCTTCCTTCTGCTTGACCTCGACGAACTCCCAGATGTCCGGATGCCAGCACTTCAGGGTCTGCATGATGGCGGCGCGGCGCGTCTTGCCGCCACTTTTGATGGTAGCGCCGGTGGCGTCCTGCACCCGCATGAAGCTGACCGGCCCCGACGGCGTACCGCCACCCGACAGCATCTCCTTCGACGAGCGCAGCTTCGACCAGTCCGCCCCGACCCCCGACCCGAACTTGAACAGCCGGGCGCTCTCGCTCATGAGCTGCCAGATGTCGTCGATCGAATCATTGACCGAGATGATGAAGCACGCCGACGCCTGCGGCCGCTCGTAAGGATCGACCGGCACCGCCCGCTGCTGCTTCCTGTCCCACCCAAAAATGGTCTTGTCACCGGTGTCCCGGACGCCGTACTGGTGGTACAGGCCGACGTTGAACCAGACGGGCGAATTGAACGATCCATACTGATGGAGACACAGCCAGGTTAGCTCGTCGTAGAATCGCTCCCCGTCTTCGCGGGTCGCGAAGTAGCCCTGCTCGATGCCCCAGTCGGCAATCGTCCGTGTGACGCGGTGGATGAGCTGTTTGAGCGAACTCTCGCGCCCCCCTTCGGAAGGGGGCTCGCCGTTACGGGCGACGTCCCCGTAGAAATACTTGCTTGCGACGACGTTGGAGGCAAGCAGGCTCCAGGTGACGGGGAACTCGACGTCTTTCTGTTCAAAGATGGCCTTGCCGTCCTGGTTTTTGATGGCGGCGGTTCGTTTCTCCCACTCCAGGCTATCAAAAGGATGCTCACCTTCTTTCGAGAAGACCCGCTCTACAACGAGTCCCTTCGCGAGCTGCCGGGCGTCGATCTGTGACGCGCCGGACCCTTCCTCTGCAAAGAGCGTGGCTTTCGAGGTGATTTCAGACATAGGGCGCCTCCGGTAGTGGCTAAAAAGCTCGGGGTTATTGGTTAATTCAGGCGGGTGGTATGTGTGCGAGCGCAGAGGCCTGGCTGACGATGCCGGTTGTGCCATACCCTCCGATGAATAACGGTTTATTACCTGCACGAGGCAATAAACCGTATCGGCGCGAGATGCACGGCATACAATAACGTCATAGACGTGCCGTTATGCAAGGCTTTTTTATCCACAAAAAACGGACGAGGCTGACCGGTTCTTTCGCTGATTAAACGCTCAGACAGGCCATTTGGATCCGCACTGCCAAAATCGCCGATTTTATAATTCCGTTATTGTGCCAGCACGAGACAATGAATTTTCCCTCAACAAGTTTTCCACGTTTCTCCACAGGATCGGCGAAAAGCTTTGTGGAAAAGTGGGGCAATAGCGGCTATAAAGCGGGCGTAACGCTTGAAACAAACCCGGAATAAATAACGAGAGGTAAGGCCCGGGGCTGCCCGGACCATCGAACAGGGGAGCCGGCAGGCACCCGGTCCCCACGTACAAGAAAGGTGAGGAATCCCGGCGCCTGAACGCCGGGTTCCTCATGCTACCGAAATGTTAAATCAGAACTCGTCGTCTTCTAAATCTTCGAAGAGGTCGTCGTCTTCTTCGAATTCGTCATCGTCTTCGAAGTCCTCGTCTTCGTAATCGTCGTCAAAGTCTTCGTCGTCTTCGAAGTCGTCCTCGTCGTCGAAGTCTTCGTCGTCTTCGAAGTCGTCAAAATCCTCATCATCAAAATCGTCCTCTTCCTCCTCGAGGCCTACCGGAAGAGTCAGATCCAGTTCTTCGGTGTCAAAGGGTGCAGAGACAATCATGTTTTCTGAACGGGTTTAGAATGAATTACGCGAGAAGAAGCCGTACTGCGATTTCTCGTGATGTCACCTTAACGCGCAATAAAGAAAGGAGACGTCGCTAAAAGCAAGTACGAGCAAAAAAATAAATAACGGTGTAACATCAGCGGAAAAGCTATCGGAGGAATCAGTTTACACCCGTTCATCGTAAACAGTAGACTAAATGCTCCGCCGGGTAAAACGGCCAAACCCTTACATAAGGCACACGATACGGTATGAATGATTTCAATGAACGGAGTGCATACCCGCACCCCGACGATTTTAAGGTAATGCGTCCCGAATACACGGAAGTGGAGGACGGGATGATACAGGCCAGTATCACGATCGCTCCGTTTAAGGTGGTCGGTACGAGCCGAACGAAAGCCGGTGCTCGTCGCGCGGCCATCTACGAAGCCGCCAAGATCTACCGGTCGTATCATCCGTCCTATCGCATTCAAAACCCATACCCGGAGGAATTCGTCGATCGGGAAGGCATGAAGTGGCGCCGCGTCCCCGCGTCGCAGCGCGATCAGTACGGCGATTACACCTTCACCGACGAAGAAGGTGAAGAAGATTACGTCGACATCGACACGATGCTGCTCTGGGACGTCCGGCCGAAGGTCGAAGAGCCGGAGGAAGAAGAGTAAGCCCTGCTCGATCAGAAATTCGAAGCGGGGGCGGATTATTCCGTCTCCGCTTTTTTATTCTTCGCCCGTCCAGCCTTCTTCGAACCCGCTTCGATTCCGTCGAGTATCTGATCCTTGATCCGCATCATGTAGTCGAACGCGGCGTCGTGCTCGTTCGGAATCACGCCGTCGAGGATGGCATCCTTGATGGCTTCCTTAATCCGTCCGACTTCCGGCCCCGGCTTGAGCCCGAGCACCTCCATGATCTCATTGCCGTCGACGGGAGGCTGGAAGTTGCGCAGCCTGTCTTTCTCCTCCACCTCGGCCATCTTTTCCTCAACGCGGTCGAAGGCATTCAGGTAGCGCCGGACGCGCCTCGGGTTTTTGGACGTGACGTCGGCCCGGACGAGCACCATCAGGTCGTCGATGTCGCCTCCGGCATCGAAGAGCAGGCGGCGTATGGCCGAGTCGGTCACGACTTCGTCGACGAGCGCAATCGGCCGGTGATGGAGGAGGACGAGGTTCTGGACGTACCGAAGCCGGTCGTCTGCCGGAAACCGTAACCGTCTGAAGATTCGGGGGATCATACGCGCCCCGCGGTCTTCGTGCCCGTGGAACGTCCAGCCCGTCTCGGGAACGAACCGTTTGGTGGCGGGCTTCGCGACGTCGTGAAGGAGCGCAGCCCACCGAAGCCAGCGGGTTTCGTCGCACGGCCGATCCGCCGTGAGCTCCGCCACGTTGTCGAGCACCTGGAGGGTGTGGAAGAAGTTGTCTTTGTGGCGGTGCCCGTCCACCTCTTCCACCCCCTTCAGCTCTACGAGCTCGGGCAGGACGTACTGGAGCAGCCCGGTTTCGTCGAGGAGCTTAAAGCCGACGGAGGGGACGGGGGCGCAGATGATCTTCTGAAGCTCGTCCGAAATGCGTTCCTGGCTGAGTATCTTGACTCGTTCGGCCTTCAATTTCATCGCCGCCCTGGCTTCGGGATGAATCTCGAACCCGAGCTGTGCTGCAAACCGGGCTGCCCTGATCATCCGCAACGGGTCGTCTTCGAAGGTAAGAGCGGGATCGAGCGGCGTCCGGATCAACCGCTTCTTCAAGTCCTTCCGTCCGTCGAACGGATCGATGAGGATGCCGAATCGCTCCAGGTTGACCTGGATGGCCATGGCATTGATCGTAAAATCGCGGCGTAGCTGGTCGTCCTCGAGCGTGCCTTCTTCGACGATGGGCTTGCGCGACGTGCTTCGGTAGCTTTCACGGCGGGCGGCCACGAATTCCAGCACGGTTGGCGTGCCGTCCGGAAGCGTGCAGTGCACCGCCGCCGTGCCGAAGCTGGGATAGACGTGAGCGGTCCGGCCGCCAAGCGCCTCCGCTACGGCGTCCGCAAGGCGTATACCCGATCCCGGACCGACGGTGACAAAGTCGATGTCGCCCGTTTTGCGGCCGAGCAGCAGGTCGCGTACGATCCCCCCGACGGCGTACGCTTCGATGCCGAGCCGGTCCGCCACCTCGCCCACACGCCGGAGTAACGTACCGTACACCTGTTCTCTGAGCTTATCGGCGAGGTTAGTGGTCATCGTACGGCGTTTCTGGCTGTGAGGATCGGACGAACGTCTCCTACAAACGCCCACCTCGGCGTGGTCGTTCTCAAATTTCGGCGAAGAAGTGACGACTAAACCGATTCAGCTTCCCTAATATCCGACCACCTGGCCGTCTTTCCGCATTTCAGAAGCGCCGTGATAGACTCCGTTTTCCCGGTCCCAGAGGATCGCCTGGTAGCCTCCAAAGCCACCGATGTCATACCGCACCCGGTGCCCTCGTTGCGTCAGCGCCCGGACGACGTCGGCGGGGATAGTGGATTCCAGAAGCAGCTCTCCTCCGTTCACCATGGTCCCACCGGTCGGCGAGCTGCTTCCGGAGTGCCGGTACCTCGCCGCATCTCCGGCTTCCTGGACGTTCATCCCGAAATCGATCAGGTTGCAGAGCACCTGCACGTGGCCCTGCGGCTGCATGTCGCCGCCCATCACCCCGAAGCTCATGAACGGCTCACCGTCTTTCATCACGAACCCGGGGATAATCGTGTGGAACGGCCGCTTCCCGGGCTCATATACGTTCGCGTGACCGTCTTCGAGCGAGAACAGGGCGCCGCGATCCTGTAGCATGAAGCCGAGCCCGTCCGGCACGAGGCCGCTGCCCAGGCCCCAGTAGTTGCTCTGGATCAGCGACACCATCATGCCCGTCGAGTCGGCTACCGTAAGGTAAATCGTGTCGCCGCTGTCGAGCCGGGGATTGCCGGCCGGATAGGACGTTGCGGCTCGCTTCATATCGATGTGCTTGCGGCGTTCGGCGGCGTATTCCTTCGAGATCAGCCCTTCAACCGGCACATCGCTAAACGCCATGTCCGCGTAGAACCGAGCCCGGTCCTCGAACGCCAGCTTCTTTGCCTCTGCATGCAGGTGCAGGTACTCGGCCGTGTTGTGGCCGAGCGACGCGAGGTCGTACCCCTCCAGGATGTTCAGCATCTGGAGGGCGGCGATCCCCTGCCCGTTGGGTGGAAGCTCGTACACGTCGTAACCACGGTAGTTCGTCGAAACCGGATCGACCCACTCGCTGCGGTGCGCGGCCAGATCCTCCTTTCGGATCCACCCGCCGATTCGTCTCATGTAGCGGTCGATGACGTCCGCAATCTCGCCCTCGTAGAAGGCATCCCGCCCGCCGGCAGCTATCTTTTCGTAGGTTGCGGCGAGCTCCGGATTCCGGAAGATCTCTCCTTCACGCGGGGCGCGACCGTCTATCGTGTACAGCTTCCGGAAATTGTCGAGCTCTTCGATCAGGTCGGCATTCGCCTCGAGGTCCTCCACGTTTCGCTGCCAGTCGAACGCGATGACCTGCGTTACCGGGAATCCCTCGCGGGCGTACCGGATGGCCGGAACGAGGATCTGCGACATCTCCAGCTTACCGAAGCGCTCGTGCAGGGTAAACCAGCCGTCCACCGCACCTGGTACGGAAACGGGCAGCGCTCCGTACAGCGGGATTTGTCCGTCTTTCGTGCGCTTTTGAACCTCCGCACGGACCATCTCGAGCGTCAGGCCTTTGGGCGAGCGCCCGCTCCCGTTCAGGCCGTATAGTTGACGGGTCTCGGGATCCCACACGATGGCGAAAATGTCGCCGCCCACCCCGCAGTTGATGGGCTCCATCACACCGAGCGCCGCGTTGGCTGCAATGGCTGCGTCGACGGCGCTCCCTCCTTGTTTCAGGATGTCGATGGCAACCTGAGACGCCAGTGGGTGGCTCGTAGCCGCTATGCCGTGTTGCGCCACGACGGGGCTGCGAGTCGCAAACGGAAGTCCCACCGGACGGTCTCCAGCGCCACTCTGACCATAAACGGGCATGGATAGAAGCAATAGAATGAGGAAGAGGAAAAGACGGTCGTTCATTTTGAGAAGGATTTAGCCGCGAAAAAAATCCTTCCCATACAATACGCCGCAATACAGGCCCTAATCAAGACATACCGTCGAATAGATCGTCGAGTGGCGGATCGTAGCTTTCTTGAAAGAGCTCGAACGATACGCCGTGCCTTACCTGAGCGAGCGGATTCTGAGCCTCGATCACAGCCTTGTACGTCTCGTAACAGTCAAGCGCCTTCTCAGCCCGACGCATGTCTTCCTCTTCGAACCGCACGACACAGTCGATCGCTTCGTCGGGCGACGACTTCAGGTGAGACGGTCTGCCCGGCTCTGCCTTTTCCGGCAACGTAAAAAAGGCAAGCCTCCTCGGGTGGTTCTTCCTGCGGCGGCGCAGATCGCAGAAAACACGCTGCACCACGGCGTGGGTCGTCACGTGATCGAGATGACCGCTGATGCCGTGCAGCGGGTAGGTCACCAGCACGTCCGGCTCGATCCGCACGATCTCCTCCTCGATCGCCTTCTCGATTTCGATCGGATCCAGGCCGGAGAGGCCGCCGTCGGGGAAGTCGAGCACGGTCAATCCGCTCAGATCGAGCACGCGCGAAACACATTGCATCTCCCTGTACCGCACCTCGCCCATCTCCTCGAGCGAATACCCAAGGGCGTGGCGCTGGCGGGTAGCCTCTCCTTTCGTGAGCGTGAGCAGAAACACCTCGTGCCCCTCCCGCCGCTGTTTGGCCAGTACCGGTGCGGGGCCGAAGGATTCGTCGTCCGGGTGCGGAAAAACGTACAGGATGCGGCTCATGATCGGATTTTATCAGGATGAGCGATGGTCGGCATTCCTACGGAATATAGGCCTGCCGCTCGATCCGCTGAAACCGGCGGTAAAATGTTGCCGGATTCAGTGCAATCGGGCCCGCCCGTCGGGCGGCTCTTCCTGATCCGTCACGATGGTATCGAATACCGTCTGCCCGGTCCGAAGCATGCGCCTTACGTACGGGTGGCAGAGCTTGCACTGCATGCCGAAGGTCACGTGCTCCTGCAGTTCGGCTACCGTGCGGGCGTTCGTGGCCTCGGCTACCTCACGTAGAGAGGCAAACGTCTGCTGAAAACAGTAGCACCGGTCTATCTGCATACGACGTGTCGTAATACCGCCTATTCCCCAGGCCGAAACGTGATGAAGGTAGGGGAGATCCCGGCATTGAACTGCCCGATCTGGTTGCCCGTCTCGTCGTGAATGGTTACGGATCCTCGTTCGGTATACCCGGCCACACGGCCAAGAAAGATGCGTCCGCTCGCCGCATCGAGCGCAACGGCGCCAATAGGATGCCCGCTCAGGCCGTCTATCTCTCCCGAAAAGGTGTTATTCCGCGTGTTGTATCGAAGCAGCGACCCGGCGTCTTTAACCGCGATCACTTCTTCGCGCTCGGGAGAGTAGAAGACGTCCTGCCCCGGGCCGACCGTTTCGATCCGCCCGTCGATTTCAAAGCCCTTCACCACCTCGCCCGTCGCGCCGTTGAGCACCCGGACGCTGCCCGGCATCCTACCAACCTCGTTGAAGTTCTCGTCGTACAGTATCTGGCCCGTGCAGAAAACGTACACCTCGTTCTGCCGGTCGGTGATGAGCATTCGGGGTGCATCACAGTCGAGCGTGATCGTCCGTACGACCTCGTCCTTGCCGGTATCGATTACCGAAACGGTGTTTCCGGCCCCAAAGGTCGTTTCCGAGCTGTAGTTTGCCACGTAAGCAAGGTTTCCGGCAATCGTTATTCCCTCGGGATTCGACCCCACCTGGATTTCCTTCAGCTTTTTGTGGGTTTTCAGGTCGATCACCGTGACCATACCTCCGGTAAACGAACCGGGAGCGCCGTAGAAGCTCGTCACGTATCCTTTCCCGTTCGGCCCAACCGCCATGTAGCGCGGGCTAACGACGCCATTGATCTGGGCAACCCGTTCGTTTGTGGCTGCGTCGATTACGTCGATCCGATCACCCGTGTTGCCAAGCACGTAAAGCAACCCGTCGTGGAACGTGATGCTCTGGAGAATCGAGCCGAAGTCGTCGAGGGTTTCACCCGACACCGTCCCGGTTTCCGCGTCGTAGATCGTGATCGAGCCGTTGCCGTCGGTGAAGTTGCCCTGGTTCACCACGTAAACACCTGTGGCGCCGGCGTCTTCGTCCTCTTCTTCCGGGCCAATCAGCTCGCATCCGGTAGTCGTGAACAGAAGCAGGTAAAGAGTCGCAAGGAGGATCGATTGGAAAGTCTTCAGAACGTTCATCGGAGTACACTATAACAAGGGTTAAAATATGGTCATCGCGTATCGCCCCTCGTCTCGATCAGGATCCGAAACTTCGCATGGCGAGGAGGCATCGGGTAGTGCTGAATCACCGCATACTGCGTGTCCAGCAGGTTTTCGATCATCAGGGCAAAACCGGCTTTGAAGGCATACAGGTGGGCCGTCAGCCGGAGCTGCGCGCTCATGACGACGTAGGGATCGAGGTACGAGCTCCCGTCGGTGGTTACGTACCGCCGCCCTGCGTACTGGGCGTTGAGGTCGAGCGCAAACGGGCCCCTTCCAACGGTCAGCGCGGCCTTGACCTGCTCTCGAGGTACGTAACGGAGCGGATGATCGTAGGAGGGACTTTCCGGATCCGATCGGTCCCTGGCGTCGGTGTACGTATAGAAAAGTCCCCCTGACAGATCACTGCCGAAGAGTGCCGACTGCCATTCGTACGACCCCTCGAAGCCGCGCACCAGCACTCTGGCGACGTTTTCAGGAGTATACCGATCGAAGGTCTCGGGCTCCCAGACGATCTGATCCCGCATGCTGCTGCCGAAAACGGTCAGCTCGAGCTGGCCGCCCCGTCGGTCGAAGAACAAGCCAGCATCGTAAGACCAGCCGGTCTCCGGCCGGAGATCGGGATTGCCGCCAGGTTGCCAGTAGCGGTCATTGAACGTCGGCATCCGGAAGGTCCGCCCCACTCCCATTTTCAGGTGAATGGACCTGTCGCCGAAGGGCTGCACATTGACGCCCAGCCTCGGGCTCAGGGGAAACCGACGCCGGCCGCTGGAATCGTACACGTCGAGCCTCAACGCCGGATACAGCAAAACCCTGCCGTAATCAGCCGTACCGGAGGCAAAAACTGCCGTGTGGTACTCACGGGCGTCTCGCCGAAGCTGCGGATGGGACGCCTGGCCATAGCTTCCCGTCACGCCCACGGTGACCAGCCGGTGATTGCCCAGGAGGAGGTCCGTCTCAGCCTCGATCGCGCCGGTAAGGGTTCGCCCCGTATTGTCCACGCCAATGAGCGGATTCAGGTACCGAAGCGAGCCGGACTGCACGTAGCCCCCCATGCGCACCGTCCCGATAGAGGTTTTCAGCCGTTCGTTTGCCCAGACCCGGAAGTGCTCGTCCCACTGCCGCTCGCCGTGTGGAGGCGTCGTGGCGAGGCCCGGCAGCCCCCTTTCGGACCGTGCATACCACACGGACAGGCGTCCCTCGCCTCCTCGATGTTCCACCCGTCCCGACGCCAGCGCCGTAAACCGTTCGCGATCAGCTCCCTCGCGGCGCACCTCCCGCGGCGGAAAGAGGGCGCTGTTGACGTACGGAAAATCCCCACTCGACCCTTCGTAATCCACGATGAGGCTTCCCGACAGGGCGCCCTTTCCTCCGTAGACGGCCGCTCCGCCCGTACGACTGCCGTACGCGCCGACCCCTCCGGTGAACCGCACGAGATTCCCACTCGAACCATTCATCGTCCGGAGGTTGACCACACCGCCGACGGCATCCGACCCGTACAGGGACGATCCGGCGCCATGCATCACCTCGACGGACTCGACGAGCAGTGTGGGCAGCAGCGACAGGTCAACCTGACCGAGCTGCGGATCAGAAAACCGGAACCCATCCACCAGGAGGGCTGTCTGTGATGCACTGGTTCCCCGGAGTGAGATCGTCGCGAGCCCTCCGTCTCCATACCGCTTCAAAAAAGCGCCCGAACGCGCACCGAGCACCTCGGCAATCGTCGCGGCTCCCGTGCGTTCGACGGTTTCGGCTTCGAGCACCGACACCCGGAGGGGCACCGCAGCCGTCGTCGTGGCTGATCGCGTGGCAATGACCGTTACGTCGGGGAGAACGACTGTCGTATCGAGCGTGACCTGTGCCCGTGCGGCCTGCCGGCCGACGGCAAGAAAGAGAAGAAAGACTAGAAAAGATGCTTGTATCAGACGCATAAAAAAGCCCCAGACCTCAATGCGAGGACCCGGGGTACGCCTGATGCCTGTGCCACTACTGCGAGGCACAGGGGTCAAGTGTGTACGGGCCCTCTATTCCCGGAGGTATCCGGCACCGACGTCTGCTGGCAGGTCTCCTGGCTTACCGCGCGGGTCGTTATCACGACCGGACCGTACGTCCTCGGAAAAAGCCTTCCCACCCTTTTGCAGGGCAGTGACTTCCTCCTTTCGGCGTACAGTCTCTGGCACGGTTCACAGTTGCGGGTACAGCTCCGGCATTGCTCGTTCGCGCAGACCCAGTTGGATGGCCTGCTGCGACAAGGGCGCACCGGATTCTCTTTTAATCCCTTCGATCGGGAACCAGCGACGTATGTGAAAGAACGACGTAAGGTAGAACAACCGTACGGATAATGGCAAGCACTTCACAGCTTCTTGCAGTGAATAAGCGTATCCTCCCGTGTCCAATAGGTTCAGGAAACCTGTGCATGCCACTATGATGCGATTGCCCGTTTTTCTGTTGCTCGGTCTGATCGTTCTGGGTCTCTCCTCGTGCCGGAGTGTCCGGCCGGAGCCGGAAGCTCCCCCGCTCCCAACCCCGGAACCGCCTCCTGAAACGAGGCCGGTCGAACGGACGATGCAGGGTTTCAAAATTCAGGTCTTCAGCACCACCGATCGAGACGACGCCGGCGCCAAAGAGGCCGAAGTGCTGGAGTGGTGGCAATCCCTTTCACCGAACCAGCGTCCCCAAGGACTCCAATCCGATCGAAACCTGGTGGACGTACACTGGCGCTCTCCGTATTACCGGATTCGCGTAGGAAACTTCGTCACGCGCGAAGAAGCGGAACGGGCGCGGACACTTCTCTTACGGGACTTCCCGGAGGCCTTTGTCGTACCCGACACGGTCACGGTGATCCGCTGATCTAAAGTTGAAGAATTATAGACGGATCGGAGAACGAATCACACGTCTTGCGGTACTTGTAATTATCTTGTATCTCCCAATCTGAAAGCCCTTTTTCAGGTTGGCCGAGGACTATCCCCTTATCGCAGTAGCCCTGTACCATCTTTCTCGAAGTGGAGGATCATGAGTTTTGGTGCCTGTTCGTCGGATGTATCGAGAATCAACAACGCAGCGGGTTTTGCGCGAAGCCGGCTGCTACGAACGTTCGCATTAACCCTTGCCGTCTTTCTTTTCACGATCCCGGCGGTGCTGCCGCCTGACGTGTCGGCCCAATCGATCCGTCAGGCCGTGGACACCGGCCCGGCCGTCGAAGAGTCCGTCATCCTCGACCTCGACGGCGCAGGCTCCACCTTCCGGTTACGCGACCTCGACCTGCACCCCGACTTCCTCTACCATCCCTACACGACTGGCCGGCTGCTCGGCGACGCCGTCTCTACCCCCTCCAAGTCAATCGAGGCTTTCCGGGATTTACTGAACCTGTACATCCAGCGCCAGAGCGTGGACGACAACTTCACCATCCGTGTCGTCGACAATCGGAAAAACGAGGTGCTCGAGCTGTTCGTGTTGGAAGACGAACGGGAAAGGTACGAACGCACGGGCAAAGGGGACTGGGAGGAGATCGACAAAAAGCGGCGCGTCGAGATGCGGCGCCTCATCGACAAATACGCCGCCCGGGGCATACCCCGAGGCGCCATCACGGTTCGATTTGGCCATGCGAACGAGGTGCGCGAAGCCCGGGAACGCGAGCGCGCTTTCATCGAATACGAGCTTCGTCTCGCACGTTACCTCGGCCTGAGCCTGCTCGCGACCGAGATCGGGACGGTAGAGACTTTCAACATGGACAGGCGCGTCTCGTCGGCCGGTGCGCGAGGCCGCTATCAGATGATGCCCTACCTGCTACGCAAAAACGGAATATACCACTACCAGTTGCGGACCGTGGGTGGGCATCCCATCAACGTCCGTGAAGAGTGGCACCCGCTTCTGACGATGGAGCCCGCCTTCCTGACCCTGAAAGGCTACGTCAACGCGGCTGGGCACGAGATCCCCGGCATTTCCGCCTACCACGCCGGACCCGGAAACATCTTCCGGATCTACCGGCAGTTTCTCGAAAAACCAAGGTCGCTCGTCAAACCCAATTCAACGGTCGTCGATGCGTACGTGTGGGCGGTGACCGATGGGTATCCGGAAGTGTCGAGCGGATCGAGCTTCGGCCAGTACTCGAGGGCTTACGTCGCGTCGGTTTACGGATCGCTGCGTGCGATGGAAGACGAATCGATCGACACCAGCGCAACGATGCTGGCCGAGCGCGTGCAGCTCCTGCCCGGCAAACAGATCCAGCTCAGCAAGCTGCTCCGCACCCTCGAAGAAAACCGCCACCGGCTCACGTGGAGCAAGACGGACCCGGGCCTCTCCGCGTACGAATTCTTCAGGGAGCTGAACCCGCACATTGATTTGCCCGAGTCCGATGGGGAGGGCGTTCCGACGCGGGGCGACCTCCGGTTGGTCGCATCGGTCGGTACTTCAAAAGTCCGCTTTTTCCTCCCGCTCGGCGCCACACAGGTGCTCGAAGACGCGGGAATAGACGTGCTGAACCGGTTTGCCACGTTCCGCTTCGACCACAGTACCTATGCTCCCGCCGGTTACCACGAAATCACCGAGTGGGACCGCGAGTACGACGAGCTCATTGCCGACGTCGAACGCTTCGGGTTCACCAAACGCAACCGGCAGCAACTGATCCGGCTGAAGGACAAATTCAAGGAGCTGGCAAACGAGAACCCGAGCCACTATCGGCTGGCCCAGCTGGACATCATCGAAACGCACGAGCGGATCTGGACCTCCAAGCCTTTCGACACCCTGGCTGAGGTGGCCGCTCGAAACGCCGGCAAGCTGGATAGATAGGCAGCTTTTCTAAATGTGGAAAGGGCGGGAGACGTCAAATCTAAGACGCCTCCCGCCCTTTCATATGAGTGGCAGCCTCGTTCAGAGATCGACCGTGACGCCGTAGTCTGGGATCACGACGTTGTTATAACCATCTTTGATGAGCGCCGCCTTGAACTTTTCCTGTCGTCGCGGCTCGCCGTGAACGAGGAAGATCTGCTTCAGCTTTCCCCGGTCGAGCTTGTTGATGAATTCGATCATACCGGGTTCGTCGGCATGGGCCGAGTAGCTGTTCATCACGACTACTTCCGCACGCACGGGGTGCTCCTCGCCAAAGATCCTGACGACGGGATGGCGATCGACGATGCGCTTACCGAGTGTATTGTCCGCACAGTACCCTACGATCATCACGGTATTGCGCGGGTCTTCGATGTTGTTGCGCAGGTGATGCAGGATGCGCCCCGCCTCGCACATGCCCGACGCCGAGATGATGACCATCGGCACATGGTTGGTATTGAGGGCCTTCGACTTCTCCACGTCGCGTATGTACGTCAGGCGCTCAAAACCGAACGGGTCCTCGTCGGTCTCCAGGTAGCGGAGCAGGTCGTGATCGTAGCACTCCGGGTGTGCGACGTATACGGCCGTCGCATTAACGGCGAGCGGGCTATCGACGAAGACAGGGATGGGCGGAAGTCGGCCCTCGTTGAATAACTGGTCGAGTGCGTGCACGACGTGCTGGGTACGGCCGACGGCAAACGCCGGGATGATCACCCGCCCGCCCCGGGCGCTCGTACGGTGAACGACTTCGGCGAGCCGATGTTTTGTTTTATCTGCCGGTTCGTGGACTTCGCCGCCATACGTCGATTCGCTGATCAGGTAGTCGCAGTCGGGCATCGGCTGCGGATCACGAATAATCGGCCGGTCCTTGTTGCCGATGTCGCCCGTGAAGCCAAGCGTTTTCGTCTTGCCATTCTCCTTGACCGTGAGGACCATCGATGCAGAGCCCAGGATGTGTCCTGCATCGCGATAGACCACCTCGACGCCGGGTACGGGCGAAAACGACTGGTCGTAATTGATGCCGATGAACTGCTGAAGGACGCCCTCGGCATCACCCATTTCGTAGAGCGGCTCGACGGGCTTTTCACCTCGGCGCTTGTGGAGCTTGTTTACGAACTCGACGTCTTTCTCCTGGATGTGCGCGCTGTCCATCAACATGATGCCGCACAGGTCACGTGTGGCGTGCGTCGCATAAATGCGCCCCCGGAAGCCGTCCTTGTAAAGCTTTGGCAGCAGGCCGGAGTGGTCGATGTGCGCGTGCGAAAGGAGAACCGCGTCGATCGTACGGGCGTCGAAAGGCAGCTTACGATTCAATCGGTCAGCTTCGGCCCGGCGGCCCTGCGTCAGACCGCAATCCAGCAACAGACGCGTACCATTTTCGAGCTCGACGAGGTGTTTGGAGCCGGTGACCGTCTTTGCGGCGCCCCAGAAGGTGAGTTTCATTGCGCGTACATTTCGGTGGGAGGACAGGTACAGACTAGGTTCCGGTCACCGTACGCGTCATTGATGCGGCGGACGGAAGGCCAGAATTTGTTATCCCGCGACCAGCTCGCAGGGAAAGCCGCCTTCTCACGTGCATACGGCTCTTCCCATTCGTCCGCTATCACAAATTCCGCCGTATGCGGTGCATTCTTCAGCACGTTACGTTCCCGATCGGCCGTCCCGAGCTGCACCTCCTGGATTTCCGAACGGATGGCGATCATCGCCTCGATGAACCGATCGAGCTCTGCTTTCGACTCGCTCTCAGTCGGCTCGATCATCAACGTCCCCGCCACGGGGAATGAGACCGTTGGTGCGTGATAGCCGTAATCCATTAGCCGCTTGGCGACGTCTCGTTCGTTGATCCCGGTGTCCTGGAACGGTCGCAGATCCAGGATGAACTCGTGCGCCACCCGGCCATTCTTCCCCGTATAGAGAATCTTGTAATGCTCCTTCAGCCGCGCAGCGAGATAGTTGGCGTTCAGGATAGCGACTTCCGAGGCCCGTTTCAACCCGTCCGGGCCCATCATCGCGATATAAGCCCAGGAGATCGGTAAAATGCTCGCGCTGCCGTAGGGAGCGGCTGCGACGGGACCAATGGCGTTTTTGCCGCCGGTCGATGAGACCGGATGGCCGGGAAGGAACGGAGCAAGGTGCTTTGCCACGGCAATTGGACCAACCCCCGGACCGCCACCACCGTGCGGAATGGCGAAGGTCTTGTGCAGGTTCAGGTGGCAAACGTCCGCACCGAAATCGCCGGGACGGCACAGCCCAACCTGCGCGTTCATGTTCGCACCGTCCATGTACACCTGGCCCCCGTTTTCGTGGATCACCTGGCAGATCGTCCGGATCTCCTGCTCGAATACGCCATGTGTGGATGGATAGGTGATCATCAGCGCCGCCAGGTTCTCGCGATGCTCCGCGGCTTTTTGCTTCAGGTCCTCGATGTCGACGTTGCCGTTTTCGTCGGTTTTTACGGTTACGACTTTCAAGCCGGCCATCACGGCGCTCGCCGGGTTCGTCCCGTGGGCGGATTCCGGAATCAGGCAGACGTTTCGATGCCCCTCGCCCCTGCTGTTGTGATAGGCGCGGATCACGAGCAGACCGGTGTACTCACCGGTTGCACCAGAGTTGGGCTGCACGGAAACCTCGGCGAATCCCGTGATCTCGGCGAGCCACTGCTCGAGCTGGCCGATGAGAATCCGGTAGCCGGCTGCCTGCTCGGGCGGAGCGAACGGATGCAATCGGCTGATCATGGGGATCCTGAGCGGCATAAGCTCCGCCGCCGCATTGAGCTTCATCGTGCACGACCCAAGCGGGATCATGCTCGTCGTCAGCGAGAGATCTTTGGAAGCGAGACGATGCAGGTACCGCATCATCTCGGTTTCGGAGTGATAGCTGTTAAAAACCGGATGCTCCAGGTATTTCGACGTGCGGGCGAGGGGACCTTGATATCCCGGGGTCATCTCTTCCGCAAGGTCCTCCACGTTGAAGTCGAATCCTCCTTCCGGCTCGAAAATGGCAAAAAGGGTCTCCAGGTCGTCCTCGCTGACGGTTTCGTCGAGGGCGATCCCGACCGAGCCGTCCTCGAAGTGGCGGAGGTTGACGCCGTTGGCGTCAGCGGCTTCCCGGATGGCCTCGACGTCGGCACCGTCCAGATCGACCCGTAGCGTATCGAAGTAATCTGCATGCCGGAGCCGATAGCCCATGCGAGTCAGCCCTTCGGCCAGGATTCGCGTCATCTCGTGCACCCGCGTCGCGATGCGCCGGATGCCGTCCGGGCCATGATAGACGGCGTACATTCCGGCCATCACCGCAAGGAGAACCTGGGCGGTGCAGATGTTCGAGGTGGCCTTGTCGCGCCTGATGTGCTGCTCGCGTGTTTGGAGAGCCATACGCAGGGCCTGCCGGCCGGAGGCGTCGATCGAAACGCCGATGATGCGGCCGGGCGTCTGGCGTTTGAATGCGTCGCGGGTGGCAAAGTAGGCGGCATGAGGTCCGCCGAAGCCGAGGGGCACACCGAAGCGCTGGGTGCTGCCCACGGCAACGTCCGCTCCAAACTCTCCGGGCGGCGTGAGCAGCGCCAGACTCAACAGGTCCGCCGCCACCGTCACGTAGGCGCCGGCCTCGTGCGCGTCATCGCAGAAAGACCGGTAATTGTACAGCGCACCATCGGTTGCGGGATACTGCAAAAGCGCTCCGAAAACCCGTTCATCGAACGAAAAGGTTTCGTGATTCCCCACCACGACCTCGACGCCAATCGGTACCGCCCTTGCCTTCACGACCTCGATAGTCTGCGGGTGGCACGCCTCCGAAACGAAAAAGACGTTCCGCTCGGGCTGCTTTGCCACGCGGTGAAGCATCATCATGGCTTCTGCTGCCGCGGTCGATTCGTCGAGCAGCGAGGCATTGGCGATCTCCAGACCGGTCAGATCCACCACCATCGTCTGAAACGTCAGCAGCGCCTCGAGCCGCCCCTGCGAGATCTCCGCCTGATACGGCGTGTACTGGGTGTACCAGCCCGGATTTTCGAACACGTTTCGCAGGATGACCGGCGGCGTGATCGTATCGTGGTAACCCATACCAATGAAGGAGCGGTAGACCCTGTTCTTCCGGGCTATGTCCAGCACGTTTTCGAGCAGTTCATGCTCGCTGAGGGCAGGTGGGAGGTTCAACGGCTTCTCCAACCTGATCGAAGCCGGAATCGTTTGCTCGATAAGCTCGTCGAGCGACGACACCCCGAGCACCGCAAGCATCTCTCGAATCTCTTCTTCCGACGGGCCAATGTGCCGGTCTTTGAACCGGTCCGTATACCGTAAGTCGATCGCCATACAGATTTATGATAAAAGGTTTTATCGCCGCAGAGCGGTATGAAAAAAGAAGTCGGAGCCAGGTGCTCCGACGAATTACACGAACTCCGAGTTTTCCGTAATCATACTAACAGCATGGCGGTCAGGCCGTTTCTTCCCTGCGGAGGTGCCTGAGCGCCTCACGCGCCGCTTTCTGTTCCGCCTTTTTCTTACTCCCGGCGGTTCCCCGTCCATACGGCATGTTTTTGACGACTACCTCAACCGTAAAAACCTTGTCGTGGCTCGGCCCTTCCTCCATCGTGATCCGATACTCCGGCTGCGGCCAGCCCTGCGCCTGGGCGTGTTCGAGCAGCAGGCTCTTGTAGTTATCGTGCCGTTCAGCGAGCTCAACCAGATCGATTTCGCTCAACAGGTTTTTGTGGATGAACCGGCTTGCGGCTTCCATCCCGGCGTCGAGGTAGATCGCCCCTATCACGGCTTCAAATGCGTCGGCCAGGATCGTCTGGTTCTCACGGCCTCCGGACTGCTCCATGTTTCCGCTCATCAGGACGTGGTTTCCGAGCCCGATCCGCTTCGCGCAGCTGGCGAGCGCCTGCCCGTTCACTAGCTTTGCCCGCAGACGGGTCAGGAAGCCCTCATCCTTATCCGGAAAGAAATTGTAGAGGTATTCGGCGACCACGAATCCGAGGACGGCGTCCCCGAGAAACTCGAGCCGTTCGTTGGATGCGAGGTGGCTGTCGGGGCTGCCTCTCAATATGGACCGATGGGTGAGTGAACGCTCGAAAAGCGATAGGTCCCGGATGGGAACGCCCGTTAGCGTCGACAGGGCATCCCGAGAAACCGTTGACGACCCCGGCTTCGCCTCCTGTTCGGATACACGCGTGTCCGACCCTTCTCGCCTCCCGAACAGACGACGACCGAGATCACCTATTGACTGGAGAATCGACTTGAGCACTGGAATTGGACGGAATACCCGTTCGTTCACACGGGACCGGCATTTAATTACGGCAAAGATACAACGGTTATTCGTTTTACACAGTTAATATTTTAATGATTGACCTGTCTTTTGGAAACTACTTTTGCCATTTGTGAGGCTATAGATGAGTATCGTCAGCATCAACCCCGCGACCGGAAAAATCATTGCGAAGTACGAGGAGTTTTCGGAACAGGAAATAGAGGAACGGCTCGCTCGCGCCGAGGCCGCATTCGAGCGGCACAAACGCACGAGTTTCGCCGAACGAGCGAGGAAGATGCTCAGGGCCGCCGACCTCCTGGAGTCGAACGCCGACGTCCTGGCAGCGCGGATGACCCGCGAGATGGGTAAACCGATCACCCAGGCCAACGCAGAGGCGAGAAAGTGTGCCTGGGTTTGCCGCTATTACGCCGAAAACGCCGAGCAATTTCTCCAGCCAGAGCCGGTCGACACCGACGCTTCCAGAAGCTACGTCGCCTTTTTGCCTCTGGGTCCCATCCTGGCGATCATGCCGTGGAACTTCCCATTCTGGCAGGTCTTCCGCTTCGTCGCCCCCGCCCTGATGTCGGGCAACGTCGCCCTCCTAAAGCACGCCTCCAACGTGATGGGCTGCGCCCAGGACATCGAACAGTTGCTGAATGAAGCCGGTTTTAATCAGGACGAATTTCAGGCGTTGATCGTTTCTTCCGGTGCGGTTCCGCGCATCATCGAGGATGACCGGATCCGCGCCGTAACGCTCACTGGCGGCGAAGGCGCCGGCAGGTCCGTCGGAAGCATCGCCGGTAAAATGCTTAAGCCGACCGTGCTCGAGCTGGGAGGCTCCGACCCCTTCATCGTGCTCGCCGACGCCGATCTCGACGACGCCGTCGAGACGGGGGTGAATAGTCGGATGCAGAACAACGGCCAGAGCTGCATCGCAGCCAAACGGTTCATCGTCGAGGAAGCCGTAATGGACGCATTCCTGGACCGGTTCGCCGCGAAGATCGGGGAGCTCAAGATTGGTGACCCGATGGAAACCAGCACGAACATCGGCCCGGTGGCTACCGAACAGACGCTCGAAGGACTAGAGAAGCAGGTTTCCCGGTCAGTCGAACAGGGGGCGACGGTGTTAATGGGGGGAGAACGGCTGGACCGGGAAGGGTTTTACTTCGAGCCGACCATCCTTACCGGCGTCAAGCCCGGAATGGTGGCCTTCGAGGAGGAAATTTTCGGGCCCGTTGCGTCCGTCATCGCGGCCCGGGACGTCGACCACGCCGTCGAGCTCGCCAACCAGTGTCCGTTCGGGCTCGGCGGCGCCGTCTTTACTCGGGACGAAAAAAAGGGCGAGGAGGTCGCGCTCCGGCTCGAGGTCGGCAGCGCCTTCGTGAACGGGATGGTGAAAAGCGATCCGCGCCTGCCCTTTGGGGGCATCAAGGCAAGCGGTTACGGGCGCGAGCTGTCTTCCTACGGCATCCGGGAGTTCGTCAACATAAAAACCGTCTGGATAGCCTGAGGCTCAGACGAGGTGGTGCATCTTCCCCGGTAGCTTCTTGCCCAGAAACTCCTCCACGAGCCGCGTACACTTCGCGACGCTGGCTACGTCGATCCCCGTATCGATGCCCATCGACGAAAGCAGGTACACGACGTCTTCGGTGGCCACGTTTCCAGCGGCTCCGGGAATGAAGGGGCAACCCCCGAGCCCTCCCATCGAGGTATCGAATCGGGTGATTCCGGCGTTCAGCGCAGCATAGAGGTTGGCCAGGCCGAGCCCGCGCGTATCGTGCAGGTGAAGCACGATGGGTACATCCCCTGCTACTTCCCGAACGGCGTCCAGCGTCTCCTGAACGAGCACGGGGTTCGCGAGGCCCGTCGTGTCGGCCAGCGACAGCGACTCGATCCCCAGGCCGAGAAAGCGGTCGATCAGGTTCAGCACGCGCTCTACCGGCGTATCCCCCGGCCGGGCATAGCCGAAGACGGTCTGCAATCCGACCTGTACGGAACGGCCTGCCGCCGTGGCCTCCCGAACCATTTCGACGCCCTGCCTGGCCGCCTCATCGACCGACATGTTCACGTTGTCCCGGCTGTGTTGCTCGTTGGTGGCGAGCGACAGATCGATCTGTGACAGCCCGGCGCCGAGCGCCCTTTCAAGACCCTTACGGTTGAGCACGAGCCCGCTGTACACGACGTCCGGACGGGCTGGAAGAAGTCTGCAAAGCTCCTCCGCATCAGCCATCTGGGGCACCCATTTTGGATGGACGAATGAGGTAACTTGAATACGCTTCAGTCCTGCCTCGACCAGCCCTTCGATGACACGCGCCTTCAATTCAACGGGAATTGGCTTATCTTCAAACTGAAACCCGTCCCGTGGGCCAACTTCGCACAAGCTTACCGTCAGAGGGAGTTGCATGGGAGTTTTCTCGATACCCGGCCGTAAATTGTTCTCTCTTTACGGGTTAACCTCACTACTTACGCTCACGTTCTGCGCCCTCCTGTTTCCAGCCTGTATTTTTGCCCAGAAGGCCACCGTGTCGGACACACCGCTCAGTGACCGGCGTGTCCGCTACGAAATCGAGGTCACACTCCATCCTGAAAGCCGTACCCTGACAGGCTCGCAGCGGCTCTACTGGCGAAACCCCGACAAAGCTCCGGTCGACGAGCTACAGTTTCACCTCTATCTGAACGCGTTCAGGGACGAAAACAGCACGTTCATGCGCGAGGGAGGAGGGTACCATCGGGGGTTCAGTACCTCCGGCCAGGACCGGATGGGAAGAATCGACGTCGTCCGCATGATGCTCGTCGAAGATGGCCAATCGGTGACAAACCTCACCGATGGCCTGCGGTTCATCCAGCCGGACGACCACAACCCCAACGACCGGACCGTCGCATCGGTCAAACTCCCCGAACCGGTGCCGCCCGGAGAAACCATCCGGCTCGACATCGACTTCGAAGCCAAGCTCCCCCGCGTGTTCGCCCGAACCGGCTGGGCAGAAAACCCGGACGGATCATTCTTTTTTATGGTCGGGCAATGGTTTCCGAAAATAGGCGTCCTCGAAGTCCCCGGCCAGCGCTACGTACCCGCCGATGCACCCCGCGGCGTCTGGAACACCCACCAGTTCCACGCCAACAGCGAGTTCTACGCCGACTTCGGCGTCTACGAGGTTTCCATAACACTCCCGAAGGAATACCTGGTGGGCGCCACCGGCGTCCGGATATCCGAATCCGAAAATGACAGCACACGGACGGTCGTATACCGCGCCGAAGACGTTCACGACTTTGCCTGGACCGCCAGCCCCACCTTCCTGGAGCTGACTGAGCAGTGGCGTCACGTCCAGATCCGGCTTCTTATCCAGCCCGAGCACCGCCGCCAGGCGGACCGCCACTTCGAAGCGGCGAAGATTGCCCTGGAGAAACTGGACGAGTGGGTGGGTCCCTACCCATATACGACGTTGACGCTGGTCGACGGCCGGGACGGGAGCAACGGCATGGAGTACCCGACGCTGATAACCTGCGGCACCGCTTACGCGCTTCCGCCCTGGTTTCGCGTCACCGAGATGACCACGATCCACGAGCTCGTTCACCAGTACTTCTACGGCCTGATCGCAAGCAACGAATTCGAGGAGGCCTGGCTCGACGAAGGCTTCACCTCCTACCTGGAGGCAAGGATTATGGACACGGCGTACGGGACTGGTTCCGTGCTTGCGTTTCCCGGCCTCCGTACCTCAAACGGCGCTTTCCAACGCACTCAGTATTCCGAGAGTAACCCGTCGAGAGGAGCACTTTTCGGCCGATCGTGGGAGTACGGATCGACGAGCGAATACGCCCGGGCTTCTTACTCTAAGCCCGTCGTGGTGCTGACGAGCCTCGAGCACCTGCTCGGCTGGAATACCATGCAGGAAATCCTGAAAACCTACTATTCAACCTGGCGCTTCCGCCATCCGACCACGCGTGACTTCTTTCAGATCACCGAAGAGGTCTCTGGGCTGGACCTGGACTGGTTTTTCGACCAGTTTGTATACGGGACTGCCGTCGTCGACTACGCCGTTGAGGAAATCAGGAACGATCCGGAAACGGGTTCGAGCCGGATCGTCATTCGGCGTCTGGCGGACGGCCATTTCCCGCAGGAAATCAGGGTTTCATTTGCCGACGGCACCTCCGACCTGGTGTCCTGGGACGGAAAAGACAGCAGCCACACCCTGTTCTTCAACCGGGAGGTCAGCGAAGTGTACGTCGATCCGGACAACCGGGTCTGGCTCGACGTCAACCGGTTCAACAACCGCAAGGCGGCCGAACCAGGCGACCTGTTTGCCCGAAAGATGCAGCTCAAAGCCACCGTCTGGCTTCAGCAGCTCTTTTACCTCCTCGCAGGCCTTTTCTGACGTGTATCTATGGAGCAGCCAGTCCTTTCAACCGATAAGGCCGTAAGCGAATCCTTTTTACTGGGGCTGTGTGCCATCCGGAACCACATCGGGCTCGTCGTCCTGCTCGCTTTCGTCAACCTGATCGCCGCGTTTTTCCTGACGGCGCCCGTCTACACGACTTTCCTCTCCGTAACGGGCGATACGGGTTTTGACGTCGAGCTGAGCCGGGGTATTGACCACGTCCTGTGGATGGACTTTCAAGGAGATGTACTGGAGCGGCTGGCTCGATTCGGGGCCGTCGTAATTCCGGCGATCCTCCTGGCGATACTCTGGAAAATCGCCTCCACAGCCGGACTAATAGCCGCATTAAATGCCAGGCAAAGTGCTGCGTTCTTCCGAGGCATCCTGCGGTACACCCCGGGGACGTTGTTGTTGACGGTCGGATACTTCCCCGTCGCGGCGGCCGGCCTGCTGGTGATCCTGGTCGCCGTTTTTGGTTTGTCCGTGATCTGGCCGGGTGAGGTAGGCTCCTTCTGGATTTACGGCGTGATTTTGCCGTTTCTGCTCCTCCTGTGCTTCACGATGCTCAACCTCATGCAGGACTACGGGCGGATCCTCTACATTGCCGGGGGGCTTCGCCTGTCCGAGGCGTGGCACAGGAGTGTACGGTGGCCTTTCCGTCATCCCGGTTCCATAACCCTGTATGCGATATGGCTCGGCATCGGGGCAGCGCTGTTGTTGCTTCCGATCCTCCCGGACAGGCAAATAACGACGACGTCTTCCTGGTCCCTCGGACTGCTCTTCGGCCTGCAGCAGCTCATTTTGGTGGCGAGATCGGCCGCGACGGTCGGGTGGTTTGGCAGTGAGGTTGCGTTTTTCGAGCGGGTCCAGCCGGTCGAGCTTCCGACGCCCCCTCAGCCCGAACAGAGCCTGTCTGAACCCGAGCACCCCCCTCAGGGCCAAGAAGACGAAACGATCTAGCTCAGCACGATCTCCTTACGAAGACGAGCGACCGGAATGCCGAGCTGTTCGCGGTATTTGGTAACCGTACGCCGGGCGATTTGAAAACCACGCTTTTCGAGCATCTTGGCGATCTTCTGGTCCGAGAGCGGCTTCCGCTTATCCTCCTGCTCGATGATCGTGTTGATGATGGCTTTGACCTCCTTGTTGGAAACCTCCTCGCCAGTATCCGTCGAAAGGCCTTCAGAGAAGAAGTACTTCAGTTCGTAAACGCCAAACTCGGTCTGGACGTACTTCCCATTTACGACGCGGCTGACCGTCGAGATGTCCATGCCAATCCTCTCGGCCACGTCCTTCAGGATCATTGGCTTGAGGTGGCCTTCGCCATACTTGAAAAACTCTTCCTGAATCGCCACGATGGTTTCCATCACCTTCATCATGGTGTGGCGACGCTGGTTGATCGAGTTGATGAACCACCGCGCCGATTCCATCTTGTTTTTCAGGAAAAGCTTCGTCTCCGCGTCGACGCCGTTTCGCGAAGGGGTATCACGCTTCTGATCGTCCGAGAGCTGCTGGAGCATCTGCCGGTAGTGCCTGGAGATGCGCAGCTGCGGCTCGTTCCGGCCGTTCAACGTGATGATAAACTCTCCTTCGTCGTAGCGGACCATGAAGTCCGGCGTGATGTAATTCTGCTGCGCGACGAAGTCGCCTTCCCCCGGCTTGGGATTCAGCCGCAGGATCAGGTCGAACGCTTCCTTGAGCGCCTCGCCGTCGATGTTGAGCCGCTTCATGATGGCATCGAAGTGCTTCATCGTGAAGGCTTTGTAGGCATCGCGGATGATCTGGATGGCAACGTCGCGACCGGGCGTGTCCTCAGGCATCACTTCGAGCTGCACGAGCAGGCACTCCTGCAGGCTACGCGAGGCGATTCCAACGGGATCGAGCCGCTGAATCCGCTTGAGCACGTCCTCCACCTGCTGCTCGTCCAGCATGATCCCGTGGTTGAACACGATGTCGTCGATGATCGATTCGAGTGGACGGCGGAGGTACCCATCCTCGTCGATCGACCCGATTATTTGCTCGGCCACCACGTACTCTGCTTCTGTGAGGTCCAGAAAGGAGAGCTGATCGGTGAGGTGCTCGGTCATGGTGGTGGCGGCCGGAATCGGAATCTCCCGCCGATCCTCCTCATCGCTCTGATCGACTCTCGCCTTGTAGCCGTACAGGTCGTCGGGATTATTCAGATACTCTTCCCAGTCGTACTCATTTTCTTCGGCGCTTTCCTGCTGTTCGGCTTCCTCCGTTGTTTCGTCTGCGTTCTCGCGTACCTCTTCTTCCGTTGCTCTTTCTTCAGTTTCCAGCTCATCTCCTTCTTCGAGAAGGGGATTAGCCTCAAGCTCCGCCTTGATCCGCTGCTCGAGCGCAAGCGTCGGCAGCTGCAGCAGCTTGATATACTGAATCTGCTGCGGCGACAGCTTTTGCTGAAGTGACTGCTTTTGTTGCAGGTTAAGCATAACAATCTCGCTCGGAATCCCTCACTCTCGTACTACATCGAAGACGATCTCTTTTCGGGCTCGCCTTATCTCTTGAAACTGCTCGTACCACGCCTCCCCATACTTCCGTATGAGCGGCTCTCTAAGGTAATCGGCCAGGTCGACGCCGCACCGGGCGCCGTATTTTCGGCCCGGATCACAGAGCGCTATCTGTTCGTAGTTGAGTACCTCAATGTCACCGTAGCGCTGCACGCGGATCGGATACAGGTGGCAGGATATGGGCTTGGGAAAATCCACACGCCCTTCCTGGTAAGCCTTCTGTATCGCGCATTTCGCTACCGGGCCTTCATACATCACAAACACGCATTCGGCGTTGTCGACGCAGGTCGTGACGTAGTGCTCCGGCTCGATCTCTTCCCAAACGCCTTTTTCGTCGATGGTACGAAGCGCCTCCGGAGAGAGATATTTACGCACCCTGGGAAGCACCGCTTCCAGTTGTGCGCGCTCATCCGCTTCGAGCGGCGCTCCGGCCTCACCCTGCACGCAGCAGCCGCCAAGGCAGGCGCCCAGATTGCACGAAAACTCGGCGTCGAGCAGATCGTTGGAGATAAGTATATCGTCTACAGCAAACATAATGCCTTAAACGTAGAATTCAGGTCCTAGTTTGTCAACATCAAGGAGCCGTCTCCACGTGAAATATGAAATACATTCGAACGTGGGCGTCCCTGACGGGCTATTGTCACCCTTTAAGTTTACCTTTATTCTGCGATTAGAATAAAATCGGTGCTCAAAGAAATGGCGAATAAAGATACGTCCGCCCCCCTGCGAAGAATCGGGACTGACGAAGATTTCGAAAAAGCGTTACGACCGAGCAGGCTCGACGAGTTCATCGGGCAGCAAAAAATCAAGGATAACCTGCGTGTCTTCATGACGGCGGCTCTCCAGCGCGGCGAGACGCTCGACCACGTGCTGCTTTCCGGCCCTCCAGGCCTGGGCAAAACCACGCTGGCTTACATCATCGCCGAAGAGATGGGCGCCGACATCAAAACGACCAGCGGCCCCGTGCTCGACAAGCCCGCGAGCATTGCGGGTATCCTGACGAACCTCAACGAGGGAGACGTGCTGTTCATCGACGAAATTCACCGGCTGACCCCGGTCGTCGAGGAGTACCTCTACTCTGCGATGGAGGACTATCACATCGACATCGTGATCGATTCGGGCCCGAACGCACGCAGCCTCAAGATCAACCTCCCGCCTTTTACACTCGTAGGCGCGACGACGCGTAAAGGCTTGCTTACGGCTCCCCTCCGTGCCCGGTTCGGCATCGATTTCCGCTACGATTACTACACCGCCGACCTGCTCGAACGCATCGTGATGCGCTCGGCGAAGATTCTGAACATCGAGGTCTCGCCTGAAGGGGCGTATGAGATTGCCCGACGCAGCCGGGGCACCCCGCGTATCGCCAACCGCCTCCTGCGCAGGACGCGCGACTTCGCCGAAGTGAAAGGAGCGGGACGGGTGACCCACGAGATCGCCGACATGGCACTCAACGCCCTCGACGTGGACGAATGCGGTCTCGACGAGATGGACGTGCGAATCCTGCTCACCCTGGTCGAAAAGTTTGGGGGCGGTCCGACCGGCCTCTCAAACCTCGCGGTCTCCGTCGGTGAAGACGCCGGCACGATCGAGGAGGTCTACGAACCCTATCTCATCCAGGAAGGTTTTCTCGAGCGCACGCCGCGAGGCCGCGTCGCCACGGCCCGCACGTACGCTCACTTCGGACTCAATCCCCCCGTTAAAACGGGTGAGCTGTTTGTTTAGTTTTTGCCGGGCTGTCCCGGAGAGCACGTGGTCTCCGGGATATGCGCTCCGGTCTGTTTTCAATCAATCGCCACACGCGCGGGAGCGTGCCATGTAGTCCATCAGGGCTTTATCCATCATCCCGTGCGACACCTTTTCGACGTCTTCCTGCTCATACATCCGGTTCAGGGATTGCGCTATGCCCGGGTCCCCGCCGGTAAAAGCCTGGATGAGCTCCTTCGACTTCTCGGCCAGCGGCCGAAGGGAGGCGTCGCAGGGGTCGAGCCCCTTTTCCATCGCGGCACGATAACGGTCGATCACTTCCTGCCACTGCTGCTGGTAGTCGGCCATCTTCTCAGGACCGTAAGACTCCGCACGTTGGCGTAGCGCCTCCAATTGTTCGGGGGTGTAATACTTCTCGTGCATTTTGATCACCTCGATCGTCTTGATCAGCTCGTCCACCGAAACCATGCGGCCTTCATCGAGCTGCCGTGACAGAACCTCTAACTGATCGAGCACGCGGCGAACCGATACGATCTGTTCGCGAAGATGCTCGACGTGCAGGTTCACGACCTCTCGCAGCTCGTAACCGGTCCCGTCGAGGCAGGCGGCAATACTCGCCAGGCTAAACCCGAGCTGCCGCAACGACACGATACGCTGGAGCCGTTCGACGTCGTCGCGGCTGTAAAGCCGGTACCCTGCCTCCGACCTCGCTGAAGGGATCAGCAACCCGATCTCTTCATAGTGGTGCAGGGTCCGTACCGTCAGGCCAGTGAGCCTGGCCAGTTGACCTACCTTGAGCAAAGTTTTCGGTGGCATTTCCCGCAATTTAGAGCCTCACGTCGCGTGAGGGTCAAGAGGGAGCGGCAAAAAATCCGATTATAAAACCATCAAAACAAAAGAGCCCCCTTGCGGAGGCTCCAATGTCCTGAAATCTATTATCAATGAGTGGAAATCAGGCAACGTGGCGGGTACCGGCGTACAGCATACCGACGAACATCAGCTTGGCAAGGTCGACCGGGATGAAACGGATGAAGCCTTTATCGATCGACTCGAACCACGTTGCGTGTCCGGCTGCAAAGTGGAGCCAGACGACGCCAATCGCAAACAGCACGAGCGCGCCTGCGATCGACGCCAGCGTGCTACCCGTCAGCGTGTTCCAGCGCTTCGAGAGCAATCCGACGACGGCAGCCGCAACGGGCGCGGCCAGCAGGTAGCCGGCGGACGCGGCGCCCAGCAGGTAGGCAGCCCCGAACCCTTCTCCCGCGAATACCGGGAAAACGAGGCCCAGCGCCAGATAGAGCAGCTGCGAGAGCATACCGTTACGCCAGCCCAGGAAAAGGCCGCTGCCGTAAATGGCGGCCGTCTGAAGGGTAAACGGCACCTCCCACAGGTAAAGCCGCACGCTCGCGCCGAGGGCAGTCAGAAGGGTAAAACCGACGATCCCGAGCACCTGGACCGTCACCGCTATATCGTCACGGCGCAGCACGTCCACTGCCGCCGTGCGTGAGGAATGAAGTCTGAGGATGGTTGTCATATTCTTTGGAAAGTTACTGGCTATCTCACTCCACATTCCGTCGATACAAGAACGGAGCCTTAAAGATAAGCAGTCGTTTTTAAGGCTGCATGAGGGAACGGGCGAAAAAGGAACAACTTACCGTGAAGCTTGACCTCACTTCGCAGTCTCGGCTCGCAATACGCCTAATAAACTGCAAGTGATCGGCCAGACCCTTCGAGAACACCTGATCCTATGCTGCGGTCTTTTCGCGGATTGCGGGGTTGTAATTCAGGTTCTGGGCGAGCCACCTCTCCACGTACTCGACCGGCACCTGCTTACGACGTGCGTAATCTTCCACCTGATCCTTCCCGATCTTCCCGACGTTGAAGTACGATGCCTCCGGGTGAGCAAAATAAAATCCCGACACCGACGCCGCCGGGTACATTGCCATGCTTTCCGTTAGCCATATCCCCGTGTTCGCCTGGACGTCGAGCAGCTCCCAGATGACCTGCTTCTCGGTGTGGTCCGGACAGGCAGGATAACCCGCGGCGGGACGGATACCACGATAACGCTCGCGGATCAGATCCTCGTTCGAGAGCCGTTCATCCGGGGCGTAACCCCATAGCTCCTTACGTACACGCTCGTGGAGCAGCTCGGCAAACGCCTCCGCAAGCCGGTCCGCTATCGACTTGATCAGGATCTTCGAATAATCGTCGTTTTCACGCGCGAACGCCTCAACGAGCTCCTCAATTCCATCCCCGGCCGTCACGGCAAAAGCGCCCAGGTAATCGGTACCGAGATCTTTGCCGGCGACGAAGTCGGCCAGCGACCGGTTCGGCTGGCCCGGCGTTTTTTCCGTTTGCTGGCGCAGCATGTGGATTCGTGCAATCGGCTCGCCCCGCTTCTCGTCGGCGTAAATCTCCACGTCGTCGCCGTCTGAAGCGGCAGGGAACAGGCCGACCACACCATGGGCACGCAGGGACCGATCATGAATCACGCGGTCGAGCAGGGCGTTGGCGTCGTCGAACAGCTTTTTCGCCTCGTCGCCCACACCCGGTTTGTCGAAGATCTGCGGATACTTACCCTTTAGCTCCCAGCCGATAAAGAACGGGGTCCAGTCGATGTACTTGCGGATTTCCTCGAGCGGATAATCACGGAAGACCGTCACACCCAGCCGCACGGGTTTTGTGATCGGCACTCGGGACCAGTCGCACGTGAACCGGTTTTTACGTGCGTCTTCGAGCGTGAGGTAGGTTTTTTTCTCCGACCTTCCCGCCTGCTCTTCTCGCACCTTCTCGTATTCGGTTTCGATCGAGCGGACAAACGCGGGGCGATGCTCGTCGGAGATCAAATTGCTGACGACACCCACACTTCGCGACGCATCCAGCACGTGGACGACGGGCCCGTCGTACGCCGGAGCAATTTTGACCGCCGTATGGAGCTTCGACGTTGTCGCCCCACCGATGAGCAAGGGCAGGTTGAATCCCTGTCGCTGCATCTCGCCGGCCACGTGCACCATTTCGTCCAGCGACGGCGTGATCAGGCCGGAGAGGCCGATGGCGTCCACGTCGTGCTCCCTGGCCGCTTGCAGGATCCGATCGGCCGGCACCATGACGCCCAGATCGATCACCTCGTAGTTGTTGCAGCCCAGGACGACCCCGACGATGTTTTTCCCGATGTCGTGTACGTCGCCCTTGACGGTCGCAAGCAGAATCTTTGCCCGGGGCCGGGCATCTTTCAACGCCGCCTTCTCCTTCTCCAGGAACGGGACCAGGTACGCCACCGACTTCTTCATCACCCGGGCGCTTTTGACCACCTGGGGGAGAAACATTTTACCCGCGCCGAAGAGGTCGCCGACGACACTCATGCCCTCCATGAGCGGCCCTTCGATCACGTGGATCGCGGACGGATACTGCTGCCTGGCTTCCTCCGTGTCCTCCTCGATGTAATCGACGATGCCCTTCACGAGGGCATACTTGAGCCGTTCCTCTACGGGCCACGACCGCCACTCGTCCAGCTTCGTGCCGGCGCCGGCGTCCCCTTTCGCCACCTGCTCCGCAAACTCTACCAGGCGCTCGGTCGCGTCGGGACGACGGTTGAAGAGCACGTCCTCGATCCGTTCCAGCAGGTCCTTCGGCACTTCCTCATAGACCTCGAGCTGGCCTGCATTGACGATGCCCATGTCCATCCCCGCCTGAACGGCGTGATAGAGAAAGGCCGCGTGTATGGCCTCCCGGACGCGGTCGTTCCCACGGAACGAAAACGAGATGTTGCTAACCCCGCCCGAAACGTGCACGTACGGCAGGTTTTCCTTGATCCAGCGTGTCGCCCGAATGTAGTCGATCGCGTACGTGTTGTGCTCCTCGATGCCCGTTGCGACGGCAAAAATGTTCGGGTCGAAGATGATGTCTTCCGGGGGAAACCCGACCTCGTTGGTCAGGATGTCGTATGCCCTTTGGCACACCTCGATGCGCCTTTCGAACGTGTCGGCCTGCCCTTTTTCGTCGAAGGCCATCACGATGGCGGCGGCGCCGTACCGCCGGACCTTGCGGGCATGCTCCTTGAAGACCTCTTCGCCTTCCTTGAGGGAGATCGAGTTGACGACGGCTTTGCCCTGGACACACTTGAGCCCTGCTTCGATCACAGACCAGCGGGATGAGTCGATGACGACGGGCACGCGGGCGATGTCGGGCTCACCGGCGATCAGGTTGAGGAACCTGGCCATTGCGGCTTCCGAATCGAGCATCGCCTCGTCCATGTTCACGTCGATCATCTGCGCGCCGTTTTCGACCTGCTGGCGAGCGATCGACAACGCTTCCTCGTAGTTGCCCTCCTTAATGAGCCGGGCAAACTTGCGCGAGCCGGTGACGTTTGTCCGCTCCCCAATATTCACGAACGTCATGTCCGGGCGCAAAACAAAAGGCTCCATACCGCTTAGTCTCAACCGGTGTTCGACCTCCGGTATGCGGCGTGGTGGAAGGCCCTGCGTTACCTCGGCAAACGCCCGGATGTGGTCCGGGGTCGTCCCGCAGCAGCCTCCGACGATGTTGACGAACCCGCTTTCTGCATATGAAGCGATCTGCCCGGCCATAAACTCCGGCGATTCGTCGTACCCGCCGAATGCATTGGGCAGGCCGGCATTTGGATACAGGCTGACCGCAAAGGGAGCGAGCCGCGAAAGCTCCTCGATGAACGGCCGCATCTGCCCGGAACCCATCGCACAGTTGAGCCCCACGGCGAGCAGGTTCGGTGCGTGTGAGATCGAAATCAGGAAGGCTTCGGTGGTCTGCCCGGACAGAGTCCGGCCGCTCATGTCGACGATGGTCCCGGAAATGATGACAGGCAGATCGATGCCCGTCTGCTCGCGGTGCTCCTGGATGGCCCAGATCGCGGCCTTTGCGTTGAGGGTGTCGAAGACTGTCTCGATGAGCAGAATGTCCACACCGCCGTCGACGAGGCCCCTGATCTGTTCGAGATAAGCGGCCGCCATCGCGTCGAAGAATACGGCACGGAAGCCGGGGTCGCTCACGTCGGGAGAAATGGAGAGCGTCTTGCTGGTCGGACCGATGGAGCCCGCGACGAACCGGGGCTTTTCCGGTGTGCGTTTCGTGTATTCGTCTGCGGCACTTCGCGCCAGCCGCGCCGAAGCCAGGTTCAGCTCGTAAACGTAATCTGAGAGGCCGTAATCCGCCTGCGAGATGGCATTGGCGCTGAAGGTGTTCGTCTCGATGATGTCCGCACCGGCCTCCAGGTATGCGCGGTGAATTTCTAGAATGACGTCGGGACGTGTTAGAGAAAGCAGGTCGTTATTGCCGCGGAGCTCGCCCGGATGATCCTTGAACTTCTCGCCTCGGAATGCCACCTCGTCGAGGCGGTGCCGCTGGATCATGGTCGCCATCGCCCCGTCGAGCACGAGAATGCGTTCGTTCAGGAGTCGGGTAAGCCGGGCAAACGTGTCGGTCATTCTGTCACAATATCTTCTGAAAGCACAGTAATCATTTTAACTTAAGATACGATGAACGACCTACGAACTAAGATTGTTCGTCGGATTCGCGTCTTTAATGTCCGCCACGACGAATCGCACTTTCCCTTTCGAGCCCTCACAGGCACCCGGGCAGACGTTTTTCCCCATGCCGGTTTTCGTATCACTGCGGCGAGATTTGTATACTCACTTCATGTGCCCTACAGGTTGATCCCACACGACCATGACACCCTCCAGGATTTTCCGTCTTTCCCTTCTCGCACTGTTTTGCGGTTTGATGCCGGTGCTTTCGGCCTTCGCTCAGACCGGCGACGCCTTCGTGCGTGTTAACCTTCTCGGCTACCTTCCCGAAGACACCAAGGTGGCTCTGGCCTTCTCGGAGAAACCCCAGAGCGGCTCGTTCTCGCTTCGGGACGAAGAGAGTGGCGAAGTCCGGTTCAAAGGGAATCTCGTTCCCTCAGAGGCGCCCGGTTGGGGCCGGTTTCCGCACTACTATACGCTCGACTTCAGCTCGTTTCGCGAGCCCGGGCGCTACGTGATCGAGCTTGACGCCACGGGAGATCGGTCGCCGGCCTTCGGAATCGGGCGCGACGCCTACGGAACCGTCCAGGACGACCTGCTCGTGTTCATGCGCCAGCAACGGTGCGGGTACAATCCCTTCCTCGACATGGTCTGCCACCGGCACGACGGCCGGAGCATGTTTGGAACGCTGCCGGACTCGACCTACATCGACGTCTCCGGCGGCTGGCACGATGCGGGCGACCAGCTTAAGTACCTGATCACGTCGAGCAACGCCACGGCTCGGATGCTGCTCGCCTATCGGCTGGCGCCGGAGAAATTCGGTGACCGGGTGGATGCCTACGGCCGGCCTTTCCCCAACGGCGTCGCCGACGTGCTCGACGAGGCCCGCTGGGGGCTCGAATGGCTCCACAAAATGCATCCCGCGCCCGACCAGCTTTACCACCAGGTCGCCGACGACCGCGACCACATCGGCTGGAAGTGGCCCAACCGCGACAGCTCGGACTACGGGTGGGGACCGTTCAGCTATCGCGTCGCCTATTTCGCCACGGGGCAGCCGCAGGGACTGCGCGAGTACAAAAGCAAGGCTACCGGCGTAGCCAACCTGGCCGGACGGGTCGCTGCCGCCATGGCTTTGGCGTACGACGTCTTCAAGGACGACGACCCCGGCTACGCCGAGATGTGCCTGCAAAAGGCACGCTCCGCCTACGCCTTGGGCAAACAAAAAGAAGGGTTCCAGCAGGGAAACTCGTACGGCGCACCTTACCGCTACACCGAAGACACGTGGGCTGACGACATGGAATGGGGAGCGGCCGAGCTCTTCCGTGTGACGCAGGAACCTGCGTACCTCGAAGACGCAAAGCACTACGCCCGGCTCATCAATACCACGTCGTGGATGGGACGCGACACAACCGAGCACTACCAGTTCTATCCCTTCGTGAACGTCGGGCACTTCGCGCTGTACCCCTTCGTGGACGAAGCCCTCAAAGACACGCTGGCCGGATATTACCGGGACGGGCTCGAAAAGATACGGCAGCGGGCTCAGCGCAACGCCTACCATATCGGCGTGCCGTTCATCTGGTGCTCGAACCACCTCGTGAGCGCCCTGATCACGCAAGGCCTGCTGTACGAGCAGATGACCGGCGACATGCAGTATCACGACCTGATCCTGGCGCACCGGGACTGGCTCCTCGGGCGTAACCCCTGGGGAACGTCGATGTTTACGGGGATCCCGAGAGACGGTGAATACCCGGAAGACATCCACACCAGCGTCTGGTACCTCACGAAACAGATGGTTCCGGGCGGGCTCGTCGATGGGCCGGTCTACGCCACCATCTACAACAACCTGAGAGGCCTTACCCTGCTGCAACCGGACGAGTTTGCCTTCTTCCAGAACCCGTACGTCGTCTATCACGACGACATCGGCGACTACTCGACCAACGAGCCGACGATGGACGGCACCGCCGACACCATCTACCTGATGGCTTTCTTCGGCGCTCCGGACCCCACAGCGCCCGTCAAGAAGTAAGAAACGAGAGAACCGTTTGGGCAAACGGCTCCGGAGCCTCGGCGTGGACCCAGTGTCCGGCCCCGCTGATGGTCTCGATGCGCGCATTCGGGAACAGCTTCAGGATTTGCTCCCGGTCCTCGTCCTGCACGTAGTCGGACTTTTCCCCCCGCACGAATAGGGCAGGCCCATTGAACGTCGAGTTGGATTCGATGGCCGCGTTGATCGCGTCGTAGTTGCGATCGATGCCCTCAATGTTGGCCTGCCATCGGTAGGCGCCGGTATCCTTGTCGAGTGCGAGGTTCTTCAGCAGAAACTGGCGCACCGTTGCCGACGCGATTCGCTCGGAGAGCGCCCGGTCGATTTCGGTGCGGCTGCTATATGCACCGGGGTCCAGCAATCGGAGGGCTTCGAGTATTTCGGTATGATGCGGCGGATAAGCCCGGGGTGCGATGTCCACGACCACCAGTCGGTCGACGACTTCCGGGCTCTCGAGCGCGAGCAGCATCGCCACCTTGCCGCCCATCGAATGCCCGAGCACGTGAGCCGACGCGTGACCGGTCTGCTTCAGAAAGGCGCGCACGTCCTCGGCCATCGTGGGCAGATCGAACCGGTCGCTATGCGGCGAGCGGCCGTGGTTGCGCAGGTCGACGGCGTAGACGTGAAACGAATCGCTGAAGCTCTTCGACGCCAGCGTGTGCCAGTTCCCGCTCGCTCCCAGCAGTCCGTGGAGGATGACCAGGGCCGGACCCGACGACCCGTACTCACGAAAGTGCAGCTGCATGTTTTGCCCCGGCCGCTCCTGTCAGTTCACGCAAGAAGAAAACCATGTTTGGAGATCGGTAGAGAACGAATCCTCTTTCCGGTCACGGCAAAGATGGCGTTGCAGACTGCAGGAATGATCGGGGGCAGTGCCGGTTCCCCGAGGCCGGTGGGCGGGTTGTCCGACTCGATGAAGTGCACCTCGATCTCTCGGGGCGCCTGGCGGATACGCAGCGGCGTGAACTCGAGGAAGTTCGACTGTACGACCCGGCCTCCCTCGATCGTGATTTCGGCGTCTCCGAGGTGGCTCAGGCCATCGATGACCGATCCCTGAACCTGTTGGAGGGCGCCGCTCGGGTTAATGATCGGCCGTCCAACGTCGCCGACCGCCCACACCTTGTTTACGATGACCCGGTAGCCCGATTCCACACGTACCTCGGCCACCTCGGCAAAGTAGCCGCTGTGGCAGTAATACGCACCGATCCCCAACGCGGTATTTTCCGGAAGCGACCGTTTACCCCATCCGGATTTCTCCGCCACGAGCTCGAGCACCCCGCGCATGCGCTCAGGCCGGAAGCCCGAACGCCGGCCCTCCGGGAGCGGGAGCGGTGGCCTATCCAGCAGCTCCAGCTGGAACTCGAGCGGGTCCCTACCGGCTGCGTGCGCGAGCTCATCGATGAACGACTGCATCACGAAGGCAAGCGCATTGCTAGCCGGAGCGCGGAGATAGCCCGTCGGCACCCCGAGCGGCATCGTCGAAACCTGGAGCCTGAAGTTCGGGACGAACCGCATCGGAAACTCATCGTCGTGAATGTTCGCTGCCTGGGCGTAGCGACCCTCTTCCCCGTACGTGATGAAGTGGTTCTGCCAGGCAATGAGCTTCCCTTCCTCGTCGAGGCCGCCCTTCAGGTAATGGAAACCGCCCGGACGGTAGAAGTCGTGCTGCATGTCGTCTTCGCGGGAGTAGAGCAGCTTGACCGGCGCCCCGACTTCGCGCGCAATCCAGGCCGCTTCCACCATGTAGTCATTCGCGAGCCGGCGTCCGAACCCGCCTCCCATACCCGTGAGGTAGACCGTAATGGCGTCGGGATCGAGGCCGAGCGTCTTCGCGACGAGGTTTCGGCCATCGCCCGGCGTCTGGCTTGGCGCCCAGATCTCCATCTCGCCGTCGTGGTAGTGAGCGGTACACGTCTGCGGCTCCAGGGTGGCGTGAGCGATGAAAGGATACGTGTACGTGGCTTCCAGCGTTTTTGCCGCCTGCTGTAGGGCTGTATCGACGTCCCCATCGTTGGCAATGACGCGGTCCGGCGGTTGCTTCGACAGCTCTTCGGCGCGGCGGGCGAAGCCGGCGCTGCTCTGCTCGGCCGTCGGCCCCTCATCCCACTCCACCACGAGCTTCTGCCTGGCGGCCTGGGCCTGCCACCACTTGTCGGCCACGATCGCGACCCCTCCCAGCAACCCGTTCAGGTCGGATCCGCCTTCCACCACGAAGGCATGGCGTACACCCGGCTGCGCGCGGACGACGTCCAGATTGGCCTGTTTCACCTTCCCCCCGAAAACCGGGCACTTCACAAACACGGCGGAAAGCATCCCGGGCAGGGTGACGTCGGAAGCATACGTCAGCATACCCGTCACGATGGCTGCGTTGTCTACCGACGGCGTCGGCTTACCGATCAACCGGTAATCTTTCGGGTCTTTGAGCGGCACGGAATCAGGATCGGGCGGTGCCAGGGTGGCAGCCTTCGAAGCCAGCTCGCCGTAACCGAGCGACCGGTTGCTCGCCTTGTGCAGTACGCGCCCCGACTCGGTTGTGCATTCCGACTCAGGCACGCCCCACGTCTGTGCGGCGGCCGCGATCAGCATCATACGGGCAGCGGCGCCCGTCTTGCGCATCGGCTCCCAGTTTATCGGGGTAGCCGTGCTGCCGCCCGCAAACTGGGGACCGTACACCGGCTCGTTGAGTTTGCCCTGCTCCACCGTCACGTTGTGCCAGTCGACGTCCAGCTCCTCGGCAATCAACATCGGGAGCATCGTCTTGACACCCTGACCGATTTCGGGATTTTTGCCGATGATCGTCACCGCACCGTCAGGCGCGATGCGTATGAACGCGTTCAGCTCGGCAACGGCCGGGGTGGAAGTAACCTGAGCGTGCGTCGCGGGCGCATAGTACATGCCGAGCAACATACCGCCTCCAGCCAGGGCAGAGGCTCGCAAGAAGGTGCGACGGTTCATTGTCAATTTTTCCATGACGCGACCTCAGGAGTTGCGGGTTCCGTTCTGCGAAGGAAGAGTCGTCTGGGGAGAGGCACCCGACATGATTTCGGCAGCCCGGCGGACCGCCTGCCGGATGCGAAGGTACGTCCCACAGCGACAGAGCACGTGATCCATACCCAGATCGATCTCGGTATCGGTCGGGTTGGGATCGTTTTCGAGCAGCGTGGCGGCCGTCATGATCTGACCGGCCTGGCAATACCCGCATTGCGGTACGTCCAGCTCCTTCCACGCGATCTGAACCGGATGAGAGCCGTCGGGAGACAGCCCCTCGATGGTCGTGATCGGGACGTCTACCGCAGCGGAAACGGGCGTTCTGCACGAGCTGACGACCTTATCACCCAGCCTGACGGTGCAGGCGCCACACACACCGATACCGCAGCCGTATTTTGTACCGTGTAAATTCAGCTCTTCCCGGAGCACCCACAGCAGAGGGGTGTCCGCAGGCACGTCCACAGTGGTCCTATGCCCGTTGACGATCAGGGTAAATGCCATAGACCAATACCTTAGCAATCAGAAGGTTGCTGCCAGTTCAGGAGGCGTGCTACAGGGGAACCAAACGATGCGCGTTACGCCATCCAATCGCGCTCACGTCCCGATAGATTGTTCAGCGTTTCGATGACCAGCGAAACGTCCTGTGCAATCTGGAAATCGAACATACCCACGACGATAAAATCAGCGCCGTTTTCGAACGCAAATTTAAAACCTTCTTTCGGGTCGATCGCACCAGCTGCCAGCGTCTTGAAAGCAAACCAGGGCTGCTTCTTGCTCTTCATGTATTCTGCCGTGGCCTGCCAGTCGAGGTCGAATATGTTGTCGTGGAACTGGTCGTGATCGACTCCTCCCTGTGTGTCGACACTGAACGGTATTCGGTTCTCTTTCGGATGCGCCGACCAGTACGCGTCGTGATGGAACGTCTTGAAATAATAGTCTGGCTGGATGCCCGCCTTGTCGCACTCGATCGGCACCTCCAACGCGTGGCTGCCGATACCGGCAGGTAAACCCTGGCTGCGGACGTAATCCACGATCTTACCGATCAGCTCGATGTTCTCCTTGCGCCCTTTGTTCAACGCGGCCTCAACGAGCTGGTCCGCGTATCCACCGTGTACGTAGATGGCGTCAACACCCTGATCGACGAGCCCGTCGAGGTTGGTTTTGATGTGGTCCCAGTCCGCCACGTTCCATAGTCCCCAGGTCGGATGCACGTTTGCGATCCGCTGGAGATGGCCGCCTCGTTCGCGGTTGTACTTATCGACCTGCGCAACCTGCACCATGTCGACCTGAACGGTATTAACGCCGGCCTGCTCGAGCAGTTCAAAGGTGTCGAACTGTTTTTGCTCGGTGTTGTAGGCCTTCATCAGCTCGGAAACGTAAAGGAGATCGCGGGAATGGGCCCACCCGCCGAGCAGGTTTCCTCCCGACAAGATCCGGCTGATGGTCAGGTTGCCCAGCTTGCCCGTGGGCATGGCGCCTGCCGAGATGGTTTCGGGCAAGGCCACCTTTCGATCGAGACCCTTGGCAAGCGCTTCCGTCAGTATGTGTTCTTCAAGACTGACGAACCCCGTTGCCGCTGCACCGGCCATCAGGGTGCCGCGCAAAAACTTTCGGCGATTGACTTTTTCCGGCATGGTGTTTCCCCGAACGCGTCTGATTTAGGATGGAAAGCTGTACGATAAATATAGGAATATTGTACAGTTTCTTGCCCGTTTTTTAATACAGACTTAAAGCGAACGGAGACCGAAATATTGATGAATTGAAGAAGTTAGATTACCTCGGTGGGGGCGTGCGGTGAAAGGTGAACGAAGATATGAATTATAGATAAATATACATTTATATCTTTTTATTAAAACGACAAAACCGGGCCCCGCCGTACATCACGACATCAGCCCGGCACGTCATCTCGACATTCGTCAGCTATCGGAAGGATCGTCGGGGTACGCGTGAAGCAGCTCCTCGTCGTCCGGCAGGTTGGTTACTTCCGGAAGGTCCTGAAAATCGTAATCCGGCAGGCAACGTTCCTTAATGTGCTGGACGACCTCGTGAATCGCCGACAAGAACTTCCCGAAGTCCTCCTTGTAGAGGAAGATCTTGTGCTTCTCGTAGCGTCCTTCGTCGATGCGCTTGCTCTCGGTGATCGTCACGAAGAAATCTTCACCGGACCGCGTCGTCTTTACGTCGAAGAAGTAAGTCCTTTTGCCAGCTGGGACGCGCTTCGAGTAGATTTCGTCGTGATAACGCCTGGAGTTACGATGGTCCAGACCATCAGCGTCATCATACTCTTCCCGGTCCTCGTGATCATATCCGTGATCCTCGTGATACCGGCTCCGACTTTCCTGTTCGTAACTCATCAATCCTACTTCTTTGGCTGCCCCATACGGGCAAATTGTGAAACAAGTGCAGCGTTTGGTGCCGCATAATATGACGATTTGGTAACACCTGTTGCAAATATGCAAACAGTTGCATCAAAATACAACGGGATATATCGACCACTACAGATCGAACTATAATTGCCACTTACCGGCTCGATGCACTTTTCACTTCTCAACGACGTCGAGCGGCGACGACTCTGGTATACGCGCGAGCGGCATTTCGAAGGGAACAAATGGATGGAAAACGGAAAAGCGAAGAGAAAACCTTAGTTTTTTTGCCCATTCGCTGCTTAATCCCTCCATTTTCAAGATGATTTGGTGAGCCTTCTCCGTCTCTCCCAGGGCAAAATAGCAACGTCCCAGGTCGTAAAGCGCCGGCGCAAAGGTTGGCTCGATGCGCAAGAAATCTTGTAGAAGCGGTACCGCACGGGCATATTCATACTGTTTGATCAGCGTCAGCGCCTCTCCGTAGAGCGCGAGGCGGGCGTACGGCGCGTAGTGCCCGATTCGATTGAATAGCGCCCTCGCTTTTTCGTACTCTTGCTGCCTGATGTGGTGCAGCGCGAGCATGTACGTGGCAGGGAAATAGTCCTGATGCGCTTCGAGGGCCGCCTCGTACGAGCGCATGGCCTCACTCCAGGTCCCACGCATCTCCAGAAGCGCCCCACGAATCAGATGGATACGCGCATCGTGCGGTGCGCGCGCCGCGCTGGCAGTCATCAGGGCGATGGCGCGATCGAGGAACGCAGGGCTTTTGTAACCAAGCCCGAGCTCGGCCGACACCCGGAGCATGCTGGTCTGCGGCTCTCGCGTGATGCCTGGATCGCGGAGATAGGATTTCAGCGAGCGGGGCTTTTCGGTCAGCATCTTCAGCCCGAGCGCGGGGCGCGGATCCGTCGCGACGCACATGTCCTCTCGTACGTGGTCCTTATTCTGCCGTACGGTGCCCGACGCCACCACACCCAACACACGCCCTTCTCGGTCGAGTAGCGGTCCCCCGCTATCTCCCGGACGAAGTGGGTTGCTGCTGATCCAGTATGGCTCGTACCGGTCGAGCGTGATCGAGGTGAAGTGGTGCCCGACTGTGCTGCGCTGCCTGCCGGAAGACCAGCCGTTCGTAAAGACGACGTCGACCAGCTTCTCGTTGTCCCACGATGGCCGGACCTGATCGCCTACAGGCGCCAGCTCCAGTATAGGCAGGCCGGCCCACTTTACTTCATCCGGATCGACGTACAGGACCGCGATGTCTCGCGACGGGTCGAGTACCCAGGCCTTTCTCGTCCAGATCGACTTTCCATCGGGCAGCCTTAGCTGCACGCGCTCAGCGTCCATGATCACGTGGAAACTCGTCACGGCGGCGTCAGGGCCGACGAGAAACGCCGTTCCGGTGCGGTCAGGCACCCGGCTGCCTCTCGGCGCCTCCGCAATGACCTGCATGATCGCCTGGGAGCGCCGGAAGAACTCACGATCGACCTGGTAGACCGATAGGGAAGGGACCGCCGGCATATACGTCCGCGAACCGAGCTGCAATCGGTATTCGGGAAGGGTGAGCTTCCCGGTACGGTGCGCACGGAGTATGAATCGCTCGCTGAACCTGGTGACCGGCGTGCCCTCGACCAGCGCGTGGTGCACCGGACTGCGATCGCGCCGTAAGACTTCGAATACCGCCTCATTGACGCATAGCTCGGCCTGCTCGAAGGCCAGCGATACCGCTTCCGTCTCCGCTTGCCCCTTTGGCGTGTAATAGACTTCGACCGTTAAAACGAAAGGCTCCCCGAGGGCAACGATGGACTGATCGAGCGCTGCGAATATCTGAAGCGTGGGTTCATCGGAAAAGCGTGGACCGGCAGAGGCCGTACAGGAAAACAGAAGAAATGCTCCGGAGAGCAGGCGCCACGCGGATTTTCTGACACCCTTCACGTCGATCCACTTCCATGAGTGAAAAGAAGTTGCAACCGTCGATTCCAGTCGACGATATCGGTCTGTTCTAATAGGGAATATACAAGAAATTCAGGCGGTTGCAACAATTCCGCGCAGGAGAACTTCGAGACGGTTGCGAGCCTGACGCCCCACTTCCAGTACGTCTTCGTGAGTAAGGAGCGCTGCTCCGAGCCCGGCAGCCGGATTGGTGATCGTGGAGACTCCGATGACCTTCATCCCCAGTGCGCTCGCCTGAATCACTTCAGGAACCGTGCTCATGCCGACCGCATCGGCTCCCAACCGAGAAAACATCCGGATTTCGGCCTTCGTTTCGTAGCTGGGCCCACTCGCCCACACGTAAACGCCGCGATACGTCTGGATGCCCTTTTCCAGCCCGAATCGCTCGGCACGGTCGATCCAGGCCGGGTCGTACGGCGGCGTAGCGGGCCGATCGTGCACGTCCCCTAGGCCTTGCACCACGGGCCCGCAAAAGCTGAAATTGAGGTGGCCGGTAATGAACATCAGGCTGCCAGGACCCATCGCAGGATTGATCCCGCCCGCGGCATTGGTCACGACCAGCTTCGAGGCTCCGAGCGCCACTGCAAGGCGAATCGGAAAGGTCACGGCCTCCAGCGAATGGCCTTCGTAACGATGGACACGGCCCTGTATGAAGAGCACGTCGCGGCCTTCCAGCCTTCCAAAGACGAGCCTTCCGTCGTGCCCCGCGACGGTCGAAACGGGATAACCGGGGATCACGCTCGCAGGAACCACTTCCTGATCCGTCGCGGAATCGGCCAGCGAACCGAGCCCCGAACCCAGAACGAGTACGATCTCAGGAACAGAAGACGTTCGCCGCCTGACCTGCTCGACGGCTCTGGCGATGGGGTCAAATTCCCGGGTATCCTGCACAGTCATCAAGAGATAGGTGGTACAAAAAACTCACGTCGCTGCGGGTGCGTCGGACGCCATGCTGTGCTTGACGGTCGTCGGACGCTGGGGAGCGCCAAACTTCGCCACGACCATCGTCATGTCGTCGTGACGGTCGGCGGTGTCGACGAACCGCCTCACATCCTCCGAGACGGCGCGGAGGATTTCGGTGGCTGCATACCTGCCGAACGTCCCGACCTGGCTGGCCAGGCGCTCGTCGCCGTATTGCTCCCTCGCCTCATTCATGGCCTCGGAGAAGCCGTCCGTATAAAAAACGAGCACGTCGTCCGGACGTAGCGTGATCGTGGTTTCTTCCAGGGTCTCGTCGAAACGGCTTCCGTTTACCAGGCCAATCGCCAGGCCCGCCGGTAGTACAAACTCTGCTTCCCGGCTGGGCGAGCGCTTGAGGATCACCGGGTTGTGCCCGGCGCGTGCGAACGTGAAGGTACGCGTTTCCAGATCGATTACCCCGTAGATCATCGAAATGAACATCCCACGGGGTGCGTTCTCGTAAAAAAGGGCGTTCAAACGCCGCAGCACCTCGGCAGGTGAATCGATGATCCTGCTGAGGGTCTGCACGAACCCTTTCGCGAGCGTCATGTAGAACGCCGCCTGAATGCCTTTGCCGCTCACGTCCCCGACCACGATGGCGAGGCGGGTCGGGCTCAATTTTACAAAGTCGTAGTAGTCGCCGCCCACCTCCTGGGCTGCCAGGCACATCCCCGCAACGTCGAGCCCTTCCACCTCCGGCATCTTCCTCGGGAGTAACGTGGCCTGAACCTGATGCGCCAGCTCGAGCTCACGACGGAGCCTTTCTTCCTGCTCGATCTCCTTCAAATAGGACGGCACGTACGTCTTGACGCCCACCTGCCGCTGGCTGCTGATGCCCACGAACCCGATCACAGCCAGAAAAATCGGCAAAATAAAGGCAATAATCGCATCTAGGCGCTCCGGTGACGCTCCCACCAGCCAGCCCGGCGCCGAGTCGATCAGCACCTGCATCACGACGTACCCCGTGAGGCAGACCAGCACGTCGTAACGCCAGAATGCATACGCCAGCACGGCGCCGACTACGGCTGAAAAGAGCCATTCGTAGCCAACCGGTCCGATGCTGATCGTGCTCAACTGAAGTAGCGCAAAAATGAAAACCATACCGGAAAGTACTGCCCATGCGCTTTTGAACCGGCGGTAAATGAGGCTCCCGACACCCAATAAAACGAGTATGGTAACGAACAACCCGTACCACATCTTGAGCCCGACGAGAAAAGAGACGGGCGACAAGGTAAACTCGTGGAGGAATTGCCCGGAGCTGCTGAAATCGATCGCCGATTTCGGCGTCGCCAGCAGAAGAAGCGTCACGACCCCGAGCAATACGCCGGAGAGGGCCACGCCACGGAGGAGCGCAAGTCCCACGGGGCGGTTGATGAACGATGCAAACCGGGCCAGGGTGATCGTTTCGAGCTTCTCCGGCCAGTACTCTCGAGTAATGGAATCGGCCGTGCTCGAGATCAGGAACAGCAATACCGCACCGCCCGCCGCCGCAATCAGCGCCCCGATGGCCGACAGCAAGATGCTGGTCCAGGCGGTAGACGTCACCCCAAGAGACTGATAGATGCTGACCAGCAGCACCATCGCGCCCAGGAAGAATCCACCGAACAACCCGTCTCGCAAGCCGGTGCTCGAATCGATCATCCGCGCGTTGAGCCGACGAAAAAACAGGAAGACGAAAAGGAGGATCAGCAGAATGTATCCGACCGTCATGGTAAGGTCGCCGGATTCGCCCGTAGAAATCGATATGCCCGCCCGGGCTTCTCCCGGCTCATCCTCTCGTTGTGGTAAGTCTTCTACGTCCTCGAGCGACTCGCCATTGAAGGCCACGTCGATCATCCTAAGGGTCCCTGCCGCCTCTACCTCCACCTCGCAACGAACGTCCTGTCCGAAGATCGGCTCTTGCGACACGAGCAGTACGCGAGCAGCGGGCCCCCTCCGGCTGGTCCGCTCGGGACGGACGGACTCGACCACCAGCGGGTAGTCCGCCAGCGCCGTATGCGTCAGATGATACCGCGCGAAGGCGACTGCTGCTTCGGGTCCAAGCTGCACGACCCGGTTCGTGGCGCGAGCAGGCGCCCCACCGAGCAACCAGTCGTAGCGGCCATCGGAAGGAGATGCGGGGTCCTGTTCGGTATTCAGCTCGACCGACGAGTCTGGAAACTGAAAAAAGAGGGTGGCGGCAAGCAGAGAATCCGTCAATTCAGGGTCGATCGACGCCCCGATTTCTGTAGAAGCACTGTTCGGGCGCACCATGTAGGCCAGCGCGTCCCGATTGACCTCCGGCGCCTCGTCGAAAATGCTCCTGAATCGCCAGACCTTACCACTCTCGGTCAGGTAAACGCTGAGGAACCGACGTAGGCCAGGCTCTTCCACAATCCCGTTCCGACTCCAGGTCACGCGCCAGTAGTATGCGGGCAGCACGTCGCCATTTGACCCATTCAGCCACTCGACCGTCTCCACCCGACCCTGACCCCGCTGCATGCGTACGAGCAGGTCCTTCTGTCGATGAAATGATACCCTCGGCTCAAGGCTTCCCGGGTCGTAGCCCTGTTCCGCGAGGTACGCCTCGGCCGTTCGCAACGCGGCTTCGGGCCCGAGCGAATAGCTCGCCCCGGAATCCGGATGCTGCGAAGGCAAGACGACAAAAAAGAGTACCAGGCCGACGACGGCCATGGCAAACAAGAGCGGATCCAGACGTGTAAACCGGCTCTCCCCGTCGGCCATCGTCATGCCCTCAAAATTCGATAGTTGCGTACACTCCAGACGATCTGCTCGATCGTCACCCGGATTGCTGCCGTCACCGGTATGGCAACCAGCATACCGATGATCCCCGCGAGATGTGCACCGACGAGCACGACAAACAGGATGATGAGCGGATGCGCACGCGCCGCACGGGAAAAGATAAAGGGCTGGAAAAAGAGGTTGTCGGAAAGCTGCGTCAGGATCATCGCCGTCGTTACACCGAGAAACAGGCTGAAATCACCCGTTTGCGCAACACCCACCAGCACACCCGCAATGAAACCCATGAGCGGACCAAAATACGGGATTACGTTGGCTACACCCGTAAAAATCCCTACGGCAAGCGCATAATTGAGACCGGTAAACTTCAAAAGAATAGACGCAACCGTCGCCACGGCAACGGCCTGCAGGAACAGCGCCCGAAAGTATCGCCCGATATTCGTTTCGATTTTTTCGACGATGGCCAGCGTGACCTCAAAGTACCGGTTGGGCACGGCTCGTAAGGCACTCCGGCGTATCACCCCTCCGTCCTTCAGGAAGAAAAAGGTCGTAAAGGGAATCACGATGATCGCGTAGAACAGGTTGGTAAACAGGTCTACCACCGACCCCACCGTTGCCGTGATCCGGTCACCCCGGAATACCTCTTCGAACGCAGCGGTGATGCCGCCGATTACCGCGCCCTGTTCGACCGGTATGACGCGGCGGAGCTGGTTCTCGATGAACGTAGCAACGTCCGACAGGGCGACTTCACGAATCGTAATCCCGAGCGCCTCGACGTTTCGTTCTTCCAGATCGTCCGCCGACGCGCTGCGCTGAACCAACTCTGCGCCACTTCCGACGTTCTCCACCTCCACAACGATGGTACGGCTGATGCCGGCGTCGTTTTCGACTGTCAAGGTGAGCGTCTCGCCGGGCTGTTTGCTCCGCAGGATCGAATTGAGCTGGCTGTACCCGTGCCAGGACTCGCCGTCCACCGCCGTGATGAATTGCCCCACTTCGAGACGTGCGCTATCAGAAACTGCCCCGGGTTCGACCGCCGTTATCTGTGCGACCCTCTGAAACGAGATCTGACGCGAAAGGCCCCCCACCTGATCCGTAACGAATGGAACCAGATACGTGAGCAGGAGGCTTATCGTGCCAAAAACGAGCACGAATGTGCCGATGATCGCCGGAATTCGCCCGATCCCGAACCCCTGCATCCGGTCCACGAGCGGCTTCAAGATGTAGGCCAGAAAGATACCGATGACGAGGTAGACGAACAGGGCGAAGAAGTACCAGAGCAGCCACAGGGCAACCGCTACCACGAGCGTCGTCACCAGTAGGCGAAAGAATCGATCGTAACTGTAGCGCAATGGTTTCTTGGGGACGGGATACCCCGCACCCAGCCTGGAGGGCATCTTCCCGTCTTTGAAACCACCCCGTTCTTTGTCTATGCCGCTCATCTTTTGAAAAGTGTGAGACCGATTTTGTACAGTCCGGCCCCGTCCAATGGACTACAGAGAAGAAAATAATGTATTACATGAAGCGGTTTTCTGCTCCGCGGATCAATCGGTCAGACGATTTTAATGTGTGAACTGCAAGATTGCCTTCCGGATCGGCAGCGATCACCCGCCGCGTTCTAAAGCTTCGACGACTGACCGAACGACGTCGTAGTCGAAGCCCCTTCGCTGTAGATAACCGGCTAGCCTTCTCCGACGCTTGAGAGGATCCGGCTCACGTTTTAACACTTCCCACCGCCGGTTTGCTTGAGAACGCGCGACCTCGAGCAGATCGTATCCTTCGAGCTCTTCCCTTAACGCCTCTTCGACCAGATCTGAATCGACGCCCCGCCGGATAAGCTCTCTGCGTATTCGCTCCGGGCCATACCCCCGGCTATTGATCCTGCTCTTGACGTAATCGTGCGCGTACGCGGCATCGTCGAGAAGTCCCATCGCCGCTATCCGGTCCAGCACACGTTCGATCGACTCCGCCTCCAGGCCGCTGTCCCTGAGCTTCTTTCGGACCTCGTCCCGAGTGCGTGGCTTGTGCGCCAGGTATTTCAACGCTCGAGATCGCGCAATCAGCAGGGCATCCGCCTTCAGGATCGTTTCGGCCTCCTCCACCGAGATCTCACGCCCCTTCTTCAACCCGAACTCGAGAACCAGATCCTTGTAGATGCCGAAGGCGAAGGCGCCGTCTACGAACACCGAAACCCGATCAGGATTTTTCTTCTGCGCAACGAGCCGGGTGATCGTGCCGGGTTCAAAAGGCCGTGTTGGTTCTTCACGCATAGCGGTTCACCAGAAACGTCGGAGGGGAACGCTCCCATTGCCGGATACCAGCACACGTACGGAGTCTACCGATATACCGGCCACGATCCCGATGGCTCCGTTGAGGTTGGATATAGGCTCTCGCCTCTCCGGGGCGTCCCGGCTCGACGCAAAACGGGCGTAATCGCTGCCGCTACGGAGCAGAGACACTTTTACGTCGTGATCGGGAAGCGAATCGGTTGCGGCCGAAACCGGCACGGCGTACACACCGGTCCAGCGCCTGCTTCCGTTGCCATCCACTGCCAGCTGGTCCTCCCGAATTATTTGCTCCTGGCGCAGGAAATAATCGACCACCCTCGACGGGAACGAAAGGAACGGCTTGAGCTGCGCCCTGATCCAGTAGAGACTGTCCTGACCGGCAGGCGCGCCGTCTTGCGACCAGTACAGCGACACCTCGACCGGGTAAATGAATCCCTCGTAGATCCCGGTATCGAGCGAGTCGAGCCTTAGAGAGTCGAGCAAGACTGCCTCCACAGGCTGATCCGGCACGTTGATCTGGATACTGTCTATCGAGATGGCTGGGGGAACGTCTCCACTTGCCGATACGAATACATCTTGGTGATGTACTTCCAGCGAGAAGGTTGACAGCTCGGGTACGGATTCCACCGTTCCTGCCGGTGGAGCGTAGCGGCCCGGCGAGCCCGGGACGGAATAATAAACGATGGCGTCGCCGTTCAACTTCAGGACGACCGACGCATCGTGGACACCCACCCCATCGAGGGTGTAAGGTTCGTCCAGAGAGCCGGTCCGCCGAATGGTAAGCTCGGGCAACGGCTTCCCGGCGTCGAGGAACCCCTCGACGACGAGCACTTCAGGGTCGACGGACTCGAGCGAATCGCACGCCGCCAGAAAGGCGCCGCTCCCTGCCAGCAGGAGGACTCCAAGCAATCGGAGGGTTTTTTCTTTGCGATTCATCACAGCTCCAGCGAAATATCAAACAGTGGGAGTATGGGCAATCCCTTTCGGTCCTCGGGCTGAACGACCGGTTTTTTCGGATCGTACTCGCGCGCGATCACGTTGCGCCGATTCAGGGCGTTGTAAACGAGGAGCTGAGCCCGCCATTCCGCACCGAGCATCTCGAATTGATACCCCACCGCTGCATCGAGACGGATGTAGGCAGGCAGACGCGCATTGTGCAGACGCGGGCGATACAAATAATCCTCGGGGTCGTTGTCGATGGGGTCGCCGAGGGCGTAGCGGGCGACGGGCTCAGAATGGGGAAAACCACTCCGGGCTTCTGCCGCGAGCGTAAAGAGCCAGCGGCCCCTGGTAAGGCTGGCGATTCCTCGGAAAGCGTGCGGCACTTCGTAACGCCCCGGCCGGTACGACCGCTCGCCCTGCTCGGGAGCACGGTTCAGCGACCTGCCAATCGTGTAGTTGAGCGATACCTGCCAGGGCTCCCGCATTATCCTGCTGGATAGCTCGACCCCGTAAGAGCGCCCCCTGCCGGGCGTGTATTGCCCGAGCAATGCCCCCACGGCGATGCCGGGACCGGCCAGCCCATCCTTCGTCTGATACTCGTCCTCCGGAAGCAAAATGCCCTGGGTGTACCGGTAATAAGCATCCGCCGTAAACATCAGCCAGGGCTTCGGAAAAAACTCAACGCCGGCGGCCGTATCGATGCTGGACGACGGCCTGACCGCAGAGCCCACCGGGACCCACCGGCTCGACACGATGTCGTACATGAACGAGTAGCGGTCCCGAAGCCGGTGCATGTATTGGACCTGCGATCCGACACCTGCCCGGAAAAGCAGGCTCTTCGGAACGACACTGTACTGCACGTCGAAACGGGGATTCAGGCGAAAGTAAGAGCCCCCGCTGAAGTAGCTTGCGCGAAGGCCGGGCTGTATGTGCCAGTTTGAGGCGACTTGCCAGGCGTCCTGCGCGTAGGCTACAATCTCCCAGGCGTGCAGGTTGCTGTCCTGGTCGAACTGGTCACTCGAACCCGCGGTACGGTTGATCCACGCCGTGAGCTCGCTGTCGAACCGCCGATTGACCAGCTGGACCCCGGCCCTAACCTGGTGCGAGAGCGAGTGGTAGTAGTCCAGATCCACTTTTATCCCCCGATCGCTCAGACGCACGCGATAGTCTGAATCCAGCGAAAAGGCGCCGGTGGGCTGGATGTAGGCCGCTTCGAGTGCGTTGTATCCCGAGTAATACGCCGTGGTCGTGAAGAATAAGCGAGGCGAGTACAGGTACTGGTGGCGAAAGGTGTACACGTCGTTGCCCCATCCCTGATCGATCTCGAAGAACAGGTCCGGAGGGTACAACCACGACGACAGATCGAACGACAGGTCGAACGGCAGCCTCAGGTCGAGGTCGTCCCTTCCGCGATAGTGACTGATCGAAAACTGGTGGCTGTGGCTCGGCCGATACGACACCTTCGCGCTGATGTCGTAAAAGTAGTAGCCCGTCCGAAGCGTATCGAGGCGGCCGTCGTCCCCTTCGACCGGGTGCTCGCGGCCGATCAGCTTGTCAATGTACGATCGCCTTCCAGAGAGCATGAACGAGCTCTTGTCGGTGATGGGGGTTTCGATCAGCCCGCGTGCGTTGAGCAGGCTCACCCCGGCTACCACCCTGGGCTCTGCCCGGCTGCCGTCTTTCAGGCGTGTGTCCAGCACCGACGACAGCCGCCCCCCGTGTTCGGCCGGAAACGCGCCCCGGTACAGCCGAACGTCACGGTAAGTGTCGGTCTGAAATACCGATATGAGGCTGAAGGCATGCCAGGGGTGATAGACCGGCGCCCCGTCGATGAGAAAGAGGTTCTGGTCGGGCTCACCGCCCCGCACCAGGAGCGCGCCGTTGATCTCGCCCGACCGCATGACGCCGGGGAACCACTGGAGCGCCTGAAAGAGGTCCTGCTCTCCCGGAAAAGACAGCAGCTTTTCGAGCTCGCTGACCGGCACCTGGACGACCCCCGGCACCGTCACGGCGTCGACGAACTCGGCTCGCTGCGCTTCCACCACGATGCTGTCCGACTCGAACGTTTTCGGCCACAGATCCAGTGTTTGTGGCGGGTCGTTGACCGCGAGCACCGTATCCAGCTGTTGAAACCCGAGATAGCTGATTCGGATGTGGTACTTGCCGAGTGGAAGCGACGGAATGGCAAAATACCCGGCCGAGTTTGTTACGGACCCCAGACGCAGTCCGGGCACGTAGACGTGGGCGCCCGGAAGAACGTCGCCATTCTCGCCATCCACCACGAAGCCGCCGAGCGTCCCACGCTGCGCGGTGGATACGTTGTTGTTCTGGTGTGGAACGATCACGTACTGCCGTCGCCGGACCGGCTCTGCGGTCAGCCCCGTTCCTTTCAACACGCAAGCCAGCGCGTCCTCGATGTCGTTCCCTTCATAACGGCACGTGACGACCCGACCGGTCACGACACGCTGCGCAAAAACGACGTCCACGCCCGTACCGGCACGAAACTCCCACAAAGCCTGCTCCAGCGGAATGTCGTGCATGTCCAGCTTGATGGACTGTGCACTACAGAGACCGGGAACCAGGATCGTGAGCAGAAAAAAAACCGCGCCGGTGAACCGTTGTAGCACGCTGCCGAAAAGATTTGGAAATGCAAATCACACGATGCGACAGCGTCAGGGGAGTATTCCTGTCGAAGCGTTCAGGAAGATCCACACGGCAAGCCAGTGAAGCCGTGTGGACTGTGCCGTCACAGCCCAATTACACCAAAAGACCGGCAGGTTGTTCTCTGAATATGCGGCTACGCTACAGGCCAGGAAGGTGTTTTCGCCAGAAAAATCGAGGGGGCGTCGATTGTAGAAGGTTTAAATGGCAGTCCGCTGATGCCGCAGATTTTCCGCAGGTAGTTATTTGAAGGAGTGGGCGATTACATGCAGAGGGCGGGGCGTAGTCCTGGTTCCAAATGCCTAAAAACAACGTCATCCCGGCCTCCGAGCCGAGATCCAAGCGAGGGTCATGCAGGGCAGAGGGGTAGAGGAAGAAAAATGTTTTCCTGGATCTCCGCCTTCGCGGAGATGACGTAATTGTTTAGCATTTCGAAAACACTAAACGTCTCATCGTTGGCCCGCACCCCTTCAAAAAAATCATCCGCGAACATCTGCGGACCGTAGTTCACTATCCCTTTTGCTCAAAAATCGCTCAAGGTGCAGGAGCCAGGCGGTAGGCTCCCGATTCGCTTTGTTCGACTTTCCCACCCACGGCGACGGACAACGTACCGAGGATGTCGTCCAGGGTCTGGTCGGGGGAGAAGATCCCGGTGATGGGCTCGTCGCTGAGCTCGTCCGCTACCGTGACCGGGGTCTCGTACTGACGGCTCAGGTGTTCGGCGATCTGATCCAGCGGTGTGTTGCGGAAGATGAACAGCCCCGTCCAATCCAGTGCGGTGGCCGGGTCCACCTCGACAGGGGTGGAAGGTGCGGCATTGGCCGCCACCCGGCTCATCTGCCCTTCCTCCAGGACGACCACGTTCCCTGGGGCATTGCTGGGCGCCAGCGAAAGACGACCGGTGACGAGTACGACTTCGGTATGCTCTTCTTCGGACTCCACCCCGAAGCTCGTGCCGAGCACGGTGGCGAGCGCCGTTGCGGTGGAAACGACGAAAGGCTTAGTTCCAGGTACGACGTCGAAAAACGCCCGCCCTTTCAGCCGGACGCGGCGGTCGAATACGCGGTCTTTGGCCGGATCGGCATACGCCAGCTCGGAGCCGCCCATGAGACGCACTGAGGAGCCGTCCGCCAGCTCGACCTCCTGTACCAGGCCAGGCTCCGTCTGGACGACCAGTAACCCGCTGTCTTTCCGGTTGACGAGCACGAGGATGGCCGCGAACGCCACCACGGTGAGGAGAGCCGCAGCTCGCCACATCCGGCGCATACGTGACTTGGACGTAGACGCCCTCGGCAACGGTTCACGGTCCGTACGCCCGGCTGTGGTGTCACCTTCGTCGAAATGTTCGGCCCAGACCTCTTCGAAAAGCCGGCACTCCCGGCCGATCTGATCGATCACCAGACGGAGGCCCGGGTGCGCTTCCAGCGCCCGTTCGATGGCGTTCCTGTTTTCCTCCAGCCACTGCCGTTCGGCGGAAGTCAACCCTTCAACCCTTCCCGATGCGTCGAGAGCATACAAAACGAACCGCTTCGAATCGGGAACGTGCTCGTTCAGGCTTTCGCGCACGGCAGCGCGTACCTGCCGCCATTGATGGAACAGACCGGCAAGCACCGGATCCTTTGCCAGTGCTTCCTTGAGGACCTGCTGCTGTTCATGCGACAGCTCTTCAGGAAACAGAATTGAGTCGATTGCCGGGTCAGATGGCGCCATAAACCAGGGATGTAGGAGCAGGGTAAACCAGGGACATCCGAGAGAACACAGGGATCTGCGTACTCTATGTGGTAGCCGCGATGATTTACATCAAGGTAACGCTTGCCTGACTTACGACCAGAAACCGGCGAACGCTATCGTTATCAAGACGGCGACGAGCACCTGCCGAAGCTTCTCAAAGGCTCGCTTGACCTGCATCTTGATTGCCGCCTCGGTCGACCCGATCATTTCGGCAATCTCCTCGTACCGGTACCCGTACTCGCGAAGCTCGACGATCTGGCGTGCTCTGGGTGAGAGGGTGGACAGCGCGCGCTCCAGGTCCATGCGCAGGCCTTCAGGGGCTTCCCGGTCGAGCTGTTCCGGGGTTATTTCGGGGTCATACAGGCGTTCCTTCGTGCCGTAGCGGCCCCGGTAGAGGTCCTGCAATTCGAACAGAGCGGCCTTCATGGCAAAACCCTTCAGCCGCTCCGGATGCTTGATGTCGTTGAGGCTGTTGTGGATTCTGAGCAACGTGTTCTGCACGAGGTCGTCGACCTCTGCGCGCCCGCCAATCCGCTTGATGAAAAAACTGCGAAGGACGGGCTCGAGGGTCGAAAGCATGTGCGTCCGGGCGCGGTCATCCCCCGCACGGGCTCGCTCAACCAGTGCACTATCTCCCAGAAATGGCTTCGACATCAAACGGTATGACCTTCAGAATCGTGAAAGGCCAGGTTAAATCCTCAATGACCCCGCTTAGATACGCACGAAAGGCCTTCAGGATGCACACGCTCACCAGTATGGTTACCTGAATGCCCGTCCTCCGACAGGCAGCCAGGGTTTGGAACGTAGCCGAACGGAAACGTGTAGACGGACCCGCAACAGCCCTTTTGATGCCATTGTAACATGCCGGTGTCAACCAGTATCTCACCTGTCCATCCCGCGACTCGGCCGTCAGAATGTCTTGGCTCCCGCGGTTTAAGCATTGTGGCCGTTCTGATCTTCGTGCTGCTCCTGAGCGGTTGTTTTCCCTCGTCGTGCCGCCGTGAGGAGCCGCGCGAGCTCTTCCCGTCCGATTCACTATCGCGGCAGATTGCCGCTGGCGTGCCCACGGATACCCTGCTACTGATCCGGTCCGTCCAGGGCACACCGGAAAACGAAATGGTGTACCCTCGCACCGTGCTGTTTGGCAAGGGCGATACGATTTACGTTGGGGACGTGCAAAGCGGAGACATTTTTCTGTTTGACGTCGAAGGCGCACCCTTGAGATCCTGGCACGACGACCGGTTGGTTCACCCCTACCTCGCCGGTTTCCGGGGCGACACCCTGCTCGTCTTCTCTCCCGACAGCAGCCGCGTCTACTACCTTCATGCAGGAAAAATCGCCCGGCAAATAGTGCTGCCGCGCCCCGGTGACCGAACCGCTTTGCAGTACGTCACCGGTGCGGACGAAGGAATCTACCTGAAAGTCGTTAGCCCTGACTCGGGCGCGTCGATTTTCCGTATTAGCCACACCGGCCGGCAAGGGGCCCGAACGAATTTGACCGGCCCCTACTGGCGGTACGCAGGCTTGCTTCGCGCCTGGGGGGACACCCTGCTGAGCCTGTCGGGATACAGACCCGTTGTAGATCTACTGACGCCGGAAGGACGAACGGACACGCTCGCACTCGTCGGGTTCGACTCCCCCATGCTGGCCCGAAGCCGCGCCTTCATGCTCGGCGACGTCAAGGAACCTCCCTTGCTCTCGTCGTCCGCCGCACCCGCAGGCTCCTTCCTGTTCGTGCTGAACCTGCGCCCCGGCCGCCTCCGCATCGACGTATACGACCGATCTGGACGGCTTCAGCACGTGCTCACCGACGCCAGCGCGGCCGGCGGCCACGAGTTCTTCCCCATCGCGCTCGACGTCCGGCCAAACGGCGATGACGGCTACCTGATTGCCGTTACCACGCACAAACCTACCCCGAAGCTGCTGCTCTACCGCTGGGAAAGGCCAGCCGTAGCGTAGCACAGGGGAACAGCGCGAGCGCACGTAGCGTGCCACAGTCTCACTTCGTCACGCCATGGGAGGATATGAGCAGGGAATTGACCAAGATCAGCACGCTAGGCGAACTGAAAGAATCCGGATACCGCGTCCTTCCAATCAAGGAAGAAATGCGGAAAAACCTGATCGATCGTCTCCGGAAAGGTGAGACGATCTTTCCGGGTATCATCGGATTCGACGATTCGGTCATCCCCCAGATACAGAACGCGATCCTCGGCAGGCACGACCTGATCCTCCTGGGCCTTCGCGGACAGGCCAAAAGCCGCATCATCCGCATGCTCCCGAACCTGCTCGACGAGTACATCCCCGTCGTAGCGGGCAGTGAGCTGAACGACAACCCGTTCAGCCCCATCTCGAAGTACGCCCGCCGGCTCGTCGAAGAAAAGGGGGACGACACCCCGATCGAGTGGCTCCACCGCTCCCTTCGTTACGGGGAAAAGCTGGCTACTCCCGACACCACGATTGCCGACCTGATTGGCGACATCGACCCGATCAAGGCGGCACACCACCGCCTGACCTACGCCGACGAGGAAATCATCCACTTCGGCATCATCCCCCGGACGAATCGCGGGATTTTTGCCATCAACGAGCTGCCCGACCTCCAGCCCCGCATCCAGGTCGGCCTGCTCAACATCATGGAAGAGCAGGACATCCAGATCCGCGGGTTCAACATCCGGTTCCCCCTCGACGTCATGATGGTCTTCTCCGCGAACCCGGAAGACTACACGAACCGGGGGAGTATCATCACGCCGCTCAAGGACCGCATCGACAGCCAGATCATCACCCATTATCCGAAAACGCTGGAAATCGGCATCGAAATCACAAAACAGGAAGCGTGGGCCGAAGAGGAACGGGAGGAAACGAAGGTCACCGTACCGTATTTTTTCCGCGAGATCATCGAGCAGATTGCCTTCGAGGCGCGGCAGAGCGAATACGTCGACCAGAAATCCGGCGTGTCCGCACGCCTTACGCGCGCCGCTCTGGAAGACCTGGTGTCGGCAGCAGAAAGAAGGGCGTTGCTGAATGGTGAAACCGAAACCGTCGTCCGCATATCTGACCTCGCCTACGTCGAACCTGCCGTGACCGGCAAGATCGAGCTGGTCTACGAGGGTGAGCAGGAGGGGTCGCAAAACGTGGCGCGGTTGCTCGTCGGGAGAGCCGTAAAAACCATCTTCAAGCGGTTTTTCCCGGACCCTGCTGACAAAAAGACCGGGCGCGCGCCTTACCAGACAATCCTGCAATGGTTCGCACGAGGAAACACGGTGGAGATCCAACCTGAAAGTCCGTTTACGGAATATGCGCGGGCGCTCGACCGTGTCGAAGGCCTGCACGCCGTCGTCGAGAAGCACGCGGCGCAGGGCACGCCGGGTGAAACGGCCAGCATGATGGAGTTCGTGCTCGAAGCGCTCCACCAGAACTCTCTGGTCGGTAAGGACGTGGTTGGCGGCGAAAAACGGTATACGGACATGATGGGGTCGATGCTCTCGTCGCTGAGCGAACCGGACGATGACGATGATCTTGGTGAGGACGACGACTTCCTCGACCGGTATCGCTAATCCGCCGGTCGGGAGCCTTCTTCGATCCGCCTTTCACCAGTTGTGGCCTATGCAACGGTATCTTTACTGCCTGTTTGTTTGCCTGTTGTGCCTCCCTGATGCCGGCGCACAACCCGTCACCCTCGAATCGACCCGGCAGGTTTCGTTCGCCTCCCCGAATTTCGACGCGGGTTATTACCACCTCACGCTCGACTTACGCTTTACCCCTGCTTTTTACCTCACCGGCCGTACGCGCGTACAGGGCACCGTCGTCGACCAACCGATGGACGTCCTGACGCTCGATTTTGCATCGAACGACGAAGCGATCGGGCTGGTCGTGGACTCGGTCCTCGCTCCGGACGGCACACCGCTCGAATACGACCACGCAACCGACGTCCTGAGCATCGAGCTGCCCGAATTGGCGGGAATCGCGGAAACCGTGGCAGTGGACGTCTTCTACCGGGGCGTCCCGCGGCAGGGTACCGGCTTCGACGAAGTGTTCGGCTTCGGCCGCCTGGCCAACGGCGACCCGTACGCGTGGACGCTGAGTGAACCTTACGGCGCCCGGGTGTGGTGGCCCTGCAAGGACCACCCCGCCGACAAGGCAGACTCCGTACGGATCACCGTCACGGTCCCCAACGGCATGCGCGTCGGTTCACAGGGGCTTCTGATCGACGAAATTCAGAACGACGACGGCACCGTCACGTACGACTGGTTTTCCCGCTATCCGATCTCGACGTATCTGGTCTCGATCGCCGCAGGTGTGTACAACACGGCCGAGCAGACGTACGTGCGGCCCGACAGCCTCGCCGCCGAATACGGGCCGGCCTCCTTCCCCGTCCTCCACTATTTTTATGCGGCTCAGTTTGAGAACGTGCCTCCTAACTGGGCGCTTGCCCCGGACATGATCGCGGTATTCGAGTACTGGTTTGGTCCGTACCCGTTTGCCGAGGAGAAGTACGGGCATGCGCAGTTCACGTGGGGCGGCGGCATGGAACACCAGACGATGTCGTCGATGGGCGGCGCAAACGTGTCGCTCGTTTCGCACGAGCTCGCCCACATGTGGTTCGGCGACCTCGTGACCACCCGCTACTGGCCGCACCTCTGGCTCAACGAGGGGTTTGCCTCCTACGCCGAGCTGCTCTACTATCAGGCCCGCCCCTCGATGTTTGGCAATCAATTTCAGAATGCCCTTTCTTCCGATTTATCCCTCGCCCTCAACGCGCCGGGTACCCTGGTCGTGCAGGACACCACGAACATCAGTAACCTCTTCAATGGAAGCCGGGTGTACGCGAAAGGGAGCGCCGTCCTACACATGCTCCGGGGCGTCGTCGGGGACGAGGTTTTTCGTGAGATCCTCCGATCGTACGCCTACGACGAACGCGTTCGCTACGGCACCGCCGTCACGGCAGACTTCCAGCGCGTGGCCGAAGAGGTCTCCGGCCTCGATCTCGACGCCTTTTTCAGGCAATGGGTAACGGAGGGGACCGGCTATCCAGTATATGAAGTGAGCTGGTCGGCCAGTGAACGAGAGCAGGGTTTCGACGTGCACGTCCGGATCGACCAGAGGCAGACCGAGTCTGAATCCAACGTCGAGGTCTTCGAAATGCCGATCACGCTGCTGGTGAGGACCGAAAGCGGCGACGAGCGCTTCAGGGTGATGAACGATTCACGGCAGCAGTCCTACACGTTTAACGTTTCCGCCCGGCCGACGGAGATCGTCTTCGATCCTGACCGTTACCTTCTCAAGGGCGGCGTGACCGTCGTAGACGTCGGAGACCTGCCTGTGGTGCCGCAGGAGACGGAAATCACGAAAGTGTACCCCAACCCTGCACGGACTACCGCCACCATCGGTTTTGCACTATCCGTTGCGGGCGACGTCACGCTCGATCTGTTCGACGCCCTCGGCCGCCGCGTGGACGTGCTCTTTAGAGGCCATCTTCCCGAAGGTGCACACGAGACGTCCGTCGACCTTACGCGGCTTTCAGCCGGCACGTACTTCGTCCGGCTCCGCGCAGGAGATACCGTCGATACCAACGCCCTTATCGTACCCTGAACCTGCCCTTATCGCCATTCCGTGGAATCGAAGAAAGAAACCCCATTCACCCTTAGACCTGCCGGTCCCGACGACGCCGGCACCATCGCCACCCTCATCGGTGAGCTGGCCGTGTACGAACGGCTCGCCCACGAAGCGGCGCCGGACGTCGACCGGCTAAAACGGCACCTTTCGCCGGACGCCTCCCCGCGCATCGAAGCGATCCTGGCCGAAGTGGACGGCGAGGCCGTCGGTTTCGCCCTGTTCTTCCAGAACTACTCGACCTTCCTGACCCGCTGGGGAATCTACCTGGAGGACATTTACGTCAGGCCGGAGTCGAGAGGGAAGGGGATCGGCAAGGCGCTCCTCAAACGGGTGGCGCAAATTGCGGTCGAGCGTGAGTGCGGCCGGCTGGAATGGTCCGTTCTCGACTGGAATGAATCCGCCATCCAGTTCTACCGAAGTCTCGGCGCCAAACCGATGGACGAATGGACCACGATGCGGGTTACGGGAGAGGCACTCCAAAGGCTGGGAAGCTGATACACGTCAACAAAACCCATTTCAATAGACCACCGGCATCCTTTTCCCGAACCGGGGGTAGACTTACTCGACGCGTACGATCCTGCCCTGCGGCGTGATCTGCTCGCCCGGGCCCGGGGGTTGTGTCGGAAACTGGCTGATCGATACGTTCGGATCCCGGTTCTTCGGTACGTAGTGAACGTGATCGCCGTGCGGTATCTCGTCGTACGGTTTCGTGTTGAACGTGCCCAGTGAATCGGCAATCACTAATCCGAAGAAGATGATGATGAGGGTGAAAAACACCCACCGCATACCCGATCGTTTCCGCATGGATCGATAATCGTGAAAATGTTAGCGCCCCGATTGGACATGCAATACGCAATCGGCCCGGTCAGTTCCTTATGGCCGGGTTATTTGCGTCACCTTCCAGGGTGGGTATTGCTCTGTGCGGGACTATTTCTGACATATTCGCCGGTTTGGGCGCAATCGGCTGCCGTGGAAGGCCGGGTAACGGATGCGGTAACGAACGAGCCGCTGAAGGGTGCCACGGTTACGCTTGAGGCCGCCGGGAGTCCGCGAACGGGCACGGCAACCGACGATACCGGACGGTTCATCTTCGACCGTGTTCCGGCAGGTCAGCACTTCCTGCGCGCTTCTCACGTCGGGTACGAGGCATTCACAGACACGCTGACGCTGGAGCCCGGGGAGCATAAAACCATCGACGTCGCCCTTGCCCCACGCAACACGCGGCTGGGCGAGCTGGTAGTCGGTGGCAACATTGAACCGGTAACGCACGAGGGCGCCGGTTTCGTCACCATCAGCCCTGCCGCACTCGATCGCATTCCGATGCCCGACGTCGGCGGCGACCTCGTCTCTTACCTGGTCACCCTACCCGGCGTGGTCACCACGGGCGACCGGGGCGGTCAGCTCTTCATCCGGGGAGGCACTCCCGCCCAAAACCTGGTGCTGATCGACGGCATGCCCGTCTACCAGCCTTTCCACATCGTCGGGTTCTACTCTGCGTTCCCGGCCGAAATCGTTGCCCGGACGGACGTCTACGCCGGGGGATTCGGCGCCCGGTACGGCGGCCGGCTCTCGTCGGTGATCGACGTGACCACGCGCAACGGGAACAAGGAACGGGTGGTCGGCGCCGCGTCGATCGCGCCGTTCCTCAGCTCGCTACGGCTTGAGGCGCCCCTGGTACCCGGAAAGCTGTCGGTCGTCGCCAATGCGCGCGAGTCAATCATCGAACGGCTTTCGCCCGAGCTGCTCGGTGAGACGCTTCCCTTCCGCTTCGGCGACCGGTTCATCAAAACACACGCGTTTTTGAACCGGACGAGCAGCTTTTCTGCGACGTATCTGCACACGTTCGACGAAGAGCACGCCGACGTGGCCGGTGAGCCGGCCGTCCGCTCGCGCTGGCAGAACGACGTGGTCGGTGGGCAGTACGTGTACCTGCCCACCGAATATCCCATTCTGACCAGGCTCTCGCTCTACTCGTCGCGGTTGGAGAACTCGTACCGGCCGCTGAATGCGCTCGCCCGCAATGCCTCGGCCCAAAGCTTCAATGCCGAAATCGCGTTTTCCTACCTGTTCGGACGGGATCAGATTGACTTCGGCATCTCCGCGGGTGCAAACAGGTTCGAGTACAACCTGGGACGCCGAAACGATCCGGTGATCGAGAGTGTGTCGGAAGGGGGAGGATACCTGGACGTACGGCTGCATCCTTTCCGGAGCCTTCGAATTGAGCCGGGCATCCGGCTGAGCGCCTTCTCGAGCGACATCGGCGTGGCAACCGAGCCGCGCTTACGGGCCGAGTGGAGGCCCGATGGACCGTCCGGCCGCCACCGGATCAGCACGGCGTGGGGCGTTTACCACCAGCAGATCGTGGGGCTATACAACCTGGCCGACGTGTCGGAGGTGTTCATTGCGTGGGCGCCGGGCCCTTCCCACGAGCGCGTACCCCGTGCACGGCACTTCCTCGCCGGGTACGAATACCAGTTCAAGTCGTGGCTTCGATTGATCGTCGAGGGATATACGAAGGGGTTCGACCGATTGATCTTCGCGCGCTACTCGAACGAACCCGACACGCCCGTCCTGATGGACCGCATCGGTGGGTACGCACGAGGGCTCGACCTGAGGATCGAGCTCGCCCGCGCGCCGCTCTTTCTCTACGCCGGCTACGGCCTAGCTACAGTCGTCTATCGGCAGACCGAAGCCGGCACAAGCGGAGATCCGCTGGCCCTTCCGGCATCCTTTAGTCCCCCACACGATCGCCGTCACCACGTGAACCTGATCGGACACCTCGAGGTCGGCCGGTTCAATCTATCTGCGCGGTGGCAGCTCGGCTCGGGCCGACCCTTTACCCGAATCGTAGGTTTTTACGAAGCCATTGACAGGCTGCCGCCGGGCGCCGGGTTCCATACCCGCCCGGGCACCACCCGGTTATCCTACGGGACACCCTTCGACGCAAGACTCCCGGTTTACCACCGGCTCGACGTGACCGTCGAACGCACCTTCGAGCTCAACCGATTCCGGCTGACCCTTCACGCAGGAGCCGTCAACGTGTACGACCGGAAGAATCTCTTCGACTTCGACTTGCAAACCCAGCAGCGGGTGGACCAGCTGCCGTTCATCCCGTCTGCCGGTATTCAGGTGGAGGTGTTCTGACGTGACGACCCCACGCGCAACATACCGTCAGACGAAAACGTCACGGATCCGAGCTTACGTCTGTCTCACACTGGCCTTGATCCTCTCGGTCTCCTGCAACGACTCGGTCAATCCCTTCACGGAAGAGACCGGAGAAAACCCTTTCTACATTTACGGTTACCTGGATACCGCGGCCGACACCCAGTTCGTCCGGATCCAGGCCGTACGGCCGACACCCCTGCCCGTAGGGCCGGGTGAAAAGCCCGAACGCGTGTTATCAACAAACGTACGCACGGGAGAGACCGTCAGCTGGCGAGACTCTCTTACGACGCTTGAAAACGACAGCCTGGCCTTTCTGTATTACGCCCTGTTTTCTCCCCGCCCGGGCGACCTGTATACGCTCGAAGCGGTGGCATCGGACGGCGCGTCGACCCTCGCGTCCACTACCCTCCCCCCGCTTCTCAACCTGGACGTCGACGCGCCGGTTGTCGATGCGGGACAGGTAGCCCAGCGAATCGTCTGGAGAGGCCTCCGAAATGCGCCGTACGAAGCCACGATCTTTTACCTCATCGGTCTGCCGAATCAGGACGACCGCGAAGTTGCGATATCGTATGAGAATGCGGGCTCGTTCACGTCGGAGGGCTGGGTGATCAACCTCGACCTGGACCGGGACGCGTCGACCGTTCGCCGTTTGCTTGGGCTACAACCGACTGATCGCTCCGCGCAGCTCTGCGGGATCCGCATGCAGATCGCACGCCTGAGCGACGATTGGACCGCGAGCACTGCCCGGGGAAATGTGACGAACGGGTTTGGCTTTTTCGGCTCGATCACCCGTTTTTCGGTCCCCTGGATGCTTGAAACCGACGTCGTGAGAGAGCTCGGCCTCCAGCCCTGCCCCGAGAATTAGGGATGATTATCAGGTAAAAATGAGAACACCCGTGTGAAAGGCTTGTAGTTGTGCGATATTTGTTTCTTTTGATTCCCCGTCGCCCCTCAATGCGTCTCGTCAAACCTGGCTTGAACGTTTTCCACCCATCGAGTAAGGATAGGCCATTTGCCTGGCCTGTTGTGATCCTTTTCCTTGGACTCCTCGCGGCAGCTACGGCCGGTGAGGCGCGAGCCCAGAACACCTCGATCCGGGGTTTTGTGACCGACGCCTCGGACGGCCAGAAGCTTCAGGGCGTCAACGTCTACCTCCGTAACGGGTCCGGGAATCTTTATGGTGCGGCAACCGACACCGACGGCGCTTACGGGATCGCACGCATCCCGCCCGGGTCGTACGTGCTCTACGCCACCTTCATCGGCTACCAGACCTTTACCGACTCGCTCGATCTGACGACGGGTCAGATCCTGACGTACAACATCACGCTGCACCCGGCCGACACCGAGCTCGACGAGGTGGTCGTCGAATCCGAAAAAGAGACGGCTGGAGCGGCCGGCATCACGGCCGGTATGCAGAGCGTTCGGCCGGGAGAAATCGAGCTGATCCCGACACCAGACGTCTCCGGCGACCTCGCCGGGTACCTCACGACCATGCCAGGTGTGGTGTCGACAGGAGACCGGGGCGGACAGCTTTTCATTCGAGGAGGCGAGCCAACGCAAAACCTCGTGCTGCTCGACGGCATGCTCGTATACCAGCCGTTCCACCTGGTCGGATTTTACTCCGCCTTTCCCTCGGACCTCATCAGCAATACCGACGTCTACGCAGGAGGCTACGGCGGCCGTTTCGGCGGATGGCTGTCGTCGGTGATCGACGTCTCGGCACGCAGCGGGAATAAACGGCGCTTCAATGGTTCGGTGTCGGCGGCGCCGTTCGTCAGCGGCGCAATGCTCGAAGGGCCTCTCTGGAAAGACCGCGTCTCCATTATGGGATCGTGGCGCGTCTCGATGATCGAGCAGGGGGCTGCCCGGCTCATCGACCAGCCGCTTCCCTTCACCTTTTACGATCAGTTCGCCAAGGTCCACGCCAACCTGAGCAGCAACAGCCAGTTCTCCATCACGGCGCTCCGTACCTACGACCGGGGCGTGATCGGCCAGGAAGCCGTAGATGGAGACTATCAGCGGGACGAGATCACGTGGCGAAACGAGGCGTATGGCGCCCGTTACCTGCTTTTCCCCGCTCGTCTACCCATGCTCGCCGAGCTGCTGCTGTCGTTTTCACACGTCGAAAATGAGTTCGGGCCGGCTGATCGGCCAACTCGTTTTTCCTCGGCCCGGCAGTTCAACGTGTCGGCCGACGTCACCCTGTACACCGGGATTGCAGACGTCAACTGGGGCCTCTTCGTGCGGCCATCGATTCTCGAGAGCGACCTGCGGGGTCTCTTTCAGAACGTCGAGACCGAGCTCGAATACGTAACCGAAGCCGGGGCTTACTTCGAACCCGAATTTCGCCTCGGCCCGGGCCTGCGCGTTGAGGCGGGAGTACGGCTTCAAACGTTCCCCAGTAAAGGTAGATCGTACATCGAACCGCGAGCCCGCGCCGTGTGGGATCGCGGTGTACACCGGTTCAGCGCGGCCTGGGGTGTTTACCACCAGGAGGTCGTCGGCCTCAGCGACCGGCGCGATGCAGGCGACGTGTTTACGGCCTGGACGACCTCACCCCTCGGCAAGGTACCCGAGGCAATGCACTTCATCGGCGGATATCGCATAAGCCCCGCCCCCTGGCTCGACCTCGCCGTCGAAGGGTTCTACAAAATGCTATCGAACCTCTTCGTGTCGGAATGGACGGACTTCCCGCGTTTCACGACGAACCTCCAGCCCGCGTCCGGAAACGTGAAGGGGATCGACCTGCGAGCAGAGGTCAGCCGCGGCATTTTCTACGGGTTCGTCAGCTATGGGCTGTCGGACGTTACGTACGAAGCCGAGCAGCGGTCGATTCAATACTGGTATGGCGAGCGCTCGAAGAGTTTTCACCCGCCCCACGACAGGCGGCACCAGGTGAATGCGCTGGCTACCCTCGAGCTGGCCGGCGTCGACTTCAGCGTCCGCTGGCAGTACGGTTCCGGGCTGCCGTTCACCGAGGCGCTCGGCTTCGACGATTTCATCCTGCTTCATCCCGACGCCAACGTGACGATTGAACCCGGGACCCCTCGCGTCCTCTACGGTGAGCCGTACGAAGGGAGACTTCCCGCCTACCACAGGCTCGACGTCTCGATCGACCGCACATTCAGCCTCGGCTCAGCCGCCGCCCTCACGTTGCAGGGCGCGCTCATCAACGGGTACGACCGGGCAAACCTTCTATACCTCGACCTGTACACCCTGCGACGGGTCGATCAATTCCCGTTCATCCCGTCCGTAGGCCTGAAGCTCGAAGTCAGGTGAACCGGCCATGAGTGAGACTTCTTTCCCTGTCCGCCATCTTTTTCGCGCCGTGCGTGACCTCCCTGCCGGTCCCTGTATACTGACTCTCGTTGTCCTCCTCCTGCTGTCCGCATGCGACGAGTCCGTAAATCCGATCATCGAGAGCGACAGGAACTACACCCTGTTCGGCGTCCTCGACATGGGACGTGATACCCAGTTCGTCCGGGTGATACCCATCCGGAGCGAGCTGGAATCGGAGAGCCAGACGCCGCCTGACGTCGTCTTTACCTCGGAAGACCTGACGAACGGGAGCAAGCTGACCTGGCAGGATTCCGTCATTGTTTTTCCGAACAGCTCGGTTGGGTACGTCTACTATATCCCCATGCGGGTGCTGCCGGGGCACACGTACCGGATAGAGGTAATCGATCATACGACTGGCATCGTGACCTCTGCCGAGACCACGGCTCCAGACCTTCCCGAAGCCGTCATCCTTCCGGATACCGTCCAGGGGTCCGCCACGTCCGGGGGTATCATTCGGACGGGCTCGCAAAAGATCATCTGGAGAGGCATCGATCGGAAACCGTACCGGATCGAACAGTGGTACCGTTTTTTACCCGCATCCGACGGCTCTCCCTTCGTTGACGTTCTTTTGCCTTACGAGCCGCCTAACAAGGCGTCCACCGGGGAGAGCAACGCCTGGGAGGTGAATCTGGAGCTGCACAAAGACCGCCTCGCGCTCGACACGTTGCTGTCCGTTCCTTCGATGGCGCTGGCGGGACTCGGCATGCAGATCGTCGTGCTCGATCCGGACTACGCGCCCCCCGGCGGTGTCTTCGACCCGGAGATCCTCGTGCAGCCGGGCACGATGACGAACGTGGAAAACGGCTTCGGCTTCATTGGCTCGGCAGGCCGCTTCGGCATCGAATGGGTGCTGAGCAAACACACGCAGGAGGTGCTCAACTATCGAACGATGGAGGAGGTCTTTGGTAAAAGAGCGGAGGAACTATTAAGGTCAATCATGGCCGAAAGTCAGGTGGCCAGCCGCGTTCGTTTGTTAAATAGTCAGAAACTGGACACTTCCGGCTTGTAAATTTGCAGAAAGGGGTGTTCCTTGCAATATTTTTTAACGACTCCTGTTCTCGATGACGTCCCGGGGCCTGCCTAAGTTGCGCGGAACCCCGGGTTCTTTGCCTTAACCTTGCAAACGACCATGCAACACGATATCTGGTTCAATGGCGAGCTCGTACCGTTTGAAGATGCCAAAATCCACGTGCTTTCGCACGTCGTGCATTACGGATCGTCCGTTTTTGAAGGCATTCGGGCTTACAACACCGAAAAAGGGACGGCCGTCTTCCGCCTTCGCGAGCACATGCGCCGCCTGTTCGATTCAGCCAAAATCTACCGGATGGACATTCCGTATTCGCTCGAAGAGCTCGAACAGGCCACGCTCGATACGATCGTCCGTAGCGGACTGCACTCCTGTTACATTCGCCCGATCGTTTTCCGCGGGCTGGGGGCGATGGGCGTAAATCCGCTCCACAACCACGTCGAGACGGTCATCGCAGTCTGGGAGTGGGGAACGTACCTTGGGGCGGACGCTCTGGAAAATGGTGTGGACGTCGAGGTAGCCTCGTGGCATCGCATGGCGCCGAACACCTTCCCCGCACTCGCCAAAGCAGGTGGTAACTATCTGAACGCGTCGCTGTCCAAAATGGACGCCGTGCTAAGCGGATACGACGAAGGCATCATGCTGAACGTGGACGGGTTCGTTTCCGAGGGAAGCGGTGAAAACGTGTTTGTGGTCCGGGACGGCATCCTCTACACCTCGCCCGTCAGCATGTCCATCCTGCCGGGAATCACTCGGGATAGTGTCGTCACGCTCGCGAACCAGCTTGGCTATACCGTAAAGGAGCAACAGATTCCGCGCGAAATGCTCTACCTCGCCGACGAGCTGTTCTTCACGGGAACGGCCGCCGAAATAACGCCCATCCGGTCGGTCGATCACTACCAGATCGGCCAGGGTAAACGGGGCCCGATTACGAAGGAGCTTCAGGACGCCTTCAACGAGGTCATTCAGAAAGGCAACGACCCGCACGGCTGGCTCACGTTCGTACCCGTAGAAGAAGACGTGAGGGCAAATCACTGACCGATCGTAAACTCCTGCTCGTCGGCAAACGGTGAGCCTTTGAAGCCGGGATCGACTGCCTGGACGCTCCAGAAGTAGCGTCCGGGCGGCAGATTGTGCAGCGTCCACGTCGTCCGGCCGCCGGTGTTGCCCGGCTTCGGCACGAGCCTATGTCCGCTCAACGGAACGGATAATGGAGGAACCACGTCTCCCGTTCCGCGCTGCGTACCGACACGAAGGTTGTAGGTCAGCCCTTGAGCCGGCGTCTGGGCGTCCGAAGCAGCAGTCCAGGAGAGCGTCACACTGGCCCCTTCAACGCTCGACTGAAGGCCACTAGGCGCCGATGGCGCCGTGTTCTGGCCGAAGCCCCAGTGCGACAGCTCATTTCTCCACTCCGTCGAAGCTGCACCCTCTGAGCCTTGCCGCCCAACGACGAAAAGGTCCAGGTCGCCGTCGTTGTCGTAATCCCCGACGTCCGCGCCGCCGAACTGTGCGGCAGAGATGAAGATCGTACCGACCCCGGGAATGGCAAACGTTTCGAACCGGCCGTTTCTTTCGTTGATCAGGAACTGGCCAAGCCGCGACCCCAGAGGATGCGTATTGGTGGACAGGTAAGGGTGGGTCCCACCCGATAGCATAATGTCGGGGTCCCCATCGTTGTCGATGTCACCCCACTTCGCGGTCCCGTAATAAGCGCCCCTGGAGCCCACGTTAATCCGGTTGAAGGTCCCGTTTTCATTGGTGTACACCAGCAGCACTCCCTCGAGCAGGAACGGGCTCAGGATTCCTCCGGACAGCAGAATGTCCGGATCGCCGTCCAGATCGTAATCGGCCCAGTCGGCCGATCCGAACGCGAGCGGCTCGAGCGGTACGCCGGAGTCGACGAAGACGAAACCACCTTCGTTCCGGTAAAGCCGGGTCACCAGCTCCTGTGGAGACGCCATTCCGGTGATCAGCAGGTCCAGGTCTCCGTCGCCGTCGTAATCTGCCGGCACGACGTCGCCAAAGGCCACTCCCGTAAATCCAGAATCGTGGTGGACGTAGGCACCGTTCGCGTATTCGTAGAAGTAACAGATGTGCCGGCCCGATTCGAGCACGCCGCAATTCACGATGTCGAGATCGCCGTCCAGATCAAAGTCGCCCCACGCCGCACTGCTGGACTTCAGCCCGACGAGCGTGCTGTGAATCGTGAAACCACCGGTGCCGTCATTGGCCAGCACGATCGTAAAGGGAACACCCGCCGCATCGGCGCCGGAAAGCAAGAGGTCGACGTCCCCGTCGCCTTCGATGTCCCCCCACTCCACGTCGCCGTAGGCGAGCTGTCTTGACGGTGTAGCCGCAACCGAAAAACGAGTGAGGCTGATCCGAACGCCTCTGCTGTCCAGCTCGAAGTAGTCTCCGTCGTTTCGGAAGATTCTGGTCCGATACGTACCGCCGGGGTCCTCGATGCCTGTGATGGCAACGTCCAGGTCGCCGTCGGCGTCGATGTCGGCCCAGGCGACGTCCCCGTGCAACACCTTGGGCAAATCGTGTAATACGGTCGAAAACGGAGGAAAACTCTGACCTGTCGCCGGCCGGGCCAACAGAAAACCGATTCCCAGTGTGATAAAAAGTTTTATCCGGTGCATGTCAATCAACTCGTACAAGCCTGGCCGTCCACTGGTCTGTTCCTGCGCTCAGCCGGACGAAATACAATCCGGGCGGTACCCTTCTGCCCGAAACGTCGCGTCCATCCCACGTTACCTCCTGCCGCCCTGCCGGCGCGAGCCCTGACGCCAGGACGGCAATGCGCCTCCCCAGGACGTCGAATACCTCGATGTGGACTGTCACCTGCCCGGGCACCTCGTAACGGATCGTGACGGACTCGTTGAAGGGGTTGGGGTAGATGTCGTACAACACTGCTCTTGGAGCTACGGGGTCCTCGTCCTCCACACCGGTTATTTCCCCGTCTTTCCCGGCGGCAACCGAAAAGGATTGCTCTTCGGCGAAGGGAGATCCGGCGAAACTGTGATCGACTGCCTGAACGGACCAGTAATAGGTGCCGGCCGGAAGATTCCGGAGGGAAAGCCGGGTTGCCGGACCGGCATTGCCGATGCCCGTGACGTAGCGGCGTCCTCCGTCGGGCTCGGCCACTGCCGAGCGTACGTCGCCGAGACCAGGCTTCGTACCTATTCGAACGGAATAGGAGAGACCCGCTGCCGGGGTTTCCACGTCCGAGGCCGCATCCCATTCGAGAATGACCGCCCCGCCTTCGATCCTGGAGCGCAGACCGCCCGGTGCAGAGGGCGGCTGGTTCGGCAGCGTCCTCGTGTTTCGGTAGAGCCCGGTCACCGGACGGTCCTGGTTGCTGATACCGGTGAGTAAAAAGTCCAGGTCGTGGTCCGAATCAAGGTCGGCCCACGTGGAGGAAGTGGCGAGCGCGCCCGGAAGGTTGATACGATGGATGAACGTGCCGTCGTCCGTTTGCTGGTAGACGCGACCGATTCTCATGCCCGCTCCGGAAACGGCGCCGACCGTTAGCACGTCGAGGTCCCCGTCGTGGTCGTAGTCCCCCCAATCAGCCGTACCGTAAAGCACGCCCGGCAGACTCGTTTTTACCTCTACGAACCTTCCCGCATCATTTCGAAACACCTTTGCGACCCCGGACAAAATCTCCGGCCCCAATACGCCTCCGGAAATCAGCACGTCGAGGTCGCCGTCGTTGTCGTAATCACCCCATGAGACGTCGCTAAACATCAGGCCTGCCAGGGGGATCTCCGAAAAAACGCCGGGGCTATCGTTTCGAAAAACCGACCCCACGGGGAAGCCGTTGCGCATCGCACCGGAGAGTAGCAGGTCCGCATCGCCGTCGCCGTCGTAGTCCGCCCATTCCGCTTCCCCAAACGCGACGTCGGGCAGACCCGTGGTGCTCACTTCGGAAAACGAGCCTCCTCCTCGATTCTCGTACAGCCGGGTAGCGTACGAACCTGAGGCGGTAACGCCGGTCAAAAGCAGGTCCAGGTCGCCGTCGCCGTCGTAATCACCCCACGCTGCCGCGCCGCCGTAGAGCGCTTCAAAGTCGTTCGACACCTCCCGGAACCCGCCGTCCCCATCGTTTTGCAAGAGGAGCGTACGCGGCTGAAACGGTGGGCTTGCCGTTTCAGTCCCCGCGATCACCAGATCGACCCGGTTATCCCCGTCGAAGTCGCCCGGGGCAATGGCAGCGTGCCACAGATCGACTCCGAGCGGCTTTTGCTCGAACCGGTGACGCGTTATGGTTCTTCCATTCTGCCCCGTAGACGACTCCGCCCCGTGATTCACCAGGATCAACGCCACCGGCTGGAAGGGTGGCGCCGGCGCCTGGTTTCCCGAAACCACCACGTCGAGATCCCCATCGGCATCGACGTCCACGTACGCAATGGCGCTGTAGTCCAGTGCGGGTAGATCGGCCTCAGAGAAAGTGAAGGTGAGCGGCTGCGCAAACCCACGAGCACTCGCTAAGAGTAGCAGCAAACAGGCAGGTAACAGGCAGCACTTAAATCGGAAACGCATTACACGGGGGATCGTGATATAGGGCGGAAAAACGGAATGTAGGTGAACCTGCGCAGGATGAAAAGCACCGGCGCGACATTACACGAGATGTCCATGGGGAACTCCAGGCAGCCGGCTTTCATTAGTGCGGGGAAACAGAATATAGGGAGCGAAAAATGGTACAGATCGGACGTTGGCTGATCATCGCGGGGATCGGGCTGGTCGTCATTGGGGCAGTCGTTTTGCTTCTGACCAGAGTACCGGGATTGAACCTCGGCAGCCTGCCCGGTGACTTTTCCTGGAAAAGAGGCAACGTCCGGATCTATGCCCCGATCGGAACGATGCTGCTGGTCAGCATCGTGCTGACGATCATCGTGAACCTTCTACTCCGCCTCTTCAAATAAAGTCGCCGTCAGGGCATCTGCCGGGTCATCTCAACAGGATTCTGAGTGCGCTCGCTGCCGACGAACTGTCCTTCACGTTCACGCCCGAGATACCGGTCCATCAACCAGTGCGCCAGGTAGATGAGGGGCGTGATCAGCACCGCTATGGCAAATTTGTAGCCGTAATTGAACAGCGTGATGGCGAGGATGTCCTGATAGGGGAGCCGCCCCGCAAAAGCCACGGTGAGCACGATCAGGGTGTCGACGAACTGGGACCCGAAGGTCGACCCGGTAGCCCGGAGCCATAGAAACCGGCCTTCCGTGAGGCGGCGCAGGTAGTGGAAAAGGGATATGTCCGCAAGCTGACCGAGGAGGTAGGCAGTCAGGCTGCCGATAATGATCCGACCGGAAGTGCCAAAAACGAGGCGAAAGGCTTCGTCCGGTACGGGAGAGTTGGGCGCCGTGGGTACCTGTATCGCCACTTGTAAGAGCAGATATACCATCGTGATCGCAGCCATGCCCAGGTACGTCACGAATCGAATCCCCGCTTTGCCGTAGTATTCGTTTATCAGGTCGGTGATGATAAACGTGAGGGGAAACGCGAGGACCCCCGTCGTCATGACAACGGAATCGAAGCGCATCCCGAAGATCGTGAGTGTAAACGGCAGGTCGAAGGCTGTGAAGAACTTGCCGGCCGTCGCCTCGGCAACGACGAGCGCCGTGATGAACAGGGCGGCGCAGATCACGTAAAGCTTCTGTGGACGGCCCAGGGTATGCGATGTGTGATGCCTCATTGAACCTGATCCGTACGCAAACGCTCGAGCAGATCGATGAGCTGGTGCTGCTCTTCCGTTGAAATGTAGCGAATGATCGAATCCTGGAACTGTTCTAGCGTTGGCTGAATGGCGTCGATCACCTTCATTCCTGCCTCGGTGATCACCACCTTGACCACGCGGCGATCGTCTGCTGACCGCTCGCGACGGATCATACCGCTCCGGTCGAGACGGTTGAGAAGCCGGGTCGTATCGGGTGTCTTGTCGAGCAGGCGCTCGCCAATGGCCGTACACGTCATCGCGTCCGGATAGCTGCCGCGCAGGATCCGCAACACGTTGTACTGTGCCGGCGTGATGCCATACGGAGCCATCTTGGCGCTAAGCTCACCCATGATCCAGTTGCTGGTCACAATCACGTTCAGCAACACTTCCTGGGACAGGGAGGAAAAATGGTCCTGCTTGATGAGTTCTGACAGGTTCATAGGCCCTGGGAAGTAGGTCAGTTTGAAGGATCAGACGCGGGGGCTTCGCGATGAAACCGAGCCGGCCGGGTTTACGACTGAGCCGATCCAGCCATTTTCTGAAATCGCGTTCCGGAAAGAGGATTGCCTTGTATCGGCCTGAGGTAAGGTAAAGGAAAACGTCGAGCCCCGGCCAAGTGTGCTGTCGATTTCCAGCTTCCGGTCGTGGGCGTTGAGAATGTGTTTGATGATGGCCAGCCCGAGGCCCGTACCCCCCTGATTTCGCGAGCGGCTCTTGTCCACCCGGTAAAAGCGCTCGGTGATGCGGGGAAGGTCCTCAGGAGCGATCCCGATGCCTTCGTCCCGCACCGTCACCCGCACGTCTCCATCCGGAAGAGCCTCCGCACTGATCTCTACCAGGCCTCCCGGGTTGCTGTACTTGATGCCGTTATCCACGAGGTTAACAAGTACCTGTCGGATGCGCTCCCGATCACCCAGCACGAGGGGCAGACTATCCGGCACACGAGTAGAAAGCGTGATCTCTCTGTCTCTCGCCGTGAGCTCGAGCGACTCGACGGCCTCTCCGATCAGACGGTGCAGGCTAAACGGCTCCACCGTCATCTTTAGCTCTCCTGTCTCGATCCGCGATATGTCCGAGAGGTCACGCGCCAGATTATTCAGCCGTGTCGCATTGCTGAGGATCTTCTCGACGAACTGGCGGCGGACCCCTTCGTCCTCCAGCGCCCCGTCGAGCAGCGTTTCCGCAAACCCTTGAATCGCAAAAATGGGCGTTTTCAGCTCGTGTGAGACGTTTCCCAGAAACTCGCGTCGGTAGTTTTCGGTCTTTTTCATCTCCCGAAGCTCTTTTTGTAGCGCGAGTCCCGTCCGGTAGGTCTGCCAGATCAGGGTGTTGAGCTCGTCGCCTGCCGGCACGTGCGCGGCTTCGAGGTGCTCGAAGTCGTGCTCCCGGATCTGCATCAGCGTAGTGCTCGCCAGCTCCAGCCGGCGGGCGATCAATACGTAGCAGGTTGCATACGTCGCAACCCCAACGAAAAGGACCAGAAGAATCGCCGGTAACAGGCCGTTTGGTGAGAGCAGGAAGGAAAAGGCAAGGACAAATAGAGAAGTGATGGCAGTTGTGATCGAAGCGATCTTCGCGCACAATCCGTTGTAAAGCGGCACGTGCATGGCGAACGGTCGATTCAATCTCATGGATATCCGGCCATTGTAATTTTCCATCGGGATGTATCCCGCCAGGCTGATCCGGGTTCCGGCAGCTCACGGGTGCGGCCTATTTTAGGAACCGGTACCCGATCCCTTTCACCGTCTCGACGTATTCGCTGCCCAGCTTCTCTCGGATCTTCCTGACGTGTACGTCCACGGTACGGTCCACCACGTAAATGTCGCGTCCCCAGACCTGGTCGAGCAGATCCTGTCGCGAAAAGACCTTTCCCGGATGTTGCGCGAGGAAGTAAAGCAGCTCGAACTCTCTGCGGGGAAGCCGGATCTCCACCTTCTCCCCATTCCGCGCCTGAATGACGAGGTAGCGGTCGCGGTTGATCTCGAGGTCGTGGACGCGGAGCAGCTCGGGCGGAATTTCGTATCGCTGTGCCCCACGTAATAACGCCTTCGTCTGGCTGAGAAGGACCGGGACGGAGACCGGTTTACTCAGGTAGATGTCCGCGCCCGCGTCGAGGCCCGTAACCTGGTCCTGTTCCTCCGTTTTTGCCGTCAGCATCAGGATGGGAATCGCCCGGAGCGTTTTGCTCTGGCGCATCCGGCGGCACACTTCGATTCCGTCCATCCCCGGCATCATGATGTCGAGAATGACCAGGTCCGGGTGTTCCCGCTCAGCTTTTTCCAACGCCTCGATGCCGTTGCGGGCAAACAGCGTCGAAAATCCTTCCGCTTTGAGATTATAGCCGAGCAGGTCGAGTATGTCGTCCTCGTCGTCGACGATGAGGATCAATGGTTTCTCCCGTTCTGCCATTTCAGGACCGGTGATACCGCTTCGAATGCACTGTACAAACGTATTGGTGATGCCGGAATAACGACGATACCCTGATCGGGTTGTTATCGGAATATTAAGGATTAGCCCTGGAGCTCGGGAAAGTGGTCTGAACCTCAGGAACACGGATTCGACGGCCTCACGTCACGGTGGAGGACGGGGCGCCCGCGCGCAGGCGCCCGGCTTCCGCATACCTGCGGCGTTCAGCCGCAAGGACGATGTGCCTGAGCGATTCCGAATCAGTGGCCGTCTCCCACTTGGCCTCAAAGATCGGATCCTGTACGATCTGTGCGATGGCCGCCAGGGCACGCAGGTGCAACGTTCGCTCCTCTTTCGAACGCAACAGAACAAAGATCGCGTGCGGCTTTTCCTTCTCACGGGGGAAAACGATGCCGTTCCTTGCCCGTGCGATGACCAGGTGAAACTGGCCCGGCTTGTCAAGAATGGCGTGCGGTACGGCAAGGCCCGGTGCGATCAGCGTACTGGACTCGGCTTCACGCGCCAGCAGCATCTGCTTCAAAACGTGTGGCTTCATTCCTACGACGTCCGCCATCCGCTCGGCCACGAGCTCGAAAAAGTCTTCGAGGGACATCTCCTGCTCGATGTCGAGCAGGAGACCCTTCTCGACCAGGGCGTCGAACCGGTCGTGTGAGAGCGCGATACTCTCTGCTGAAACCTCGTGGTTCAGAATGACAACCTCGTCGCCCGACGCAACGCTTATATCCTCGTGTACCGGAAAGACCTGTGCACCCCGTTTGATCACGAGTGGCACCGCGCGGCCGTTTTGCTGAAGCTGGCGGAGAAACTCGCGCGGCCTGGAGGTAATGGAAGGATCGACCGTCACGGTGGACTCGCGGGTCATCTCACGGGCAATCCAGTGGTTCCACGAGTCGAGCGAAACCGGCCCGGCAAAGAGGCGCGTCGCGCCCAGTCTCTTCAAGGCGGACGACCGCCCGACCCCTTCACGTCCCATCTGGTGTACGTGGATCGTGGGGATAAAAAACACGTCTTTCGCGAGCTGGGCGACCAGCATGTTGACTTCCGCGTTCGAGGTCATTGCAATCAGCGTATCCGCTTCGGGTGCGTGTGCTTCACTGAGCACGATTTCTTGAAGCGCATCTCCACAGATCACGTGCAACCCCTCTGCTCGTGCGAGATCACAGCGTTCACGGTTCGAATCAATGAGCCAGACCGGTCTTGATTCACGCAACTGGTGGGCAAGTGTGCGTGCGAGCGGTTCTGCGCCGATGATGAGGGTCCCTCGCCGCTGATCGTCCCGACGCACGAGCTCACCGCGCCTGCGTAGCCAGTCGGTGCCCCACTTCAGAAAGAGCGGAACGGCAGCCGTCGTAAAAATGGCCATGAACACCAGAATCGAGAATATATCCTGCGAGATGAGCCCCATCTCGAGGGCGATGCCGGCCACGATGATCTCGACGGCGCCACGCCCGTTCATGCCGGCGCCAATTGCCAGGCCTTCACGCCATCCGTATCCCGTCGGCAGATAAAACAGGGTGGTCCCGGCAATCTTGCCGATGGTGGCGACCGCCATGATGGCCAGGAATAGACCCAGATTGGCCTGGAATACGCTGAACGACACCTCGAAGCCTGCCGTCACGAAAAAGATCGGAGCCAGGAAACCAATGGAAGCATCCTGTACCGCGTTCGCCAGGCTATGTGAAAGGGTGCGCCCCAACACGTTCTCCCTCAAAAAAAGCCCCGCCAGAAATGCGCCGAGAATGGCGTGTAACCCCGCGAGCTCGGCCAGCTCTCCAAACAAAACCGCAATGAGCAGGACGAGCGTAAACGTAAACGTGCGGCCGGTCATGCCAGACTCGTAAAGCCGGCGTCCGAGCCACGGAAAGGCCTTCAGGCCAACCACAGTGGTGACGACGAAAAAGACCACGATGCGAAGGGTAACAAACCCGAGCTCGAGCAGGTTGACGCTGCCACCTTCGGCAATCCCCAGTATCGCAGCGAAAATGATCAGGGAGAGCGTATCCGAAATGAGCGCACCGGCCATCATGACGTGCGCCACCCGAGTATCGAGCAGCTTCAAGTCGACCAGGATGCGCGACTTCGTGATGAGCGACGTGATGCCCGCTGCGATGCCAACGAACAAGCCGGCCAGGACTGTGCCGCCAAACCAGCGGACCGTAAAGAAAGCCAGCACGAAGGGCGTGATGAAGCCACCGAGGGCCGCGAGTGTACCGGCCCAGGTCACTTTTCTCAGATCCCCGGGATCCACTTCCATCCCGATGTAGAGCATCATGAGCAGCACGCCGATTTCGGCGAGCACGCTTAACGCCTCACTGCCATGCAACAGCCCGAGAAGGGGTGGTCCGAGAAAGATGCCGGCCAACAACTCTCCCAGAACGGCGGGATATCCGATTCTCGTAGCCAGATTTCCTGCCAGCCACGCAGCCAGAAGTACGAAGAGAAGATTCAGCAGGCTGAGTTCCATGCGTCCCTATTCGTTCGTGGCAACATGCCATATAATAAACGACGTGCGGCCGGGTCAGCAAATGTCCCCTGAGAGAAAAGCTCAACGCGTGCTCAACCTTTTCTCTCATTGAAGAATACGTATTCACCAAAAAAATCGCCCGCACACCGATGCGCCGGCATGCGGGCGATTGACCATCCGTAACGGCCTTCCCGGCTTCCTACATCGAGAGTCCGTTCTCAAATACCTGGTCTACCGGAATGATCCTGACCTTCTCGGGACGAATGTCGAGCGGATAGTTCTGGATGATACGGTCTTCGTCGAGGATTTCCTGAGGTTTCGGTGCATCGTACTGGATTGGCGACGGGGCGTTCGACACGAGCCGGTCCCGCAGATCCTGAGTGTCCGCGGTGACGATCACGACGTGTATGCCATCGCGGTCCAGGTGCTCCCGGAGCACCCGGTTGACCTCCTCAAGCGTGAGGCTTTCGAGGCCTTTCTTCACCTCGTCGGCGAACGTTCCGATGCCATAGAAGCGGCTGTCGAGTGCGTAACCAAGCTGCTGATACTGGCTCTTGGTGAACACGTTGACGTATTTGAGGAGGAAGTTTCGGGTCGCCTCGAAGTCCTCCCGGCTCATCCCTTGTTCTATCAGCTTATCCAGCTCATAAAGGGCGACACGGAGCGCGAAATGGCTGTTCTCCGGAACGACCGGCCGGATCCACACCTGGAAAATTTGTTGCTGCCTGCCCAGGTACGGTTCGGGATGGAACTGGAACATTCCGTTCGGGAAGTACTCGATGTAAGCGTAGTCGCCGTAGTTCAGTCCCCGCACTTCCCGGATCCGCTGGAACAGGCGGCCGGTACCGGCGCGATGCTCGCCCAGGTACGATCGGATCAGCCAGAGGGCGGCAAAGTCCTTATGGGATCGGTTGACGTCTATCGGGAATCCAAACGAGATAGCCGTCGCCCGGGTGTCTTTTTCTACGATCGTGACGTTCAATCCTTCGATTGTCTTCGGTTGGGGCAGGTCCTTCTTCACCGCCGTTCCTTCCTGAAGCCGGGCTACGTCACGGCCGATTTGCCGCTCGAGTGCCTCAGGCACGTTGCCGGCAAGCCCGACCACCAGATTAGCCCGGGTGTAGTGGGTCCGGTAGAATTCCTTCACGTCGTCGAGGGTAATATTTTGCAGCGCTTCGACGTGGCCCGCGTTGAGATGCCCGTAGGGGTGATCCCGATAGATGGCCTCATAGAGCACTTCCTTACCCAGCTCCTCTTCGTTGTTGCTCCGAAGGGCTATGCGGATCTCGTTGATGAGATGGTCCTTGATCCGGCTAAAGTCGGATTCTCGCCAACCCGGGTCGAAGAGCTGCCCGGAGATCAGGTCGTAGTAGGCGCTCAGGTTGTCGAGGTGGGTCGTTCCGGCAAAAACCGTCATTTCCTTGTCGACCTGCGCAAAGAAACCCGATGCCATCGGTATGAGCTTCTTCTCCAGCTCCTCGTACGTGTGCTCGCGGCTGCCCGCTTCGGTAACCATTCGGGCGGTCAGGTTCGCAAGCCCTTCTTTTCCTTCCGGATCGTCGGCTGCGCCGGTGTTGAAGAGGAAACTGATATTGACGATGGGCGAACCGCTTCGAAGCACCAGTTTTTCGTACGCCGGCGCCGCCTTCCGGTTAGCCTCGACGAGTGCATCGACCGAACCCGTCGGTCGAGCCTCCTCGGGAAGGGCTCCGTGCGAAAGGGTAACCATCACCATACCTTGGTCATTGAAGTAACGATTGGCCACCTCCTGAATGGTAGCCGGCGTAACCTCCTCGATGCGATCGTACATGCGGTTGATGGTTTCCGGGTCGCGAGTCAAAGCGATCAACGGCGGAAGTACCTCAGCAATAGCCTCTGAATTATCCATTCTGAGTGCAAAAACGTACCGTATTAAGCTTTTTACGTCCTGGAGGCGACCGGTAGATAGCGGCTCAGTCCGGAGCCCGGCGAGCGTCTGCATGATCTGGTCGCGAACGTACCAGACGTCGGCCGGATCTTTCACCTGAGCCATGATCGACAGAAGGAACGGATCCTTCTGGTAAGGGAAATAAGGCCAGAGTGCCAGGACTTTTTGCTCCTTCATAACCAGCTTTTCATAAAGCTCCGATGAAGGTATAAAAGCGGCGCCTGCAATCATGTCGAGCACAGCCCTGTCAAGGGTTTCGTCTGAAAATGCGGGCCCGCGGAAGGCGATCGTTATCCATGGTAGCGTAGGGGTCTCCCAATTGACGTGATCGTAGAGTGGGCCGTCGGGAGCCGGTTCCTCCGGGATTTGCGCCTCGTAGCTCCCCCGCTCCCAGTCTCCCCAGTACTTTTCGACCAGCTGAAAGACGTGTTGCGGTTCGACGTCACCCGCCACGATGATCGTGGTGTATTCCGGGCGATAGTACCGGTCGAAGAACTCAAGGCTGTAATCGAACTGGTCCGGCATCGCTTCGACGTCTTCGATGAAGCCCATCACCGTGTGCTTGTACGTATGCACCTTGAATGCCAGGTCGCGCTGTCTTTCAAGAAGCTTGTAGACCGGTTCGGCTGAATCTTTATTGTATTCGCCAAGCACGGCGCGCGCTTCGGTCTTGAAGTCCTCGACCGAGTACTTCAGATTCATGAACCGGTCTGCCTCGAACTCGAGCACCGTTTCCAGGTCTTCTTTCGAAAACGTGATGTGGTAGTTCGTGTAGTCGTCAGTTGTATAGGCGGTTTGATTGGCGCCGACATTTTTCAGAATGTCGAGGCGAAGCTCTGCGGGATACTTTTCAGTCCCTCGAAACATCATGTGCTCGAAGAAGTGGGCAAACCCGGACTTGCCGGGCTCCACTTCATTCCGCGAGCCGGTCGCCACGGGAATCTGAAGCGATACGAGGTTCGGATAATCAGTGGGAATGACGATGACCCGGAGGCCGTTGTCCAGGTCCTTCATCTCGTATGGGTAGGGAAAAATCTTTCCCCGGGTCTCCTGTGCCTGTACCTGTGGAGCAGTGCCGAGCAGACAGAGACCTGCCATGAATAGAAGAAAAGCCCTCATATTTGTGATTTGGATGGGTGAATTGGAAAAGGCCTGAAGCAGCGCCGGGGCAGCATTCAGGGTTCATCGTATAGACGAATGTGCGCGGGCTTCGGCGCCAACGAAGGGATCGGCTTCAGATTGACCGTCGACCCGGGTCTCCAGCTCGGCATAACTCGTTTCAGTCTCAAATATGCGGGTGCGAACGGCCTTTACCCGATGTTTTTTCAATTCGTCTCCGGCCTCGGCTATCAGGTAGTCGGAGACGAACCGGCAAAGATTCTCGGAGGTGGTATCGGCGGGCAAAACGACGTGCTTCCAGCCCGTCTGGCGAATGAGGTCGAGAAGCTGGGCGTCACTCTCGGCAATCATGGTAGCGTGGTCCCACTGGTCGATCAGGGGCATGAGAATCCGCTTCAGGATCTTAAAATCCATGAGCATGCCCCGCTCATCCGGCTCACCTTCCAGCTCCACGATCATCCGGTACGAGTGACCGTGAAGATTTTTGCAGTCCCCTTCATGCCACGGCAGGCGGTGGGCAGCTTCCCAATGAAACTTTTTGGCTACCTTCATGACACTTCTCGTTTGAAACTGCCCTTATAACCCATCCGGAGCATCCGGTTTGACGGCCGCCTCATTTTTCGCAGACACTTCTCCCTTTAGGCCTTCACAATAGCGGTAGCTGGCCCGTTGCGCCGTCCCCTTCGGCGGGCACCGGCGTGACACATTCGGGGCCGTCGTTCCGGACGTTGTTGACATACCGGCTCACGGGATGCATTTGCATGCGATCCGGGTCATACGAGCGCAAGACGTGCCGGACCACCTCAGTGTCTTTCTCAAACAACCACAGCTCCCGCTCCTCGGGCGATACGATGACGGGCATCCGGTCGTGAAGCGTCGCGACCAGGTCGTTTGGTTCGGTCGTCAGAACGGTGCACGTCTCCACCTCCTCACCTTCCGGCGACCGCCAACGCTCCCATAGACCGGCCAGCGTAAAAATGTCCTCGTCGCTCGTACGGATGAAATACGGCTGCCTGGAACCGTCTCGCCGCTTCCATTCGAAGAAACCGCTGATCGGAATGAGGCAGCGGCGCGAACGGAAAGCAGCCTTGAAGGCCGGTTTCTCGTCTACGGTCTCTGCGCGAGCATTGATCATGCGGTTGCCGATCGTCGGGTCCTTCGCCCAGGAGGGGATCAGTCCCCACTTGAAGAGCGCCCACTCCGCATCCCCTTCTGATGCCCTGATCGCCGGAATGAGCGTCTGCGGCGCCACGTTGTACCGCACCCTGTCGATGTATTCCAGGATCTCCGCTCGCTTCACCCACTCGAACGCCCGGGCGAGATCTTCAGGCGTTGCCATGTTCGCAATACGTCCACACATAACCTTTGCTCATGCACTTTCAAGGTTCAAAAATATGTAAACGTATTTCGCGCGAGGATGCTCCATTTTCTGACCGTTACCCATGCGCCTTTCGCTCAAAAAATGAGGACTTACGTTAAGAAAAGTACTACGATCCGTAGATGGACGCTGAGGTTCGCAGAAGTTTTTTGACTCGATTCAGGTAGAAGGGGGGGCTTCAAGAGCTACTATACACTACACAACCACCTCATCTCTGCGAAGGTGGAGATTCGGGAAATCATGCGACCTGTCACCATTTCTAAGCTTGGTACAGCCCTTTTTATTAGGCATTTAATCTACCCCTCAGTCGCTCCGCAACAGCTTTACCGTCGTACTACTCCGTTTGTGCTTAACCAGAAAGGCCGCACGTCGTGAAGATTCCTCGCTGGCGCTCGGAATGACACGTTCTTGGGCATACGCCATACCCCCTTCTGTCATCCCGAATCCCGCAATGCGGGTGAGGGATCTATATGAAATGAGGCCTTCGAGAATTATGGGAAGGGCACGAACAGCACGCCTCCCCAAATAATGCAGACCTTCTTCGCGTGCAAAAAAATGACTCTACCAAGTGATCCGAATCCGCCCGTCAAAATGTAACGACGCGAGGAATAATGACCGTATTGCTGTGTACGACGAACAAGTGTCCGCTCCTAAAGTTAACTTGCTGTTGTAACGTATTCAGACCTTTCAAGCCCTGCGTTCCCGAGGGCTGCCTTCAGTAACTTTCTTTCATGACCAACCCGACGCCCACCGGTAACCAGCCGGCCTATTCCCCGCTCGAAGCGTTTGACTTCGAAACCATTCCCGACCTCTTTTTCAAGGCAATCGATCGATACGACCTGCCGGACGCGCTTCGTTTCAAACGCAGGGGAACGTGGCGGCAGCTCTCGCACCGGGAAGTTGAGAAGCAGGTCGGGGCGCTGGCGGCGGCGTTGGATGCCGTCGGCTTCCAGCCGGGAGAGCGGGTGGCTTTGCTTTCGGAAAACCGTCCGGAGTGGGCGGTGACGGATTACGCCGTACTCTGTCTGGGCGGCGTCGACGTCCCGATCTACCCGACCCTCCCGGGTGGGCAGGTAGCGTACATCCTCAACGATAGTGGGGCAAAAGTCGTCTTCGTTTCCACACGCGCGCAGTTTGAAAAAATCCAGTCCATCCGGACGCAGGTCCCTTCTGTCGAGTGGGTAGTCGTATTCGACGAGATAGAGGACCTGACTGGAGCCACTACTTTCAGCAGCCTGATCGAGGAAGGGCAACGGCGCATAGAAGCAGGTTCGGCATCGGACCTGCGCGAGAAGGCGCGATCGATCGCACGGGACGACCTGGCTACGCTGATTTACACCTCAGGGACGACCGGCCAACCCAAAGGGGTGATGCTCTCCCACTACAACATCGCCAGCCAGATCGCAGCCACCGAACAGAGCGGATCCCTCCCGGTGGAAACCGGACAGGTCGCGCTGTCCCTCCTTCCGCTCTCACACATTTTCGAACGCGCCGTCGATTACTATTACTGGGAGCGGGGGCTCACCATTGCCTATGCCGAATCGATCGAAAAAGTCGCGGACAACCTGAAGGAGGTCCGGCCGCACGTGATGGTGTCCGTGCCGCGGCTTTTTGAAAAGATCCACGCCACGGTTATGGGCTCCTCGGGCGCAAAAGGCAAAATCGCTCGCTGGGCCGGCAACGTGGGAGAGGAATGGGCGCAAAGAGCCGTGGAAGGCAAGCCTGTTCCGGCCGGCCTTGCCCTCAAACACCGCGTCGCCGACCGCCTGGTCTTCTCGAAGATCAGGGAGCGCGTGGGCGGACGTATGCACACGTTCATCTCAGGCGGCGCCCCCCTGTCCGCACAGGTCAACAAGTTTTTCTATGCAGCGGGGCTGCGGATACACGAAGGGTACGGATTGACGGAGACGTCGCCCGTGCTGGCTTCGAATCGCCCCAATGCCAGGCGGTTCGGGTCAGTCGGCGTGCCGTATCCCGGCGTCGAAGTAAAAACGAGCGAAGAGGGTGAAATCATCGCCCGCGGCCCAAACGTCATGAAAGGCTACTGGAATCAGCCTGAAGCGACCCGACAGGCCATCGACGAAGAGGGATGGTTTCACACCGGCGACCTCGGCGAGTTCGACGCCGACGGATTCCTCTACATTACCGGCCGGATCAAAGACATCATCGTCACAGCCGGCGGCAAGAATATCGCGCCGCAGCCGATCGAAAACCACGCCACAAGCTCTCCCTACGTTGCACAGGCCGTCATGATTGGAGACCGGCGGCCGTTCCCGATTATGCTGGTCGTCCCCGACTGGCAAAAGCTGAGTGCATGGGCTCGCGAGCACAGCATCGACATCTCCGACCGGCTACAGGCAATCCGGGACGTACGCATCCAGGAGTTCTTCGAGCGTGAAGTGCTGAATCGACTACAGGGATTTGCACGGTACGAGCTGCCCAAAAAGCTCTCGCTGCTCGCCGAAGAGTTCACCGTGGACCTCGGCACCCTCACGCCCACGCTCAAGATCCGCCGTCAGGCCATTGAACAGGCATACAGGGCGCTGATCGACCAGCTTTACCTCCAACCGTTGCCGGCGTGAACGGCGCCCCGCCGGTCATTTTACTGGCGTTTTGATCCGGACCTTGCGAATCCACAGGTCCGCGCCTTCGCTCTGGATCTGAAACTTGCCCCGCCGGAGCGGCTCCTCCGCGCCGTCCACTACGTGGCGCGGGTCCGTCAGCACGAGCACGGTCTCCCCGTTCACCACGTGCCGGATGCCATCGCCCGTGGCGATGATTTCCACGGTGTTCCACTCGCCAACCGGGCTCTCGGGGTGTGACGAGGCCACGACCCGGCCTCTATTGATCGTCGTTTTTTCTCCACCCGGCGCATACCGCCAGTCGTCCCCGTCACGCACAGCTTCCACGTCGGCGATGGTGCCGGCCACGCTATAGAAGTCGCCCGTACCCCCCTCCTGAAGCTGGAACTGGTTGCTCTTCATGAAGCTGCCGGCAAAAACGCCGTGCGCGCCGGTTGCATAGTAGCTGATCCCGCCGTCACGCGCCTGGTTCTGGCGCGGTGGCCATTTTTTCTCGCCCCATTTGAACTCGACGAGCAGGTGAAAGTCTTCGTATTCGTCGATGGTCGTCAATCCCCCGAAAACCTGTCCGGATATGTAGATCATGCCATCCTGGACCGTGAACACCTTGAGCGGATCGTTGTTAAGGCCGAGCATCGTTCGCTCCCCGGGCGCCCTGCTCAGCCACGTCTCCCAGCCGGAAAGGTCTTTACCGTTGAACAGATCCACCCATTCGTCCTCGCCGGACTGCGCCCATGCCGTACCCATACAGGGCGCAATCAGGGTAGCTGCGAGAATCAGTGATCGAATATGATGCATGGAAAAAAGTCGTGTCAGGATAAAAACGTGACGTAAATGGGCGCCGCTCTCTTTGTGCCGAAAGCCTGGCGTCAAACCTGGCAGAGCACCTCTTCGAGCGGAGTATACTCGAGCCCGAATGCTTCCGCGACACCCCGGTAGGTAACCCTGCCCTTGACGATGTTTGCGCCGTGATAGATCGCAGAATTCTGTAGCATGGCCTGTTTGTACCCCCTGTTGGCGAGCTCGAGCGCATAGGGAAGCGTCGCGTTCGTCAGTGCGATCGTCGACGTGACCGGCATCGCACCCGGCATATTCGTGACGCAGTAGTGTACGACGCCGTCGACTTCGTAGATCGGGTCGAGGTGCGTCGTCGGGCGGGATGTTTCGAGTGTGCCTCCCTGGTCGATGGCCGTGTCCACCACCACCGCACCGCGTTTCATCGTGCTGATCATGTCCCGCGTGATGAGTTTCGGCGTGCGGCCTCCATGTACGAGCACCCCACTGATCACCACGTCCGCGAGCTTCAGAAGCGAGCGGATCGTGTGCGGATCGGACATGACCGTCACGACGTTCGGCGGCATCACGTCGTTCAGGTAACGCAGGCGTTCGAGGCTGATGTCCAGAATGTAGACCTGCGCGCCGAGGCCTGCCGCCATTTTTGCAGCGTTCGTACCCACGACACCGCCTCCCAGGACCACCACCTTGGCCGGCTCGACTCCGGGAACACCGCCAAGCAGAATGCCACGGCCTCCGTGCGCACGTTCGAGGTATTTCGCCGCCTGCTGAACGGCCATTCGTCCCGCCACCTCACTCATCGGGGTTAGCAACGGTAGACGCCCATCCGGAGTCTCGATCGTTTCGTACGCGACGGCGACGGCCCCGGACTTGATGAAAGCATGGGTGAGCGCCTCATCCGCCGCGAAGTGGAAATAGGTAAAGATTACCTGGTCGTCGCGCATCAGGCCGTACTCACGCGGGAGCGGTTCCTTCACTTTCATCACCATCTCGCAGCGTTCGTAGACTTCCTCGGCAGTCTGAACGATCTCTGCACCCGCTTCCGCATACGCCTCATCCGAGAATCCGCTCGGTTCGCCGGCCTGGCTCTCCACGAGCACCGTATGTCCGTTTCTTCGGAACAGTTCTACACCCACCGGCAACAATGCAACCCGGTTTTCGAAGGGCTTGATTTCTTTAAGGACGCCGACGACCATGTACGTATCTCTTCAATAGGAAAGAATAATCGTGAATTAGGCTCAAACTATGGAGAAACGTCCGGGTTGACAACTTTACGCAGGGCACAAACCTGCCCCCTTTCATTTTATCTGAACGATTTTATCGGTAATCCCAAAAACAAGGGCTTCCTGGATATTGGCGCGTTGGTAGCCTTGCAGCAGAGCAAAAATCCAGAAACCAAAAGAATACGACGATCTAATCTGGGTCGTCATCAGAACCTTAACCTTAAGGTTCCGGTGCATCTAATTCCTTTGTAAAGACCTCCTCGGAAGCAACGTTGGAAGCGTCGGGTTGCGGCACAGTCGTCAGCTTGAGCCCTACTATCGAAACCACCAACAGCGCCAGGAAGACCACGCGGCCGAAGTTTCGCGGCTCGTCGAAAAGCAGGATTCCCAGCACCGCCGTCCCGACCGTTCCAATGCCTACCCATACGCCGTAGGCGGTGCCGATCGGCAACGTCCGCGCAGCCAGTGACAGCAGAAACATGCTCAAAACGATGGCGCTCCCCGTCAGTATGCTTGGTACGAGCCTGGTAAACCCTTCGGTGTACTTCAGCCCGATTGCCCAGCCCACTTCGAGAAGACCGGCGACCACCAGATAAACCCAGGCCATTTCATTCCTTCCTTGGAGCAACAACACTACCGTGTGCAGGCATCTCCCCGCACCCACGAAAAGTCTACTCAACGCAGGTGCGGCGGACTGGTTCGTCCGGATCATCTCGTCAACATCGATCCAGACAACGCTGCATTGTCCATTCCCTGTATATTCCAGTATTTTGAATTCAGATCCATTCCGCTGAATAGAATCGAACAGGTGAACGATATGGCCGTGACTCGTCTGGATGCCTCCCGTAAAGTCCTATCACTGCTCCTGATGCTGGCCCCGGTCGCCGTGCAACGATCCAGTGCGCAGGAGCAGGATTGGATGTTCGGGCCTTTCGAAAAACCGGACGACGTCAATCCGATCATCGTGCCCGATGCCCGGTCCACGTTCCATTCTCCCATGGGCGACACGCTGGTTCACTGGGAAGAGTACGCCACGTTCAACCCGGCGGCAGTCGTGCGTGACGGGAAAGTACACGTCCTGTACCGCGCAGAGGATGCGACAGGCAAGATGGAGATCGGCCACCACACGTCCCGTATAGGGCTCGCTGAAAGCGCCGACGGCCTTCGTTTCGTCCGGAGAGAGACGCCGGTCCTGTATCCCGGTTATGACGACCAGGCTGCAAACGAGTGGCCGGGCGGAGTCGAAGACCCGAGGATCGTCGAGTCGGAAGACGGCACGTACGTGATGACCTATACCCAGTGGAACCGCGACGTCCCCCGCCTCGCCGTGGCCACGTCGCGGGACCTCGTCAACTGGGTAAAACACGGACCCGCGTTTGCCGGCGTACGTGATGGATTATACCTGAAAACCGAGACCAAGTCAGGAGCCATTCTGGCCCGGGTGGAAGGGCACAGGCTCATCGCTACCAAAGTCAACGGCAAATACTGGATGTACTACGGCGTTCCGAAGATCCGGATCGCCACGTCGGACGACCTGATCCACTGGACGCCTGTTGAGGATGCGGCAGGCGAGCCCCTCACCGTCCTCAACCCGCGTCCGGGCTACTTCGATTCGTGGCTGGTCGAAGCCGGCCCTCCGGCAATCCTGACGGAAAAGGGAATCGTCGTCCTCTACAATGCCGGTAACAGCGGTTCGTACGGCGACCCCGAGCTGCCCGACCGGACCTACTCCGGCGGCCAGGCCCTCTTCGACCCAACCAACCCGATCAAGCTCCTCGATCGCTCCGACAAGCCTTTCATCAAGCCGGATCGTGACTACGAAAAGACCGGCCAGTACGTTCAGGGAACCACCTTCGTCGAAGGCCTCGTCCCCTTCAACGGCCGCTGGTTTTTGTACTACGGAACGGCCGATTCGCGGGTTGGCGTGGCTGTGTGGGACCCGGCTCCCTGATGGTATTCCTAGCGACGAACGGTTCAGGTCCTCATTCAATTATTTCTTTCGGATATCTGTTGCGTACACGTGGCTAATTTTTACCTTTGGGCATGGGGGGATTTGCGTGTGATGATTGGTCAATTTGAACCGGATTATCCGTCCAACCCTTCCCGTCCTCAACGGCACCGTACATGCTACGTAACCTCCAACCGAGGTTGTGGCTCGCCGGCTTTTTTTGTGTCTTCTTTGCCTGCTGCGACGTCACGCTCGCTGCCAATCTTCCGGCCGAGGACCCTGCCTCCTCGCGCGCTCTGTTGACCACGTTTTTCGAATCTTTCAACCACACAACCCCGCCATTTACGCCAGCCGGCTGGCTAAAAGGAGGCTCAGGATGGGCGACGAGTGGCGAGGCGCCGTCCAGTGGCTCGGGCGGTAACAATCTCCTACACGTCGGCAGTAAGAAGGGATGGATTCAAACGCCACCCATCGATCTTTCCGGCGTCTCGGAGGGCAACTTGAGCTATCTGGCCCGTCGATCGAGCACCTACCCAACCAACGGGCTGGCCGTCCTCGCCTCGATCGACGGCGGCGTTACCTTTCCTTTTGTGATCCTTTCCGGCAGTGCGGCGCTTCCCGCCGGCGACGGCAAGTGGGAGAGTATCGAAGCAGCACTTCCTGCCCAGGTACTGAACCAGGCGTCCGTAATCATACGATTCGAAGGGACGGGAGGAGATACGGATCGCGCAACCCTCCGGATCGACGACGTCCGGATCGGATATTCGCCGCTGGAAGTCACCCCCACGCAACTCTCATTTTCCGCTCCGGCCGGCGGCGTTCAAACGTTGCCTGTCAGCTTGAAAAACACTGGCTCTCGAGCTTTGGATTTTTATGCCCCTGATCTGAAAGTTGAACCGTTTACCATCGAGCCGGACGACGCCTTCACCTTAAGCCCGGGACAATCAAGAGTATTCGACATTTCGTTCAAACCAATAGCGCCGGGCGTCTACTCGGGCACCGCCACGTTTACCGAAAAAGGCGGCAATTCGGTCAAGGTATACTTATCCGGAAAAACCGCTGAAGAAAACCGGTTTGGATTCGCTCGCGACACGGTTACCGTCAGGGAAGGAGGGGAGATTGCGGGCATCCCGCTGTCGATCGCCTTTTCGCAGGCTACCGGTATTCAGGGCATCGAGTTTACAGTGCGCTGGGAGGACGGACCGGTCGAGCTGGTCGGCGTCGAACGGGGTCCGGCCATCGAGGACCACATTCTCTGGACGCTCTCCCATACGGTGGAAGGCCGGGAAGCACGTTTCGTTCTTTTGTGTCACACGGTCGAGGGAATGCCGAAAGGCCGTTACGACCCGGTCGTGACGCTACAAGTGAAAAGCGACGTCATCGCACCCGCGGATCGGGCTGAAGTCGTCTTTACGATCGAATCGTTGTCCGGCGCTCTTGCCGATCCGAGGTCGGGCGACGCCAGGCTCGTCCTCGACAACACGTCGACCCGGTTGATCGTCTTGCCTTCCCCGGGCGTTTTCAGCGCGCAAACGGAACAGATCTTTTTCACGTCCACCCCGGTCGGGTCGACAGCCTATCGAGAGCTGACCGTTGAAAACCAAGGAGGCGTCAGAGCGCTGAATGTATCGTGCGTTGGCTCAACGAACCCGCTTTTCGATGTGGAGCCGGAAACCGCCGTCATCCCCCATGGCGGCAAACAGGCGTTTCGCGTCGGATTTACCCCTTCCTTCGACGACTTTGGCCTTCAATCGGGCAATCTGGAGTTCGTCCACAATGGTCTAGACGGTTCACCACGTTTGATATCGTTCATGGGGATTGGTGTGGGGGGACGAGGTGACATCGAGGCCGACGGAATCGTCGACGTGTTCGATCTCGTCACGCTCATCGATCTCGTGCTCGGTAAACGATCGGTTGAACCCGAGGACTGGAAGCGGGCCGATCAACATCCCTGGGGGGAAGGAAACGGCAGGCTCGACATCCACGACCTGACCGTTTTCGCGCAGGCCATCGTTCGGGGCGAGTGGCCGGACGGGAAAACACTCCCAACGGAAGACGAAAACTTGCTGGCACGCGCCACTTCAACGCCGAAAAAACAGCATCCCGACGCCGCAGCGCGGATCCACGTCGGATTGTCGAATACGCCGGGTGGATACGTGCTTCAGGTGCCGGATCGATCATCAATTCGAGCGCTGGAGCTGCTCTTGCAATCGAGCCAGACGCTCGACCCTACAACGTTTCCCGACGGTGGCAGTGCTTCGGACTCTGGTCCACTCGTCCACGTAAACCCTGAAAAAGGCATCGTCCGGGTTCTTTTCTACCGTGCTGACGGGGAAACTCTTGAAGCCGGTAACTATCCACTTGGAGCATTTTCTTGCCAGTCGGAGGCGCCCTGTGCGTTGCTTCCGTTTTATACGGTCGCGGTTAGCGGTCGGGACGAACGCGTGCCGGTGATCGTTGAGGAACAAGTCACGACAGGGCGGGAAGAGGCGCTCCCACCCGAAGTCGGTTTTGACGTCGGTCTGCCTTTCCCCCATCCGGTTGTCGTGTCCTCCGGACAGGGAGTCCGCCTTCCGGTAACGATTCCTTCTCCTGGCCGACTCGTTCTGGAGGTATTCGACCTGCTGGGAAGACGAATTGTGACAGTCGAAGACCGTGGTCCCGATGTCGGAACACACGTGTTGCACTGGGACGGGAAGGACGCTTCCGGACAGAACGTCCGTCCGGGGCTCTATCTGCTGCGCGTTAAAATGATCGGGCTCGAGAGGAGCCGGACGGTCGTGGTTTTGTGAGGCGCGGCTGCGTTATCGCTCCAGGAACGAGCGTATGGTGTCGGCGACGTACTCCTGCTGCTCCGGCGTCAGCTCGGTGTGCATCGGCAGCGAGATCACCTCGGCAGCGGCACGCTCCGTTTCGCGCATGTCCCCGTGCCGCATTCGGCCGGCGCCCTGAAAAACGGGCAATCGGTGGAGCGGCACCGGGTAGTACACCGCTGAAGGTATTCCTTTCTCCTTCAGGTGAGCGACCAGAGCATCACGCCGATCGGACGGTACACGGATGGTGTACTGGTGGAAAACGTGCCGGGAGTTGGGGTCGCGGCCCGGAACGGTCACCGAATCGGTTCCCGCAAACAGCGCGTCGTATCGATCGGCGGCCGCGCGCCTGGCTTCGGTGTAGGCATCGAGGTGCTGAAGCTTCACCCGCAGAATCGCCGCCTGTAGCGTGTCGAGGCGACTGTTCACCCCCACGACCTCGTTGTAGTACTTCCTCATCGAGCCGTGGTTGGCGATTTTTCTCATGCGCTCGTGCAGCTCCTCGTCGTTGGTTAACACCGCTCCGCCGTCACCATACGCGCCGAGGTTCTTCGAAGGGAAAAACGAGAGCGTCCCGATCTCACCGATGTAACCCGTCGTACGGCCTTTGTACGCGGAGCCGATCGCCTGCGCGTTGTCCTCGACGACGGGTATCCCGTGCTTGCGGGATATTTCGAGGATCGGACCCATGTCCGCGGCCTGGCCGAACAGGTGAACCGGAACGATCGCCCGCGTACGGGGAGAGATGGCCTCTTCTATTTTGCCGGGATCGATGTTGAACGTAACCGGATCGATGTCGACAAAAACCGGCACTGCCCCGAGCAGCGCGGCCGCCTCCGCCGTGGCAACGAAGGTGAAAGAGGGCGTTATGACTTCGTCTCCGGGCTGAATACCAAGCGCCATAAAGGCAATTTGCAGGGCGTCGGTCCCGTTAGCAACCCCGGTGGCAAACCTCCCGCCGAGGTAGGCAGCCAGCTCCCGCTCGAACTGATCGACGATCGGCCCTCTGATGAAGGCGGTCGAGTCCAGCACCTCCTGGATGGCCGCGTCGATCTCCTGTTTGATTGCGAGGTATTGACCCCGCAAGTCTACCATCTGAATGTTTTCCATCGATTGACTCTATACGTCCTCCCAGCCCTGATTTTCGAGCAGTTGTTCATCGGGCACCGGGCGGAACGGCCGGGCGGGAAGACCGGCGTAAATGGTCCTGGGTTGGGCGTCGGTCGTCAGCAGCGCCCCGGCAGCCACGACGGCATCGGGTGCCACCGTCTTCCCCGGTAGCACGACCGCCCCGACACCAAGCCTCGCACCACGCTTGAGAACGGCCCCCTTGAAGTGTTTGAACCGCTCTTCCGTGCGGCCGAGGTAATTGTCGTTGCTCGTGTAAACACCGGGGGCAATGAATACCCGGTCCTCAACCTGCGAATAGGCCGTTATGTACGCGTTCGTTTCGATCTTGCAGTACCGCCCGATCCGGCAGTGGTTTTCGACGGCAACGCCCCGGCCGACGATGGTAAAGTCGCCCACGACCACGTCCTCACGAATCGTGGCCAGATCCGCCACGAGCACCTTTTCACCGAGTATGCTGCCGGCATAGAGAATGGCCCCGGTCCCGATCAGACATCGGTTTCCAACCTGCGCGGGCGCCTGATCGTCGGCGGCGGTTACGGCGCTGTTTGGCGCACGCATCGGCTGTTTCCCGATTACGCTGTGGTCGTCGATGCGCACGAGGTCCCCGATCGTAGTCCCATCGTGAATGACGACGTGATGCCCGATTCGGCAATTGCGGCCTATCGACACGTTCTCTCCGATAACGGTAAAATGACCGATCGTCGTGCCCTCACCGATGCGGGCTGTGCTCGAAATAACGGCCTGTTCCATGATGCCGGCGTCCTCTGGTTACTCTCCTATCAGAAAATAGGGGTGAGGAAGCCGGGCTCCTCACCCCGTCCGGAAAAGGTAAACATAAAAACGATAACTCGCTCTTTAAGAAAGGTCCGGCTGAGCTGAAACGCACGCCACGAGCCGGCGAAAGGCAGAGCTGAATCACGCGCCGCCGGTTTCAGACCAGGCACTCCTCGTACGCGATCAGATAGATGTTGAACGCGTCGTGGATTACCCTGAGCCGCTCCCGGTCCGAATCCTCGTCGCCGAGGATGAATTGACGTGTTGCCGATGCCTCTCTTTTCTCCAACCGGAAGAGGCAGGGCGTAAGCTCACCGAAGGTATGAGTGAGGCATTCGGCAAAAAAGACCATATTCAGCGGTTCTTCGGCACCCCTACGATCGGCAACGGCCGGCCGACAGGGGCGCGAAGCGGCAACCCGGTAGCGACGCTGATACATTTCTCCTTCGCTACCCGGGTAGAACTCGACCCGTGTCTCCGGCTCGACTACGCCGTTTTCGACGGCCGGAAGGTCGATGTTGCCATCCTCATTGATGGTGGCTGCAATTAGCAGGGTCGGAATTAGGTGACTGGACGGATCGGCCGAAGGCCTTCGCAGCACTTGCTTCATTTCATACCCGGAATTCAACATGAGCCACCCTTGCCGGCGCGTACCGGCAAGCTTCTTCCTATTCGGTACGACGGTGCTTCGTACCGATTGAAATCCTGCACGTACTCGCCGCGCGCACGGGAATACGAATCAGTCTACGCATACGGAAAATGCCCGCCACGATCACAGGTGGAAAGCCTCCGCGGCTTCCGGCTGGTAGAGCACCTTGTCGATGCGGAACCGCTTGATCCCAACCGGTACCGTCCACTCGATCACGTCAGACTCCTTACGCCCCAGAAGCGCCGTACCGACCGGCGCCAGCACGGAAAGTCTGCCCTTTACGATGTTCGCCGTACCGGGGAAAACCAGGGTGTATTCACTCTCTTCACCCGTATCGAGGTCCGTCATTCTGAACCGCGAGTTCATGGTGATCACGTCCGGCGGAATATCCGTGGAAGGAACCACCACAGCCCGATCGAGCGCATCCTTGAGATCGCGAAGGTACTGCTTATCCGGACCGTCCAGACTGCCCTTTGCCGCAAGAAGCCGCTTCAAACGGTCGAGATCGAATTCGGTTAAATGGATGGTTCGGTCTTTCATCTCAATATACCTGTATTTTTTACTGTTATCGCGCTTTTATGCGTTCGATTAAGTCTTGCCACCAGCGTCGGATTTCTACGAGCGTCGTTCGCGAAGACCGGCTTGAGACTTTAGGCCTTTGCTGCCTGCCGGCTTAGCGAATAAGTGCTGCGCTCGAGTCCGTATCGACGGTAATTTTGTGGGGTACGGTTTGTATCCCCTGATGGGCAGGTTGATTGCAGCCAGGCTCCTTACGCCTTGCGCGAATTAAACGAGCGTATTGAGCTGAAACTGTGCCTGACTACCTTTTCGAACATGAGGATCATTTGCCTTTATCGCAGATGATCCCGCTTTTTTCTGGTTGACTTCTCCAGGATCAGGAATCGCCTGCGTTTGGTTTTATATGGTCTCCTAACCGGTAACGCCGGCGACAGGAAGGACTCACTGAAGTCGTGATTCGCATCTATGGGCAGTTATATCATTGTAATGCAACCCGTATGGACGGGTGTTGAACGCCTACATCCCACCTGCGAGATGTACTTGCCCATTGTTTTAATCGGCTAAAAAATCGATTGGTTTCATCACTAATTCCTATTACAAAATAGAAAATTTCTATTTTGTAATAGGCCGGAGGGCTTATTCGGTCTCCTGGAATAGGGAGCCATCCGGCAGGTAGGGCTCGACCGCCTTGCGAATCTCGCGGGTTAACGCCTTTACGAGATGCTTCTTGAGCAGGATTTTCGAGTAAACGATGCGCACGGTGCGAGAGGGAGCAGGGGCGTCGAAAAGCCGGACCGATTCGGGCGCGTGCGACCCCTTTCCGGTCACTGCCAGCCAGGGCAGCAGCGTCATCCCGTGCCCCCGGTCGACCAGGCGCTGAAGGGTTTCCAGATTGCCGCTCTCGAATTTCACCCGTCTCCGCAGGTGCTCCATCGAATCGTCCTCTTCAAAAAGGGCGAGCACCTGGTCCCGGAAGCAATGCCCTTTGCTCATCAGCCAGATGTCGTCGGCTCTCAGATCGGACGGGCGTATCGTTTTCTTTTCATACAGGCGGTGCCCGCGTGCGACGTACCCCACGAGCGGTTCCCGAAACAGGGGCGTCTCGACGATGTCACTGGCCGTAACCGGAACCGCAAGCAATCCGGCGTCCAGTAGATCGCGCCGGATAAAATCGACGATCTGATCGCCGAGCAGCTCTTCGAAGGTCAGCGTCACGTTCGGGTAGCGCTGCGAAAAAGCCGCAATCACAATGGGCAAAAGGTACGGCGCGATCGTCGATAGTATCCCCACACGCAGCTCGCCGGACATCTCCCCGGTAGCTTCCTGCACGAGCGCCTGAAGCCGCGCCACTTCACCGAGCACGAGGCGTGCGTGGGCGATGATCTGACGGCCCAGCTCCGTTGGCGCCACCGGCCGCTCACTTCGGTCAAATAGGATCACCCCAAGCTCTTCCTCCAGATTCTGGATCTGCGTACTGAGCGAAGGCTGCGTGACGTGGCATGCCTCGGCAGCGAGCCGGAAATGCCGGTACTTGTCGAGCGCGACGAGATATTCGAGCTGGAGCAGGGTCATCTCTCCTCCAAAACCGATAGGTTCAGATAAACAGGCTCCTGAACATATCAAATGCCTTTTTTAAAAAATAGAGGGTTCGATGACGTCTCACGCGAAGGCGCGAAGATGGCCAAGAATAAGGCTTTATCATGGGTGGAGGACTGCTGTGCGTGCTCTAATACCCATTTCCGAAGGCCTCATTTCATAAAGATCCCTCGTCACTTTGTGACTCGGGATGACAGAGTGGGGCATTAGCAGTAACTGTAGTGCTAAATGGTTACCTAAGCACTCTCTAATCGTCATCCCGACGAATCTCGCGAGGAGAGATCTTTGCGAAGTGTGGTCTTTCTGGTTGGCCCAAGCGGTTCACAAATCCGTCTCCCCACCCGGAAAAAACCTGCGGGAAATCTGCGCCATCTGCGGACAGCAGTTCGGTATCCTTCACGTGTAAAAAATCTGCCTGTCAGAAGAGCTGAGGATCACCGTCTCACGGTACGTATCCGGGTGGCGACGAGCGCGCCGACCACGCATGCGGAGAAGATGAATCCTTCGATCCCGGCGAGGACGACCCGCGTGGTTTCTCCGAAGCGCACCTCTCCGAAGAAGCGCCCGAACGCGTCCAGCTGGAGCCTCGACTCCGAAAACGACTCGGCCAGCAGGTTGAGACTTCCTCCCATCAGGTTTCCGCCCGCAAGGGCGATTGCGACGCCGACGACGGCGCCGCTGACAGCAGCTGCGGCAACCGGCCGCCACCAGGGCGCGGGGTCGGCGCCGCCACCGAAGTGAAAGCCCAATCCCACGGCCAGGCCGAGTGCAGCGCCCTCCATCCCGCCCGTGATGCCCGCCGGCGTTCGTCCGAAGAGCAGGTTGAACGCGTCGACGCCGAGCAGCTTGACGCTGCCGCCAATGAGCATGCCGCCCAGCACTGCTCCGACGATCTGCCAGGCTGTCCGGCCGCCTATGACGAATTCGGCGGCCGCCATCCCGACGCCTATCCCGAAACCTCCGATGGTGGCGAGAAATGCGGTAAGGGCGACCAGCACGAGCAAAAGGGATGCGGTACCGATCTCCTGATGGATGGGCGAGTAGGCGAGGCCGAATCCGTAGAGCAGACCACCCACCAGCCCTGCCATCGCGCCTCCCAGCATGCCGGCGAGCGCCGTCGCCATCGCAGAAGAAAATGCCGGGCTGATCTGCGCTGCTCGAACGGCTGGAGCAACCACGTTACTGCCCTCTGCGGCCTTTGGAATATTTCCAACTTCCTCTATCTCGGTAATCGGGGCTCTCGAATCAGAGAGATCGGCATGGATGTTTCGGCTACCGACTGAGACTTCCGCAACGAACCGGTACCCGTGCCGGGGGACCGTCTGGATGAATCGGGGATTAGCGGCGTCGTCCCCAAGCAGCCGGCGAATTTCCTTGATGCACTGGGTGAGCGCACTGTCACTCACGACGACGTCGTCCCAGACCTCCTCGAACAACCGATCCTTCTCGATGAGGCGGCCATGCTCCCGTACGAGCAGGGCGAGCGCGTCGAAGTACCTGGCGTTCAGCTCCAGGCGTTCTTCGCCCTGTAACAGCTCCCGGTTGGTGACGTCGAGCGTAAAGTCGCCGAAGTGGTAGATCGGGGTATCCTGCACGATGCTCACGAAATGCTCAGATGTCGCTCATGCCGCTCACGAGCGCCCACCTCATATTACGTTCGAAAGGTCACGCCTGCAACGCAGGAGCGATCACAACGGCATTCATAACGATTGAAATAAACGAAATAAACAAACCATGACGCTGCAAGATGAAATCGATGCGGTAATCGGAGATCCTTCGGGTCTCGAAAGCCTTTACAGGAGGATGCAGGCCGAAGGGAACGAAGCCGAGTTCAGGAAAGCCCTCCGGCAGTATATAGAAACGCACCCGGGGGACGTCCTTCTCGAAGCGTGGGCTCACAGGCTCGATCTGCCGGTTGAGCGTATAGAAGTAACCGGAAGCCACGACCGGCGCTGGTGGGCGATCATCGGCGCCAGCATTGTACTTGGCATCATAAGCGCCCTGTTGGCCCGCGGCAAACCACCGGTGCCTTCTCCGGACGAGGCGGACCCCCTGTTCTGGGTGGGATGGGGGCCACTCGTCGCAACGGGCCTCCTCGCTTACCTGGCCTGGGCAGGACGCTCGACGATAAGCCTGACGAGATATGCCGTCGCAGCGGCAGCCGTCATCGTACTGGCCCTTTACGTAGGACTTACCATCGGCGGCCGGACCGACGACGTCGCGGTGCTGGGCGCCATGCACCTGCCGTTCGTCTCCTGGGCAATCGTCGGAGCCGCCCTCTGCCTCGGATACACCAATCCGGCAAAACAATCCCACGCATACCTCGTCAAATCAGTCGAAACCGTGCTGACGGGCGGCATTTTCTTCGGCGCCGGGCTGATCTTTGTCGGGCTTACCTACGGCATCTTTGCGGTGCTGGGGATCGAGCTGCCCGAGGATGACCTCCAGGTGGTCGCTGCGTGGGCTATCGGCGCGATCCCGCTGCTGGCAATCGGCAGCGTGTATGACGTCACGACTTCGCCCGCAACGCAGGACTGGAATGCCGGCCTGACGCGTACCCTCCGGATCCTCAGCCGGCTTTTCCTTCCGCTCGCCCTCGGCGTGCTGCTCGTCTACGTCCTGTGGTTCATTCCGGCCTACTTCGAGAAGCCGTTTGAAGAGCGCGACGTGCTCATCGTCTACAACGCAACCATCCTGGCCATCCTGGTTCTCCTGACCGTGGTCGTCTCCGGTCCGGCCGACATTCGGCTGGCCGGGCGAAGGTCGCTCTTCCGATACGCCGTCTTTGGACTCGGAGCGCTCACTCTGATCCTGAACGTGTATGCCCTTGCGGCGGTGGCCAGCCGAACCTTTGCGTCAGGCCTGACTCCGAATCGGTTTGCCGTGATCGGATGGAACGTCACGACCCTGCTGATCCTGGGATCGATAGGCGTGCGGCTCTGGAAAGCACGCAGGCAGCCCTGGATACCCGTTTTTCGTGAATCGATCGGCATGCTTGCCACCCTTGCCGCCATTTGGGCGCTCCTGCTGCTTTTCGTGCTGCCCTTCTTTCCGGTAGTGGGATAACAGCCGCTGAGGATGACGCGCGTCATTACCTGATCATCAAAGCTCACAGAAATCTCAGCACGTGCTCACGTTGCTCACGAATCGCCGTGGCTATGTTGTAACCCACTTGAGTGCACAGGCAAGTAAATGCCGAACGTAACTGCCGGTTCGGTTTTGAAAAGACAGAGTAAGCAAAATGGATAAAACAACGATCGCCGGAGGCACGGCCCTCTTAGCACTTGTCGCCCTCGTTCTCACCCAGGGATACAGGGTATTCGAGCGGGACGTAGAACCCACCGCGGCGGCCTCCGTGACCACCCCCTCGGAAGAGACCGCAGTCGAGTACCACCCGAGCTTTCTGTACGGACGTGTCACCACGTACGGCGGCACGACGTACGAGGGACGGCTACGCTGGGGAGGCGAGGAGGAGACATTCTGGGACAACTACTTCAACGGCGTCAAGGACGAGAATCCCTGGGCCGCATACTTGCCGCCAGCGGAACTGACCGAAAAACGCCGCTCGTTCGAGATCTTCGGTTTCAAATTCTTTTCAGGCGAACGTCAGATTAACCTCGACCGGCCGCTCATGGTACGCTACGGCGACATCGTCCGCATCGAGGCGCACGGTGAAGGTATCGATGCCGCCCTCGAACGCGGCATCAACTACGATCCTATTGTCCGGGTGAAGCTCAAAAGCGATGCAACGGTCAACCTCGATCGTCTCTCGGCCGGCGACTTCGACGACGGCGTGCGCGTGTGGGACCCCAGGCACGGAATTGTGGACCTCGGGCCGCGGCAGATCCGTACCATCGAGCTTTTTTCGCCTGCCGGGCACGGCAACGTCCCCAACCGCCTCCACGGAAGCGTGCACACCCAACAGGGCAGCTTCACCGGCTTCATTCAATGGAACCGGGTACAGACTGTCGGCACCGACGAACTGGTCGGCTACGACTCAGACGGCAGGCACAGCCTGCGTTTCGACGCCATCCGCTCGATCGAACGCAACTCGCGCAACAACATGCTGATTACGTTGCTCGACGGCCGCACGATCGAGCTTACCGAAAGGTACGGCGACGGTAACGGCAATAAGGGCACGTACGTCGACGATCCACGTTACGGCCGGGTGCTCGTCTCCTGGGACGCCTTCGAACGCCTTGATTTCAGCCCCGGTGGAAGCGGCCCCACCTACGACAGCTTTCCTCCGGGCGAACCGATCACGGGCACCGTCACCACCGGCGCCGGCCGCCGCCTGACTGGCCGACTGGTCTTCGACCTCGACGAGAGCGAGACTATCGAGACGCTCGATGCGCCCGCTCACGGTGTGGATTATACCATTCCCTTCGGCTATGTCGCCTCGATTGCGCTCGCCGGCTGCGAAGGATGCACCGCCGGGACCGCAGGCGTGACCCTACACAGCGGAGAAGTGCTGCATCTCGAGCACACTGGCGACCTCGGCAATAGTAACGCCGGTTTACTCGTCTTCGTCGATGGTCTTGAGCACCCCGAGTACGTGCCGTGGGCCGACGTCAAACAGATCGACCTCGACCGCCCCTCGGCGATGTACGTACCATTCAGTAGTCGTTAGACTTCTATTTACAGCCTTCAAATGACACATCCGCCAGGCCGGTAGCTCCGTATCGAGCTGATTGGCCTGGCGGAAAACGTATTTCACGCTCGACTCGCAGCCGAAAAACACGTCCACAAGGGGCGGAATGTAATGTTATGGTTTTCCCACACGTCGCGGAGGGCACATATCCGGCTCATAGTGCGGTGCGTTGTGGCAATCCGGAGCCAAATCGACCATTCGTAACCTCCTGACGCCAACTAGCCGGTCTGCCATACCGGGCAACAAAGTCTTATATGACCGGGTAATAAACGTCAGGAGTGGCACGATTTCGTTGCATCCTGCGATCGCCCGGCTGATCGTGTTTCTCTTTAATCAACCCACTTCATCTATGGCCGAACACGACCAGTCCGATTATATCGATCTCGGTAAACGTATGGACACGCCCTATACCGGTCCCGATGATGGGCGTGGGATCAGTGAACACAATCTGGTAAGTGTAGAGGATCTCCGTTCGGCCAAAGAGTTTGCCGAGATGATCGTCGACACGATCTGGGAAGGCTTGCTCGTTCTCGACTTCGATCTTCGCGTCCAGGCGGCCAATGAGTCGTTCTATCAGATGTTCGACGTGTCGCGTGAAGAAACGGAGGGACGGCTCGTCTTCGACCTCGGCAATGGCCAGTGGAATATCCCTGAGCTGAGGACGCTTCTCGAACGATTGCTGCCGGAAAAGACCGTGGTGACCGACTATGTGGTCGAGCACCACTTTCAAGCGATCGGCCGGCGCGTGGTGAGGCTCAACGCCCGCCAGCTCAACCATCACCAGAAGATCCTTCTCGCCGTCGAAGACATCACCGATCAAAAACAGACGGAAGAAGCCCTACGAGAGGTGAACGCCCAGCTTGAAAGCCGGATTGCCGAGCGCACGCGCGAGCTCGAACAGCGCAATCACACCTTGCAAAACTTCGTCTTTGCCGCCAGCCACGATCTGCAGGAGCCGCTACGCAAGGTGCAAACCTTTGCCAACCTGATCCAGACAGACTACGGCGACACACTCGATCCAGACGTTCAGCAGTACCTCGACCGAATCGAAAAGGCGGCTTCCCGAATGTCACTGCTACTCAGCGACCTGCTGGCATACTCACGAATCCACACGCAGACGAAGACGCGTCAGCTCGTTCGCGTCGAAGGCCTTATTATGGACGTGCTTTCGGATCTCGACATGATCATCGAGCAGTCTGGAGCGCAGGTCGACGTAAAAGTCGACGTAACGATTGAGGTGGATCCCGATCAGTTCCGCCAGATCCTGAACCATCTGGTGCTGAATGCCATCAAGTTTCAGATCCCCGAGAGCCGGCCGCACATTCACATCACCGCAACCCGGGAGGCGGACGCCGATGGATTAGGGGTGTGCCGGATCGTGGTATCCGACAACGGTATTGGGTTCGACATGAAGTACGCCGAGAAGATCTTCGAGCCCTTCCAACGCCTGCACGGCCGCCATTCTTACCCGGGGACGGGTATGGGCCTGGCGATTTGCCAGCGGATCGTGGAGCGGCACCAGGGCACGATCCGCGCTGAAAGCATCCCCGGCAAGGGTAGCCGCTTCATCGTCGAGCTCCCAGCCTCCGTCGTGGAAACACCCCCGGCTACTGCGTGAGCGTGTAGGGCAGCAAGATGAAGTGAGGCCAACCTTTCCCGGCTTTAGGTATTGGTGACTCCAGTCCGCAGCTTGATCAGATCGAAGACAAATCCTAAATCCTCTCGCAATCCGGGCGTGTTGAATCTCGGTACACCAGGTAAACGGCAATTATCCGGTACTGTCGTTCAGGTTCTGATTTGGCAGTTCGAGTGCTCGTTTGAGAACCCGAGGTCGGCGGTAAAGACAGTGTAATGACGCCTTCCGCATGACATCGGCCGGTTCCACACCATACGCCCACTCTAAAGCGATCACCAGCAGGCTTTCCTGCTTCCAAATACGTCGTGAGATCAGAGGCTCGTCCTAACTTACCCATTCACGTCTGAACATCTAACGCCAACAAATCGACTTCTTTGACTTGCATGGGGGCACTTGGGATTTTAAATTAGACTCAGTCTAAATAAAAATTAGTGACGGATGCTCCTCTTGATCCTGCTTGCGTTGTTGTTGCCGATGACCGTGCAGGCGCAACAGGCCCCCACCGAACCCACCCGCTCGGACTCGCTCCGGGAAGTTCGCCTGTCCCCCATCGTCGTTACGGCAACCCGGTCTGCCCGGGAGCTGGAGGACGTGGCGGCGCCCACAACGGTTGTGGCCGCGGGCGAGATGAAGGCGCGAGGAGCGGTGCGCCTGTCGGACGTGTTGGCCGAGGTGACGGGCCTCGCCCTTTTCGACGATCACGGGACGGGGGTCCAGATTCAAGGTTTTGCCTCCGATTACACCCTCATCCTGCTCGACGGCGAGCCGGTGATCGGGCGGACCGCCGGTACGCTGAACCTGGACCGTCTCACCGTTTCCGGCCTGGAGCGCGTCGAGATCGTGCGAGGGCCTTCGTCGTCGCTCTACGGCAGCGATGCCCTTGCGGGCGTCATCAACCTCATTCCACAGTCGCCATCCGATGGCTTTGCCGCGTCCGTACGAACCCGCTACGGCACGCACAATGCGACCCACCTTGCCACGACGGTGGAAGGCGGCACGGAGCAGGTCTCCGCCCGGCTCCTCGTTGACCGTTTCAGCTCGGGTGGCTACGACCTCACACCGGACGTATTTGGGGAGACGGCTCCCCGTTTTGCGGACTATACCGCCGACCTCCGCCTGCACATCGCCCCTACGGACCGTACGTCGCTGCGCCTGGGCGCCCGTGTAGCCACCGAAAACCAGGAACGCGCCTTCGCGTCGGCGGAGGAGGGTTTCGAGGTGCTTCAGGACGAAACCGGTAGCCGCGTCGACTGGAGTCTGCATCCAGAGGTTCGGCACCGGCTGTCAAACCGGCTGCACGGCGAGCTGTCGCTCTACGCGGCACGCTATGCGTCCGATACGCAGATGACGCGCCGCATCGACGGTGTAAAAACCTATACGGACGACTTCATACAAACCTACGGTAAGGCCGAAATACAGCTCAACGCCATCTGGAACCAGCGTCATTTGACCATGGCGGGCGGCGGATTCATCCGCGAAGGGCTCGACGGTACCCGGTATGAGGAAGAACCCTCCGCAAACAGCGGCTTCGGCTTCGTGCAGCATGAGTGGATGCCCTCGCGCCGTCTCGACGTCAACGTGAGCGCGCGTTTCGACGCGCACGAGGACTATCACTGGCGCCTGAGCCCGAAAGCTGCCCTTCTCCTGCGACTGTCGGATCGCCTGCGCCTGCGTGCCTCGCTCGGCAGCGGATTCAAAGCGCCTGACTTCCGCCAGCTCTACCTCGTCTTCACGAATGCAGCAGCGGGCTACAGCGTTTTCGGCTCGACCCGGCTCGCCGAAGGGCTGGCGCAGCTACAGGCGAGCGGACAGCTCGCGGAGATCTTCATCGATCCATCCGGGCTGTCGGAGGTCGGCGCCGAGACCTCGATGGCGTACAACCTGGGCTTTTCCTCCGAGCCGCTCCGCTGGCTTTCTCTCCGTATGAACGGCTTTTACAACGACGTGCACGATCTAATCGAGACGCAACCGGTGGCGCAGAAGACGAGCGGACAGTTCGTTTACGGCTACTTCAACATCAACCGGATCTACACGAGGGGTGTCGAAGCCGAGGTCACGGTTATGCCGACCAGTATGCTCGACGGCCTCATGCTCTCTGCCGGCTACCAGTTTCTGCAAGCCCGCGATCCCGAGATCGTTGCGGCGATCCGCCGCGGGGAGGTTTTCGGGCGCACACCTGGCGGACGCGACTACAGGCTCACGTTGAGCGACTACGGAGGGCTCATCGGCCGTTCGCCACACTCCGGCACCATCGGCGCCACCTGGCGACAGGTCGATCATGACCTGACCATCAACGTGCGCGGTACGTGGCGCAGTAGCTACGGCTACCGCGACCTCGACGGCAACGGCGTGCCGAACCGTAGCGACGAGCGTGTTCCTGCTTACGCCGTCTGGGACGCCACGCTGACGAAGGGATGGGCTGTCCCTTATGGAGAGCGGGTAACCCTCCAGGTCGGCGTCGAAAACGCCTTCGACGTCGTCCGCCCTTCGCTGATTCCCTCGATGCCGGGGCGGCTGCTTTATGTCGGCCTCGAATGGACCCTTTGAACCAAAAACCACTGCAACGATCCAGACAGCCATATGTATCTCAATAGAATCCTTCAGCTCCTGCTCGGCGCCGCCTTCACTGTAGTCGTTTTTACGGGCTGCGATAGTACCGATCCGGAAGACGACGTACCGCTGGAGGCAACACGCGTCGAAAACATTGCGGCGGATCCGGCCACGCGCGATCCCAATACCGGCCAGACGAACGAATCCGGCCGGTACGCCCTCTACAGCCTGCGCGAGAATCGGCTCGTATTATCGTCGACCGCCACAGACCGGTCGGACTCGGCATCAACGAGCTGGGACGTCGGCTTCCAGGGCACGAACATCATCTTCAATGGCGGCACGAGCGGTCCGGGGCAGGGCGCTGCCGTCATCGTGGAAGACCTCTTCGAAGACGTGACCGAAGCGCCCGCCGACGGAGCGTTCCGGGTAGACGGGCAGGCCGAGTGTCCTTCGCCGACGGGCCAGCCCGGGCCGCGTCGAGCAATTTGCCCCGGTTCGGACAACGGCTGGTACAACTACAATCCCCAGGCAAATCTCATCACGCCGATCCCGGGGCGCACGATTGTCGTGCGGACAGCCGACGGGCGTTTCGCCAAGCTCCGCATCATCAGCTACTACCAGGATGCCCCTGCGGCGCCTACCGAAACCAGCGTCCCCCGGTATTACACGTTCGAGTACGTCTTCCAGCCGGACGGTTCGCGTGACCTCGCCACGCCCTGACAGGTCGCCGGCGTTCCGTTATTCAAAACCTGATCCAAAAACCGTCATGCTCTCCATTCTGCTTGCGTTGATCCTCACAGTCCCCGTCTCACTTACCGCGCCAGACACCACTGCCGACCGCCCGGGGTTGTTACTCATGGCCCACGGCGGCAGTCCGGAGTGGAACGCGTCGGTCGAAGAGGCCGTCGCGCCGCTGCGAAGTCGGTACCCCGTCGCCGTCGCTTTTGGGATGGCTGACCCCCGCTCGCTCGACGCCGCACTCGACTCACTCTCGGCGCAGGGCGTCAGCCAGGTAGCCGTCGTGCGGCTCTTTATGGATGGACGTTCGTTCCTCCACCAGACCGAGTACTTCCTCGGCCTTCGCGATGACCCGCCCGGGGAGTTCCTCCTCCACGATCACGGAAGCCACGGTGCGGCCGCTGATTCCGGCCACGATGCCCATGCGGCTTCCTCCCACCACGGCCACCATTCGGCAGGCGGTCAAGCAGAGAGTGAACACGCTCATCACGAAGCGCACGCGGAATCCTCCGCATCGGAGACGCCGCCCCAGCTGCAGCACGGCCTTACGCTGGCACTTTCGGAGGAGGGGCTGATGGATGCAGAGGAAGTGGCAGCCATCCTGGCGTCAAGAGCCGAAGCCTTGAGCCAGGACCCTGCACGCGAGTCGGTTCTCCTGCTGGCGCACGGTACGGGCGATGACGTCGAGAATGCCCGGTGGGTCGTGGCGATGGAGCACTTGAGCGGACCCGTCCGCGCGCGCGGCTTCCACAGCGTACGGGTGGAGACGTTACGCGAGGACTGGCCGGACCGACGGGCAGATGCGGAGCTCCGCATCCGCTCGTTCGTCGAAGCGGAAACCGAGGCCGGCCGCATGGTGCTCGTCGTCCCGTTCCGGCTTTCCGGTTTTGGGCCCTACCACGAGGTCCTGAACGGCCTGAGCTACCGCGCCTCCGAAGAGGGGCTGCTGCCGCACGACGCCATCACGGCCTGGATTGACGGGCAATATCGATCGATCGTCGCGCGCGAAGCCTGGACGGGCGAAGCTTCCACCGTCATCGGCGCCTCGAGGACCCGATGAACTAAGCGAACGGTTCTCCGGAGCAACCAGGCGGGGCAGTAGTCACATCGTTTTGCTCGTGTACTTGATCGTCACGTAGGGCGAGCCGCATCGACGCCCAGTGATCCGTTCGATTGCCCCACGGACTCCCTGCACCGTGCTTCTCATTAGACCTGCATGCTTCGCATAATTTCCCGTTTTGCCGTGTTTCTGGCAGCCGGGTGCTTCCCGATGCTGCTCTACGGCCAGTCTCCCATCACCGGCCGCGTGGTCGATTCGGAGACCCGGGAGGCGTTGGCGGGTGTGAACGTGTACGTCGAAGGCACCACTCTCGGGGCTTCCACCGGCAGAGATGGCCGCTTCACGCTCGTCGTCGGGCAGCCCCCGAACGTCCTCGTCTTTTCAATGCTGGGTTATCAAGTCCGGAAGGTGCTGGTGTCCGAGGCAGGCGTCGACCTGGAGATAGCGCTGGAACCTCGCCTCGTTGATCTCCAGCCCATCATCGTCAGCGCCAGTCGCGAAGAGGAGCTGCGCACAGACGCGCCGATTGCGGTCGCGACGCTCACGGCTCGCGAGCTCGAAGTGAAGAAGCCGAACATGCTCTACGAGGCGCTAAACAGCCTCCCCGGTGTGCACGTGACGAACCTTGGGAACGAGCAGCACACCATGAGCATCCGCCAACCGCTCTCGTACCGGGCGCTCTTTCTCTACCTCGAAGACGGCATCCCGTTGCGCCCGCCGGGGATCTTCAACCACAACGCCCTCATCGAGGTCAACATGGCCGGGATAGACCGGGTTGAGGTCGTACGGGGGCCTTCGTCGTCGCTTTACGGTTCGAACGCCATCGGGGGCGCAATCAATTTTATCTCGCCGAAGCCCCGTCAACGACCGGGTGGCGCCCTGTCTGTCCGTAGCGACAACTACGGCTACCGCCGTGGCGACTTTCAGGCTTCTTCCACCTTCGGCCGGCTCGGGATCTGGGCAGGCGGGTACGCGGCACGTCAGCGCGGCGGCTGGGCAGAGCACAGCGACTTTGACAAACGCTCGTTTTCCGTCCGTGCCGACTACACCTTCGCCTCAGCCACGCACCTCGTTACCACGCTCTCGACGAACCACCTCGACACCGACACCAACGGCAGCCTCGACAGCCTCAACTTCTACCGACAGGGTTTCACCAGTCTGCAAACGTTCACCTACCGCAGGGTTGACGCCACCCGCATCACGTCGCGCCTGGAGCACGTCTGGAACCGTCGGCACAGCACCGACGTCGCGCTCTTCGGGCGTATCAACGCCATCCGCCAGCTTCCACACTATCGTATCCGCAACGACCGCCACGACGCAACGGCGGCAAGCGGCGAGCTCAACGAGGACCGCTTCCACAGCATGGGTGTGGCCCTCCGGCACCGCACCTACCTCGACGCGCTGGGCGCCCGGCTCATCACCGGGGCCAGTCTGGACCGCAGCCCGAATACATTCGTCGCGCACTACCTCGACATCACGCGCGACGCACGCACCGGGCGTTACGTCGACTACGTCCAGCGCGACTCGCTCTTGACGGACTACGCGGTCGATCTCGTGAACGTGGCGGCGTACGCACAGGTCGAGCTCACACCCATCCGGCGGCTGAAGCTCGTCACGTCGCTCCGATACGACCGGATCGGCTACGATTTCGACAACCACCTGCCTCCATCGGCGTTTTCTGGGGCACCGGACGAACGGAACGCATTCAACCACTTCAGTCCACGAGCGGGCCTCACACTCGACCTCGGCGGCGGCATCGGGCTCTATGGTAACTTCAGCCAGGGCTTTTTGCCGCCCGAGGTGGGTGAGCTCTATCGAGGCATCAAGGTCCCCACACTCAAGCCCTCGACGTTCGACAGTTACGAGGCCGGCGGCTGGGCTGCGCTCCTCTCAGGGAGGCTCCACCTGGACCTGAGCCTTTACCGGATGGACGGCACGAATGAGATCATCGCCATACGGACGGAGGAGGGGGATACCGAGTACCGCAACGCCGGACGCACGCGCCATCAGGGCGTCGAGTACGGGGTGGTCTTTGCCCCGCTGCGAACGTTGAGCCTGCGCCTCTCAGGCACCAACGCCCGCCACACGTTCGTTGAGTACGAGGACCAGGGGCTCCGCTTCGACGGCAACGAGATGGACGCGGCGCCGCGCTTCATGATGAATGCCGAAGTGCTCTTCCGTCCCGCCTTCCTGCCGGGCTCGCACGTCGGGCTCGAATGGGAGCACCTCGGCCGCTACTGCATGGACCCGCAAAACACGCTTCACTACGACGGGTACGACCTCCTGGGCTTGCGATTCGGCTACTCAATGGCACGCGGGCTGGAGCTGTGGATGAACGTGCAGAACCTGACCGATACGCTCTACGCGACGATCGCGGCCAAGAACCGGTTCGGTCAGCAGTACACACCCGGCGCACCGCGCAGCGTCAGCTTAGGCGTGGGGTACCGGATGTGGAAATGAATGTCAATCCGCAGGGCGCTGATGTTTGAAGATGATTTTTTCAATGGAGTGCAGACCGAAGGCGGGACGTTTTGTGCAACTAAATCCCTTAAAAACAAGTCATCCCGGCCGCCGAGCCGGGATCCATGTGAGCATGCGACATGCTTCAACTGTATACATTCAATCCACCCTTCATTCACTTTGCGACAGCCCCCACCGCATCGCTGGCGGAATAGGCCTGTCCAGGGGAGCAACTTTTTTCGCACGGGTCTAATGATGGAATTCACCTGACCGGTTCTCAATCATCAGGGATTTGCCTGCACAAAGTAGGCTGCGCGCACACGTAGAAACGAAAGAAAATAAATCGGGAAAACGTTGATGAAACGGGGACCATTGTTCGTCCTGACTGTCCTCTTGGCCTTTGCCGGCTGTGCGCCGGATGCCCAGGAGCCGTTTAAGCGGCAGATGCTGGAGGTGGTCGTGGCGGATTCGGGTGCGGGGCGTCCGACAGCGGCCATCGACGCGCGTACCGGCGCCGTCTACGTAGCCTACACGGCGAAGGACGGGGACGAGACGAACGTGTACCTCGGCCGTCTGGAGGACGGCTGGGAGGCGCTGTCAGAGCCAGTGAGGGTGAACGACCGTGCCGGCGACGCAGCCGCACATGCTCAGGCGCCGGCGCAGGTGGCGGTTGGACCTGACGGTACCATCTACGTGGCCTGGGTCACCGAGCAATCCGTGGAAGGCAGGCGCTTTCCGGCGAGCGACATCCGCCTGGCGCGCTCGACTGACGGGGGCCGAACGTTCGAGCCGGCCGTGACCGTGAACGAGGAGGCGGACATTCCGACGAGCCACCACTTCCACAACCTCGCCGTGGGTTCGGACGGAAGGGTGTTCGTCTCCTGGCTCGACGGCGGTACGAAGGATCGGGCGCGGCTCGGGCACGCACGCCACGAGACCAACTCCAAAAACGTTGTGTTTGTCGCAATGGGGCATGATGGAGAAGGACACAACGGTGAGGATGGACTCCCCGGCACGGAGCTGCGCATTGTCCGCTCGGACGATGGAGGCCGGACGTTCGGCGAAGAGGTCGTGGTGGCAAGGGGCACGTGTGAGTGCTGCCGTACCGCCCTCGCCGTGAGCGAGTCCGGTACGGTATACGTAGCCTGGCGCCATATCTTCGAAGGGGGCCGGCGCGATATGGCGATTGCCCGATCAGATGATGGCGGCAGGACGTTCACGGAGCCCGTTCGGATATACGCGGACGACTGGCAGGTGGAGGGCTGCCCGCACGCCGGACCCGCCCTCGCTGTGGACGAAGTGGAGCGGGTACACGTGGCCTGGTACACCGGCGTCAGAGGCCGAGTGGGGGTTTATTACACGGAAAGCCGGGACGGCGGCCGCTCGTTCGGTGAGGCTACGACGCTGGCCGCGAATGTGCCCATCGCACAGGTGAGCGCCGCAGCCGGGGGACCACGGGACGAGGCCTGGATTGCGTGGGAGGACCCACTTCGTAAGATGGTATACGTACTCCCCGTAGAGGACGGCGCCGTGGCCCCTTCGGCTGCCGATAGCGTATCGGGTAGCCTGCCCTCGCTGGCGTCGAATAGGAACCAAAACGTAATGGTCTGGCGAAACGGAGGGGCAATCCACCTCCGCCTCAGCCGAAACTAGATCTCCGAAGTGGCGGACCATCTCCACAGGTGCGGGGAAAACACAACGGAACTCGAGTCCGTCGCGCACTCAGCCTCACACCTTGGGGGATTGAACGACCGATCTCTTTTTCGAAAGGTCGCCCTAAACAACGAAAAAAGCCCCACTGCGATAGTGAGGCTTTGGGTGGGCGGTACCGGATTCGAACCAGTGACCTCCTGCTTGTAAGGCAGGCGCTCTGAACCAGCTGAGCTAACCGCCCTGTATGTTAGGCTTGTCGATGAACCAGAGACCTTCCCGCCGGTCGGGATGCACCGAGCCGTGCGGAATGGTCTTCATAAAGTCAAAAAAAGAGATCCGCGGAACCGGCGGACCTCGTAGAGCGGGAAACGGGATTCGAACCCGCGACCCTCAGCTTGGGAAGCTGATGCTCTACCAACTGAGCTATTCCCGCATCAGGACCAAGCTAAATCAGTTTTTGGCGAAAGTCAAGGCAAGTTCTTGTTTTCTCTGGCGTGATCCTTATCTTAACCAATCTTTTGTGGAACGTTCAACGTGGATATTTGTGCCTTGGGCAAAACCTGAAAGGGGCATCTGCGTATGAGTGGCTCCGTAAGTTTAAGAACCCTTGACGTATAGAAGCAAACATGAAGCGTACGTATCAGCCAAGCCGCCGCAAACGTGCCAATACACACGGTTTTCGCAGCCGCATGGCCACGAAGAACGGCAGGAAAACGATCGCCCGTCGGCGTGCGAAAGGCCGCAAGCGTTTAACCGTTAGTGATAGCCGCCCCGGTAAGTGACCGGCTCACCCGAAGCCGGTACCGGCCGCTTGCCCGGTGCGTACCGGCTCAAGCGACGCCGGTTGATCCGGCCCCTCTTCGACCGCAACCGGAAAGACGTGGGATCGGTGACAACCGGTTGTATTCGCCTCGTCTATCGTCTGGTACCACCTCAGGAATTCACCTCGAAAGTGCCCCTGCAGGTCGGCTTCGCTCCGGGACGAGGAGCTCGCACCGCCGTCGTACGCAATCGTATAAAACGTATTCTGCGAGAGGTCTATCGGGTGCACCAGCACGACCTGATAGACCTCTTTTTACAAAGGGACGACGTCCTCACCCTGATGGTCCTCTATCGAGGGTCTACGGAGGACGCCCCCCGTTGTATACCGAAGGACCTTCCGGCTGCGCTGCAACGCCTCATCCGGCAAGTAAGTAAAAATGCTCCGGGCAAAGACACCCCGGACGCGTACTGAGCCCGGCCGTAGTGCCTTCCCGCTGACCTCAGCGTATCTGCCCGGGTCATTTTTTATCTGGAGAACCGACCGTGGACCGTAACGTCGTCATTGCGACCGTACTGATTGCCCTCATCATGCTGGTGTGGCTCACGTGGCTCGCACCGCCGCCTCCGCCACCGCCCGACCCGACGGATACCGTTGCGGTTGAGACTCCCCAGCCCGACCTGCTGGAGGATGACCAGCCTGCCACGGACGAACAGGTTGCCGTCGATTCGACACTCGTCGAGGCGCAGGAGGGTGAAGAACGCTTCATTACCGTCGAGACCGACCTCTACCAGGCACGTTTCTCGTCGAAAGGGGCAACTCCCGTTTCGTTTAAACTCAAGGAATACAAAAAATTCGACCAGGAGACGCCGGTAGAGCTCATTTCTCGCGAAGACCAGGGTGCGCTCGGGCTCGTCTTTACGACCCCTTCGAACCACATCGTCGACACCCGCGACCTTTATTTCAACTATACACTCGACAGCGACACCCTCGTCGTTTCGGAAAATCCAGTCGAGCTAACCTTCGAAGCCCGGATCGGGCAGGGTGTCATACGGCAGACGTACACGTTCATCCCGGAGGAGTACGAAGTGAGACTGCGGGTCGAGCAGATCGGGGCAGAGTCGTTCGCCACGCGCGAGGGGTACGAGCTGACGTGGTACGGCGGCTTGCCGTTCACCGAAGACAATCTGCAAGACGAGGCCCGGCACGTCGGCGCCTATGCGATGAGTGGCGGCGAGGTGGAATACATCGACCTGAACGACGAAGAATCCGACACGCAACTGCTGTCGGGTAAGGTGTCGTGGGTTGCAGTCAAAAACAAATATTTCACCGGAGTCATCATGCCTCACGGTGAAACCCGCGGCGCCGAGCTGGAGGGTGAACAGATCGGAAATCTCAATGCCGGTACGCTCTGGAAGGATTTCTCTGCCCGTGTCATGATGCCTCCGCCGGCCGCACCGGCAGACAGCTTCACGCTGTACATCGGCCCGCTCGAGTATTTCCGCATTACCGATTACGGCGTCGGATTATACGACATGGTCGACTACGGGTACGACTTCTTCGAGTGGATGACGCGCCCGCTCGCCAAGTTCATTTTCATCCCCGTCTTTACGTTTTTGGGCAACTGGCTTCCCAACTACGGGATCGTCATCATCGTCTTCTCCATCTTGATGAAGATCGCGCTGTACCCGCTGACGCAATCTTCGTTCAAGAACATGGCGCGGATGCGGGAGCTGCAGCCAAAGATGGAGGCGATCAAGGAGAAGTATCCCGACGATCCGCAGAAACAGCAGCAGGCGATGATGGCGCTGTATAAGGAAACGGGGATAAACCCGCTCGGCGGGTGCCTCCCGATGCTGCTGCAGTGGCCTGTCCTCATCGCGCTGTACCAGTTCATCCCGCAATCGATCGAGCTGCGGCAGGCCGGTTTCCTCTGGGCTAACGACCTCTCAGCACCGGACGTCATTTTGAGGCTTCCCTTCAGCATCCCGTTCTACGGAGACTTCGTAGCCGGATTTACGTTGCTCATGGGGATCTCGATGATCGTCCAGATGAAGCTTCAGTCGCAGCCTTCGACCAACGCCCAGACGAAGATTCTGACGTACCTCATGCCGGTCATGCTGTTTATGATCTTTAACCGGTTTGCGTCAGGCCTGAGCCTCTACTACCTCGTCTACAACATCGTGACGGCCATCCAGCAGATCTTCATCAACAAGACGATGCACAAGGAGTCGGCCGGTGCGGATGTGAGCGGTGCGAAAGAAGTCGGCAAGGCTCGGAAGCCGTCGAGCTTCACGGACGGAAAACAGAAGAAGGGAGGGCGCCCGTCGAAGAAGCAGCGTCTCTAGTCGCTACGCAGCCATGCAAAGCGAACAGGACACCATAGCCGCCATTGCCACGGCACGGGGGCGTGCAGCGCTTGCCGTCGTACGCCTTTCGGGTCCGGAGGCCATTTCGATTGCCGCCTCCTGTTTTCGCGGTGCCGATCTTAACCAGGCGGCATCTCACACGGCTCATTTCGGGTACATCCGGAACCGTGACGGGGAGACGATCGACCAGGTCGTGGCGACCGTGTTTCGCGCACCACGATCGTTCACTGGAGAGGACGTCGTCGAAGTGACGTGCCACGGCGGCGATTTTGCATCCCAGCTCATCCTGAACCTGTTTCTGACCTCCGGTGCGCGGATGGCTGCGCCCGGTGAGTTTACTCAGCGGGCGTTTCTCAACGGCAAGCTCGACCTCGCCCAGGCCGAGGCGGTGGCAGATCTCATCCACGCCAGCTCGACCCTCGCACACCGCGTTTCGCTTCAGCATTTGCAAGGCCGTTATTCGGAGGCGTTGATGGAGCTCCGGTCCGAGCTGCTGGAGATGGCCGCCTACGTCGAGCTCGAGCTGGACTTTTCGGACGAAGACGTCGAGTTTGCCGAGCGCTCGCGGCTCGAAGCGCTGCTCGATCGCGCAAACACGATCCTGAGCGGCCTGCTGGGGTCGTACGACGTGGGCGAGATCGTAAGGGACGGCGTCCGCGTCGTGATCGGCGGCAGGCCGAACGCGGGCAAGTCCACGCTCCTGAATGCGTTCGTCGGCCTGGATCGGGCAATCGTCACCGAAACGCCGGGCACCACGCGGGACGAAATCGACGCCGAAACGGAAATAGAAGGACTGCTCTTCCGGTTTGTCGATACGGCGGGTTTACGGGAAACCACCGATGCCATCGAGGCGGAAGGTGTCCGCCGCGCTGAGCGATCGATCCGCGGCGCCGACCTGCTCCTCTACGTCTACGACCTCACGCTCGGTCTGGACGAAGGCGAGGTCTCGTTTCTGCAAAACCTGCGAGCTACCCATCCCCAGCTTCCAATTTTGATCGTCGGTAATAAGGAGGACCTCGTTGCGGGCGCAGCGCCTCCTCCGCTGGAAGGGTTTGATTTTATTCCAATTAGCGCCAGGCAGGGCAGAGTGGAGAGGGAACGGATCGAACCACTGCTGCACCGGCTCGTCCGGGAGGTCATGCAGAACCTGAGCGACCCGGACACGTCACCCGTCGTGATCAACCAGCGTCACCTGCGCCACCTCGACGCTGCGCTGGGTGCCATTCGATCCGCGCGGCAAGCGCTCGATAGCGGCGTGTCCGGAGACGCCCTCTCGATAGACCTGCGCTTTGCCCTTCAGGAGCTTGGCGCCATCACCGGGGAAATCACCAACGAGGACGTCCTCGACCAGATCTTTTCTCGTTTTTGCATCGGGAAGTAGTGTCTTTTCTCCATGAGGTGGAAGGAGAACGGACCGGCGCCATCGTTCGTATGACGAGTTTCAGAGTAAAGTCGCTTCCTTATCTATCGAGGAATACGCGATTTAACGTTATAGACGTGCTAAGAGGATGAATTATTTCGAGTATGACGTGATCGTAGTGGGAGGGGGGCATGCCGGTTCGGAAGCGGCTGCCGCTGCTGCCCGGATGGGCGCGCGCACGCTGCTGATCTCGATGAATCTGCAAACGATCGGCCAGATGTCGTGCAACCCGGCCATTGGCGGCATCGGGAAAGCCCAGATCACCCGCGAGATCGATGCGCTCGGGGGCATCATGGGTATTGTGGCTGATAAGGCCGCCATCCAGTACCGCGTGCTCAACCAGAGGAAGGGTCCCGCCGTGTGGAGCTCGAGGGCACAGGCCGACCGGATGGCGTATGCCGCCGCCGTACGCGAAGAGCTGGAGTCGATACCCAATCTGTTCATGCGGGCGGACACGGTTGCGGAAGTGCTCGTCAAAGACGGGAAAGTGACGGGGGTTCTGACACAGCTCGGACAGGAGTTTCGCGCCCGGGCCGTCATCCTCACGAGCGGCACGTTCATGAACGGCATCATTCACATCGGCGAGCGTAACTTCGGGGGCGGTCGTATGGGCGAAAAAGCCTCTACCGGACTCACCGCCAGCCTTGAGGCGCTTGGTTTCGAGAGCGCCCGCCTGAAAACAGGTACGCCGCCCCGCGTCGACGGCAGGACCATCGATTACTCGCAGCTCCAGGAGCAACCCGGCGACGAATCCCCCATACCGTTCTCCTTCATGACGGACGCGGTGACCGACGACCAGATCAGCTGCTGGCTCACATTCACGGAGCCGGCCGTACACGACGTGCTGAGAACAGGCTTCGACCGCAGCCCGATGTTTGCCGGCCGCATCAAGGGCAGGGGACCGCGTTACTGCCCTTCGATCGAAGACAAAATCGACCGGTTTGCGGACAAGGACCGCCACCAGCTTTTCCTCGAGCCGGAGGGGCGGCATACCTTCGAAGTCTACGTCAACGGGTTCTCGACGAGCCTTCCCGAAGAAGTACAGTTTCAGGCTCTTCGGCTTGTGCCCGGGCTTGAGAACGTACACCTGCTGCGTCCCGGCTACGCCATCGAATACGATTATTTCCCGCCCTACCAGATACGGTACAGCCTGGAGACGAAGCGCATTGAGGGCCTGTTCTTTGCCGGCCAGATCAACGGCACCACGGGGTACGAGGAGGCCGCCGCACAGGGCATCCTTGCCGGGATCAATGCCGTGCGCAGGCTTGGAAATGAAGACCCCATCGTGCTCAAACGATCGGAAGCCTACCTCGGCGTGTTGATCGACGACCTCGTGGCAAAAGGGACCGACGAGCCATACCGGATGTTTACGTCCCGCGCCGAGCACCGCATCCTGCTCCGGCAGGATAACGCCGATCTCCGTCTGACGGAGCTGGGCTACCGGATCGGGCTGGCTTCCAGGGCACGGTACGAACGCATGCTCGCAAAAAAGGACGCCATCGAGCGCACGCGGCACGCTTTGAACACGACGGCCGTGACGCCGGAGCAGGTGAACGGCTACCTGGAAAAGATCGGAACGGCTCCGATCGAACAGCCGGAACGTATTGCCAGGCTGGCGCTACGGCCACAGGTCAGCGTCAAGGACCTCCTCACGCATGCGGGCATTCGCGATTCGGTTGTTACCGAGGCGCCGGGGCTCGAACCCGTCGATACGCTCGTAGAGATCGAACTGAAGTACGCCGGGTACGTAGAGAGAGAGCAGGAGATGGTTCGCCGAATGGAACACATCGAAGAGTGGACGATTCCGGAAGACTTCGACTTTCGCGCGGTCAAAAACATCACCATGGAGGCGCGGGAGAAGCTGAGCAAAATCCATCCCGAGAACCTGGGGCAGGCCTCACGAATCAGCGGTGTCAGTCCTGCGGACATCTCAGTGCTCATGATATTGCTCAAAAAAAACGGAACTTCCACGTCGAACGGTCAGAGTCTTGTGGATTGACGTTCCACGTGAAACATGCGGCGGCAAACACCGTCGTGATGAGTAACCTGTCGTATTTTCCGGTCTCGGCCGACCACTCTTTCGTACTGCCAACAACACGTAATGCCCTGGAATCCGCTTGACGAGTGCACGCTGGAGCAACGGGAGAAGCTAAAAGCTTACCAGGACCTTTTGCTTGGGTACAATAAACGGCTCAACCTGGTCTCGCACGATTCGGAAGCATTTTTTGAGGAGCGGCACGTGCTGCACTCCCTCGCCATCACACGTCGGGCATTCCCCGCGTCGAGCCGCGTAGTGGACTGGGGCACGGGCGGCGGCCTTCCCGTGATTCCACTGGCCATCCGCTTCCCTGATGTCGAGTTTTGTGCAGTAGATTCCATCGGGAAAAAGGTGCAGGCTGTCACGGCGATGGCGCGAAGGCTGGACCTTCACAACGTGCATCCATGGCAGGGTAGAGCCGAGGCATGGCCGGGTAAAACCGACTACTCGGTGTCCAGAGCAACGGCGTCGCTGGCGGACACCTGGAGCTGGCACCTTTCGGTGCGTGAAAGCCATACTTTTAAGTCAGATGATTCGTATTGGCGTCCAGGCCTCGTTTGCCTGAAAGGGGGTGACCTCAAGAAAGAACGGCAGGATCTGCTTGCGCGATATCCCGACGTCGTGATCGAGACGCTGTCCCTCGAGGACCTTCTTGGAAGGCCTTATTTCGCTGACAAATTCCTTCTCCACGTGAGATGAGCAACAAAGACCGCTTTCTCAATCGGACTGAACGGCTGTTTGCCACCATCCTTTTGCTCCAGAACCGGCCGAGCATGTCGTCGAAAGACCTGGCGGAGCATTTCGGCGTGAGCAGGCGAACCGTATTTCGGGACCTCCGGGCTTTGAGTGAGTCCGGGGTGCCGCTCACCTACGCCGAAACGGGAGGATACGAGATCTTAGACGGCTACCAGCTCCCCCCGCTCATGCTCACCGCTCGCGAAGCCGCCACCTTGCTCACCGGCACGCGGTTCATGACGCTCCAGTCCGACGCCTCCCTCCGGAAAGATGCCGACCAGGTCGCCTTAAAAATACTCTCGGTTCTCCCCAAAGAAATCCGCGAGTACATCGAAAACCTTCAGGAGCGAACGGTGCTCGACCCGTACTGGCTGAACGCGGTACATTCGGACGAAGAAGACGAGGGAAGGTGGTACGAGCTCAGCCAGGCCGTGAGCCGCCGGAGGTCGGTTTTGATGGAGTACTACGTTCAGAGCCGTGACGAGCTCACCCGGCGCACCGTCGATCCGCTCGGCCTCGTCTACTACTACGACCACTGGAACCTGATCGCGTTCGACCACCTCCGCAAGGACATCCGAAACTTTCGGCTCGATTACATCCGCTCGCTTCGCGTCCTGAACGAAACGTTCGAGCCGCCCGAAGATTTCGACCTGGAGACACACCTTCGCGAAAGAGGCGAGAGCGTATCCAACGAGCGAATCCGTGTACGCTTTTCGCCCCGCATCTACCGGTGGGCGCGGCGCGGCATTCCAGCCCAGATCGAGGAGGAGAAGGAGACGCCGGATGGGATCGAGGTGACGTTTTACTTCGACAACATGGACTACGTCGGGCGCTGGCTATTGCGATTCGGCGAGCAGGCGCTCGTCCTCGAGCCGGACCGGCTGAAGGATCGCATGCGGCAGCTCGCTGCCACGATCCTCAATACCTATTCGGAAACCGTCAGTACCGAGTCGTAAACCCCATTCACTGGACGGCGGTTTTCTCCGTTTGGAGCTGAAGCTTCTCCATGATAGCCTGCGCGCTGGACAAATCGGGTACGTCCTGAATGATGACCCGGAGGCGTTTATCAGTGTCTTTCAGCACATAGCGGCGATCGAGCCCTGCGAGACGCTCGAGAAGAGGATAGAAGTACGTATCGTAGAAATACTGGTCGGCCTCCTGTGAAGGCATCTCGAGGAACAGGCGCTGGTTCTTGTATGTGATCTTGGCCAACCGCAACGACTCGGCTGCGATCTTTAACCTCATCGCACAGAACAGATTCTCGATCGGCTCCGTCACCGGGCCGAATCGGTCCTGCAATTCGTCCCGAATCGCATCGAGCGCGGCCTCATCCGTCGCTTCACTAAGCCGCCGGTAGATGTTCAACCGCTCGACGTTGTTGGACAGGTACGTTTCCGGGATGAAGGTGTCTTCGTCCACGTCGACGATCGTCTCGCTGGCCGGAGGCGCCGGCACGTTCTCGAACACCCCGGTGAACTCTTCCGCCTGGAGCTCGCGGACCGCCTCGTCGAGGATCTTGTGGTAGGTTTCGAATCCGACCTCGTCGATGAACCCGGTCTGTTCGGCGCCGAGCAGATTGCCGGCGCCGCGGATGTCGAGGTCGCGCATGGCAATGTTGAAGCCGCTCCCGAGGTCGCTGAACTCCTCGACGGCTTGCAGGCGCTGCCGCGCTTCCCGGGTGAGCGTGTGGATCGAGGGCACGAGCAGGTAACAGAACGCCTTCCTGTCGGATCGGCCCACCCTTCCCCTGAGCTGATGGAGCTCCGAGAGGCCGAATCGCTCGGCGTGATTGATGATGATCGTGTTCGCGTTCGAGATGTCGAGGCCGCTTTCGATGATGTTCGTGCTGACCAGCACGTCGAACTTTCGGTCCACGAAATCCATCATCACACTTTCGAGGTCCCGGGAGGCCATCTGCCCGTGTGCGGTGCGAATGCGGACCTCGGGGAGCATCGCCCGCAGCATGACGGCGATTTCGTCGATCGTCTGGACCCGGTTGTGGATGAAGAAGACCTGGCCGCCCCGGTTTACCTCGTAAAGTATGGCATCCCGGATCAGGTCCTTGTCGAACGTGTGGATCTCCGTGACAATGGGCTGGCGGTTGGGCGGCGGCGTGCTGATGATCGAGAGGTCCCGTGCGCCGAGCAGCGAAAATTGAAGCGTGCGAGGGATTGGTGTGGCCGTAAGGGTGAGCGTATCGACCTCCGCCCTGAGCTTACGGAGCTTCTCCTTCACCGAAACGCCGAAACGCTGCTCCTCATCGATGACCAACAAACCCAGATTCTTGAACGAAACGTCTTTCGAGGTGAGACGGTGCGTACCGATCAGTATGTCGACGTCGCCCTTTGACGTCGCCTCGATGATGGCTTTTTGCTCTGCGGTGGACTTGAAGCGGGAGAGCGACTCGATTCGGACCGGGAAGTTGGCGAGGCGGCTCGTAAACGTTTCGTAGTGTTGCTTGGCCAGAATGGTTGTCGGCACCAGGACGGCCACCTGCTTTCCGTCCTGAACGGCTTTAAAAGCCGCGCGTACGGCTATTTCAGTCTTGCCGAATCCAACGTCTCCGCAAACGAGCCGGTCCATGGGGGCACTCTGCTCCATGTCTTGCTTGACGGCTTCCGAAGTGGCCGCCTGGTCGGGCGTATCCTCGAACTGAAACGAGGCTTCGAGCTCCCGCTGCCAGATCGTGTCCTTGGAGAACGCGTATCCTTTCGAAGCTTTTCGCCGGGCGTAAAGCTGGATCAGGTCGCGTGCGATGTCCTTGAGCCGCTTCTTCGTTTTCGACTTCGTTCTCTCCCACTGTCCCGACCCGAGCCTGGTGAGCTTCGGCTGATGTCCCTCTCGACCTGAATACTTGAAGAGCTTGTGTAACGCGTTGATGTTGACGTAGAGCACGTCGTCACCGGCGAAGAGCACCCGGACGGCCTCCTGCTGCTTGCCTCTGACGGTGATCTGCTGCATTCCGGCAAATTTTCCTATGCCGTGATCGACGTGAACGACAAAATCCCCGGGCTTGAGGTTTTGCAGTTCGCGTGGCGTGAGTCCACCCTGATATTTGCGTCTCTTCCGGGCTGTCGGCCGGTGGTACCGGCTGAAGATCTGATGATCGGTATAAACGGCGAGGGAGAGCGATGGGATTTCGAACCCTTCGTGCAGCGATTCGACCAGCAGGCGGCAGGGCAGCGGGTCGCCGTCCTCTTCCAGCAGCTCCCGTAACCTGGCCTCCTGCGAGTGGCTGTCACATAGGATGAACGTCTGGATGTGCTGCCGGTCGTTCTCTACGATTCTGCTCCGGAGCAGCGCCATGTTGCCGCGAAACTCCGGCTGGGGCCTCCCGTCGAGGTGCAGAACCTCGTCCGCCACGCTGTCGACGAAGGAACCGAAGATGAGACGCGGGCGCGTCAGCAACGCCGCCTCCAGGCGCGTACCGTCCAGATACAAATACTCCGGAGGATCCGGAGCCGTACTGCCGTTTTGCGAGATTCGCTTGCTTGCTTCGTCCAACGCTGCCGCAAACAGCTCGTCCAGATACTGGATCGCGCGCGTCTCGTCGAAGGTTGCAATGAGGGCGTCGTCAGGCAGGTATTCGAAAAGGGTCGTGTGATCCGCCGCCGAAACGCCTTTTTGCCGTTCGAGATTGGGGACGAGCCTGGCCGTCGTCAACCGGCTGACGGACCGCTGCGTCTTTGCATCAAACTCCCGAATCGAGTCGACCTCGTCGCCAAAAAACTCGATTCGAATCGGATACTCGCCCGAAAACGGGTAGATGTCGACGATGCCGCCCCTTATCGCCATTTCGCCGGGCCGTTCGACGAACTCGACCGGTTCAAAACCGTGCGCTGCAAACTGTGCGGAGAGCTGATCGATCGAAATGATTTCCCCTACGGACACCACGATTGTCTCGTGCCGGACCGTACCCGCCGGAGGCAGCAGCTCAAACAAGGCAGGAATGCTCGTGACCAGTATTCCCTTATAGCCCTCCATGAGCTGCTGGATGACGTCCGCCCGCTGGATGAGCGGTGCGGTGTCCGGGATCTGTTCGTCGTCGTACGGCTTCACCCCGGTGGGAGGCAGCAGCAGGATGCCCTCCATGCTGTTATTGAGCTGCTCGAGGTCACTCTGGAGATAAGCCGCGGCTTCCTCCGTCGGCAGAATGCACAGAAGCGGCCTATTCAGCCTGCCGTTCAGGAAATGGAGTAAGAATGCGGGTATGGACCCGACGGCGCCCTTGAACTGAAGCGACGACGCGGCCGGAGAACGATTCTGACTGCACCAATCCGCTGCTCTCAAAAACAGATCGGTCGTCACGATCTGCTGGTATATCGGTTTTAACGACACGGGCGTCCGTAATAGTTTTACTGCAAGCACGAAATGCCGTAACCCGGTTGGATTACGGCGCAGGACGCGTAAAACGCACGCGGCAGGAAATGGATTCGTTAATTATCAGTGCTGTCCACGGAGCGTTCCACGTGGAACATGTCCGTTTCACATCATGGAAATTGCGGGGCGGACGAAACCTCCGGCCGCCTCCAGGCGCTCCCTGGCAACCGCGGCGTCGACTCCAGCCAGAATCATCACGAGCGCCGTCTTGACGTGCCCTCCTGCCAATTCGAGCACGCGGCTGGCCTCTGCATAATCCACGCCGGTGACGGTCATGACGATGCGTTTGGAACGCTCGACCAGCTTCTTGTTGGTCATCTGAAGGTCGACCATCATGTTCCTGTACACCTTGCCGAGTCGGATCATCGAGGCGGTGGTGATCATGTTGAGGACCAGCTTTTGCGCGGTGCCGCTTTTCATGCGCGTCGAGCCCATGATGACTTCCGGACCCACCACCGGGCAGATGGCCACGTCCACGTCGAGGTTGAATTCAGAACGCGGGTTACACGTCACGAACAGTGTTTTGCAACCGAGCTTACGCGCATGCTTGATGGCGCCTACCACGTAAGGCGTGCGACGGCTCGCCGCAATGCCGCAAACAACGTCCTTTGCGGTGATGCCGGCCTTCTCGACGTCCCGAACGCCGTTCTCCTCTAAATCCTCCGCACCCTCCTGCGCCCGAAAGACCGCTTCCTTTCCTCCCGCAATCAACCCTTGAACCATGTCGTAGGGAACTCCAAAGGTGGGAGGACATTCCGATGCGTCGAGAATCCCGAGGCGGCCGCTGGTGCCGGCGCCGACGTAAAAAAGCCGTCCGCCGGCCTTGAATGCTTCCACGACCAGGTCCACCGCCTGTTCGATGTACGGGATCTCTTCCCTCACGGCAATTGGCACCCGGTGGTCTTCCGTGTTGATGATTTCAAGGATTTCGCGTACGGGAGCCGTGTCGATCTGAAGGGAGCGGGGGTTCGACTGCTCGGTCGCGAGGGATTTCAGCTCCTCGAAAAGCAAAGGCTCTGTCATGTCGGTTTCTCGTCAAGGGTAAGTCCGGTCGATAGGAATGCAGCCAAACTTAAAGCCGGACGAATGGTCAAATTACAAAACGGGCGCTTGAACGCCGCAACCCGTAACTTTCCCCATGGATTCCATTTTTTATCCGGCCATTCACGCCGCAAATTCTGGTTGTGAATACACAACTGGCTGTCTTAACGCATGATTCTCCACTCCATTCGTCTTCTGTCCTTTCGCGCACACGAGCAGACGCAGGTTTCATTTGCGCCGAAGGTGAACCTGATCCACGGTCCGAACGGAGCGGGGAAGACCAACGTCCTCGAAGCCATTCACTACCTCTGCCTCTCGAAAAGCTTCGTCGTCTCGCAGGATAGCTATGCGCTTCGGAAGGGCGCGCCTTACTTCGAGATCGAAGGCCATTTCGAAGGCACGCGCCGTCCCGAGCTTCTCGTGCGGCTGGTGTACCTGCCGGATCAGGGGAAAAGCATTCTCGTCAACAAGGCGCCGGTCGAACGGCTGTCGCAGGTGGTCGGGATGTTGCCGGTCGTCGTTTTTTCGCCCGAAGACCACGCGCTCACGGCGGGCGGGCCCGACCAGCGCCGTCGCTTCGTCAATAACGTCCTCAGCCAGGCGCGGCCAGTCTACCTCGACGACGTGCTGAAGTATGGTCGCGCGCTCAAACAACGGAACGAGCTGCTGACGCAGCAGCGTCGGCGAGGCGTCTCGCCCGGGTTCAAAACCCAGCTCGAATCGTGGAATGAAGAGCTCGTCGTGCTGGGGGCACGCGTCATCCTGGCTCGCATGCGATTTATTTCGACGTTCGCCGGTTTTCTCGAGCGCGCCCACGAGAAGTTCGGGGAGGCCGTCGAGCGCCCCACGGCCGAATACGTCACCATCGGTGATATCCCACCCGACGCCGACGAGGCGGAAATCGAGCAGCTTTTCCGGGAGAAGCTCCATCGCGCTGGCCGGCGAGAGGTGGAGCTCGGCCGCACGCTGGTCGGACCGCACCTCGACGAAATCATCTTTCGCCTCAACGACTTCGAGGTTCGCCGTTACGCCTCTCAGGGCCAGCACCGAACCTTTGGAATGGCACTGAAGCTCGCCCAATACTTCTACCTACAGGACCGGCTCGACGAGAAGCCCATCCTCCTGCTCGACGACGTTTTCGGAAGCCTCGATCCCGCAAGGATCCAATCCTTTCTCGAATTGCTGAAGGGCGACGACGTCGGACAGACCATAATGACCGCAACACAGGTATCGCCTTTCGACGACTTCGTCCCGTTCGACGATCCGGCCTGTTCAAGTATCCGGATTGTCGACGGACAGGTTGAGCAGTAGCACTGATTGTAAGAAATCGGTGTTTTTTGACGTCCAGCGGATCCGCAGACAAGGTCACGAGCTAAGAAGGGTGCCTTTTCGGCTTCCCAGATTCAAACGTTGCGTTGTATTATTGCTTCACAGCCGTTGTTGCCGTCTCTCATTTCAATCCACACGCAAGGAGTCAAAAAAGTATGGCACCGACAGTTTTCCACCCGGCAGTGTTCCACGTGAAACGTATACCGTTCGTCCTGATTCTTCTGCTTGCGGCCATTTTTGCTTCGGGCTGTGTGGTATCGCGGAGCCCCGTTACCGGGAAAAAGCGTGCGTACGGCATGTCTTGGGCGCAGGAGCGGCAGCTCGGCCAGCAGGCTGACCAGCAGATCATAGCCCAGTTCGGCCTCTACGATGACGCTGAGCTGACGCAATACGTCGACCGTGTCGGGCAACGGGTGGTGCAAAACAGCCACCTTCGCCGCCCGGATACACCTGAAGAGTTTCGGAATACACCGTTTACATTCCGTGTGCTCGACAGCCCCGTCGTAAATGCCTTCGCCTTGCCCGGCGGTTACGTCTACGTCACCAGGGGGCTGTTATCTCACCTGACCAACGAAGCCCAGCTTGCGGTGGTCCTCGGCCATGAGGTCGGGCACGTGGCCGCCCGACACGCCTCACAAAGAGCATTCGAGCAACAGATCGGCCAGCTCGGACTGATCGGCGGCGCCATTCTGGGGCAGGAAGTGCTGGGTCTTCCCGCCGGCAACCTGTTGAACCTCGGCAGCCAGGCAGCGCAGCTGCTCTTCCTGAGCTACAGCAGAGACGACGAGCGGGAGTCCGATCGGCTCGGTGTGGAGTACGCGGCGCTGTCGGGATACGAAGCAGCCGAAGGGTCTGCTTTCTTCAACGTACTCCGGCGCCTGGGCGAGCAGCAAGGAGGGGGAATACCAAACTGGCTTTCGACTCACCCTGATCCGGGCGAGCGGGAGCAAACCATCTTACAGCTTGCTTCCGAGTGGGAGGGACGAGCCAATATGGAGCAAGTCGACCAAGCTTCACTGTACAATGCTATCGACGGGATCGTGCTCGGCGAAAACCCGCGCCAGGGTTTCACGGAAAACAACACGTTCTACCACCCGGACCTCGCCTTCCAGTTTCCCGTCCCGCAGAACTTCCAGGTGATCAACCAGCCAACTCAGGTGGGCATGATCGCTTCCAACCAGCAGGCGATCATGATCTTTACGCTCGCGCAGCAATCGTCGGCTCGTCAGGCAGCCTCCACCTTCGCGCAGCAACAGGGACTCACGGTCGTCGAAAGCGGCCCGGCAACGGTCAACGGCCTGACCGCCTATTACGTGGTTGCAGACGCCCAGACTGAACAACAGCAGATCCGCATACTGTCCTACTTCATCGAACACGGCGGACGGGTCAATACCTTCATCGGGTACACCGTGGCACAAAACTTTGCGAACTACCGGGACCAGTTCCTTCGAACGATGCGGGGCTTCGCGCCGCTCCGGGATTCGAGAATCCTGAACATCAAACCCGTTCGCCTTCAGATAACACGCGCACCGCGTACCGGCACTTTCCAGACCCTGCTGCCGTCCCAGCTACCGGAAGGATTTTCAGCCGAAGAGCTCGCCATTTTGAACCAGGTCCAGCTGAATACGACGATTCAACAGGGCACGCCGCTGAAACTGCCGGTCAGATGACGATCGCCGGCTTGTGACAGCGCTTACGCCTCTTCGGGTGGCGGCGGAATCAGCACGGCCTCGCCACGCATGGCCAGTTTACCGTTCACCTGGCCGTGGACGCGGGCGCGAAGGTGCCGGTGCCTTTCAATCTTTTCGATGATCCGGACCTCGGTCGTCACCTCCGACCCGACAGGCACCGGGCGTAAGAAATTGCAAGATATGCTCACGGCGATACTGCCGGGACCGGGAAAGTCGCGTCCGAGGACTTTGGAAATGACGCCGAGCAACAACACCCCATGCACGACCGTCCCGCCAAATCGCGACTTACGCGCGTACTCCTCATCAAGGTGAATGGGATTGTCATCCCCGGTTACCTCTGCAAATTTCCGTACGTCCTCCTCAGTTATCCTTCGAGTAAACGAGAATGAATCACCTACATTGATGGTGTCGTACGTGTGGCGGGTTGTGTTCATAAAGCTGAAAAATACGTATTCCTGAGAAGTGATCGACACATTGAAGGGGCGGCTTAATAACTTAAGCAGACGCACGTGGATTTGCACGGTCTTGCCGCAAAAAGATTGAGCGGTGGGCGCACCGGACGGTTCAGGGCAAGCTAAACGCTACGTGTGTGATTTTGCCTTCCGGTCCGACGAGCCAACCGTTTGCCGGCGAGGCGAAGGTTAAACTCCAGTAAGCGGTCGAATCGATCGGCGTCCAGGACACCCCATCGTTTTCCGAGTACGCCGCACCGCCCGGCCCCACGGCTACCAGCAGGGGCTTCCTGGCGGCCGCGACGTAGGTTGCTCCGTATACGGCGCCGTTAAACGGCAGCGTATCGCCCACCGTCCACGACAGCCCCTCATCGTCCGAGAAAGCCATAACCGCGGAATGCCTGTCGCTCGCGGTGAGGTCGCCGCCGAGCACGCTCAAGTGTTCGCGATCCAGCACGGCGACGCTCGTAATCCCACGCGCTTCGTCTCCGGGAAGCGGCGTGTCGACGACGTCCCACGTTTCGCCACGATCTTTCGTGAACAGTAGTCGTGAACGTTCGCCATTTCCGGTTCCGACGTACGCAGCGCTGTCGCCCGACGTGACCAGACACGTACCACTCGCCGCAAATCCTCCCTCACCCGGAAGCGCAGGCGGCAGGCTTTCGGGAGCCACCCGGCGCCACGTATCGCCACCGTCGTCCGTACGTATGATTACAAACGAACCATCGACGGCGTCGCTGAAGGCTATCCCGGTTCGCTCGTCCCAGAAGTCCAGACAATCGAAAAAGGCCTCCGGCTCGTCGTTCCGGTAAACCACAGTCCAATCCTTTCCTCCGTTTCGGGTACGGAATATGCGCGATTGCTCGCCGGGACCGATGCTCAGCAAAAATGCGGTTTCGGCATCGAAAGCGTGGACGTCACGAAACTGAAGGGAGTCGGCGCCGGGTACCACACTCGTCTCCCAGTTGGCGCCGCCGTCGAGCGTACGGGCGTACACCCCATTCGTGCCACTGAGCCACACCACCGAGTCATTCACCGCATGCGCACCGATCAGTAGTGCAGACGTGCCGGATTCCTGAGAGGTGAGCACTGGTCTCACGTCCGTCTGCACGTCCGGTGAAGCACATCCAGTGACCGAGAGAAAGGAAATCGCTATTGCAAGGACTATTTGGGCCTGGGGTTTATCCAACTTTTCAACCATGTTCGCCTGCCGGAATGACAGGGTCCCTCGTGAGTACTTGAACGTAAACAAGACAAACATTGACGACAAAATGTGGGCGGTTGTCCGATTAAGGATCATAGTATCGGTGATGGAGGACTCCCCGAAAACCCGGTACAATGACGTTAGCTCCGTTTCGAAGCGTCTTCCTACGATGTTGCCTTAAATGAAATTAGGACAGAGTCTGTCCGCCGTCCGAAAGACATCCAGTCGGCTTTGAAGTCGGGTTTTCTCAATTGGAGATGGCTCCACTGGTCTCCAATATCACAAAAGATAGAGTCATGGAATGGACCTGCGAACTGAAGCGCCCGGCTTTCGTCCAAAGAGTCGGTTTATACAGGAACAGCGTTGAAAATCCGTTAGTATGCCGCAGACCTGTTGTCTTCCATAAAAGGGCTACCTATTACTTGTCATCCTTTTCCGCTTGAGGGTATCATGCAAAAGTGGGAATACAAGCTCGTCAGCTACAAAGACGTAAAGCCCGCCGGTATTTTCCAGCAGGCCACACGTGAGATGCTCGAAGATCACCTGAACGAGCTCGGCAGCCAGGGGTGGGAGATCGTCAACGTAGACTGGATGGATGCGTACGGCAGCGAGGTCTACTTCCTCGCTATAGCCAAACGTCCCCGGCCATAGAAACCCGGGGCTAACTTTCCAGGCCAATACGCCTCACGGTCCATTTGGCTCGACGAGGTCGCGCTGGAGCTCACGGAAAAGCCACGCCCTGGCCATATTCCAGTGGCGCGTCACGGTTGCCGTTGAGACGTCCAGCGCTGCCGCCGTCTCCTCGAGTGTCAGACCGGCAAAAAAGCGGCATTCGACGATCCTGCTTTGCAACTCGTTGACCTTCGCAAGTCGTTCAAGTCCTTCGTCCAGGGCCAGGAGCAGCTCGGATTTCTCGTCCAGTGAGGCCAGCCGATCCGACATGGCGGCCTGCATCTCCTCCAACGATATTTTTTGTACGTTCCCGCCTCTTTTTTCGGCCCGCCGGCTTCTCGCATAGTCGATCAAGATCCGGCGCATAGCTTTTGCGGCTACCCCGAAAAAGTGCCCCCTGCTCTTCCAGCTCGCCTGGGTCTGGTCAACGAGCTTTTCGTATGCATCGTGGACGAGGGCAGTCGTGTTGAGCGTGTTGTCGCCGTGCCACCCCCGGCGTTGCTGATGGGCCAGTTCCTTGAGCGCTTCGTACGTGAACGAAAAAAGCTCGTTCATAACGGCATGATTGCCGTTTTCCACCTCTCGGAGCAATCGGGTGACGGTTCCTGTAGCCTGATCAGCCATCCCCATGTTCCCCTGTCCCGTGTGTGGAGGATTCCGAGGACGAGATTATTCGTGATCGGTGTGATTGAATTCCGCTTCGTTTTCCGTGGTATAGCATGAGGGGTGCAGATCCGCCACAAGGTGTTTCATTTAGCAGACCCGCACCTCTGAAATAAACCGAGACATACCAATTATTCAAGAGGTGACGACAATGAACGCCAACACAAGTCCATATAAAGTTGATACTTCTGACGCGGCGTACAGAACGCCGTGGAGGATCCAAATCTTCATCCTGCTCCTCGGCATCCTGTTTCTGTCGGCCGGGACGGTAGTCCGGGCGCAAACCGTCCAGTTCGCCCCGATGGGGCCCGGCGTGGAGCTCAGTCCCGCGACGAGTGCGTACATCAACGTCGAGGACCTGTCGCGCCCCGTGCTGTTGAGACAGACCAAGAGCTGGTGGAAGGAAGTGCGGAAAGAGCACACCCGCGTGCTGAAATCGTCCGATCGGGATGCACAGGCGAAGGCGCTTCAAAACATCATCTTTTTCCGCACCTACTGCCCTGAAAATGCGGACTTTGACCGGTCTGCGATGACCGTCTACAGGGTCTTCCGGAACTCGGACGATAAGCAGATACGGATCATGGCGCTGGGGGCGCTGTCCGCTATTGGGAATGCCGATGCGATGGCTTACCTCGGGCAGAGTGTTCGTCTCGAATCCGACCCCCACATCCGGCGGTTGACCCTGGCCGCGCTCCGTGATTTTTATGGCGCGGACAAGTGACGTCAACCCATTCGAAGCCTTACCGGAGCCCGGCACTGATTCACGGGCTCCGGTAGCTTCGATACGCGAATTTACTCAGGTCAAAAACACTTCGAGACGGAGCCGTTATGAACATGCAGATTAGTGCCGGGAGAAAGTACACCACGACGCTGATCCGGGAAGACGTCCGGATTTTGAAGCTCGTCCGGGCCCGGCGAGCGGAACGCGAGCTTTCGATCCTGAATGAGCTGGCGCTTTCCATAGGTGGCGCTGGAAGCCTCCAGGAGATTTTGCAGCTGGTCATCCGAAGCGCCACAAGGGCAACCGGCGCCGAACAGGGGGTCATTACGCTGCTTAACCCGGGAAATAACTCGCTTCAGACGCTGGTCCGGACCCGATCGCTCTCGGCGAGCAAGTGGCTTTTCCGCCCCGGCGCCTGCCTGATCGGATGGATGCAGGCGTACCAGCAGCCGCTCGTGGTGAATGACCCGCTTCACGACCCTCGCTTCGAGGGCGCCACGTGGGATCCGGCCGTCCACTCCGTTCTGTCCGTTCCCCTGCTCGACCGGGGACGCCTCCTCGGCCAGATAACCGTTTTCAATCGGATATCCGGTGACGGCTTCGACGCCGAAGACGTGCGGCTCATGACGATCATCGCGGCTCAGGCGGCACAGGTCATTGAAAACGCACGCCTCGCGCAGGATAAAGCACGGCTGATTGCGCTTCTGGTACGCCATTGCCCTCCGGGCACGATCGAAAAGCTGATTGTTTGCTGAGATCTCAAATCTGCAGTTCCAAGAATTAGACCGTACTCAGGGCTTCTCCGTTAAAAGGACGTACCCTCCGGTTCGTACCGCTTGCGCCACCACTTTTCCAGCCCGATCAGTATCAAAATCGGGAAAGCGACCTGCAGGGCTTCGCCCCACGCGCCGAGGTCGATGGGCGTCGAGCCAAATATGGCGTTCATGAACGGCAGGTAGATGAATCCGATGTGGAGCGCCAGCACCAGCCCGATGCCTACGAAAATCCACGGATTGCTCCAGAACCCGATGGCGAGGAACGAATCCTTCAGCGACCGGCAATTGATCAGGTAGAAAATCTGAAACAGGATGATGGTGGTGACGGCTTCGGTCTGCGCCACCGCCCGGGCGGGATGGGCGTCCATTCCGGCAGCCAGCGCCTCTCGATACTCGTGGAGGAAAAGCCCCACCGCGCCGGCCGTCATGACCATCGCGACGAAGATCGTTCGGGCTACGACGAAAAGGCTCAGCACGGGCGCATTCGGCGAGCGTGGAGGACGGTGCATCAGGTTCGGCTCCATGGCCTCGAATGCGAGAGGCAAGGCAAGCGCGACGGCGGCCACCAGGTTGATCCAGAGTATCTGGACGGGCTCCACGGGAAGCAGCGGCTGGCCGTGGACGATCGGAAAAAACGCGACCGCGACGCTCATGATCAACGCTAGGCCCAGGTTGGTCGGCAGAACGAACGCAAGCGCCTTGATCAGATTGTCGTACACGCGCCTGCCCTCCTCTACGGCCGCCTCGATCGTGGCGAAATTGTCGTCGGTCAGGACGACGGCAGCAGCCTCCTTCGACACCGCCGTTCCCGAGTACCCCATGGCTACGCCGATGTCCGCCTGTTTGAGTGCGGGCGCGTCGTTGACGCCGTCGCCCGTCATCGCCGTTACGTGCCCTTCGTTCTGTAACGCCTGAACCAGCCTGAGCTTGTGCTCAGGCGCCACCCGGGCAAACACGTTGTGTTCGAGGGCCGTGCGGTGAAAGGCCTCGTCTGAAAGCTCACTCAGCTCGGCGCCCGTAATGGCACGGTCCCCTTTACCGATCAGGCCGAGCGATTCCCCGATCGCTCGAGCCGTCTCCTTATGATCGCCCGTGATCATTTTTACAGTGATGCCGGCCTCGCGGCACGCCTGAACGGCTGCCATCGCTTCTGCGCGCGGAGGATCGATCATCCCCTGAAGCCCCAGGAACGTGAATCCACCCCTGACGTCAGCTTCAGTGAGCTCCGAATGCGACGGGTCGACGCGCCTCATCGCAAAAGCGAGCACACGCATCCCCCTGCCTGCGATCTTTTCAACTTGATCGAGCGCCTCGACGTACAGCGACCGGCCGTTGACCCAGCCATTCACACACCGGTCGAGCACTACCTCAGGAGCTCCCTTCAGGAAAATCACGTGCCCGCCACCGGGCTCTTCGTGCAGTGTCGCCATGAACTGCCGCTCGGACTCGAACGGGACGGCATCGAGCCGCCTGTAAGCAGCCCGGAGCGTCTGTGCCTCCAGGCCAAACTTTGCCGCGGCTGCCACGAGCGCCCCTTCGGTCGGGTCGCCGGTGATCTGCCACGTCTCCCCGGATTTCTGCAACGTGGCGTCGCTGCAAAGCACGCCGGCTTTGAGCAGCTCGTCGACGAACGGGTACGCCGCGGCTGCCGGCTCACCCTGTTCCGTAACCAGCTCACCTTCCGGTTTGTAGCCGACCCCCGTCACCCGAAGGGATATCTCCGGCGTCCACAGCGCCTCTACGGTCATTTCGTTGCGCGTCAGGGTGCCGGTCTTGTCGGAGCAGATGACCGTCGTCGACCCCAGCGTTTCGACGGCCGGCAGCCGCCGGACGATTGCCCGGCGCTTGGCCATCCGCTGAACGCCTATGGCGAGCGCCACGGTGACGATGGCCGGCAACCCTTCGGGAATTGCGCCAACGGCCAGGGTAACCGCGACAAGAATGGCGTCTCCCAACGGATACCCGCGCAGCAAACCCACTCCAAACAGTACGATCGAGGTGAAAACGATGCCGACCGTGATCCACTTCCCGATCACTCCGAGCTGTCGCGTCAGAGGGGTATCCTTTTCGGTTGTGCTTTCGAGCATCGACGAGATACGGCCGAGCTCGGTGCCGGCCCCTGTGGCCACGACCACCCCCGTACCCGTACCGTACGTGACAAGCGTACCGCTATATGCCATGCAGCGGCGGTCTCCGATACCGGCGTCTTCGTCTACCGGGGTTGAGATCTTGCTTGAAGGCACCGACTCCCCTGTCAGAGCCGATTCTTCAATCGCCAGGTTGCGCACCTCGAGCAGCCTCAGGTCGGCCGGCACCTTGTCGCCCGACTGCAAAGCGACCAGGTCGCCGGGAACGAGCCGGCTTGCCGGCAAGACCGTACGAGCGCCGTCCCGCAGCACTGTCGCCTGAGCTGGGATCATTCCCGAAAGCGCCTTGAGCGCCCGGTCCGCCCGGTATTCCTGTACGAATCCGATGATCGTATTCAGCAACACCACGCCAAAAATCACGAGCCCGTCGACCACTTTGCCCGTGAGGATGGCGAGCACCGTGGATGCCAGGAGGACGTAGATGAGGGGATCGTGGATCTGCCGGACGAGGATCTTCAGGACCAGGCCATTCTCCTTCCGCTCAATGACGTTAGGGCCGTACCGTTCGAGCCTGCGCTCGGCTTCCTCGGTCGTGAGGCCTCCTTCCGGCGTTTGGAAATATTCCCGGGCTTCGCTTGCCGGAATGGCGTGCCAGGCGGGGATTACACGACTCGTCTCGATTACGGTCTGTTCACTCATGATCCCGTTCTCCCGTTTCTTCAGCCCACCGATCCAGCCGTCTTATTCGACGGTCATTGCAGGCTATTAAAAAAGGTTAACCCTGTCCGTACCCGCTAATGGAGGGCAAAGGAGAACCGGTCTGGAAGAAGTGAAGAGACAAGTTCGGGTAATGAACCCCTAAGAGTCTCGAAATATGGAGACGAGGAAGGATATACCGGTACGAAAAGAGGAATTCCGGCAAACGGCACGTTCATTGTCACCTCCGACGGGAGTTAAGTGGAACCCTGCCGTGTCGGAAGTGAACAAAAAAACCTCCACCACCCGACCGGCAGTGAAGGTCTTGCTTTTACAACGGCACCGATCCCGCCGCGGCGGAATGTCCTGACGATGCACGTCCCTGCCCCTCGGCAGGCGCTACTCCCCTTCGTGTAACAGATTTGTGAACAAGGGAATGAGTCGAAAAGATCCGGGGAGAATTGTGAATTGAGACTTGGGGCGATAAATCGAGTACGTTGGGGGTCTCACGCGAAGTCGCGAAGGGAAATGAACTACTAATCCGCAGATGATTGCGAATGATTTTTTGAGTCGATTCGGATCGCTGGCAGGACGCTCAATGCTACTAAAGACCTTACCCAATATGTCATCTCCGCGAAGGTGGAGATCCAGGCATCGTCTTAAAAAGGCTATACATTTCTGCCACGCATAACCCCCTACTGGATCCCGGCTCGGTGGCCGGGATGACGTGATTTGGGGATATTCCGTTGAAAATCGCGTCCCGCCTTCGGTCTCCCCCCGACCAAAAACCATCTGCGTTAATCGGCGGATTATTCTTAGTCATTCTTCGCGCCTTCGCGTGCAAGTAAAAACTCAACCTTCCTTGATTTGATAAATCCGGTTGTCTTCCACGAGGTAATGCAACGGGGCGACGGAGATCATGGGGTAGCGCATTCGCAGGCGCCGGGCTTCGATGAGCACGAAGTCGATCTCGTTGCCGATCTCAAACATCGGGGCGAACTGGTTGAAGTGTTCTCCGGCCCACTCGCGGTCCCATCCGGCGTGCTCGACGAGGCCGTCGATGAACGCATCCTTCTTCGACATCAAATTGACCATCCCGCAGTTCGAGTGGCCAATCAGTGCGATGCTCCGGACACCGCCCACTGCGATGGCGTACGACACCTTGAACTCGCTGTACCTCAAATTAGCGCCTCCCGTCCGGATGATGTAGGCGAAATGATCGGGGATGTGCAGGTGCTTTCGGTGGTCCATGCACATCCCGATCAATAGCGCTGCCTTCGTGTACGTCTCGAAGGGTCGTCCGAGATTGTGGTAGGCAAGCAGGTCGCCTATAGGCGTACCCCGGTATTCGGGCAGGATGTCTGCTTCAGAATCGACAGGTATGAGTCGCTGCATCGAGTGAATACCGGGTTGGTTGGAAGGTGGCCGATAAAACCTATTCGAAAAGTTTGATCTCTCCGTGCGTCAGCGTGGAGGGATGGTTGTAAATCTGTTTTACGCGCTGGGGCGGGTTGTCGGTGGTTATGAAGTTGGACCAGACCATAAACCACGTCCACGCGGGCTGCACTTCGAGAATCTCCATCTTCGGCAATTCACCTACCTCACCCAGAGCGACCGGCCTCCCTTCAGCCAGCGCGAGCAGCTCTTCGTAGTCCTTTTGCTCGTAATCGAAGTGGTAGACGTCCGTCGCGAGGATGTCGACGTACTCGTGGCCCGGGTAATAGTCCCGATAGGAATAGGCCTGGTCGAAGGGGATGTCCCGCGGCGCATTGGCATTCCAGACCCACAGGAGGTTGTCGAGGTGGTGCACGTTGACGTAGCGGTCGTACATCATCTTCCAGAGCTTCGCAAAGCCGTCGGGACCCTTCTTATCTCCCCACCAGAACCAGATACCGTTCATCTCGTGGTACGGCCGCCAGAGGATCGGCACACCGGCATCGCGTAGCTGTGCGAGAAGGGCGGCGACCTGGTCGACCTGCTTCTGCCACCTCAGGTTCAGTTCGGTGCCGGGTGTGGTGAGCTCGGCCCACTCCTCGTCCGTCAGCTCACCCTGGATGCTTTCACGCCATCCGTACGGAGGGTTGTCCATCGGCCTGCCGGCGTGCCACATCAGGGTAACGATGTAGCCTTCGTTCCACTTCTTGATCGCCTCGTCCACGATTTCCTGTCCACGCTCGTTGTCCTCCGCGCCGATGAAGTCGGTTCCCCAGAGTGCAGGATAGACGCCGGCAATTTCCTTCGCGTCTTCGGAGTACCGATTCAGCTCGTGGTTGTAGTTGTGCTGGCCGGCGATGATGTATTCGTCGTCGATTTCGTAGAGATAGGCGAGCAGCTTCCGGGCTTCTTCCGTGGCGTTTTTGTTGACCGGCTCAAAGGGCTGTGCGAACACCGGAGCGCTGAAAACGAGCAGAAGTACGGCAAGAAAAGACTTCATGATTTCTATGCTTCTGAGTATGTTAGGAGGCACAGAGTGCCTGTTGGGATTCGTAAATCCTAAAGATACCAATCCTCACGCTCCTATCCCGTGTCGCCGTATGAAACAACAAAGCAGACGTACCTTCCTGGGTTCTTTGGCTTCGTTAGCGGGAGCTACCTGCCTATCCGGAACCGCTCTTGCCCGTTCTGCTACACTGAAAACGGAGGGCTTGCACGTCGCCTGTAACGAATACGCCTGGTTCACCTTCTTTCAGCGGGAAGGGAAAGTGTGGCATTCCGACCGGGACGCCGCGCTGGCAGAGTACATTCAGTCGGGCCTAAAAGGTTTCGAGCCGTCTTTTCTGTCCGTACAGCAGGTCGAGGAGTTGAAGCCATTGCTCGACAAGTACGGGCTCGAGATGCGGTCGCTCTACGTGAACTCGAGGCTGCACGACCCGGCTGATGCCGATCGAAGCATCGAAGAAGTGCTTGCCATCGCAGAAACCGCCAAGCAGGCCGGCACCCGGATCATCGTCACCAACCCCAGCCCCCTGGTCTGGGGAGGTCAGGAGGACAAGGACGACGCCCAGCTCGAAGTGCAGGCGGCAAACCTCGACCGGCTCGGAGCCGCCCTCCGGCAAATGGGAATGATCCTGGCCTATCACAACCACGACATGGAGCTCCGCCAGGCTGCACGCGAGTTTCACCACATGATGCTCGCGACCGATCCGGCCAACGTCTCTCTCTGTCTCGACGCCCACTGGGTCTTCCGCGGCTCGGGCAACTCACAAGTAGCACTGTTCGACGTCGTCCGGCTATATGGGAATCGCATTACGGAAGTCCACCTTCGCCAGTCACAGAACGGCATCTGGTCTGAGGTTTTTGGACCCGGCGACATCGATTACCCCCGCCTCGCCACGGAGCTGAAGCGTGCCGGCGTGAAACCGCTGCTGGTGCTCGAACAATCCATCGAAGAGGGGTCGCCGAACACGATGACCGGAGTCGAGGCCCATCGCAAGAGCCTCGAGTACACGCTGGAAGTGTTTTCCGGTTCTGATGCGTAGTGCCACGACAGGATGTGTATTGGGTACCGTTCGGAGCGACCATGAACCCTTTACGCGTACCCTCCGTTTTCTAACAACCAATGGTACACGGGTAAACTGGCTGATTTCAGAATGCGCGTAAACACTAACGCGTGGAATCGAGTGCGGTACGGGCTGTTTTCGCCCTTTTACGACGTGGTCGGGCGCTTGCTCGACCGGGGGCGGCGTATGTCGATAAAGCTCGTCGACCCGAAGCCGGGGGAGCGCATCCTGATCGTCGGAGCCGGTACGGGCCTCGACCTGCCGTACCTTCCTCGTAATGCCGACACCACCGCGGTGGACCTCACCCCGTCGATGCTGCGGAAAGCTGAGACCCGCGCACGCAAGCTCGACCTACCGGTCACGTTCCACGTGATGGACGCGCACCGGCTCGGTTTCCCAAATGCCTCGTTCGACGTAGTATTGTTACACCTTATTCTTGCCGTCGTGCCCGATCCACACGCCTGCATCCGTGAGGCTGCCCGCGTGCTCAAGCCCGATGGCCGCATTGCCATCTTTGACAAGTTCCTGCCCGATGGTACGCGGCCTTCGTTGATTCGGCGGATGCTCGGCTACGTGACCGACGCCCTGTTCTCCGACATCAACCGGCAACTTAGGCCACTGCTCGCCGAGGCCGGACTCGTGGCGGTCCGGGACGAGCCGGCGTTTATGGGCAGGCTTTTTCGGATAGTCGTTGCCTCACCTGCCACGTTTGATCAGTAATGGGAAAATGAGCGGATCGCATACACACAGCCACGCGCACGGGCACGGAGTACACCAGACGCAGAACAGGCGTCGGTTGACCACGGTGCTCGGCCTGGTATTGCTATACATGATTGCGGAGGTGATCGGTGGCCTGGTGACCAACTCACTGGCGCTGCTTGCCGATGCCGGCCACATGCTCTCGGATGCCGGCGCGCTTGGCTTTTCGCTGCTCGCCATGTGGATTGCGCGTTTACCGGCAACGGCTCGTATGACCTACGGGTACTATCGTACCGAGATCCTGGCTGCCCTCGTCAACGGCGCAACGCTGATCGCCATCGCCATCTACATCTTCGTCGAAGCCTTCCGGCGCATCAGCGAGCCGCCCGAGGTGATGGGAGGGGTCATGATGGCGGTTGCCGTCGGGGGGTTGCTCGTGAATCTGGTCAGCCTGTGGCTGCTCAGCGCGGGAAAATCGGAGAGTCTCAACGTGCGGGGCGCTTGGCTTCACGTCCTGACCGATGCCCTGGGCAGCATCGGCGCGATCGGGGCAGGCATTCTGATCTGGGTTTTTGGATGGTACTGGGCCGACCCCGTGGCTTCCATCCTGATCGGTATGCTCGTGCTGTACTCGTCCTGGTCGCTCCTCAAGGAGACCGTCGGCGTGCTCATGGAAGGAACGCCGACCCACATCGACGTAAACGCGGTCCATTCGGCGATCGAGGCGGTGCCCGGCGTGCAATCCGTCCACGACCTGCACGTCTGGACGATCACGAGCGGTCTCGTGGCGCTATCCGTACACATCGTGGCCGACGAGGGGAAATCCCACACGACCCTGCTGAAAGAAGTCCAGCACCTGACGACGGACCACTTCGGTGTCGACCACACCACCGTTCAGATCGAGCCGGCGGGCTTCAAGGAATGCGACCTCCCCGTCTGACCGGCGGGATCGTCACTTCCCCGTGCTCCGATAGCACTCCCTGACGACGCCATTTCCCCAGTCGAACGCGACGACGCCCTTGCGTGGGCGGCCTTTGTATTCATCCGGATAAAACGTCGCCTTTCCTCCGTTGTCGAGGATGCCGGTAAATTCAAGGGACTGCGTCGCGGGGTCGTACGTCCAGCTGCCCACCTCATTGTACATCACTTCCCGGTAGGTGCCTCCCGCTTCGAGGATGAACTCTCCCTGTGTGTGCAGGAGCCCGGCTTCGAACGACTGGCATAGATAACGCCCCTCGGGCGATTGTCCGCTTCCCGATTCCGCCGTGTTCTGCGATTGGTCACTATTTGCCGGGGCCTGCGGTAGAGCAGCCTCCTCGACAAACCGGATCCGATCCGGGTTGACGTACTCGTCGAACTCGTCCCCATACCCCACGTAGTGAACTTTCGGGAGCCCGGCGTAGGTCCCTTCGGTCTCGACGTCCACGATGACTGCCCGGTACCACTGCCCGCCCGATCGGACTTCGATCTGCCGGCCCACTTCGAGCCGTGGTGAGGTCTGTGCCGCCGCAATGGTTGCCCCAAAGCACTGGAGCAGCACGAAAGCCGCCGCTGCGATCCACCGGTCCCTTCTATAAAAACTGGCCATCTTATCCTGGGTATCACTTGAGGTGGAAGACACTGCGCGTCGTCGAGAACTGCTCGCCGGTTACCCTGACGAGATAGACACCGGCAGGCAGGGATTCGGCGCGGAACGGGAACGTATGGCTCCCCGCGGCGAGCGCTCCCCGGTGAAGTTCCGCCACGCGACGCCCGGTAAGGTCGAAAACCTCGATCGAAACGGTCTGGGACCGGTCCAGCTGCAACGTGAAGCGTGTCTCAGCATCGAAGGGGTTGGGATATGGCCCCTCGATCTCGAAGGACTGGTCGGGAACGTCGTCGACGTGCTCCACCGAAACGGGCGAGCCGGACAGCGCATACACATATACGGCGCCCGTGTAGGGATCAAACATCGTCGCTTCAAAGTCGGGATCGGCGACGAAGGCAAAAGATCGGTTCAAGGAAACGTTCCTTCCAAAGTCGAGCGTCTCCAGCCCTGCCGTCAGCTTGAAGGATTCCTCCCATCCTGTGCCGCTGTTTGTAAAGAGATATGCCACCCCGGCCCCCGGTGCACCCACCAGCACACGATCGTCACTGATTGCAACCGAGGCTCCGAATTCGTCGGGCACCCAGACGTTTTGCTTTTCACTCGGGACGATCTTTGCCGTGTGGATCCACGATGCCCCTTCACGCATGAACACGTATGCCGCGTCGGCGCCGGGCGCTCCCACCACCAGGTGATCTCCGCTGACGGATACCGATGCCCCGAACAGGCTATACTCGCTCGGGTCGAAAGCCGTAAGCCGCGCGGTCTGCACCCAGCTTCCGTTTTGCCGCGTGAAAACGTACGCTGCGCCGGCTCCTCGTGTACCGTTATGGTCCCATCCGGGCGCTCCAACCACCAGCACGTCGCCATCCAGCGCGATGGCATGGCCGAAGCCGGCTTCCGGCCGGGGATCGTTAGGCACGAGCACCGCCTGCTGGGTCCAGGGCGTCACCGGTCCACCGGTTCGCTCGAATACGTAGACCGCGCCCGCATCCGGTGCGCCGGGCTCGTTCCTTCCTGTAGCACCAACCGCAATGAAATTGCCGCTGATCGCCACCGATGCGCCGAAGCGATCTTCCTGAGTGGCGTCGCTGGCCGTCAGGCGAACCTGTTCCTTCCACGTCGCACCGGTCCGGGCAAAGACGTAGGCGGCGCCGGCGCCATCCATGACGTTGTGGACCCCCTTGTTTGGAGCGCCCGCCACGGCGTAGTCGCCGCTCAGGGCAACCGCACTGCCGAACCCTTCACCGTACAGCTGGTCGCTTGCTTCCAGCCGCACCTGCTGGTACCAGCTCGACCCGTTTCGTACAAAAAAACGCAGGTTTCCCACCTCCGTGTCGCTGGCACCGGCAAGCCGTGTACCTGTGCTGCCGACGACGAGGTAATCCTCACTGGCAGCAATCGACCGGCCGAACCGGTCGTAGTCCTCGACACCCTCCGCGTCCAGGATATCCCCCTGCAAACAGGTGGTGCCGTTATATGCCGATTCGATGGCGACGGTGGCCTCCATCCAGAGCTGCCAGCCGTTCGTACCCGGCTGGTTTCCATCACCGAACCACATGTCCGACACGTTATACCACCCGCCTTCATACAGCCTTTCGAACACTTCGGGCACGCGCCGTCCGAGATGAGGCGACGAAGATATCGCCAGCCGATCCATCGCGTCGGCCGGGTAATCGCCGAAATCGACCGCCACGAAGAAGACCGGGCCCACTTCTATCGGATCCCACAGCTCGTGGGTAGTCGCTTCTGAAGGCGTCGTGAAGTCGTTGTCGGCTTTCACGTCGATGAGAGCGTGCTTCTGTTCGTAGAGCGGTTCAGCGGCGGGCCCTCCTTCCAGCGTGCCGCCATAGATCTGGAGCGAATAGTGGAGGTCGTACTGCTCCGACCACAAGGCCGTGTTTTTGTAGGCGAACCAGACGTTGACGCTTTCGAGCCGGGCGCGGGCCGTTCCAGGCGGCAGCGAAAAGGCAGTCGCTTTTGCTGAATCGAAGTAGTGGTTCGTCCCAAACACAAAGCCTGAATCAATCGGCATTGCCCGGTCGATCGTGATGACGTACTGCGGCGCCTCCGGGTCGAAGGAACGTAGAGTCGTGTAGGTGTCCGGAGCGCTGCACGTGGCCGATGCCGTGGCTTTGATCGAAAGGTGGGGTGTTGCAACGGCCCTCGCGCTCACACCCTGCCGGGAGACTTCCTGGGCGCGAAGGGAATTCGGCTGAAGGAGAGACAAACAGACGCCGAAGAAGACAAACAGGACCCTGCGGCTCAGCGAAGCCGCACACTCACGGTAACAACGAGACATAACTAACCGAAAGGGAAATGCTCTACCGCGATGAAACGCCCCGGCTTTTTCATCGACAAAATAGAGACAGACGCCGGGGCATCACGTCCTGTGATCTCCAGGCTCCGCTATCTTTCGTCACGATACAGGATTTGCTCCAAATATCGGACAAATTTGTCGGATTCTTAAATGAAGAGCGAAAGAAGGGATGCTATTGAGCGCCGGAATTGAATTGATACTGCCCCGTGAAGATCATATCCCCAAACTCGGACTTGTCGCCATTGGCCGCATTGGCCGCCACGTGTAGCTGAAGTGGCTCAGTGAGCCGATCGGGCGCAGTCCACCTTACCTGCCACGTTGCCCGGCCTTTCTCAACCAGCTCGGTGCCTTCCAGGGTGTGGTGGACGTATTGAATACCGTTGAGCTCGGTTATGATGGTGCGCGTGTCGATCGGATGGAGGGTCCCGTACTGCTCGCCTGTCCGGGTACGGACGGCCATTTGGAACCCGGCCCGTTTCATCTCGGGATGTTCAAGCGTAACGATGAGAATGCCGGACCCCGGGTCGTCTTTGCCAGCCGTAAAGCCGACGGTAAGACGGCCCGAGGGGTCATCTAGCGGGTAATCGAAATGGCAGGTGTGGCACGTCGGCTCACCGAAGCCGCCCGTGTGCCCCGGCAGCGGGTGGTCGGGATACCGTGGCCGTTCCGTGCGATTACCCGGCAGTAACGCCAGAAAGACGCCGAGAACGATCAAAACGGCCGAAAAGACATGCTGCATGAGGGCAATCAACGGCGCACGAGGGCACTTCCGATCGTATTGGTATCGGTCCCGAACCAGATCACGCCGGACTCCGGATCGAAGATCATGTGGCGCACGGTCCCGCCCCCGCTTTCGATTTCGGTGATCCCGAAGAAGGACTCACTGGCGGGATCGAATCCGACAAACCGGTTCGGGTTCGGTCCCGTTTCGACGAACCAGATCCGGTCCTGATCGTCGACGGCCATCGCATAAGGAGCCGAGGACTCGCCTCCGGGCGTCTGCCACTCCTTCACGTCGCCGGTAGCAGGGTCGAAGCGGCCAAGGTATCCCTTCGCATAGTCCACGTACCACACGGCGCCGTCGCTCGTGATGCCGAGTCGGCGCGGGCGTGTCTCAGGGCGCGGGAGCTCGTGTTCGGTGATCTCCATCGTTTCCGGATCTATCGAAGCGAGCCGGTTCGTCCCGAAGAGGACGACCCACGGCGTGCCGTCCTCGGCCACTACGATACCGTAGGGACGCGAACGTTCCTGAGAAACGGGCCTGACTTTCACGTCGCCGGTGGCAGGGTCCAGGCGTCCGATCATGTTTCCACCCTGTACCGTGAACCAGAGCTTACCTTGATGATCGAAGATCAACGTGTGTGGATCGCGAGCGCCTTCCGGCATCGGGAAGCGGGTGATCTCTTTCGTCTTCGGATCGATTCGCCCGATGTGGGCGGCACGGTTGCCCGCATACCAGAGTGCTCCTTCTGCGTCAACGATCACGTTGTGCGGGCCGTCACCCTCCTGGAGGTCAATCCGGTCGAACGATCCGTCTTGCGGATTGAGGGAGGCGACGTAGTCCCCGGCCTGGCCGACGAACCAGACGCGCCCGTTGGCATCGACGATTGGATCACGCGGGCGTGTGTTCTCCCACGGCACCATCCACTCGGTCAGCTCGGGTCCATTTACCGCCAGGTCCTGAGCGCGAACGGGAATGACGACCGGCAGCAACACCGCAATCAGTAGCAGGAAATGTCTCATGGCCATACGTGGATCAGCTTCACGTTTCTGTCTACACAATTTCTTCAAATACACCCTGAGCTGGCGGGGGTTCCTTCGATCTCGAGCTTACTTTCTGGTCGCGGCCTTCGCTTCAGGGCATTTCCGGAACTTCCGGCAGCACTTCCTCTTTAGCTTCCACCCGCCGGTAAATCCGATTCGGTCACAGCACATATTCTGCTCGCCTCTCATGAAGGACTTCGTCATACTGGTTGACACAAACGACCGCGAGGTCGGAACGGCCGAAAAGCTCGAAGCCCACCGGCTCGGTTTGCTGCACCGGGCCATTTCCGTCTTCGTGTTCAACCGGAAAGGCGAGCTCCTTCTGCAACGCCGCCAATGGGACAAATACCACTCGGGCGGGCAGTGGTCGAATGCGTGCTGCAGTCACCCTCGTCCCGGTGAAGAATCCGCAACGGCCGCATCCCGTCGGTTGCGAGAAGAGATGGGCGTGGCGTGTGACCTCGAGTACGCCTTCGGCTTCACGTATCACGTCCAGCTCGAGCCCGGCCTGTTCGAGCACGAGCACGACCACGTCTTCATCGGGCGTTACGACGGCCCGGTGAACCCGGACCCTGAAGAAGTGAGCGCTACCCGATGGGTATCAGAGGCGGATCTGCGTCGGGAGATCGAAGCCGACCCCGAGCGCTTCACCTACTGGTTCCGCCTGATTTACGACCGCGTTCTACAGCACGCCAGTGCGGCATGATAAGGCCGCGACTTCAGCTCATTCCGTTGGAGTGCTCAGCTTCCAGGCCTCGAGATAGGCTTCGAATCCGTGGCGGACGTGTGGGGAAGCTTCCGTTAGTGCTGCCTGAATGCGTGAATCGTCAGGCGCGACGCCTCCGGCTGCCAGCACCGAGGCAACCTGTACGGCGACGGCTTCGTCGTAGCCGGAAAGCTGCCGCATCAACGCCGGCAGTTCGTCGCCCGCCGCCTCCACCAGCGCCTGCGCGTATTCGTAGGCGCTGCGGTACTGGCCGTCTCCATCCGCATCGATCCGTACCGCTCCCGAAACGCCCATAACGTACGACGCCCACGCCGTGGTGGTCGGCTGGTAGGGCTTCTCGATGCGCCAGTAGGGGGCGTCGATGCCGGGACCTTCTGCTACGGCGACCAGAAAGACGTCGTGCCCGGGGCGAGGCAGCCGCCAGGCGCCCTCCCACTTCACCCCTGCCGCATCCCCGTCGGTGATCGTCTCGTCCCGGATTTTGTATCCGTTGGCGTAAAGGGCCACCCGGTCGGCCTTGGTCCACCCGGGACCCAGCACACGGACCGCGACCGACAACGAATCGTCCGCCGGTGCGACGTCACCCGGCGTGTACGAGCCGTCCACCGTGATTTCCGCCATCAGGCCGAAGCTGACCATCACGCGCCCCTCGACGAAGTTCGCCACGGCTTCCGCCACGTCGATCTGCCCCGGGTCTTCGTCTTGGGCTCGGACGTACGTGCGCCCCTGGCCGACGATGTACCGGATCACGTCGTGCGCGTCGCTTCCGCCTACGGGGGTGAGCCAGTGCCCCCGGTTGAGCAGGCCGAACCAGTCGTGGAGGAGCCGCTTCCCGTCCGTCATCGTCGCCCCGGAGTTGATGATCTCCATCGCATTCGCGCGGAGCACGCGCCCGTCCGTGCGTTCGCCCGCCACAGCGCGGAAGTGGGAAGGGTCGAATGGACGGAATCCGCTGTGGACGTCGCGGCCGTGGTTGAGGATGACCGCTTTCACACCCGGTGTGTCGAGGATGTCGTCGAACAGCGCCGGCCAGTCCTCCGCTTGCGGATCCGGCACCTCTGCTCCGGACTCGATCGGGAAGATGTTGAAGTGGCCGATACGCGTCGTCACCTCGTCGCCGGTGACCGGGGTGAAGTGCGATCGGACGCCTGCCTGGCGGGCCGCGGTATCGAACTCGATGAACTTGTTGTGCTCGGTCGATATGGCCAGCTCTATTCCTTCGCCGACGAGCGTCAGCAAACGCTCGTTCATCGTCGCATCGCCGTGACCGCCGTGGGTGAGCGTGTGGATGTGCGTGTCGGTGGCGACGTAACCCTCGGTAGGCACTTCACGCCTGATCGTGAGGCCGAGCGTCACAAGTTCGCCCTGGCCAAGCTCGATTTTCGTCGCGTCGAGGCCGTATTCGAAGCCGCGGCCGGCGTAGACCGTGTACGTTCCCGCCGGGAGGCCGAACGAAGCCCGTCCGGTGCCGGTGTAAACGACGCCCGGCCGCACGGCCAGGCTGTCGTTCGACGCCGCTCCGAGCTGATGCAACACCCCGTCGGCGTCGACCACCGTGATCCGGGCAGGTAACGGTCTGCCGCTCTCGGCGTCGGCCACGGTCACGATGACCGTCGCTTCCGACATGACCTCTTCGGGGGAGCCGGCCAGCAGGCTCAATTTTCCGACGCGGATGTCGTCCGGCACGTTCGTCTCCGGCTCTACGACCAGCACGTTCTCGCCCTCTTTGAGCAATCCGGGGGGAACCGGCCAGTACACCACCATCTCCTTCTCGTCCTGGATCAGCAGCCCAAGTTGTTCGCCGTTCAGGACCACCCGCCACCCGAGCTTGACGTCGTCCTGTTGCAGACGAAGTGTCTGCACACTCTCGTTCGGTGTGGCAGTAAAGCGCACCTCGAGACGTTCACCGTCCGGTTGGCGGTCGAAGGCCGCCCACTCCGCCACGTCACCCACGCGGAGGTGGTGCATCGACTCGTCGATCAGGATTTGCTGGCCGGCCGCGGGAGCTGCTGCCATCAGGAACAGGGAATAGGCAAAAAGCAATCGTTTCACAAGGTCTACCGGGTCGTACGGTTCGAAAAAGCGGAGTGGGAGGAAGCTGCGTTCAAAAAACGAAGCGCGCCGGGAAGGAGTGAACCGTCCAGCCGTCGCCGGACTCCTTCATCGTGGCGCACACGATCGTCCGCCCGTCCGTTCGGGCGTTCACCAGCCCGTAGTGGTTCTTCGTCATGATGCGGGAGCGCCAGACCGACTGGTTGCCGTACTGGATGCTGAACAGCTCGTGGATGTTGCGGTAATGGTACTCGGCACGCGTCTTCGCCTCGATCTGTCTGGCGTCGAGGTCTCTCAGCACCGGTTTTTCGCGGGCGACGGCATCTTTTTCGATCTGGTTGGCCGTTTGCTTATCAGGGGCGCGTGCGGCTGCTTGTCGGTCGCTCTGCGAGAGAAGGGCAGCGTCCGATATATCGCGACTGCTCATCCCAAACAGGGCGCCGTCGAACGCAGAGCCCTCAGCTTCTCCGGGGTAGCGGCGGAAACGGATGTGCGTTACCTGGCCGAGCGCTACCGACCGTTCGATCTCGGTCATGTAAACGAGCGGCGTGACCAGCCGGTCGCGCTCGCGGTCGATGGCCAGATAGCCGGTGACCGCGCTGGCTCCGACGATCTCCGGGCGAGGATGCGCGTGGCCTTCGGCGTCACCCGACAGGATCACGGTCGCACCCGCCTTCACGTGTTCGAGGAACCGGTACGAGACGTCGGCACTCCCGTGGTGGCAGGCCTTCGCCACGTCACAGCCGAACGAGGCCATCCGGTCGCCGTAGCTCTCGATGAGCCAGTTCATGCTTTTCTTGTTCAGATCCCCCGTCAGGAGGAAGCGGGCGGCGCCGTAGTCGAGCCGGAGACAGATGCTGTGCCCGTTCGTGTTCTGGCCCATGTCGCCGAGGTCCTTCAGCGCCTCCCTGCCGTCCACAAGGGCCGTGACGGGCGCCAGCACGTGGATCGAGACGGCAGGCTCGTTTTCCCAGACCCGGGGCAGAAGCCCTCCTTCCTGTAGCGTCCCCCGGGGTACCCCCAGCCGCGTCACCGTCATGTTCGGATTGAGGGCCAGCATGTCGGCGATGAACGCCTTCCAGTACCCGCCCAGCTCGTCGGCCGCGCCGTTCACGACGGCGGCCTCGGCGTCGGCGCGGTCTCCGAGCAGCCGGACGAACCAGCCGCCCACGTTAGGTCCGAGGTCGTCCCGGTGGGGAGGGTCGGCGCCGACGCGGCGCTCCCACCGCGACAGGCCAGCGTGATAGAACTCGTCGATCCTCACGTCGATACAGTCGAGCTCCGGATTGTCGGCGGGTTTCAGGCAGACCAGATCCCACAGGCCGCCGTAGTGGTCGTAGTCACAATGGGACGCGACCATCGCGTCGAGATGGATGGCATAGTGGCCGTAATCGTGGAAAAACTTCCAGTCCACGAAGTCTGCGGCGTTTTTGCCGGTCATCTGGTTCGAGCGCGGGAGGCCGCCGTCGATCAGCATGTGGCGCCCCGAGGGAAACCGCACGAGGACGCCGTCGCCCTGCCCCACGTCGATGAAATACAGCTCGAGCAGGGGTTCACTTTGAAGCCGGTCGGCGGCAATCGTACCGTGCATTCCGCGTGCGCGGGCGGTACACACGGCGCCCCGGCGGCCTGTGATTTGCACCAGATCACCCCAGAGTAGGTCGGCCGTATCGCCGTCGTCGCAGGTGAAAGGAGCCGTGTAGACATCGCTCCCCGTACCGGTATTGACGTAGGCTACCTCCACCACGTGCTCCGTTGCGACAAACCCGTCTTTTCCCTCAAAGACGGTGTGGGTCCACGGACCGGATCCGATACCGTCGGGAAGCTCGACCACGTCACCCCAGGCGAGCGTCGAGAGTACGTCAGAGCCGGCATCGGCGTGCGCACGGAGCGACGTCGTGAAGCTCTTACGGAAGTTTGAGCGCTCTTTTCCCGTCCGGAAAAAGTGACTGACCTCTTCGGACCAGGCGCGGATCCATCCTGTAGCCATACCTTCCCCTCGTATTTGCCCCGGCAGACCTCACTGGATGAAAGTCCGTCTTTGATCCGTCACATGCAATCGCCTTTCGAACCAAAAAAGCCTCACCCGCAAGATCGTCGCAGGTGAGGCTTTTCCTGATAGGAAACGCCGCAGTGGCGGAATTATTTATTTCACCAGGATGGGGATGTTGGCCGTCGTGTAGTGTCCGTTGCCGTCGTAGGCGTACATGAACAGGCGGTACTCGCCTGGCGTTGGCGGAGTGGTGAACTGAATTTCTGCCGAATTGGCGTCCGCAGGCACCGTGTCCGGGATGGGCGGCTGGCGGATCTCGCCGCCACCGGCGTAAGCGCCGTACTGGTCGGGCTCACGCACCAGCTCCCAGGCGTACTCGACGGGATCGCCGTCGGGATCCTCGACGGTTGCCGTGGCGGTGTAGGACTTGCCGGCTTCGAGCGTGACGTCGTCGTGCGCCCCCTTGCCTTCGATCACGAGCGAGACGAGGTGCGGAGCCCGGTTTTCGGGCCATTCACCCGTCCAGACGTATTGCATGGCATCGACCGACTCGGATGCCCGGCCACCTTCGTCGAACATACCGTACCACGTGTGGGTCGTTTCCTGGCGCGACCACCAGTGGAAGACGTACGATCCGAGCACGTTGTTGTGGCCGAGGATGGCCGTTTCGTAACGCTGGCGGCGAAGCTCGGCCTTTTCGGCCTCGGTTTCTTCGATTGGACGGCCCCACGACGTCTTCCTTACCTGCCACGCGCCGGACGGTCCCCATTCGGTGAAGATAATCGGCTTGTCCCATCCGCGCTCTTCCAGCACGCCGTGAACCCGGCCGATGTCCGCGTAGCTGTTGATGCCGAGCAGATCGAGCTCCGGTGCACGGGCAATGAGGCTATCGACCTTCTCCCAGTCGCCCGTTCCCATGACGGTCATCACCGGGTGGTTCGGATCCTCTTCGTGGATGGCTTTGGCCAGGTCGTTCAGGTGGTCGTAGACCTTCCAGTTTGGCTCGATGCCGGGCGGGATCCAGTCGAGCTCGTTGCCCAATGACCAGAACAGGATGGCCGGGTGATCCTTGTACTCGCGAACGATGGCCATGACCTCGTCGAACTGTTTCCGGACGGCGGTCGTGTCGTCGTAGTCCATGCCGTTGCGCTCGGGCTGTACCGGCAAGTTGTACATGATGGACAGGCCCATGCCGTGGAGCTTATCCAGGAATTCGCGGTCGCCGCGGGAGCGGACCGAGTTGCCGCCGGCTTTCACGAGGATGTCCAGGAACTGGTCTCTCGCGACCGTACCTTTTACGTAGTAGGGCTCGCCGCCGCGCAAGAGCTGAAAACCGCCGTCTTCCTGCCTGACGATCTCGACCGGAATGGGCCCAGACGGCTCCGTATTACAGGCGGAGAGCAGCAGCAAAAACGCGAGGATCACATAATATCTCATAACAAAAGGGTACAGATGGGTGAGTGATTCCGTCTGATCTGACGCATGCAGGGATGCCGAACGGTCTCTTTTTGGCGAAGGCGCACGCATCCAGTATAAAGACGAGTCAACTCGACAGCTTCACTACCCAACCACCGACGCTCGCGAGATTCTCAACTGCTTATTTCGGAAATAAAGAGTGGCGTCACCTCGCCCATCACCCGTCCGGTTGCTTGCTCGAATTCGTAACAGCTACGCCCTCTTTTACTTTTGAAGCTCCGTCTACTGCGGCTCCGGCGGGATCTCGGTGCAACTTCACCACGGTTACCTCCGGTGGCGTGCCGATCCGGAGCGGAATGCCCCAGTAGTTCGTCCCCGGGTTGATGTAGAGCACCGAGTTTCCATTGCGGTACGTACCCATCGCATGCTCGAGGAAGAGGGACGCCACGCTCCACCCCAATCGGGGAATGGCAATCTGTCCGTAGTGGGTGTGGCCGCTCAGGGTCAGCTCAACGCCACGCGCCGCGAGCTCTGGCCAGAGCGACGGGTTGTGCGCCAGTGCCAGTACGAACTCTCCATCCGGAACACCTGCCAACGTGCGCTCCACGTCGGGGATGACGCTCGGGTCCGCACCGCCCGGGCCACCCCTGCCGGCCGGGTCGCCGGTGCCCGCCACCCAGAATCGCGCGCCGTTGACTTCGATGGGGATCGACTCGTTCACGAGCACCGTCCAGCCGATCCGTTCCATTCCCTTTCGAACGGCCGACCACCCGGCGTAAACGTCGTGGTTACCCGCCACGGCGATCACGCCGAGCGGCGCGGTAAGCCCACCAAAAGCTCGGCCGAGCGGCTCGACGTCGCGGGCGAAGTCGTCCACCTGGTCGCCCGTCAGGACGATCAGGTCAGGCTCGGCGTTTCGGACGGCCTCCGCAATCCGGGACAGATGTCGCACTGACGTGTGAGGACCCACGTGCAGGTCCGAGAGCTGCACGATACGGATCCCGTCGAGCGCCGGAGCCAGCTCGGGGAAGTGCAAATCCAGCGGCCGCACGACCAGCCTTTTGGTTCCCATATAACCCCAAACGGCGCCAAGTATCAGAAAGACGCCAACCACGGCAATAGCCCACCGGCCGAGCTTTCCCGCGGCGCCGAAGGGTAAGCCCGCGAGCATACCGGCCAGACCGGAAAGGGCGAGAAGCAGTAAGGCGAGCTGAGCATACCAGAACGGCCGTAGCACCCAGATCCGGACGAATGCAGACGGATATGCGTCACCACCCAATCCCCTTAACAGCACCAGAAATGGCAAAAACGCCAGAATCGCTACCACCAGCACCGTGCGCCACCCACCCGGGAGCACGGACGCAATGAGACCCCCGACCACCAACCACAACACCCCGTCCCACACCAGCGCAACCGCCACCACTTTCCACAAATTAGGCAACAGTTTTACCTCCTTCGACTGACCTGTACATTACCAGACTCCCTCGAAGCACTACCACCCGGCTCCAAGAGACAAACTTCCATCCCGAAAGGTCAAGAAAAGATCCGACGGGAGTGGAGGTGTTGATTTTGACGTGTAGGGCGGTCACGTGGACGTAAGCTGCGCTTTTCTATATCGGAACCTCAACGAATCCGTAACCTGTACACACGTGAAGCGTAACACGCACTGTGGTCTTTGGGTGAGGGGGCGGACGGGAAAACTACCCTAATCGAGGGCTACGATGTCGGAAAAAGTCAATGAAAATAAGCTGTTAACGCCGATCACGATATTCGCCGGCATCGTCGAGGTTTGTGGCCTTATCGTGCTACCCTCCTACAGCCGGGAGGTCCAGGAAGTCTTTCAGTGGTTCTTGATGTTTTTTCCGGTTTTCGTGGTCTCGCTTTTCTTCACGTCGACCCTACTCAAATCCCGTCTGCACCAGCCAGCAGGGTCTTCGCCCCAAATGGATGAGGAGAAGGTGCTATTCGATGAAAAGGCTCGGTTGCTGACGGCGGATCCGGGCGACATTCTCCAAGGCACCCCGGACGTGCGGTCAGAAGAG
>CBINFS010000001.1:0-296064 GCA_966250015.1 uncultured bacterium | reverse complement strand
ACGCCGTCCGTATCAGCGGGTTTACCGAGGTCCAGCCCGGCGATCAGCTCGAGCCCCAGGTCGACACCGAAGCGTTCATCACGTACGACGAAGGCAACCTGTACGTCGCCTTCCGCGCCTTCGACGATCCCAAATCGATCCGGGCCAACCTGCGCAACCGCGACGAAATGTTCAGCGACGACTGGGTCGGCTTCCTGATCGACACCTACGGCGACGCCACCCAGGCGTACGAGATCTTCGTCAACCCCTTAGGGGTCCAGGGCGACCTGCTCATGAGCCCGAATGGAAGCGAAGACGTCGGTTTCGACATGATCTACTACTCGGAGGGGAAGATCACTCCGACCGGATACCAGGTAGAGATCAAGGTCCCGATGAGCTCGCTGCGTTTCCCGAACCGGCCGGTCCAGGAGTGGAAGGCCACCTTCATCCGGAACCATCCGCGCGACGTGCGCCGGATCTACTCGTGGGCCACCGTCAACGGCAACGACCCCTGCCTGATGTGCCAGTTCGGCTCCATCACGGGGATACAGGGGGTTAAGCCCGGCACCAGCCTCCAGATCATGCCTTCGGTGGTGGGCTACCAGGCCGGCGCCCTGATCGACTCCGACAACCCCGGCGAAGGCTACAAGAACGATAAGGTAAACGGGGAGCTCTCCCTCAACATGCGCTACGACTTCACGTCGAGCCTCGCCGCCGAAGCCACCATCAACCCCGACTTCAGCCAGATCGAGTCCGACGCCGCGCAGATCGACGTCAACTCGACCGTTGCGCTCTTTTATCCCGAGCGCCGCCCGTTCTTCCAGGAAGGCGCCGACATGTTCAATAGCTGGCTGAACGTGGTCTACACCCGCTCCATCAACAGCCCGATCGCCGCAGCCAAGATGACCGGCCGGATGGGGCAGACCCGCATCGGCTTCCTCTCGGCCGTCGACGACGCCACACCGATGCTGATGCCGTTCCAGGACCGGAGCGAGCTCGTTACCGCCGGGCGTAGCGTATCGAACATCCTGCGCGTGCGCCATTCCCTGGGGAACAACTCGTTCGTCGGCGGCATCGTCACCGACCGCCGCCTGTTCGACGGCGGCTCGGGTACCGTCATCAGCTCGGACCTCCGGTTGCAGTTTTTTAAGAATTACACCCTGGAGACCCAGGTCGCCCTGAGCAGCACGGTGGAGCCGGACGACCCCTCGCTGACCGAAGACCTCGACGAGGGCACCTTCGCCAACGGCCGGCACACGATCGGCTTCGACGGCGAGTCGTTCCAGGGGTTCGCTTTCTATACCACCCTCGACCGCGGCACGCGACACTGGAACTTCGGGGCCGACTACTCCGCCTACAGCCCGACCTTCCGCACCGACAACGGCTTCGTGACGCTGAACGACCGGCACCAGCTGAGGACCTACCAGCGCATCCACGTCTACCCCAAAAACAGCTTCTTCGTCCGCCTGTCGCCTGGCGTGTTCTTCGTCAAGACGATGGATTACGGGTGGGGGAAAAAGGACGAGGCAATCGTTCCGAGCCTCAGCGCCGAGCTGAAAGGGCAGACGTACCTCTATACCGAGGTCGTGGCAAAACGCGAACGGTACAAAGACGTCGACTTCAGCGGGCTGGTCACCGGCCTGGTCAACGTCAATACCAACTTCAGCGACAAGATCAACGGAGGCGGGTACGTGTCGTTCGGGCGCGACATCGCGCGGAACGAAGACGTTCCGGTCGCCGGGCGCAGGCTTTCGGCGGGTTCAAACCTGACGATCAGGCCGTTGCCCCGCCTCACCTTCTCCTCGTCGCTCAACTACTCCCGGCTGAAGAAGCTGGATTCCGACGAGAAGTTTTACGAGGGCTTCATCCTTCGTACCGGCATGGGCTACCAGTTCTCGCGCGAGCTCTCGGTGCGCCTGATCACCCAGTACAACGAATTCGACGAAGTGCTGTCGCTCGAGCCCCTGTTGTCGTACAAGATCAATCCCTTCACCGTGTTCTACGTCGGCTCGACCCACGGGTACGGCGAGTACGACGAGCCCTACGGCTTCATCCGCACCAGCCGCCAGGTGTTCTTCAAGTTCCAGTACCTGTTCCAGCGGTAGAAGTATTCAGGTTTGAGGATGGCGCCCGGGTATATGATTTAACCGGGTGCCATCCTCGCGTTTTAGAAAGCACCTTTCATTTGCAGGCCTGTCCAAGGCACATCCGACTGAGCTCACTTTTACCTCTTGTCTTTGGCGCTCCGGATTGGTTAATTCACCTCGAAACCCTTGTACGTCATTGCCGTACGTAATAGTGGTGAGTCGTGTGAGAGACGGCATCAAGCCGTAATCTCGGCCCCTGGAGTTTGCCGAACTACCATCTTTCACAAAACGACTCGCCGATCGTGTAAGTGACGAAGATTATCGGCAGCTTCAGCTTATACTCATTGAGAATCCCGAATAAGGACCTCTTATCAGTGGCGGCGGCGGTTTGCGAAAGGTTCGTATCAAGGCGAGTGGCCGAGGTAAAAGTGGAGGTGCTCGGGTTATCTATTACTGGTTCGTCGACGACCACCAAATTTTCTTTCTCGACGTCTATAGCAAGAATGAGAAATCGGACTTGACGAAGCGGGAGCTAAGAGAGTTGGTTACGATCCTGAAGGAACTAAAGCAATAACGCTGCTACGAAACAGGAGAGGTGAGCCATGGACCCCAGGGATTTCGAACGGCTCAAAGAAAGCGTTCGTGAAATGGTGGCCATCAAGAAAGGGCAAAGCATTCCTTCCCGTACGTTCACGTACTCGGGCAAGGTATTGCTTGAAGTGAAGGAAAACGGGCGCGTAACCTGGGACCTCGAAAGTGCCGCAAATGATCTCAAAAAAGCCTTCAACGGAAAACCAGTTGGAGCGGCAAAAGGTGAGATTCCGATAAGAAAAATCCGGGAACGGTTGCGGCAAACGCAGGATGGCTTTGCCGAGCTACTTGGAATAAGCAAACGAACCCTTCAGGAATGGGAACAGGGTCGGCGAGATCCACGCGGACCGGCGCGTACACTTCTGACCGTCGCCATGCGTTATCCAATGGTCGTTCTCGAAGCCGTTAAGAATGGCCCTGATGACGTCATCGAATATGAGGACGAACTGGAAGAGGCGTAAAACTCTTTCAGAAGTGAAATGATTACTGTCAGCGATCCGTGGTTCCAACAATTGTAATTGGTCGCGCATAGAAAGTCGGCTTTTGGCTCCTTCACCCAGTTTAAAATCCATAAACCTCCGCCCTGCTACCCTCGACGACGGGCAGATTCGATTCACCAAGACGCTAAGATCGGCCTGATCGCGCTTTTACCCACCGAAATGACTCGCAAAAACGTTTCCTCAGGTTCGCCATACGAGCCGGCCATCGGTTTTTCGAGAGCTGTCCGTGTCGGTCCCATCATCTCGGTCTCCGGGACCGCCCCCATCGCAGACGACGGATCCACCGCCTGCCCCGGCGACCTCTACGGCCAGACTCTCCGCTGCCTCGAGATCATCCTCAAGGCCGTGAGGGAAGCAGGGGGATCGAAAAAAGACGTCGTCCGCACCCGCGTCATGCTGACGGACGTCTCCCGCTGGGAGGAAGCCGCGAGGGCGCACGGCGAGTTCTTTGCTGACGTCCGGCCGGCGTCTACGTTCGTCGAGGTCAGCCGCCTCATCGACCCCGACTGGCTCGTTGAGATCGAAGCGGACTGTTTTGTCGTGAATGATCTAGAGTAGAGGTGCGGGTTCGTCGTGCAATCCGCACCGGTACACTGAACGTTCATTGACTGAATTATGGAGCCATGAAGGTATTTGTAGCCGGAAGTACAGGAGCAGTTGGTAAGGTTCTGGTACCCATGCTGGTAGCCGATGGGCACGAGGTCATCGCACTGGTTCGCTCGCCGGAGAAAGGGCAAGAAGTCGAGATGGCAGGCGCAAGACCTGTCGTTGCCGATCCACTCAACCGCGAAGACCTGACGGCTGCGGTCAGGAGGGCCGAGCCGGAGGTCGTCATCCATCATCTCACGGCTCTCGCAGGCATTTCAGGAGACTTCAGGAAGTTCGACCAGGAGTTCGCGCTGACGAACCGGTTCCGCACCGAGGTCACCGACACCCTTCTATTGGCCGCGCGGGAGGTTGGCGCCCGCCGTTTTATCGCCCAGAGCTTCTGCGGCTGGCCGTTTGCTCCGGTGGGTGGACCGATCAAGACGGAAGAGGACCCGCTCGACCCCAATCCGCCGGCCGGGTTTCGCAATACCCTCGCGGCCATCCGCCACCTCGAAAACGCGGTGTCTATGTCCACCGACGTCGAAGCTTTCGCCCTGCGTTGCGGCTTCTTCTACGGACCGGGAACCGGAATCTCCCGGGACGGCGCCATCGCCGACATGGTCCGTAAACGTATGATCCCCATCGTGGGCGACGGGTCCGGCATCTGGTCGTTCATCCACATAGAGGACGTCGCCCGCGCAACGGTAGCGGCAATGGATCGCGGCACACCCGGTATCTACAACATCGTCGACGACGAGCCCGCTCCCGTCTCCGTCTGGCTGCCGTTCCTGGCGGATGTCTTTGGCGCCAAACCGCCACGCAAAGTGCCGACCTGGATCGCGAAGTTCCTGATGGGTGAAGAAGGCGTAGCGATCATGACCGAGAGCCGCGGCGGATCGAACCTGAAGGCCAAACGCGAGCTCGACTGGACGCTGACCTACCCCACCTGGAGGCAAGGTTTCGTCGAAGGTCTCGGCTGATTCAAAAAGTACCGATATGCAACCACAAAATGAGAATGAGAGCACCTCCGGCGGAAACCTGGCCGTGGGAGTAGCCATAGGGGTAGGGATCGGCGCGCTGCTTGGGGCCGTAATGGACGACATGGCCGTAGGTTTGGGTTCGGGCATCGCCATCGGGGTGGCCATCGGTCTTGCGCTCGAGCAGCAAAAAAAGAGAAGGCCTCGAAAAGATTGAGAACGACCGGCACCGGCCCGTTAACCCGATGAAAACGTACAGGAAGTACTTCCAGAAAGCCATCGAGGCGCATTTCCCTCAAAACGAGGATGCCTTGATGGCTGACGTCGACGCGGGTTACCGGGCGCTCCAGGGAGACGTGCGATTCTCGAGATCGTCGAAGAACCCGATGGACCGAAGGCTGGACATCGCAGCCTACTTTCTGTCCTTGATCGAGGTGCTGGATGGACGGGGCGAAAGCTTCGAGCGCATCCGGCAGATCTGCCTGGAGATCGCGCAGGACTACGTACGGCCGAAGACCCGTTTCCAGGCGTGGCGCAAAAGGCTTCCCGTAAAGCTGATCGGTTCGCGAATTTCGCGCGTGCTACTGAGGTATCTGGATAGAAAGCTCGGTGAACGTGGCCATCCGGACGGGTTCGTTTCGAGGATCGTCACGGATAAAGACGAAACGTTCGGCCTGGGGTATGGGGTCGACATCCTCGAATGCGGGATATGCAAGCTGTTCGAAAGGCATGGCTACGGTAAATACGCCTCGATCCTCTGCGAGGTCGATTACGTCACGTCGGGTATCGCCGGATTGACGCTCGTGCGGTCGGGCACGATCGCAAATGGAGCCGACAAGTGTGATTTTCGATTCAAACGTGAACGCCCCGCCGATCCGGTGATGCCGGTCTCCACCTGACGTAGCACTTTTCTTTCTTGGCACTTGCGCCAAAAGTGTAGACGGCGCTTCGTTGACGGCGCTAATGAGAGTATCGTACCTTTTTAACCGGATGTACCCAATTCATCCGGCCGACCATACGGTGCGTTCCCATGCGGGTAAACTGTCACGCTCACATCTTCTCGCTCCACACCGTTCTCACCCGCAAAACCATCTCGATCCTCGTCGACCGGCTAACGCAAGAGCGGCTCCCTGATTTTGTGATCAGCGCCGTCGAAGACCTCCTCGTCGAACAGCTCGATCATCCCGAATTGCTCGTCGAAGAGGATCTCCTCACCCGCCTGCTAAAGAAAATCAAGAAAAACAGCGGGTTCAAAAAGTTCGTAAAGGACCAGCAGAACAACCTCCCCCTGGAGGTCCGAATCCTTGGAAGCATGCCCGTCGAAACACTCGGATCGGCGGCGCTTCGCAGTATTCTCGACAAGCTCTCTACTGCCATCGACCGGCAGGACGGCGATGCAAACAAGAGCACGTTCTTCGACATCGTCCAGACCCTTCGTCTCTGCCTCCAGCCCTCGGCCGGCGACGTGGCCGAAAAGCTCCTCGCCCACCTCGACCCCGACGACCTGCTCGTCTCCCTCATGATGGACATCACCGCCGGGGACAACGACGATCGCGACGAGCAGCTGTTCATGCGTCAGCTTCGGGAAAACTCCGAAGCCGTTCTCCGCTTCCCCGGCCGCATTCTACCCTTTTACTGTGTGAACCCCGTCCGTAAGGACACCCTCACGACGTTGAAGCAGGCGGTTGAGCAGATGGGGTTCGTCGGCGTCAAGCTATACCCTTCGCTCGGCTACAGCGTCGACACGCCCGAGATGCAGGAAGTGTACGACTACTGCCGGGAGATGTCGTTGCCGATCGTCGTCCATTGCACGCACGGTGGCTTTTATGCGAGTACGGCGAACATCGGCCTCTGCGATCCTTCGCACTGGCTGCCCGTTCTCAACCGAAATCCCGACCTTCGCCTGTGCGTCGCCCACTTCGGCGGCGCGCAGGGCCTCGTCGGACCGGCCATCGACCCCAATTCCTGGACGGGCCGCATCCTCACGCTTATGAAGGATTTCCAGGGAGTGTACACGGACGTCTCGTATCACGTCCAGATGATGGGCGGCGGTGATGCGGAGAAAAACTACTTCCGCCACCTCAAAGGATTTCTGCAAGACGGCAGCCCGTACCAGAAACGGATCCTCTTCGGCACCGACGGCTGGCTCGTCCGCATGCGGCTCACCGAAGAGCACTTCTGGCAATATTTCCAGAGCCATCTCACGCCGAAGGAGTTCAGCCTGATAAGCGAAATTGCGCCTCGCGCTTTCCTGAACCTGCCCGATCAGGCATCAAAAGCGGGCGGGCCGAACGTCGAACGTTACTGTCGTTTCGTCCACGCCAACCATAACCGTGTCGGCGCCGAGCCTGCCCCCTGGCTCAAGTCGGCGATAGACCACCTCTTTGGTCCCACCGTCTTCACCGTGACGCGGGTAGATAGCCGATGGTCGAAGAATAACGAGGCGCACAAGCGTACGTACGAGGCTCTCTTCGACCAGCTTTACCCCGTGCACCGGACGCTCCCGTTCGACCAGGTCAAGGACGTTCGCCTGCGGCAGCTCCAGTACTGGAACAAGGAGCACGAAACCGCCACGATCTTCAACAGGAAGTGCAAAAAGCTGGCGCAGGACGTGGATGCCTACATCCGGGCCACCGGCGCTCGGGGCGAGACCGGGCAATCGGTCAAAGAGACCGTCACCAAGCTGGCGGAATTTTTCTCCGACGGCGACAAGACGCTGGCCGAATTAGCCGGATTCGTCGATGCCCTCTATCGTTTCGGCAGCGAAGTCGTGTAGACCCGCTCTCGCACTCCAATCGTGTACGATACCATGCCACCCCTATTCCGTGTATTCGTCGTTCTCCCGTTGCTGTTCGTCGCCGGTACAGCGTTTGCCCAGACGTCCGCCCTCGAGCTGAGGCCGGCGATCCTCCGAAGTGAGGACGCCTTCACCTTGGCCGTCCGGTTTTCTGGAGCGGTACGGGACGAGTACTATTCGCAACCGGCTGCAGGGACGTACCCGAAGGGATGGTACTATTCGGCCGCTGCCGAGGGGGCCGTCGCCCTCAAACCACGCCACAACCCCGAAAACCTCACCGCAAAGCTGAACGCGGGCTGGTCGATCAGCTTAAAAAGAACACCTGAGCCCCCAGAGTTTTCACCTGATGACCCGGAGCCCCAGCTTCCCCGCCCCACGAAAGACTGGGGCTTCATCGAAATTGGCGCTGACGTAAAGGCCGAGGCCGACCAGGTGTTCGACGCCGTCAACCTCGCCGGCGGCGGCGAGCTCAGCTACATCAACATCAAGGACGAAGGCTGGTGGTTCCTGGTGCCGTCGGTTGTGGTTGGTCTCAACGCCGTGAAACCGCTCAAGTCCGACCTCCGCGATTCCATCGACGAGGATCTATCCCCCTTCGCCCGGATCGACGGGGCTGCCTCCTGGAAGTTTTTAATCGGCCAACGGCTCAATAGTCCTATCCTCCGCCCCCTTGGCCTGCACGTCGACTTCCGCTTCTTCAACAGCTTCGGCTTGCCGGAGATCGTTGAAGAAAGCGATGACCCGCTGGCAACGTACGTCGCGCTCGACGTCAGCTACAGCCTGACGGACCGCCTGCCTTACGTCCGCGAAATCTTCGTCCGCTTCTCAAACGGCCGCCTCCCTCCTGAAATCCAGAGCACCTCCGCCATCTACGCCGGCATCGTCCTCGGCGAAACGCCGTAAGGATACATTCCCCGCCCTTCCTTACGTTCACAAACTGAGCTATGTAGCCGCTGGCGAGCATGTAGTATAACATCGTTACGCCTTGCCCGTGACCGGAATTCGATGGGGAGCGTTATTTGACGATATATGCACGAACAGAGAGGGAGGGAGATATGGAACTCGAGGGGAAAGTGGCGCTCGTGACGGGTGGAGGTTCGGGGATCGGGAAGGCTACCGCCCTCCTGTTCGCCCGCGAAGGTGCCAGGGTGGCCGTTTCAGGGCGGACGAAAGAAAAGCTCGACAGGACGGTCAAGGAGATCGAAAACGAGGGCGGGCAGGCGCTGGCCATCGCGGCCGACATCGCGAATTACAGGGACGTTCAGCGCGTGTACGAAGAAATCGACCGCACGTGGGGTCAGCTCGACGTCGTCTTCGCCCACGCCGGTGTCAACGGCGTCTGGGCGCCGATCGAAGAGATTAAACCCGAAGAGTGGAACCAGACGCTCTCGATCAACCTTACCGGAACGTTCTACACGATCAAATACGCAGTCCCCTATTTGAAACGCCGGGGTGGCTCGGTGATCATCACATCGTCCGTCAACGGCACGCGGCAGTTTTCGACGGCCGGCGCCAGCGCGTATTCCACGTCGAAGGCCGGCCAGATCGCCCTCATGCAGATGCTGGCCCTCGAGCTCGCCAAGATGCGTATTCGCGTCAACGCCATTTGCCCGGGCGCCATCGAGTCCGACGTCGAAGAGCACACCGAACGTAGGAACGTCGAGAAAGCGGCTGAACCCGCCATTTTCCCGGAAGGCGGCATCCCCCTCAGCGAGGGCAAGGCCGGTAAACCCGAGCAGGTAGCCGAGCTCGTCCTTTTCCTCGCGTCGGACCGGTCGAGCCACATCACGGGCACCCCCATCTGGATCGACGGCGGCGGGTCGCTCCTCCAGGGATAAAAAGAGAGGGAGCGGCGACCCAGACGGCCCCGCTCCCTCTTTTTAGTCACTGAAACTAACCACTTATCAAAATACGGCCTCCTCCGCCTCAACCTGTTCGTACGGGCTGTCCGACGCGATGTCCCACTCCCCACTCTCGATCATCTGCTGGATGTCGTCGCTCGCGATGCCGCCGACACACTCGTAAGGCTTGCGTGTGCCGAGTGCGTCGTACACGTTGGCGCTGGGATGGTGAATCCGAAACATCAGGTATCCATTGCCGATTTTTCGGCTGGCCCCGAGTGCCCGATAACCACTTCTATGTATCAAAAAGAATTTGAAGTCCTGAACGTTCATTGCTCACTCTCACTGCTTGATGGTCCCCAACATAAGTACTGCTTGATGGACTCCTGTCCATCACGATCTCTAAACGCCTGAGCTCAGGCAATGGCGCCCGGCAAATGTGCCCCTCTGGTTTCGGTGCGGTGAAAATCCAGAAACACGACCTCTCCGAATTGCAACCAGCTCGAAATACCGGGAAATTGGAGTCCAAACCGGCTTTCACTTCACCAGATCGGTACATGGAGCATCTTGCTAATCGTTGGTGGGGACAATAGCGTTTGAGGGATTCTAACCGACTGTACCTACTCTCCAAACGAGCCGGTATTGATCCATGCTGGGAGACCTTCTCGTTCAGAAAACGGAGCAACTGCCGGGCTTATCCGAAAACGGGCTGAAGCTGTCCCGATCCATTCATGCCGCGGTGCTGAAGGGTGGATACCCGGCCCGGAAAATAGCCGACCTGCTCCACGGTACGTGGCTCGGCCACCCACTCCATCCGATGCTGACCGACGTCACCGTGGGCGCCTTTACGCTGGCCACCCTCTTCGACGTCCTCGCGGCCGCCCGGGGAGCACGGTTTGCGGAAAAGGCCGCCGACACGCTCGTATCGGCAGGCAGCATATCCGCCGTCGCGACGGCCATCAGCGGGCTCGCCGACTTCTCGACTGTTGAAAAGCCCGCCATGAGCAGCGCATCGATGCACGCGCTGCTGAACAGCGTCAACCTCGGGCTCTACCTGCTCTCGTTGCGCGACCGGAAGAATGGAAAGCGAGCGCGCGGCGTATTTTTCTCCTCGCTGGCGCTCGCCCTGCTTGCCGCCTCGGCCTGGCTCGGCGGGCACCTCGTCTACACCCACAGGGTAGGCGTCGATCACAGCGAGGAGATCTCGGGACCGGAGAAGTGGACGGCCGTCCTTCCCGAAGCAGAGCTTCCCGAAGGAGAACCGAAGGCGGTAGACGTCGAAGGATCGAAGGTGCTCCTTTACCGCTGCGAGGGCACAGTCCACGCGATCAACGCGGTGTGCAGCCACTCCGGAGGTCCGCTCGAAGAAGGGGAGTTCCACGACTTCACGGTGCAGTGCCCCTGGCACGATTCGGTCTTCGACCTCCGCGACGGTTCGGTCGTACACGGCCCCGCCACGCACCCACAGCCGGCCTATCAAACGCGCATACGGAAAGGCCAGGTGGAGATCCGCCACGTCGCCTCGTGATCCCGTTCCAAGGGCCGTTGACCCTTTCCACCGCGAGCCCGTACCTTAAAGGCAGATATTCTCCTCTGTCTGTCAACCTTTCGGTGGAAAAAGTATGTCGATCCGTTCCCTCAACCGCAGAGCTTTTCTGAAAACCACAGCAGCCTCGGCGGCAGGCGTTTACCTGGCGAGTAACCTCGGTTGTGCCGGGACTTCCGGAGAACCCGTCCGGAACAAGCTCCCGCGTTGGCGTGGGTTTAACCTCCTGGATTTTTTCTCGCCCAACCCGGGTAACGGACGCGCCCAAACGACAGAGGAGGACCTTAAATGGATGGCCGACTGGGGATTCGACTTCGTGAGAATCCCGATGGCCTACCCACGCTACGTCAAGTTCGACCGCTCCCGGAATATCACGCCTGAAGAGGTGTACAACATCGACGAGGAGCAGGTCGAGTACATCGAGGACCTGGTGGCAAAGGCGCACAAGTACGGCATCCACGTGAGCCTGAATCTTCACCGGGCGCCGGGTTACTGCGTCAACGCCGGTTTCAACGAGCCCTACAACCTGTGGGAAGACGAAGAGGCCCAGAAAGCTTTCCTTTTCCACTGGTCCATGTGGGCCGAGCGATTCAAAGACGTCTCACCTGACAAGATCAGCTTCGACCTCGTCAACGAACCCAGCGCCCGCGAGGACATGAACGACCAGTTCTCCCGGCGTAGCCCTGTCCCCGGCGAGGTCTACCGGAAGGTTGCACAAGCGGCACTGGAAACCATCCGCTCGCACAACCCCAATCACCTCGTCATCGCCGACGGGAACGACGTCGGCGCGGTTCCCATCCCGGAAATCGCAGACCTCGACATCGGGCAGAGCTGCCGCGGGTACTTCCCCCATTACATCTCGCACTACCGCGCTCCCTGGGTCTTCGAAAATCCGGACGATGCGCCCACTCCGGTCTGGCCGGGCGAGATCGACGGCCGCCAGTTCAGCCGGGAAGACCTCGAGGAGTTTTACCGGCCGTGGATCGAGATGGTCGAGCAGGGCGTCGGCGTTCACTGTGGAGAATGCGGCTGCTGGCGGGAAACCCCACACGAAGTGTTCCTCGCCTGGTTCGGTGACGTCCTGGACATCCTGACGTCGCACGGGATCGGATACGCCCTCTGGAACTTCCGCGGCGACTTCGGCATCCTCGACTCCGGCAGAACTGACATCGAATACGAAGACTGGTACGGCCACAAGCTCGACCGCGGGTTGCTGAACCTGCTGATGAAGTATTGAGCCGGTCGAACCTAACGATCAGCCCTGTCTGATCAGGCGGGCGGAGTTGGCGAGGATGCCCAGGTCGGGCAGCGATTGGGCGGCGGCGGCCAGGATGGGAGGCAGGATGCCGAGGGCGGCGAGCGTCAGGCCCACCACGTTGTAGACCGTCGTAAATCCGATGTTGAGCTTCACCACGCCCATCGTGCGCCGGGATATGCGGAACAGCTCCGGTACCAGCAACCAGTCCTCACGCATCAGCCCCACGTGAGCGGCCTCGATCGCCACGTCGGTACCGATCACGCCCATCGCAATGCCCACGTCGGCCTGCGCCAGCGCGGGAGCGTCGTTGACGCCGTCGCCGATCATGACCACCGTGTGCCCCTGCGCCTGGTACTCACGGACGATCCGGATCTTGTCCTCGGGCAATAGACAGGCCCGGTAGCGGATTTTCAAGGGCTCCGCAAGCGCTGCAGCCGTTTCCTCACGGTCGCCCGTAAGGAGCTCGACGTGTCGGATGCCGAGCTGACGCAAGGCCTCCAGGGCTTCCGGGACGTCGCCGCGTGCCGTATCAGCGGCGCCGAACAGCCCGACAGGGGTCCCGTCTACCTCGACGAACAGGAGCGTTTTACCTTCTCTCCTCAGCCGGTCCACATCGTCCTGAGCGTCCTGAGCCGGTCCGGCCGATTGCAATCGCCCGTTACCCACCTCGACGGTATGCCCGTGGACGTCTGCCCGGACGCCGCGCCCTGGAATGGCCTCGAACCGGTCCGGCCTTTCGAAGGGTATCCGGCGTTCCAACGCCGCCCGTCGCACGGATTCCGCGAGCGGGTGCTCGGAGTCGTACTCAGCGCTCGCCGCGAGGGCAAGGATTTCCTCCTCGGGATAGCCGTTGAGCGCGATCACGTCGGTGATCCGGGGTTTTCCCAGCGTCAGGGTTCCGGTTTTATCGATCAGCAGCACGTCGCCGCGTGCCAGCGCCTCCAGGTATCGTCCACCTTTGACGAGCAGGCCCTTTTTGGCTGCTGCCCCGATCGACGCCAGCATTGCCACGGGCGTCGCGAGGGCGAACGCACACGAGCAAGCCACGACCAGCACCGCCACCGTGGCCATGAGGTCCTGCCGGAGCAAATACGTGAGAAGCGCGATAACCGCCACGGCGGGAAGGTAATAGGCCGAGAACCGGTCGGCCAAACGCTGCACGTTCCCTCGATTGGCTTCCGCCTGCTCGACCATCCGAATGACGCGGCCGAACGTCGAATCGCTCCCGGCGGCCGTCGTTCGGATGCGCAGGCTGCCGTATTGCGCGACTGTAGCCGCGTAGACCGTCGAACCGGCGGCGGCCTCGACCGGAATAGACTCCCCGGTGACGGCGGCCTGGTCGATCGTCGCACGCCCGCTTTCGACGATACCATCCACCGGAATCCGCTCACCCGGCCTCACGACGACCCGATCCCCCGGACGCACCTCCGACACGGGCACCTCGCGCTCGCCCTTTTCGTCTTCCACGCGGGCGGTCTGCGGCGCCAGAGCGGTGAGGGACCGCACCGACTGGCGGGCGCGGTCCGCCGTGAATCCTTCGACGTAATCACCCACCCGCATGAAAAAGACCACGACGGCAGCCGTCGCCCACTCACCGACGAGTAACGCCGCGATGGCGCCGACCGACATGAGCGTGTGCGAAATCACCTGACGCTTGAGCGTCGCCCGGATCACGTTCAAGAGCACGGGGTAGCCAACGAGCAGCACGAGGGCAAAACCAGCCCAGAATGGAACGCGCTCCTGTACGGCCTCAAAGAATCCAAGCCATTCCCCGACGATCGCGACGAACAACACGACCCCAAAAACAAGCCCGAGCACAAAGAAGACCTTGCGTCCGTACGTAAGCGCGCCGGATGGTAAGCGGGGCTCTTCCATGGGAACGCTGTAGCCCGCATCCTGCACGGCACGGCGAATGGCCTCAAGGTCGGCGGGCTTCCTGCCGTCGAGCTCGAGCACCGCTTTCTCCGCACCGAGCAACACTTCGACCGAGCAAACGCCGGGTACCTCTTCGATGGCTTTCTGTACGTGCCGCGCGCACGAGGCACAGTCCATCCCCTGTACCGGGATCTCGATTCGTCTTGTCGGGGCCATCTGCGTAACGCCTCCAGAAGGGATAACGACCCTATTCGGACTCCACACTCCTCATAACAATCCAAACGGCGTTTCGCTCCCCTAAATTGGAACAGTCGGAAAAGTAGGAGGCCTGGCTCTTTTTTCGGCTGGTGGCGGTAACTGTCTAGGACGAAATAGCAGTCTTTCTCCCTGTGGCGTAGCGGTTTTGGGCTGTATATTCAACACCGTACGTTTCTCCAGCATCGTTTTGAGACGTTCCGTCCCCATGCGAATTGTTGCCCTCCTGTTTTTCGGTCTGCTGTTGACGTTTGACCTGCATGGCCAGGGTTTCAACACGTATAACGGGCGCAACCATCCGGAGCTCAAGTGGCTCGTGGCGGAGACCGAACACTTCGAGATCATGTACCCGCGGCACCTCAGCGGGATCGAAACCAAAGCCGCGCCCATCGCCGAAGCCGCGTACGAAGTCCTGTCGGCGAACTTGGACGTCACGTTCGACCGGAAAATCCGGATTTACCTCTCGGACGAGGACGAGATTACGAACGGCTTCGCCGTCGGCGTCGGAACGGGATACACGAATATCTGGGTCCACGTCAACGATGCGGCCGAAGTCTGGACGGGGGAGGAGAAATGGCTGCGCAAGGTGATTGCCCACGAGCTTACCCATCTATTCCACTTTCGCGCGGTTCGGTCCAACCTCGGGTTTTTATCTTTTCTTTTCGGCGATCCGATGCCACGATTCTGGGCAGAAGGGCTCGCCCAGTACGAAACCGAGGTGTGGGATGCGCAACGGGGCGAGCGGTGGCTACGAACCGCCGTGCTGGACGACCGGCTTTCCTACAATGACGGGCGCTCGGTCTGGAACGGACGGCTCCTGTATGCCTCCGGCAATTCCCAGTTGCGGTACTTTGCCGATCAGTACGGCGACACCACCCTCTCGAAGCTCCTCAAACACCGGAAAAGAGTGCTTTTCGGTCTCGGTGAGGTGCACGACTTCGGCCGCGCCTTCGAGGAGACAACCGATAACTCGTATCGCCGTTTTTTTGACGACTGGCGGCGTCACGTAAACGTCTACTACAATACGCTGGCCGGACAGATGGAACGGCCCGATTCGCTCCGTGCGGCTCCACTCCAGCTTCCCGGGCAGTACCGGTACGACATTAAATACAGCCCCGACACGACGCACGTCGCCGTCCTGTCGCTGGTATCGCTCCAGCGGCCTTTCCGTCGGTTGTACGTGGTTGATCGGGATCGTAAATCCACCCGGATCGTGGCGGAGGGGTCGATCAAGGCGCCCGTCTCGTGGAGCCCGGACGGGAAACGGCTGGCTTTTGCGCGAACCGTAAGGAGTGAACACGGATCATTGCTGAACGACCTCTTCGTCGTGGACGCGGACGGGCGTAACCTGCGCCGCCTGACGTATGGCCGCCGTGCCTCCTCACCGGTCTTTTCTCCCGACTCCTCCTCCCTTCAGCTCCTCTTCATCGGCTCCGATGCAGGGACGGCCAACCTCTTTTTGCTCGACCTTGAAACAGGCAATGAGTCGCCCCTGACTGCCTACACCGGTGACGTGCAGATCTCGTTGGTTGCCTGGAGTCCCGACGGCAGCCGGCTGGCCTATGCGCTGTTCGACGAGGACGGAACGCGTTCGCTGGTCGTTTACGACCTGAAAACACACGAGCAGCGTGTGCTTTCGACGGGCAAGAAGGGTGACGACGACCGGCTCCCCGTCTGGAGCCCCGACGGCCAGTCGATTGCGTTCACGTCGTTTCGCGATCGGGTGCCGAACGTGTTCGTCCACAGCCTCGAGACCGGTGCGACGCGGCGAGTCACCTACCTTGCTACCGGAGCTACGGCGTACGACTGGCTTCCGCCCGATTCCCTGCGTACCTCGGGCAGCCTCGTGATCGTATCCGACGAGACAAAAGAAAACGACAGGGCCTACCGGATCGACGCCCGACGAAAGGTATCCTACCCTCCGCCTGTCATTCCGAAAGCCTACCAGTCGTGGATCACGCACAGGCCCCCGAACGAAGTACCGGCGGAAATACCCGAAGACTCGTCACTCATAACGGCTCGATACGACTACCGGTCGTGGAAAAACGTCACTCACGCGGTTTCCGTCGCTGTCCCCTACTACGACAATCCGAAAGACTGGGGCGTCATCGGCCTGACGACGTGGTTCGAGCCGCTCGGTAAACACATTTTCTCCACCATCGGCGGGCTTTCCTTCGCGTCACCCCTGGAACGGAGCCTGATCGCCGGTACGTACATCAACAACCAGTGGCACCCGACCGTCGGGATCAGCCTGTACCATATGCCGGGCTCCTCGCGCTTTTATGGAAACGAGCTGCTCGTTGAAAACTACCTCGGTGGAGACGTCACCCTCGAGTGGCCACTCGACGTCGGCATAAGCCCGTTTACGGCTACCCGACTCGGGTTCAGAGCGCGATACGTCGACATCGACCCGCTCAGCGCCGAAGACGTCGAAGAGCTGGATGGCTTGCCGCCGCCCGAAGCAGGCCAGCAGGCCGACTTGCGCCTCTCGTTGACGCACCGGAAGCAGCGGCCGTATCGTTTCAACACGGTCCACCCGCTCGACGGGTTCGGCGCACGCTTGCAGCTCGAAGCTGCCCTGCCCGTGCTTGGCGGCGATAGCCGATTCGTCCGGGGTGATCTGGCTGCCTACGGCATCATTCGGAGTATCGGCTTGCATCGTCTCTTTCTCTACGCACGAGCCCGCATCCAGGAAGGCGATTCGTTCGCGCAGGATTACGTTGGCCTTTCACGTCACGACGACATTCAACTCGACATTCCCGAGTACATTCCCTTCACGCTCGGCGAAAGCGAGCGCGTGAGGGGCTTCCGTCGCTATGCCCTCGGCAGTCGCATGCTGTTCGGAACGGCAGAGTACCGCATGCTTTTGCTTCCCGACTTGCAAACACGCCTCCTGGGTATCGTGTCGCTCGGCAGCACGGCACTGGCCCTCTTCTCCGACGCCGGAATGGTCTGGAGCGGCTCCAACTTCGACGACGCCATACGTCGCGTCGGTGTCGGCGTTGAGCTCAAAAATGAGCTGAGACTTGGGGGCGTGATCGGCTTTGCCCATGCCCTGGGCGTGGCGCAACCCGCGTCCGCTTTTGGAAGTGGAGACGAATACGAGGTTTACTACCGTATCCGGGCCAGTGTGCCGTTTTAGCTGAATTGTGCTTCACCCAGCTGCAGGTCCTTGTCCGCTCCGGCACGATCTGGGTATCGCGGAATCCTGACCGTAAACGTGGTGCCGGCGTTCCGGCGGCTCTCAGCCGATATTGTGCCTCCCATCATCCCGACGAGATGCCTCGTGATGGCGAGCCCCAACCCGTTTCCACCGTACGACCGGTCATTACCCGTACTCTCCTGCCTGAACTCCTGGAAAAGGAATGGCTTGAAGGACTCGCTGATCCCGATCCCCGTATCTTTGACGATCAGTGTGATCGTGTCGTCGTCGTAGTCCAGATGGACGGATACGTGCCCGGTCTCCGTAAACTTGATTGCGTTGCCGAGCAGGTTGGTGAGCGTGCGGGAGAGATGATTCCGATCAAGCTTGCATTCGACACGCTCGTCCGGTGTGTATACCAGTAAGGGCAGGTTTTTCAGACGCGCCATGATCTCGAGCGAACGCACCGTTTCCCGAACCTCTGCCGCTGCGTCGAATATCTCCGGACGGCTCGTCAGACCTCGCGATTTGAGCTGGGCCAGATCGAGTATGTTGTTCAGCGTGTTCAGCAGCCTCTGGCCATTCTGTTCGATGATTTCGATGAACTCCTTCTGCTCAGGCGGGACTTCCTCGGCCACGACGTGCGCAAACCCGATGATGCTGGCAAGCGGCGTGCGAAGCTCGTGGCTGACGTTGTTCAACAGAGCCGACTTCATGTCCGCCGCGATTTCGGCCTGTTCCTTTGCGAGGATCAGCTCTTCTTCGTAGAGCTTCCGCTCCGTGACGTCCCGCAGGACGATCAGCCATCCGGCAAGCAGATTTCGCCATCCGTAGAGAGGGGAGATCCGAAAATCGAAGTATCGCGGTCCTTCACCGTCTCGAAGGATGATCTCTGCCTGTGCTTCCACCTCTTCCGGCGGGTCCGCCTGGAAGCTCGTTGCCTCACGAAATACCGTTTCCAGTGGTCTCCCTCCCACTTCGTCGGCAGAGAACCCAAATCCCTGTTCGGCTGCCGGATTCATATCCACAATCCGGTTGTGCACGTCCAGGATGAGCACGAGGTCGCTCATGCTCTCGACGACGAGGTCGCGGGCGGCGGGTATGATGTCGAGCATCCGGTACTGGATGAACCCCCAGGTGACGCCGGTGCCGGCGAGCATGAACGTGAGGGGAAGGGCGCCACCCACCTCTCGCTCGAGCACGAACGGCGCAAACAGCCCGGCAAGCGGTATCACCCCTCCCAGGATCATGACCAATGCCTGCTGCCTGTACAGACGGGGAGCCTGCGTGGCCTCTCGCAGCAGTATTCCCTCAACGAAAAGGGTGAGGCAGAAGGTATAGGCTCGCTCAAGCCTGCAAAGCGTGTAATACCCTGCCTCCAGGGTATCCAACTCATTGAATTGGACGTCACCGGCTATGAGCGTGCCCTGTACGGTTACGAGAGCATGGCACAACCCCGCCAGCAGGGGAAGCGCCAGTATCCCTGCCGCAAATCGTTTCGTAAGCCACGCCTGACGGGTGTAACGGAGAACGAAAAGGGCAAAAAAAGGCGATAGAAGGGCGGCGGAGGAAAGCTTCAGGCCATTCCAGAACCGGCTCTGGACCACGTTCCCGACGGTGGACAGCTCCAACGCATAGGTGAGCGCCCAGAATGCCCCGGTGAACATGAGCAACGAGAAGGCAGAAGCTCCCGCCACGGTACGGCGCCGCCAGGATAACAGACCGAGCGCAATACAGATCGCTCCTGCCGGTATGAGGGGCAACATAAAGAGGGCGGCGTGCCAGTGCATTGGATTTGTTCCGTCATTCGTAAGAGGCCTCAAGGCTCCCGTGAGGTATCGAACAACGGAAGGCTAACTAAAGCACGGACAGAGGGGTATTGATGGATTTGTCGTTGAGCGCTCGGTATTCTGGCACGCCTTACTGGCCGCCGCCTCCTTCTCCGACGAGAGGGACGAACCGAAAGGTATTGGTTTCTTCCCGTTCGTAGTCGTTCGGTCCAATGCGCGTGATGCGATTCATTACCTGTCCCTGCTCGTCGCCAATCGGGATGATGAGCCGCCCGCCCGGGTGCTCTTGGTCGCCGATTTTGAGCTGTTCGAGCAAGGCGGGCGGAATGTTGGTAGCGCCGGCGGTCACGAGGATGCCGTCGTACGGCGCAAAAGACGGCCATCCGAGCGTGCCGTCCCCCAGGCGCGTGACGACCCGATACCCGAGTGTCTCCAGCAAACGCCGGGTCCGATCGAGCAACGGAGCGTGACGTTCGACCGAAAACACGCGCGCGCCAAGCTCACACAGGATGGCCGCCTGATAACCGCTTCCCGTACCGATTTCCAGAATCCGCTCACCCGGTTGGGGATTGAGCAGCATCGTTTGATAAGCGACCGTAAACGGCTGCGAGATCGTCTGCTTCATGCCGATTGGAAGCGCCTCGTCGGCGTAGGCCCTGCTGCGCAGTGCGGGCTCGACAAACAGATGCCGCGGGACCGTACCAATGGCCTTCAACACCCGTTCGTCCGTGATGCCCTTATGCCGGAGCTCCTCGACCAGGTTGGCCCGAGGACGCTGGTATTTCCTGTCTTCCATGAAGCCGTAATGATTTGGCGAATCTGTAATTTCCGGCGGGCGTCTCCGCTACTCGGCCGCCTTCAACTCTGTCTCGACCGATGGATTCGCCTCTAACGCATCGACGAGCAGGTTTCTGAATTCATTCACCGACAGATTCGAGATCAGCTCGCCATTCATCGAGACCGAGATATTGCCCGTTTCCTCGGAAACGACTACCACAAAGGCGTCAGTCTGCTCGGTCAATCCAACTGCTGCGCGGTGCCGCAAACCCAGATGGGGGCTGAGGCGCATGCTGGTAGAGATTGGTAAGATACATCGGGCTGCCTCGATGTGCCGATCTCGAATGATGGCCGCGCCGTCGTGGAGTGGATTCTGAGCGAAAAAGATCGTGACCAGAAGGTCCCGGCTCACCTGAGCCTGCAGCAGGGCGCCTGTCTCGATGTAACTCCTCAAACCCGTCGAGCGTTCAAAGGCGATGAGCGCCCCGATGTGCTTGCGGCTCATCTCCTCAACGGCCGCCACCACTTCCGCGATCAGTTCCTCGCGAGCCGGTGAGTTCACCAGGCGCCGTACGAGCGGATTCTGGCCAAGCAGAAGCAGAAGCCGTCGAATCTCAGGCTGAAAGAGGATGATCACGGCGATGACGAAGACTTCGCTCACCGACTGGAAGAGCCGCCTGAGCATCGTCATTTCAGCCGCCGTAACGATGACCTGCATCAGGTAGAGCGCCATCACCCCGAAAAAGATCTGCACCGCAATCGTACCCCGCATAAGCTGATAGAGCTTATACAGGATGTATGCGACGATGCCGATCTCGAGCACATCGACGATGCGAACGGGGATGGTGTCGAAGAGATACAAGGATGAATCAGGTCAGATTAAGAACCACTATTCGAGAAGTAGACGTCAAGCAAGGCCTTGTGTTGCCGTAGCCGCAAGAACGCGAAGCATTTCAACGGTAGGGCGCACGTCGTGGGTGCGGACGATCGTTGCCCCCCTCAAGACGGCCACGGCCGTCGCGCCGAGCGAACCAAAAAGCCGACCCTCCGGCGGAACCGGCGAATCCGTGCTGCCCAGCACCACGCCGATCGTACTCTTCCGGGACACCCCGACGAGCACCGGACGTCCTAATGAAAGGAATCGGTCAACCCGGTTCAAGAGCATCAGGTTCTCCGCAGGCAACTTTCCGAAGCCAAAGCCCGGATCCGTAACGACGTGTGCCACGCCCGCCTGCTCAGCCGTCGTTACCGCCGTCTTCAGGGCGTCGTACACTTCTTGAACCACGTCCCGATAGCCGGTGGCGTGCGGAAGCGCGCCCGGCTTGCCCAGCGAATGCATCACGACGAGCGGAGCCCCGTACTCGGCCGCGATCGTTGCCATCTCGGGTCCGAATCGCAGGCCGGTGATGTCATTTACGATGTGCGCGCCGGCATCGAGCGCCGCCCGCGCCACCTCCGGCTTGTACGTGTCGATGGAAACCAGAACTTCCGGGAAACGGCTCCTTATACCTTCGATCACCGGTATGACCCTTTTCCGTTCCACCTCGGCCGGTACTGCAGCCGCGCCTTCGCCATACACCGCGCCACGCGGCCGGGTCGATTCGCCCCCTACGTCGATGATGGCGGCCCCTTCCTTCACCATCTCCCCCGCGCGCCTGAGGGCGTCGTCCACCCTGATGTACCGCCCGCCGTCTGAAAACGAATCGGGCGTCACGTTCAAAATACCCATGACGTGGGCGCCCTCCGGGATGCCGGGCCGGCAATCCAACCGCTTTCCCCGGCAATCCAGGACGAACCGGTCCCCGTCGAAAGCTTCTGACGTGTGTGAAGGCGGCAGCAACATGATGTACGATCGGCCGAGGTCGTGACGTGGTAACCGTGAAGAGTCTCGTTAACGACGGGGAATCGTACCTGATCCATGGCGCCGTTACAAACGGCGCGATACGACGTCACGTAACGTCGGATGCCCTAACCGCATGACGAACTGCTGATCCTCGCCAACCCACCGATCAGGGCGCGTCAATCCGGAAGACGTTCGACTGGCTGTTGGTAAAGATTCGCGAAGGGATTGGTGGGCTTTCGACGTCGTAGACGTTAAACCAGAGCACGTACTGTGTCGTCGGTGAACGGTTCTCCGAGGCTGGAAGCGTGATGGGGAAACGCTGGACGAGCTGCGCTCCGGGCTCGAGAGGAATCGTCTTCGTGATAGTGTCACACGACGCCACCTCTGTTGAAGCCAAAGAGTATCCTGAAGCTTCGTCGCCGTCAAACGTCATGAGGAATGCAGCCACACTTCCGTCATCGCAAGCACCTACGAAGACGAGCTCCGGTCTCCCAACGTTGCTGATGGTCACGACCACGGTATCCCCGGGCTGGTAAACGACCTGATCCACGACGGTTTCAACTACGACCATGCCATCATCCTCTGTGCTATCGCACGCGGCAATGGGGAAGAGGAGTCCGATTGAACACAGGAGGGGGACTATGTTCGAGTATCTCATGATTACAAAGAGTCATGTTCCGGGAATGGAACCCGGATAAACTTTAGGGGGCTTTCTTGCACGCTGCCGGCTTCATTTTGAAGGTATTGTATAATGAAAGTACACTCAAGAAGCCGCTCAGTTGGATGCCCGGTAACGCTCCTCAGGATCAAAGCGGGAAAAGCAGGTCTTACCCTTTTGCCTCGGAAGAACCGGGTAACAAACCTGTGTCGGAGATGCTTCGCGATAGCACCGGTAATGTATATTGGCATTGTCTTCCCGGGCATTGGCCACTGTATGTGTACATTTGAGGCCGCATAGAATTGTTTGACGTCGTTTAACAGCAAGGAGGAGCACCGATTATGAGCATATCTGAAACCCTGCTACCCGAGTTTGACCAGGAAATGGCCGCCACGCGTCGCGTCCTCGAACGCGTACCTGACGACAACCCCGACTGGAAGCCTCATCCTAAATCTTTCTCCATCGCACACCTGGCGCAGCTTATTGCCCGAATGCCCGGCTGGATCGGCATGACCCTGACCACCACCGATCTGGAGCTTACCGCCGGAGGCGGCTACACCAACGAAAGCACGGAAACGCTGCTCAACACCTTTGACGAAAACGTTCGGAAATCTCGCGAGGCGATTCAAGCGGCGACGGACGCCGATTACGAGGTGCCCTGGTCGCTGAAGTTGAAAGGACAGGCGCTGTTTACACTGCCCCGCGTTGCGGTAATTCGTCAGCACATCAGCCATTTGAGCCATCATCGCGGCCAGATGACCGTTTACCTGCGTCTGCGGGACGTACCGGTGCCGTCGATTTACGGACCTACTGCCGACGAGCCCTGGCAGGGATGACACGTCCGGTCCCGCCTTTCTAAGGCGTCCACGCCAAACGGCTAATAATGGCGTGCAGAGGAAGTAAACGGCACGTTGGTAGTTTTACGTGTCCGAGTGGGTGACAGGTACACGTGATATGGTAGGGCGTTTGCGTCCCATCGAAAGGCAGTACTCTACCGGCTAGGCGGGAAATCGTAGCGAAATACCGGCAGTGCGAAAAAACGTGAAAGGAACCTTTGGGAGTCGCTCAGGTGAACGGCGTTGCGTTACATTTTCGCGTTTATTGGTTTTTCTACCGTAGTCGGGATACCCCATATACGGCGTCTTTACGTCAGTCACCCTATCAGTTCGGTGTTCGGGACAGATGTGTGAACTCCTGAGCCAGGTCGTTCGGCTCGCCCCTTTTGGCCCTTACCGCAAAATAAGGCGGTTTGTCACCCATCCCGTTCGCACACAGGCCGAATTGCTACGCCGTCTGCTCAGGCGTAGTGCGGGCACGGAATGGGGGCGGCGATTCGGTTTTGAAGAGCTTGCACGACAGGAGGACGTCATATCGGCCTATCAGGAGCGCGTTCCGCTGCACGATTACGAACACTTCCGCACGGACATCGACCGGGTGCGCCGGGGCGCTGCGGACGTCTTCTGGCCGGGAAAATTCGCCCATTTCGCCGTATCCAGCGGCACTGCTTCGTCCGGGAAGCTAATCCCAGTGAGTACCGACATGCTCGCCGAAAACAATGCGTTCAGCATCGGCGTCGGGCTGAACTATCTGGCAGCGTCGGGTAATCCGTCCTTTCTCTTCGGAAAACACCTGACCTTACCCGGAAGAATCGAGAAGGACACGTCGTACGGCGAGATTATGGTCGGCGAGGTCAGCGGCCTTCAGGCCGAGCACGCGCCTTCCTTCTTCCAAGGCCTCTATCAGGCCGTACCCAACGAAATTGCGTTCCTGCCACATTGGGAACGCAAGCTTGAAGCCATCGTCGAGCGGACAATCGGCATGGACATCCGGTTGATCGTCATGGTGCCCTCCTGGGCGATGGTGTTTTTCAAGCTGCTCATCGAGCGCTACAACATGCTTAACAACCGGAACGTCAGCACAGTCGGTGAGGTGTGGCCTAACCTGCAGGTATTCATGTCGGGCGGGGTTGCCCTGAGCTCTTACCGATCACTGCTGGACTCCCTGATCGGAAAGCCGGACCTTCACTACGTCGAAACGTACGGGGCGTCGGAAGGATTTTTTGCCTTCCAGTCCGACCTCGACGACCCCTCGCTGCTCCTGCACCTGGACAACGGCGTCTTCTTCGAGTTCGTGCGGATGGACGAATTGAACCGTGAAGGCGCCAGGCGATACACGATCCGGGACGTCGAACCGGACGTCCGGTACGCCATGTACGTCACGACGTGCAGCGGGCTCTGGTCGTATGCCGTGCGCGACGTCATCCGGTTTACGAGCACGTCCCCGCACAAAATCATCGTAGCGGGCCGGACGAGCGAAATGATCGACAAATACGGCGAGGCGGTATTCAGCGAGGAGGCCAGGGCTGCCATCCTCCACGCGTGCGAGGTTACCGGGGCTCAGGTCCTCAATTTCCACGTGGCGCCGCGTGCTTTTGAGCCGGACCGTATGCCGGCTCACCAGTGGCTTATCGAGTTTGAGAACCCCCCGGCCGATCTCCAGCAGTTTGCACAGGCGGTAGACGATCACCTCCAAAAGGTTAACCGGCACTATCAGATCCGCCGGGAGGCTCGCGCGTTTGAAATGCCCGAAATCGTCGTCCTCCCGGAGGGAACATTCTACCGCTGGATAAAGAATACACGCGGAAAACTGAGCGGCCAGACGAAAGTACCGCGTTTAAGCGAGGAACGTAATGTAGCGGACGGAGTTTTGGCTTTGGTCGGAAACGATAGATAATTCCGTGGATAAAGATCCTTGAATTATCAAATGAATTGGAACTTCGGACGTCTCTCATGCGTGGGGGACACAGCCGAACGACCAAAAGGGTTAATCATCTGATCAGTTGATCGTGCACCCCAATCAGTGAACGTTACCACTCCTGTTCATACGGAAAAACTGCTACAATAAAATCGCTGATAGGCCTATGTATGTCCCACGCCAGCAGCGGATGCTGGATCAGTATCTGCAAGAGATCGGCCAGATCCCGCTATTGACGCCAGACGAGGAAGTCGAGCTGGCGCGTCGTATCAAGCAGGGCGACCAGGATTCCCTCCACCGATTGACGCGTGCCAACCTTCGCTTCGTGGTATCAGTAGCCAAAAAGTACCAGGGGCAAGGCCTTAGCCTGGCTGACCTGATCAATGAAGGAAACTACGGGCTGATTAAGGCGGCGCAACGCTTCGACGAAACGCGCGGCTTCAAGTTCATCTCCTATGCCGTCTGGTGGATTCGTCAGGCCATCCTGCAGGCTCTCGCCGAACAGAGCAGGGTGGTCCGTCTGCCGCTCAATCGGATCGGTACCATCTCGAAGATCCGGAAAACCAGCGCCAAGCTGGCCCAATCGCACGAGCGCGCACCGAACATCGAAGAGCTCGCCAAAGAGCTCGACATCGACGTCGAAAAGGTTCGTGAAGCCATGCAGCACACGGGACGGCATCTCTCGATGGACGCCCCGTTCAACGACGACGACGACAATAGCCTGCTCGACGTGCTTCCCGACGACGAGGACACCTCGCCCGACGAGATGCTGCTCGACGAGTCGCTCAAGATCGACATCGAGCGTGCACTCAGCATGCTGCATCCAAGAGAGGCCGAGATCACGCGCCTGTACTTCGGCATCGGCCGTGAGCATCCGCTGACGCTCGAAGAGATCGGCCAACGGTTCGGCCTGACACGCGAACGTGTTCGCCAGATCAAGGAGAAAGCACTCCGCAAGCTGCGGCAGAAACACCGCCGCGAAGAGCTCCAGATGCACATCGGCTAAACGCCGGCATTGTACAAGTAAGCTTATTTGAAAGGCACCCTCCCCCAGGGTGCCTTTCTTCGTTTATGCAGCCATGGTATCACTGCTCGACCCTACTGGAATACGACGAACTTTAAATACCACCGCTCCAGCCGTAATGATTGCGTAACCGGGCGAAACGCGTTGGAAGAGCCGGGATTAATACGGGACCGCAAAAGGTTCATTATCAATAAAATAGGCTCGAAAGACCATGCCAACGGAACGACCGGAACAGCTACCACCACAGCAACAGGAACAGCAACCCGGATTTGAAGGCGAAATGACGCCGAAGCCGCAATCGGAGGCGCCGTACTACCGCGGCTCGGGAAAGCTGAAGGATAAGGTCGCCATCATCACGGGTGGGGACAGCGGCATCGGCCGCTCGGTTGCCGTGCTTTTCGCACGCGAAGGGGCCGATGTGGCCATCGGGTACCTGAACGAACACGAGGACGCCGCTGAAACCCGGAAAATGGTGGAGGAAGAGGGGGGCCGCTGCCTGCTCGTTCCGGGCGACGTCGGAAACCGGTCGTTCTGCCGGCAATTCGTCCAGCAGGTTGTCGACGAGTTCGGCAGGCTGGATGTACTGGTCAACAATGCGGCCGTACAATACGTCCAGGAAGAGCTGGAAGGCATCTCCGAAGAGCAGCTCGAAAAGACGTTCCGGACGAACGTCTACTCAATGTTCTTTTTGACCCAGGCTGCTCTCGAGCACATGAAGGAGGGCAGCTCGATCATCAATACCACCTCGGTCACTGCGTTCCAGGGAAACGAAACCCTGATCGACTATTCGTCGACGAAGGGAGCCATCCTGGCATTCACCCGGGCACTCTCCCAGAACCTCGCCGACAAAAACATCCGGGTCAACGCCGTTGCGCCGGGACCCATCTGGACACCGCTCATTCCGGCGTCGTTTCCGCCGGAGAAGGTCGAAGCATTCGGGAAAAACACGCCGATGGGCAGGCCGGGGCAGCCTGAGGAAGTTGCACCATGCTACGTATTCCTGGCCTCGGAAGACGCCTCGTACATCACCGGCCAGACGCTGCACCCGAACGGCGGAAGAATGGTGGGGGGTTGATGTCGAACGCCACTTTTGAAAAGTACAGGATGAGTCCTGAGGGAGACGGACAGGCGGGAATCGGTTCGGCCGCTCACCCGGAGTTTTCGGCACGCCTCGCCGGTCTGCGGTACGTATCAGACGAAGAGCCGGGGTTCAGACGCAGGCGGCACGGTCGAGGGTTTGTCCTCCTCGACCCGGAGGGCAATCGCGTCAGAGACCCATCCCTGCGGGCGCGTGTCGCGGAGCTGGTCATCCCGGCAGCCTGGACCGACGTGTGGATCTGCGAGGACCCGGAAGGGCACCTTCAGGTGACGGGCCGGGACGAAAAAGGCCGCAAGCAGTACATCTACCACCCCGAATGGGAGCGCGTCCGAAACGAGACCAAATTCAACCGCATGGTCTCCTTCGGTGAGGCCCTGCCGCAGCTTCGGGCACGAGCTGAACACGACCTTCGCCTGAAAGGCCTCTCCCGCGACAAGGTACTCGCCACCGTGCTGACCCTCCTCGACCGCACCCTCATCCGGATCGGAAATGACGCCTACGCGAAAGAGAATCAATCGTACGGGCTTACGACGCTCAGGGACAAGCACGTTCAGATCACGGGCGAATCCTGCACCTTTTCGTTCAAGGGCAAAAGCGGGAAAAAGCACACGATCCAGCTCGACGACGAAAGGCTTGCCCGGATCGTACGAAGCTGCCGCGACGTCCCGGGGTACGAGCTGTTCCAGTATTATGAAAGCGACGGGACGCGACGCACGATCGGGTCATCCGACGTAAATGCCTACATAAAAGAAACGACGGGCAGAGACCTGACGGCTAAGGATTTCCGCACCTGGGGCGGCACGGTGCGAGCGGCCCGTTTCTTATGCGAGATCGGGCTTCCGGACTCAGAAAAAGACCTGAAAAGAAACCTCGTCGCGATGGTCAAACGGGTTTCTGCCGAGCTCGGAAATACCACCACGGTTTGCCGTCAGTACTACATCCATCCGGCGCTGGTGTCCGCATACGAAAACGGCACCTTCCTCCAATTGTGGCGCGATTGCGAAAAGCAGGCACCAACCCCTGGCCTGGACGAGACTGAGAGCCCACTTCTGCACTTTTTACGTAGCCAGGGCCCGGCAGAGATCGATCAACCGTGCCGATAGCCTGATCGATCACCTCTCTTTACTAAACCGGGATGTTTTCGCTTTCCGGGACAGCCTCAGCGTAACGGAAGCACGTTCTTGGGGTAAAACGTGCTCCACCTCCAACATTATTAGCCATTTTTCACATCTATTCTAATATTTTTAGGCTACCAATCTGAAATGCCTAAAATAGGTCTTGACACCGGGGAGTTGATAATTTATTTTAGCGCCGTTGCGTTAGTACTAAATAATTTTAAGTACAATAGGCAATCAGCGCAAAAATATTATGCGACGGCCGTATTCCACTCACCAGTCAGACCTTATCCAGATGAAAAAGCACGTCCTTCTACTTCTGCTCGGCCTGTGCTTGTCCGGTTTGTATTCTTCTGCGTTTGCGCAGGTACAGCTCAGCACTTCCATCTTCTATGGTAGTCCTTACGTCTGGCGCGGCCAGGTACTCTCTACCGGTTTTGTTTTCCAGCCGACGGTTACAGCGTCGTATCAGAGCTTTTCGTTGTCCTTCTTCGGCAACCTCGATCCGGATGCCGGAGAGGTAGCCCGCTTCAACGAAGCTGACCTGACCGCGGCTTACGCCATCGAGATGGACGACGTCTCGATTGGCGCCGGATACACGTTCTATACGTTTCCGACACCTACCGACGGGGAGCTCGAGTTCCTTCCCACACAGGAGGTTTTCGCATCGGTTGGTTTCTCAGGGATTCCGCTCCAGCCAAGCTTATTCGCAGCCTACGACTTCGATACGATGGACGGCCTGTATGCTCAGGCCGCCATTGGAGAGGACGTCACGATAGGAGGGCAGGCCTTTACGCTCGGCGCCAGTCTTGGCCTGGACAGCAATTTCCTTTTCGAGGACCGTACGGCGCTCAGCTCGCTCGGCCTGACCGTGGGAACGAGCTTTTCAACGGGGTTTCTCGAGATCAGCCCGCTCATCGGCTTTCAGATCGCCCTGGACGACGTCTACGAGGCCCAGGCTCGTGCGTTCGGCCACAATGGCACCGTGTTCTGGGGTGGCATCGGGATCTCGTTCTGACTCACACCCGGCTGCTCTCCCGACTTTTGTAATCAATCATATCAATTCTCCTGAACCATGAAACGTAGAATCATACTGACACTTCTATTTGCTCTCACCGGATCGAACGTCGTATTTGCGCAGGATGCCGTGCCGGAGACGGCGATTTCTGGAGCAGACACCTCGTGGCTACTCGTATCGACTGCGCTCGTCTTGCTCATGACGCCTGCCCTGGCCTTTTTCTACGGGGGGCTCGTACGATCGAAGAGTGCTCTCAACACGATGATGATGAGCTTTGCCTCGCTCGGCGTGACGGGTGTTTTGTGGGCGCTGATCGGCTACTCCCTGGCTTTCAGCGAGGGGACGTTGTTGAGCGGTGGTTTTTCGATGGCCCTGCTGAATAACGTCGGCCTGGAACCCTTCGGCTCGATCCCGCACCTGCTTTTCATGGGCTTCCAGGGTACGTTCGCCATCATCACCGTGGCGCTCATTTCCGGCGCCATCGTCGAACGTATGCGTTTCAGTGCGTACCTGGCGTTCATAGTTCTCTGGATTCTGCTCGTGTACGCTCCTGTCGCGCACTGGGTATGGGGCGGTGGATGGCTGGCGGAGCTCGGCGCGCTCGACTTCGCCGGCGGCGCCGTCGTTCACATCAACGCCGGAGCGGCGGCGGTCGTGGCGGCCCTTTTCCTGGGCACGAGAAAAGACTACGGCCGCCAGGCGTTGTTGCCCCACAACGTACCCTTCGTGCTGCTTGGCGCGGGATTGCTCTGGTTCGGGTGGTTCGGGTTTAACGGTGGGAGTGCGCTTGCCGCGAACGGCACGGCTACCCTCGCCTTCATCAACACCATCCTTGCACCGGCTGCGACGCTGGTCGCCTGGATCGTACTGGATCACTTCCGTACGAAGCACATCACGGCTGTCGGTGTGGCTACCGCCATCGTGATAGGACTGGTTGCGATTACGCCGGCAGCGGGGTTCGTCTCGCCACTTTCCGCCATCCTCATCGGCACGATCGCTGCCTTCCCCAGCTACTTCATGATCCTGTGGCGGTCGAAAACCAGGTTCGACGATTCGCTCGACGTCTTTGCCGCTCATGGACTCGGCGGCATAACGGGCGCCATCCTGACCGGGATTTTTGCCGACGCGGCATGGAACGGCTCCGCTGACGGTCTGCTGTTTGGCAACCCCTGGCAGCTCGTCGTCCAGCTCATCTCGATCGTTGCCGTGTTCGCCTACAGCGGCGTCCTGACGTACGGTATCCTGAAGGGCCTCAGCCTTGTAGTGGCAGTCCGCGCCGACAAGAAAGCGGAAGGTCTGGGTATGGACATCGTCAACCACGGGGAGGAGGCGTACACGCACGGCGAAGGCGCCATCCTGTTGCTCGACCGAGAGGTCGCGCCGAAACCCGCGAAAGTTGTATCCGCCCCGGTGATGTCGGGCGTGAAGGCTGCATCTGCATAAACCCCAAAATGGTTAAAGGATAAACATGAAACTGATCAAAGCCATCATAAGGCCGGAAAGCCTGAATGACGTCCTGAAGTCACTCTTTTTGTCCGAGGTCCGAGGCCTGACCGTGTCGCGCGTGCAGGGTCACGGCGGCGAAATGGAAGCCGTCGAGACGTACCGCGGAACCACCGTCAAGATGGAGTTCAAAGAAAAGGTCCAGCTCGACATCGGCGTATCGGACCACTTCGTGGAGCCAACGGTGCAGGCCATCTTGGCCGCCGCTCGCACGGGCGAAGTTGGTGACGGGAAAATCTTCGTATTGCCTGTCGAGAAGGTGTATCGCATAAGAACGGGAGAGGAGGACACGGCTGCCGTAACACCGGTCCTCTAGTGCAGGAAGACATAAACCAAAAAGAGGGGGCGGCTCCAGGGTACCGGGCCGCCCCCTTTTTTCGTGTGAACCTCAACTTGGTTGATCGACAACGTAACCCGGTTTATTATTCATACGTAGCGTCTATCAAATCCTTCTGCGTGACGTATGGATGCCATCTATTTAATCAGCTTGCTGGTCGGAGGCTTCTTCGTACTCCTGTCGCTCTTTGGCGGTGGGGACACGGAAGCCGACGCAGACACGGATGGCCATTTCGAGGCGCAAGCCGACACGGACACCGACCATGACCTTTCAGGCCATGCGCCGGACGCCGGCCCCGGACTGGTCGATCTCCTCAGCATCCGCGCGCTGTTCCTCTTTCTGGCCTTTTTTGGGATGACCGGCCTGCTACTGTCCTGGATCGACGCGGGCGCCATTTTTACTCCTGTAGCCTCCGTACTGACTGGCCTCGTGGTAGGGCTCGGGGGCAACTACGTCATCCACCGCGTCGGGTACGAGCACGTATCGAGCGACGTGGCCGTGGATGACCTGAAGGGAAAAACCGGCGTCGTGGTCATACCGTTTGCCGGCTCTGAAAAAGGAAAGATCAGGCTGGAAGCCAAAGGCCAGCGCCTTCAGTTGATGGCACGACCATTTGGAGACGTTGCAGACGAAACGTTCAAACCGGGTGACGAGGTGGTCGTCATTCGAATGAAGCAGGGCATTGCTGAGGTCGTCAAGCCGGCTTGAGCAGGCATATTCTCGTTTTCATTTTTGCCTCCAATATAGGGTGATACACTATGACCCCGATTATCATTGCCGCCGTTCTGATCCTGGGCTTTTTGACGGTTTTCGGAATCATTCGTGCCAACCTCAAGATCTGCCAGCCGAACGAAGTGCTGATATTCAGCGGCCGGCGCCGCCAGCTCGGTGACGGGACGGGCGTCGGCTATCGCGTAATCCGGGGAGGGCGCGGGTTCCGCATTCCGATCATCGAGAAGGTTGATCGGCTCAATCTGACGACCATCCCTCTGGACCTGACCGTGCAAAATGCCTATTCAAAAGGCGGAATCCCCCTCACGGTACGCGCCATAGCCAACGTCAAGATTTCTTCGAACGAGACGGAGCTGAACAACGCAGTCGAGCGCTTGTTGGGGAAAACGCGCGACGAAATCCAGATGATCGCGAAGGAAACCCTCGAAGGTAACCTGCGCGGTGTGCTGGCGCTATTGACCCCGGAAGAAGTCAACGAGGACCGTCTCAAGTTTGCCAAAGAGCTCGTCGAAGAAGCGGATAACGACCTGAGTGCGCTGGGCCTACAGCTCGACGTGCTGAAGATTCAGAGTGTCGAGGATGAGCGAGGCTACCTGAATGCAATCGGGCGCCAGCGTACGGCCCACATACTTTCTGCCGCACAGGTGGTCGAGGCTGAAAAGGAGGAAGCCGCGCGTGTGGCAAAAGCCAGAGCCGATAAGGCCATCGCCGAGGCCGAAAACGACGTGCGCATCGTAAAGGCCCAGCTGGCCGCAAAGGCTGAAGCTGAAGAAGCCAAGGTCAGCGTTTCCGCCCGTGTCGCCCAGGCGCGTGCCGAACAGGAGCTCGCCCTCGAGGAAATCGCCCTTGCCGAAAAACGGCAACATGCCAAGGTCGTGATTGCGGCAGAAGCGGAAAGAAAGGCGAAAGAGGAAATCGCAAAAGGTAACGCTGCGCGTATCCTTGAAGACGGTCAGGCCGAAGTCGAGGTCTTGAAACGTAAGCTGGAGCTGTGGAAACAGGCAGGCCCTGAAGCAGAAAAGCTTTTCCTCATCCAGATGCTTCCCGACATCATGAGGGAAACTATCAAAGCAGTCGACAACCTCAAAATCGACCGCCTGACGGTTGTCGACAGCGGCCAGACCGGGGGCGGCGGCATCCCCGCCGTGTTCCACCAGATCGCCGGAGCCGCTCCGGCCTTGCTCGAAAGCCTCAAAGCTACCACCGGCATCGACGTGGCCGGTATGCTGAAAAAATCAGAATCTTCCGAAGACGAGCTGGTTGCGGCCGTCTCTAAAAGCGCCGATACGTCCGACGGCGTCACCGTGAAGTAATCCGTATACATAAAACGCAGGTTACCGGTGCACAGTCGTTCGCCGGTAACCTGCGTTTTATTTGGCATTTCAGGCAGTCTTTGCCCACTGCTCGCTCATCCGGTCGACCGAGTTGTCGAAATAGGCGAGCGCCCGGTAGTAATCCCTGACCCAGGAGTCGGGCAGTCTGTGATCCAGCCGGCGCAGATAGAGCGTGCTTTCCTCTCCTCCCAGGCTCGGCCAGCTGAACGCTTCGCCGTCGATTTCGTCTTCGTCCTCGACCGGCCGGTATACGATGCTCAGGCTGGATGAGTCGGGATCCACCCTGCACTCGTGTGCTTCCGCGGACGCCAGCGTCTCGAGGTTGATCCTGCCCCTCGCACTAAACAACGTACGATCGATCTGCGAGATCAAGTAGAGCACGTCGTGCAGCCGGTACATCACGTCGACGCCCCGCAGACGATACAACGTGTGGAGAGCGCCCGACCCGACGAGCAAGGCATCCCGAAGCGCGAGCTCGTTTTCGTCTTCGTAAAACGTACTGCATTCGAATCCAATCCGACGAGCTCCAATCTCGACCACAAAGTCCACCCAAAGGTTTGCCACCGGCGTGTCGAATTTCACCTGGTATCCGAGAGCGGATTTGGGATCCAGATATTTCACCAGATGCCAAGCAAATTCGTCCTCCAGAGGATGCTCGTAGGGCGGGTTGTAGAACAAAGTCGGCTCTACGAGTATCGGCGCCGTTTCCCGATAACCACGAGCCGAGAAGATCCTTGCATTCGTCGAAAGTGCTGCCTTTTCCATGACCAATCCCCCGCTTCACGTTCTGATTTTCTTATATGATAAAAATCGCCTGTGACACCTTTATGTCATAGACGAAAAAAGAAAATGAACCGTAAAAAACGTGGTTTTCGGGGTAAAAAAGGCGCTTTTGCGGAGACGAAAAAGGCCTGCCGGAGTACCCGTCTCCGGCAGGCCCTGGCCACGATTTTTTGCCTCTGCGAACTACTGAACGTCGAATAGGCTATCGTCTACCTCGGTGTTGAATTGTACGCTCGTGAGCGTGGTCTCGAGCGAGATTTCCCCATCGCGATACGTGACTATCCTGTGAGGAAGAAGGATGTCCCCCACCTGTCTGAAGTCGTCAAATCGGTCTTCGGACGCCACCGGGGCGCCGCTCGTTGGATCGATTGATTCGTACCGAAGACCCGAGGGCAGATTGGATTCAGGATCGAGGAAAAGCGTAAACGGGCTTCCCGAGCCGGGCGTGATTCGAAGCGCCTGGCGCGGGCTTCCATCAAACTCTTCCGTACCCAAAGCATGTGCCTGGAGGTCGGGATGGTCGGCGAAACGTGCGAGATAGGTGATGTCGCGCCAAAGCTCATCCTTGATCTGCTGCCTGAGCGGTTCGGGTAGAGACTGAGTGCCCTGCGGGCCTTTGACGACGGCCTGTTCACCGTCCAGTACAATGACAAATGCTCCGCCCGGTGTCGACTGATTAATGAGCAGCCGGCCCGAACCGGCCATCATCCGTTCGATCTCCGCTCCAGGATCGGGCAAATCCACCGTCACAGCACTCTCCATTTGGAACTCTCCAGCCGGCGTGTTTGCACGCTGGGCCCCGTTGATCTTCATGTTGCTGATCCTGGAGAAAGCTTCAGATCCTCCCAACGCAGCAATCATGCGATTGAGAAGCTCCTTCCCTTCCGTCATGGATTCCGATGAGACTTGTGGCGCCGCCTCTCCAGGGGGACGTGTCGGAATGGTGATGTCGATTTCCTGAACGGCGCCCAGGGCCGAAAGCGGTTCGTCGAAATCCTCTGCCCTTCCCACGACCAGAATCTTCGATTGGTCGGGCTTGAGATACCGGTTTGCAACGCGTACCACGTCGTCTGCAGTAGCCTGCTCGATCTCTTCTCTCGTCTTTTCCAGGAAATCGAGCGGGTAGCCGTAATATGCCAGCGTCATCATACGCTGTACGATCTCACTCTTCGTATCGTAATTGAAGACGAAAGAATTGAGGAATGCCTCTCTGGCAAGGGCAAGCTCGTCCTCAGTCGGCGGTACGGTCTGCATGCTCTCGATTTGCTCGAGAACTGACCGGGTAGCCCTCACGGTGCTTTCACTCTTCGAGAGAACGCCCGAATAAAACAGTCCGGGGTGATCGTATTCCGCCGTATAAGCCCCGAACACTGCATACGCGAGCCCCTGATCCGACCGCACGTTTCGCATCAGCCGGCCTGCAAAACCGCCGCTGAGCACGTCGTTCATCAATTGGACCTCCGGGTAATCCTCGTGATCCTGGCGAAGCTCGCCTACGTGGCCAATGAGAATGGTGCTCTGATTGACGTCCTCTTTAGGGATGAAATAGACGCCCGCCTCCGTTGCTGGTGGAAGCGGAGGCAAGGTTGGGCGGACGAAATCATCGTCCTTTTTCCAGCTTGAAAACGCCTCCCGTATCGTCTGCACCATCGCGTCCTTTTCGAAGTCACCCCAAACACTCAGGTAGACGTTGTTCGGAACGAAAAACCGGTTGTGAAATGCCAAAAGGTCATCACGGCTGATGGCGTCGATCGTGTAATACTCGGGCGAACGAGCGTACGGGCTGTCGGAGCCGAAGATGGCCTCTCCAAACTCTCGAAAGGCGATATCCTGCGGGTCATCGTTACGCCTCGATATCATCGATTTCTGCTGCGTCTTCGCGATCTGGATCTTGTCCTCGGCAAAGGCCGGGTTCATCAGAATGTCGGCAAAGAGCTCCAGCGTCTCCCTCGTGTACTCTTTGAGCGCCGACATGTAAGCCGAGCCAGATTCGGTTCCGATCGACGTCTCGACGATCGACCCCATACTCTCGAGCTGTTCGTTGATCTCGTCCCCGGTCCTCGTCGCCGTACCTCCTGTGCGCATCACCGTACCCGTAATGGCAGCCAACCCGACCTTGTCAGCGGGTTCGTACACCGATCCGGTCCCGATCCGGGCGGACATGTTCACCAGCGGCAGCTCGGGGTCCGCAATGAGAAACAGAACCATCCCATTGGGCAGGTCGACGCGTTCGGCCTCGGGTACTTCAAAGTCCTTCAGCGGAGGATACTCGATTTGATCGATCGGCCGCTGAGCCAACACCGTGAATGCAGGAATGGCCGTGAGGAAGACGGCGAGGAAAAGCGTTCGGATTTGCATGGTAAGCTGGGTCAAAAACTGTTAGAGAGTGGCAAACAGGCAGCGGGGTGGTAGTCATTTCAGGGAGCGCCCGCCGAAGCGGTAGACTCCGTTTCTTCCGTTTTGACCATACCTACCGTGCGGTTGCGCTGCACGAACGTGGAGGCGGCAACGCGTTGGACGTCTTCCACCGTGACCGAGGCGAGGCGGTCGAGCTGGCGAAACTGGTTCCGCCAGTCGCCCGTTACGGTCTTGTAGAAGGCAAAATTGGCTGCCAGCCCCATGTTCGAACCGAGCTGCCGGATCACGGACGCACGCAGCCGGACCTGAGCACGCTCGAGCTCTTCCGTCATGACACCGTTGGTTTTGATGTCCTCGAGCACCTGATAGATCGCCTGTTCTACTTCTTCAGGCGAACGGCCCTGATTTGGAATGGCGTAGATGAGGAAGAGGGTCGGGTATTTACTGCCGGGGAAACTGCTCAAACCGTCAACTTCGAGTACGAACTGGTCCTCCTCGACCAGCCTTTTGTACAACCTGCTCGTACGCCCATTGTACAGGATGTCGCCGAGTACGTCGTGAACGAGGTCGTCGGGGTCGTGAATACTTCCTCTGTGCCAGCCCACCATGAGGATGGGCTGTGACGTTTCCGGGAGAATGACCCGACGTTCGGCTATCTGGGGCGGCTCGATGGTCTCAACGGACTCGGGCTTCTCCCCTGCCGGTAAGCTTCCGAAATATTGCTCCGCAAGCTTACGCATCTCCTCCGGGTCCACGTCTCCCGCAATGGCAATCGTCAGGTTCTGGGGACCGTAATACTTCTTGAAGAAGTCCTCGGCTTCGGCTCGCGTGAGCGTCTGCAGGTCCGACATGTGGCCGACGACCGGCTCGCCATACGGATGTGCCTTGAATGCCGTCGAAAGAAATTCTTCGAGAAGTCGGCCGAACGGATTGCTTTCGGTGCGCATTCGCCGCTCTTCCATCACCACGTCGCGCTCCACGTAAAACTCGCGAAGAACCGGGTTGGTGAAACGGTCGGCTTCGAGTGCAAACCAGAGCTCAGCCTTGTTGGACGGCAGGCTGTAGTAGTACTGTGTGGCGTCCGAGCTCGTCGAGGCATTCAACCCGACGGCGCCCGCTCGAGTAACGATCTCGTCAAATTCGTTGCTTCTTACGAGGCCCTGCGCTTCTTTGACCGCCGCTTCAAACTCAGCTTCCAGCCTGGCAATCAACGCCGTATCGGCCAGGACGCCTTTCTGGCGTTCCTGCCGAAGTCGATCGTACACCTCATCTTCCTTTTTCAAGGCTGCCAGCTCGGCCTGTAAATCCTTCGTCCCAATGGTCGTCGTACCCTTGAATGCCATGTGCTCGAACACGTGGGCCAGACCGGTAATTCCTTTGACCTCGTTGACCGATCCCACGTCAGCATACGTGAAGAAGGACGCCACCGGAGCCTCGTGCCGCTCGATGATGATGAAGTCGAGCCCGTTATCCAGCGTAAACTCGGTGACCTTTTGCTCGAACTGCTCGATCAACCCCTGCGCGTTACCGGTGCGGCTGGAAAACAGCAACAAGATGGTCAGGAAAATGCAGGCAGGATTCAATCTCTTACGCATTGCGTTCCTCGCTCTGTGATGGTTCGTGTGGGCGCTGACGAGCTCGTTCGGCGGGACGTGCATCATTGGCCAAGATAATTCCATGTTTACCCCATACAAATAGACGATACGTCCACCTTTCGAAATATCGAGGTACGGGAAGCTCGGCTTTACGGTAAGGCCGGAATTGAGTTACGAAATAGAGAAAAACAGAACGATGCCTCTCTGTTACGCATCCAGACCCTTCTGGGGTGTATAAGAGGCAAGAGCACAAGTAACCTCGAGATAGTCCGGACTCCGAATGCGATTCCTCTTTCAGTTTGATTCCCTCGATCGGGCGGACAGGATCCAGCTGTACATCTCGTACGGATTGCAGCTGATCCTCGTCGGTCAGATCGTTTATTCACTCGTACAGGGAAGCTGGCTCACCCTTTTTCTTTCGACGGGCATACTGATCCTGACGTTCCTTCCGGCGATGATCAGGAGGAACTTCCGGGTCTACCTGCCCATCGAGATCGACCTCCTCACCATCGTCTTCATCTTCGCATCTCTGTTTCTCGGGGAGATGCGGTCGTACTACACCCGGTTCTGGTGGTGGGATCTCGTACTTCACACCGGCGCCGGTATTCTGATGGGCCTTGCCGGTTTCATCCTGGTCTACGTTCTGAATCGAGAACGAAAAGCCACCATCTTTCTTTCCCCCGTCTTCGTCGGGCTCTTTTCGTTCAGTTTCGCCATGACGATTGGCGTGATCTGGGAAATCTTCGAGTTTGCTATGGACCAGATTTTCGGTATGAACATGCAAAAATCTGGACTGAACGACACGATGGGCGACTTGATCGTCAACACCATCGGGGCGCTCATCATTTCCACGGCGGGGTATTTCTACGTCAAGGGAGAGGACTCGCTGCTGTTCGACCGTCTCGTGCGGCGGTTGCTGGAAAGGAATTTCAGATTTCGCCGTGCCGCACGTTGAACCCGTCAAAAGCGTTTGGCGAGCGTTTCGGCGACGAGCTTGCCCACATTTAGAGAAGCCGTCGCCGCGGGGGAGGCTGCGTTGCAGACGTTGACGACGTTTTCGGTCTCCGTTATAAGGAAGTCATCCACCATTTGCCCGAGACGGGTAACGGCCTGCGCCCGGACGCCCGACGGAGCCGGTTCAAGGTCGTCCGCTGTAATCGAAGGCACGAGGTGTTGGAGCTGCCGAAGGAATGCCCGCTTGCTCATCGACTGCCAGATCTCGGAAAGGCCCTTTTTCCAGTGCTTCGCTGCAAGGCGTCGAAAACCGGGGTAACGAAGGATCTCGCCGAGCTCTTTCCAATTGACCTCGGTGAGCGAATACCCTTCACGCGCGAACGCAAGTACGGCGCTTGGCCCACATTCGACGCCACCGCCGACCATCCGCGTGAAGTGAACACCCAGAAACGGGAATGCGGGGTCCGGAACGGGATAGATCAGGTTTCGACAGAAGTGCTCCGCCTCAGGTTTGAGCTTGTAGTACTCACCGCGGAAGGGTAGGACCTGAACGTCGGGGTTATCGCCGCTTAGCCGTGCAACATGATCGGCATAAAGTCCTGCGCAGTTGACGACGTAGCGGGCGTGCACCTCACCGGCGGTCGATTCGACGGTCATTAGCCCGTTCATGCGTCTCATACCGTGGACGCAAGCCCCCAGCAACAAATCGTGACCGTGCCTTCGGATAACGTCTACGAAGCGGCGGCACACCCCGACGAAGTCGACGATGCCCGCATCGGGGACGTGGATCGCTTCAACCCCGACGGCATGCGGCTCGAGCTCCTGCAGCTCCTCACGGCCGATGATCCGACAGGAAATACCGTTCTCGATGCCGCGTTCGTAAATCGCCCGAAGCCGGGGTCGCTCCCGTTCGTCCACCGCCACGATCACCTTGCCGCAAACATCATAAGGGACGCCTTCGCGCTCACAAAATTCGACGAGCTTGCGATTGCCCTCCCTGCAATTCCAGGCTTTCAACGAACCGGGGCGGTAGTAAATACCTGAATGGATCACACCCGAATTGCGGCCGGTCTGATGTGTCGCCACGTCGTGCTCCTTCTCCAGCACGGCCACGGATTTATCCGGGTAATGGAGCGCAAAATGATATGCCGTCGCCAGGCCGACGATTCCGCCGCCGACAATTGCGATGTCGTACTGCTTCATTCAAAAACCGATCGTACTTCCATTAAACGGCAGTCAGGCCCTTTCGCACCGAAAGTATACTAAGGCATCGGCAAATGCGGGAAGCGCCTTCACAAAAAAGCTGTATTTCTTCGATCGGCAGGGCGCGAGATCAGGCAACCCAGCTTGGAAGGGTGATCCACCACGAGGGTATCACGGCGGAGCGGCCGCATGAGGCGCAGCATCGCAATGTCTCCGATGGCGGAAGACAGCATGACAAAGCCATAAAAAACCAGCCAGCCGCTTCCCGCCATCAGGCCGGCCAGCGCGGGCAATACCCCCTGCACGATTCCAGGTAAGGCGAGAACGAGACGATAGGCAGTAACCGTCATGGGCCTTGCCGTATGGACGTAAAGGATCCCCTCACGAAGCCTCGCCCGAAACGTGATCTCCCTTAGCGGAACGCGGGCAAAGACGACTATGGCCAGTGCGTGCAGCGCCTCGTGAGCGAGCGCGCTGATCGCGTAGACCAGGATGAACGCAACGCTGTACAGCAAGACTAGCCACAGCGGCGCAAACCCGCGGCCCGACAATTGAAATGACGGCCAGCCCCACAGGATCAGGTACGGGACGAACAATCCCACCGCAAAATAGAACGTCCACCGAAGCGCGTCCCGCTTCAGGTCCGAGAGCGGGATGGTCAGCTCTTCCCAACCGGAGGGTATTTCGGGGCTGCTCAACGGATCGATTGCCTCTGGCATAAGCACTCACTGACCCGACGTACCGGGATGCAGAAACGATCTACCCGAGCAGTCAAAGGCAACGTCGAAGAAATCAGCCACGGTCGCCGCATGATCCGTAAAGCTGTCACGTGTACCAAGATTTCTTCCCCCGCCTCCCCCGTAAACCAGCAGCGGTACGTATTCACGGCTGTGGTCCGTGCTCGGCGTGATCGGATCGTTGCCGTGATCGGCCGTGAGCACCAGACGGCCTCCTTCCGGAACGAGTGCCAGTAATTCCGGAAGCGCCCGGTCGAACTCTTCCAGCGCCCGGGCAAACCCTTCGGGATCGTTCCGATGGCCGTACTCCTGATCGAAATCGACCAGGTTGGTCCAGATGAATGTAGGCCGGCCCTCAGCAGCGGAGGACTTCATCTGTTCCAGCGTGCAATTGATTCCCTGAAGGTTCGACCGCGTCTTGAAGCTGCGATCGAAACCGACGCCGCCAAACAGCTCGCCGATCTTTCCGATGGCTATCGTTTGCACCTGTTTCTCCTGAAGGGCTCCCTGAACGGGTTGCGCAGGAGGACGCAGGGAAAAATCCTTACGCTGATCGGACAAACGCCTGTAGGACCCCGGCGTACCCGTAAACGGCCGGGCAATTACACGGCCCACGGCATGGTCTCCGGTGAAAATTTCATCCCGCGCGAACTGACAGATCCGGTAAAGCTCGTCGAGCGGTATCGTATCGACGTGCGCTGCCACCTGAAATACGCTGTCGACCGACGTGTAAACGATGGGGAGGCCGGTCCGTTGGTGTTCCTCACCGAGCTCGGCGATGATTTCGGTGCCGGACGCCGTCTTGTTTCCCAGCACGCCGCGATGTCCGGTGCCTGCCAAAAACGCCTCGACGATCTCGGGCGGAAACCCGTCAGGATACGTTGGAAATGGCCGCTTTAAAACTATTCCCGAGAGCTCCCAGTGCCCGGTCGTGCTGTCTTTACCGGCTGAGACTTCCTTCATTTTCCCGAAGTCGGCACGGGGATTCGGAACTGCGGGTACACCCTTCAGGGGTGCGATACAACCGAGACCCAGCTCGGTGAGGTGAGGCAGCCGTACCGGAACGGTCTCACAAATGTGGGCAAGCGTATGACTGTCTGCGTCTCCAAAATCGCCAGAATCAGGTTGAGCACCGATCCCGACACCGTCAAGAACTATCGTTACAAATATTGACACGGGAACCAACCCAGCTGAACGACCACAACAGAAAGAAAAAAGACAGGCGGAACGAGCATGGAATGAATCCACCCTGCATTCTCACAGGGGTTCCCCTACCGAGCAGAAAGTGGGATCTGGACGTCGAATCGAATAAACTCGAAGCCTATTCGATGATTGTACACGCTCCGGTTTCGAACGCTTCCCGCAAGGCTTCCGTGGCGTCGGCGCGCAGTTCGTCTGCACTTTCGTGCCGATCGTCGAGCATGGCAATGCCGATACTGACTCCCCCTTCGAGCAGCCCGGTCTCTTCGGCCAGCTCGCGCTGAAGCGCAAGGGCCCAGCGTTCTACCTCCGACACGTTCCCGTTGTACAGGACACCGTAGGTGAGCTCACCGAATCGCTCGACGCGCCCGCCATCGAGCGCACCTTTGATCCGGGCCTCCAGCGCTTGCTCCGTTTTTCGAACGACGGTGGCGCCCTTTTCGGCCACTTGCTCCGCTCGTTGCAAGTGTACGAGCGCGAGCGCCAGCGACTGCCCCGTTTTGCGGGCACGCTTCATCTCTTCAGCGATGATCTCCCGACGTGGACGCAGCGCCGATACGCTCTGCCCGGCCCGATCCTCGATGCCGGTGTCCATCAAGGTGGCGAGAAGGTGTACGAACTGATCGATCAGAAAACGCTGGCGGTCCGAGTTGAGCCCGTCGTCCTCCATGGAATCGGCTAGCAGTATGTGCTGCGCATCCTTTTGCGTCGCCGGAATCGGCATGACGGCAATCTGACGGACGGCGATGGGCTCGAGGTAGTAACCCAGGTTATCCGTTGCACCCCCCCCTCCTCCGACTCGGGAAACCGTTACCGTATGCTGACTATTGGAATCAGGAAGAACCGGCGATTTGAAGGAGAAGTACCCCTGCGTTCTCGCGTAAGAGTTCTTGCTGACGATGGCCTCGATCCGGTATTTGAGCGGCGCCTCGACCAGCTTCAACACACACACCGTGTTGGCGTCGATGGCCGTCAGGAGCGACTGAAGAAAAGGTACGATGACGTCTTTCTTGAGCTTTACCTGCGCAGGACTCTCATCCGCATCGGCCGACCAGTTCTTTTTACGGACGCGCGCCGGCGCCGGTACGACGTGAATGTCGTTCCCACCCTGAAAAGCTTCTTCTTCCCTGTGCCAGGACGCATCCTCCCGGGGTTCGGCAGGTTCGTCATTCGAGGCAGGCACGGCCGTGGCGAACTTATCCTTCGGCCGGATGTCGATGATACCCAGCGACGACAGTTCTTCTTCCCGAGGAGTAAGCTTATCCTTCGATGCAGAACGGCCTCCCGACCCGTAGATCGCCTGATCTTTTTCGTGCCTGTTCCTCATTTGAACGAGCAATACGACCAGGGCCAGCACGACAAGCACTCCCGCCGCGATATAGAGCTCGGGGAGCCTGAGTACAAATGCGAGCGCCACCGCTACAACAGCAAGAACGATGAAGAGAACACGTAGCATACGGCAGAATGAGTGAGGCCGTTAAGAATTAAGTAATGAGAGTAGTAGGAAGGTGCTCAATCTACCAGCACATACAGGCAAAGTCAAACGTTTCGCCACACCTGACCTCCACACTCCTCCTCGAACACTGCCCTACTGTACCGGTATGAAAGTAGGGGCGCCGGTCGGGATGGTATCCACCCCTTCCGGCCATTCAATCTCCGGCAATCGGTAAGAACACGACGATCCGGGTGGAATCGGATTGGGTTCTGCCCACAACTGCCCGCTGTAGGTCTCCATAATGACGTAGTCCCCGCACCGACCGCGGATGTACGTACCGTTCAGGGGCACCTTGCCGTAAGGCGTATCGAGCACGTATTTCGGGATGGCAAAACCCGTCGTACGCCCCTGCAACGCCTTCATAATCTCGATCCCCTTTTCGATCGACGTCCGGAAGTGGGCAGTCCCACCAAGTACCTGAGCCTGGTAAAGATAATAGGGACGCACGCGCATCCCTACCAGCCCCTCCAGAAGTTTTTGCATCGTCTCAACGCGGTCGTTGATGCCCCGGAGCAAGACCGTCTGATTCCCGACCGGTACACCCGCCCTCAAAAGCCGATCCACCGCTTCGGCCGCATCCGTGGTCAGCTCCTTCGGGTGATTGAAATGGGTGTTCAGCCAGATCGGATGGTGCGCAGACAAAACCTCACAAAGCTCCGGTGTAATACGATACGGCAGCTTGACCGGCATCCGCGACCCGATCCGGATCACCTCGACGTGCGGGATCGCCCGCAATCGCCCGAGCAGCCAGTCCAGATTTTTATCGCTGAACGTCAGCGGATCGCCACCCGTCAACAGCACGTCGCGGATTTCACTATGCGCCGCAATGTAATCGATGGCGGCCTGAACCTCCTCCCGGTTCAGGAAATGATCCGCGTCGCCCACCATACGCTTCCGAAGGCAGTACCGGCAGTAAATGGCACATTCAGCCGTTACACAAAAAGCAACCCGATCTCGATAGTTGTGAATCAGATTCTTTACCGGTGAATGGGCAACTTCCTCCAGCGGATCGATCACCCCGACGATGTCCGGCTCCAGCTCACTCATCCGCGGAACGACCTGACGCCGGATGGGACACTCGGGGTCGTCGGGATCCATCAACGAGGCGTAATAGGGCGTGATATTCCACCGGAATACGTTGCGCGTCGCCTCGATCGCCGCAAGCTCGTCGTCAGTTGGATTGATGTACTGCCGGAGCGTCTCTTCGCGGTGGATACGGTTGCGCATTTGCCACTTCCAGTCTCTCCACTCCGTCATCCGTTCCGGATCGATCCCGTTTTGTAAGGATCCATTAATCATGCCCGTCTCCTACAGCCTGTCCGTCAGGCATTCAATTTTTAGTCGAACCCCAGTCGTTTGAAGCCTTTTCGCAGAACACTCGCCAGAAACTCCGGATAGGGCTTGCCGATCAGCTCCGCCACGATGGCAAAGGTGCCATCCGTTGCAAAAGTGGGTAAGGGATTGATTTCCAGAAACCAGGGCTTGCCCTTTCCGTCCACACGAAAGTCCACCCTCGCGAAATCTTTGCACTCGAGCTTTTCGTAAATGCGCACCGCGTCCTTCTGAAGGCGTCGCTCGAGTTTCGGGGTGATGCTCCCTTCGAGAAGGTAGTCCCACTCGCCGGCTGGTGCACCCCGGTGCTCCAACGCGTGGAGACCGATACGAGTTGCCCGCTCCACGGCCCGCTGAAGTACAGGGAAAGCCTCCGGCGAGTCGTTTCCCGTGATACACACGGTGAATTCACCTCCCCCCTCGATGAAAACCTCGACGAGGGCATCCTGCCGATATTCCGTCGTAATCCGCTCCACCTCGCGCAAAAGAGACTCTGCGTCGTCCACGCGGCTCGTGGCAAAAATGCCTTTCGACGACCCCTCATAGCGGGGCTTGACGAAAAGCGGAAACAGCCCGGGCAGGTCGCCTGTGTCGACTTCAGAAACAGACGAATAAACCCGGTAGGGCGGCGTCGGTATTCCCGCGGCCACGGCAAGGTCCTTCGTCCACGCTTTGTCCAGGCTCAGGGAAAGCGTCAGGGCATCAGAGCCGAGGTACGGGATCCCCGCCATTTCCAGCAGCGTCGGTACGAATCCTTCTCGATTGCGGCTGCCAGCCCCCTCGGCGATGTTGACGACGACGTCCACGTCGATCTTGCCCAGGTGCTTCAACACGTCGAATGCACTGCCAATGGAAACCGGTTTGTGGCCGAGTATCCGAACGGCCTCAGCGATCGCCTCAACGGTTTCGACGGGCTCGTTTTCGGCATCGGCATCGGACGGGTCTCCCTCTGCCCAGGGGTAGTCCTCGAATAAATCGTATACCAACCCGACCCGCATTCTTTGAACGATGTTCTTTAGCTTAAATCGCAGGCCGTCTCCCATCGAAACCCACGCCGTCGGTTGTGGGTCGAATCGAGTAACGGCACGCACAGGGCCCGATAATGCTTTTAAGTGAACGCCATTAATGACGTGAAGTCTGCTTCGTTCCACGGGTCACTCGGGGCATCGCGAAGGTGACCACCGGGATACCTGTTTTTACTGCGCATCCATGCATTTTTGAGGGGTTGCGGGTCGAGAATAGAAGGCCGAGGATACTATGAAAACCGAGCAAAAAGCGCTGATCGTAACCACCGACACTGTCAAAACACGCGGTCTGGACGAGCTCAACATCCACCTCGGCCGGGGCTGGCGGGTAGCGCACGTGAGCCCGATGGGAGGAGCCGCTTACGGCGCTCACCAGGGAGACGCTCCATCGATGTGCCTGGCAGCCCTCGTGATCCTCGAACGCCCGACCGACTCCGCAATCGACATTCTCGAACAGGTCGGAGAGCAGGCTGAGGAGCTGCTCGACGAGATTTCAGAAGGAGACGGCTCCCACACCGGCCTGCCGGGATCGAAAGGCGAAGAAGAATGACCTTACCTCCCGGCGCCCAAGCGCTACATGTCGAAGGTGTAGGTGTACTTCAAGAGGATCGTCTGCGTGTCTGCAAGCGGCAACACGGGCCGCATGTTCACCCAATCGTTCCGGCTGAACACGATCCACAGATCGTTCCCTTCCCTGAAGTTGTAACGGAACCTGACGTTGGCCGAGAACGCCCGGGACGCACTGTTGTATTGCACGAAGGCGTTCGTCGAAAGCGCCGTGTTCAGCGCGGTCCCGATGCGAAGGCGGGCGATGTGGGCGTCGAAGCGCTGGTCGCGATCCGGAAAACGGACGAGATTGTAGGTGTACTCGCCGCTGAGCCGCAGGTGCTTCGATACGTACCACGCCGGGGTGAATCCGGCTGAGATCCGGTGCCCGTCGTAAAACGAGCCCACGTTGAGGTTTAAGCCCATCTGTTTGAGACTCGTCTGGGGCATCCGGTACTGCACGTTGGCCTGGTAAAACGTGTAGCTCCCGGCCGGGACGACGGCGTCGTTCGATAGCGAGAAGGGAAACAGAAGGTCCTCGTAAATCATCTTGAGCTCGACAGTCCCAGTCGAACCCGACCTGCGGCCAAACGTGTATTCTGGCCCGATCTCAGCCGTTTCGACCGAACGATCCTGATTCCGCAGGTACACGGCGCCCTGGAAACCAAGCGTGTGCCAGAGCAGACTGGACGTCAACCCCGGTATCCAGCTATACGAAACGGTCTGATCAAACATCGAAAAGTCCGACCGCTGGATAAAACCGAGACCCGGGTTGAAGTGGGGTCCCGACCAGGTAAGGCCGGTCGCATACCCGAACCCCTGCCTCCGCCGACGCTCGACGAGCGCATTGACGCGGCCCGAGTTGATGCCATTCAAATCACCGGAGTCGACGATCCGGTCGTCGAACGTCTGCGCCCACTGAATCGAGAGGTAATCGTCGCCAAACAACCGGATGTTACTGTCGAGCCCGTACGCCGTCGAGTAGGTGCCGTCCAGACCAATTCGGTTCGTCACCATACCTCCGGCAAACGAATAGTCGTTCAGGAAGCGTCGTCTCACGCGAAGGACCCCGAAGTTCTCCGACGGAATATCCCGGTATTCATCGGTCTGCATGTTGATGAAGCCCAGGTCCCAATCGCCGACCCGCCCAACGACTCTGGCTCCACCCAGCAACCGCACCGGCTGCCCGTCGTCAGTAAGTCCGATCCTCCTGCTGTGGAAAAGGCGGCTCAATCCGCCCGTGTTGAATTCGAATATCCCGGCGCGTTCCTGAAAGAACTGTCGCTTTTCAGGATAAAAGAGCGAAAATCGGGTCAGATTGACCAGCTGGTCGTCGGCTTCCACCTGCGCAAAATCGGTATTGACGGTCAGGTCGAGCGTGAGATTGTTCGTGATCCCGTATTTCAGGTCGACGCCGATTTCCCGCTTGAACTCGTCCTCGCCCCACGATTTGTCGAGCGCATCGAAGCCGCTGGCGTGCTCGAGCCCGCTCAAGGCATAAGGGGTAACGTAGAGCGGCTTACGGCTGTAGACGCCCTCGAACACGATCTTGCGTGCCAGCGACGGCTTCAAGAAACCCCACGAAATGCTCGGCGAAACGGGCGGGTAGATCAACCGCTCCGAGCGGCGTGCGATTTTGCGCTGCACGCTGAATCCCATCACGACGCGCCCGTTATCGTCCTGGAAACGAAGGCTCGAAAACGGAATTCGGAGCTCGGTGAACCAGCCTCGCTCGTCGACGACGGATTTGACGTCCCAGAAGGTGTTGAAGCTCACGTTCAACCACGCGCTAAAAGCTCCGCTCGCGTCGTTCGAAACCGCCGCTTCTCTTCGGATGCCGGCAGGGGTCGTCGTAAAGACGAGGCCTGTCTCGTTGTCGTTGAAGGTGTCGAGCAGAATCTCGAAGTGATCGTCCCCGCTCAGATCGTCCCGGTAGAGGGTATTGGCCCGGATGCCCGTCTTGTCCGAATCGTATGCCCGCATCGAGAAATAGATGTACTCGTCGTCGTAGGCGATACGTATCTCCGTTTTTTCCGTCGCCGGTTCACCGGGGTTGGGTTCGTACTGGATGAGAGGCAACGGCTCGATGGCATCCCACGCCGGCTCGAAGGGCAGTCCGTCGAGCTGAATCGGCCCGTTGACCCGATCCACTTGCATCGGCGCCAGATCCTGCGACCAGGCGGGCACTGAATAGAGAAAGAGTACAAAGAGAACAAAATATCCGCTTTTCATGGGCGACCGGGTGCGTGAAGGGTGCCTGGACGGGCCGTCAAACGGTAAGGTAGCCGATGGAAGCCAATCGCCAAAACAAGGTTTTTATAAAGAATCGTTTACCACACGGAAAAGCCCCGACCACAGCGTCTGTGCGTCAGGGCCTTTCCGGTTTTTCTGTCTGCCTTCCCGGGATTATCCAGGGTCAATCAAATTGCGGCAAGGCGGCCAGGCTGGCTTCTACCTGCTCCTCGGGATACTCGTAATCCTCAAGCTTGCCGGACAGGTACGCCTCGTAAGAGCTAAGGTCGAAGTGGCCGTGTCCGCTGAGGCCGAGCACGATCGTACGTCGCTCTCCCCGCTCACGGGCTTCGAGCGCTTCTTTCATGGCGCCCCAGACGGCATGACCGGTTTCAGGCGCTGGAAGAATGCCCTCGGCTCGCGCAAAACTGACGTTGGCCTCAAAAATTTCGTTCTGTTTCGCGGCACGGGCGTCGAGCAAACCCTTGTGATGAAGTGCGCTGACCTGCGGGCTCATGCCGTGATAACGGAGCCCGCCCGCGTGAATGGGCGCGGGGACGAAGTCGTGGCCCAGGGTATACATTTTCACCAGGGGCGTCAGGCGTGCCGTGTCGCCAAAGTCGTATGCGTATTTGCCCCGCGTGAGGCTTGGGGAGGCCGACGGCTCAACGGCCAGGATCCGCGTCTTCGCTCCCCGCTCCACCATGGCGCCAAGGAATGGGAAGGCGAGGCCGGCGAAATTGCTGCCGCCTCCCGTGCAGCCCACCACCACGTCCGGCCAGTCGGCTCCGATCAGCTCGAGCTGCTTGATCACCTCCTGACCGATCACCGTCTGGTGTAGCATCACGTGGTTCAGGACGCTACCCAGCGAATAGTGCGTGTCGTCACGCGACACAGCCTCCTCGACCGCCTCGCTGATGGCGATGCCGAGGCTGCCGGAGCTGTCCGGATGCTCGGCAAGGATTGCCCGGCCGGCCTGCGTTTCACGGCTCGGCGAAGGGATGACCGTGGCGCCCATCGTCTCCATCAGGATGCGCCGGTACGGCTTCTGCTCGTAGCTCACCCGCACCATGTACACTTTGCACTCGATCCCAAAAATCTGGCAGGCATAGCTCAGGGCGCTGCCCCACTGCCCCGCTCCCGTTTCCGTCGTGATCCGTTTCGTACCTTCCCTTGCGTTGTAATACGCCTGCGCAAGGGCCGTGTTGGTCTTGTGGCTCCCCGACGGGCTCACGCCTTCATATTTGTAATAGATCTCCGCAGGGGTGTCCAACGCTTTTTCCCAGTGACGCGCCCGAATCAGAGGGGTCGGCCGCCAGAGTCGATAAACCTCCCGCACCTCGTCCGGAATCTCGATGTACCGTTCCGTGCTGACTTCCTGCTGGATCAGGGCCATGGGGAAGAGCGGTGCGAGGTCGTCAGGACCGATCGGTTGATGGGTGCCGGGATGCAATACGGGGGGCATCTCAATCCCAAGCGCAGGCATGTCTGCCGCGATGTTGTACCAGTGTGTGGGAGCGTCTTTCTCTGCGAGAATGATCTTTGTAGGCTGTGTCATGGACTGATTACGATTAAAATTCCTTCTTCAAGCAAGATTCAAAAATAGGGCGGTATTCCTGTCATCGCAACACGGACACTCAAAAGACAAAACGTTCGCCTGATTCAGAGTGTAGCAGCCATTCTCGGAGACTGCTCGTCCGCTAAAGAAAGCGTACGAAGCCAAAGTGACTGGACGTTCAGATTCCGTTTACCTACTTTTCATCGGATTTGACACAAACCCAATTTAAAAACGGCAGGGATCGAGCACGAAGAACTTAACAGGAACGGCATTTCCGATCCTATGGATTACTTGTTGTGCCTCGTCATCTGCCGGTTTCGCAGAACAGGTTAGGCCGGGCAGCCATTTTTTATCGTCCGCCTGTCCATTTGAAAAGGAGGAAAACATGCTGGAAAAGCTACTGTTTTTAACGAGGAGAAGCCTTCTTGGCGGCTTACTGCTAATCGGGGTGCTTCTCGCCCCGGTTTTCACCCACAGCGCCGCTGCACAGGGATTCTCCGTTTACGAGCATGGCACCTGTGCCACCGGTCGCGCGGGCGCCACGGTGGCGAGCACGTGCGACGACGGCTCGGCCGTTTTTTATAACCCGGCAGGTATCGTCAATCGCACCGGCCTGACCCTCAGCATCGGAACGACGGTCATCGCCCCTTTCGGAGAGTTCACCGATAACCAGTCTGGCAGGGCTAGCGAGCTTCAGAACGACCCGTCCTTCGTCCCGCACGTGTATGCCACGTACGGCTTCAACGAGCGGTTTGCTGCAGGACTCGGCGTGTACGTACCGTACGGCCTTGGGACGCAGTGGCCGCTGGACTTCGACGGCCGCTTCCTCGGGTTCGACAACAGCCTGCAATCCATCTACGTCCAGCCGACCGTTGCATACCGGATCACCGAGCAGCTTTCGGTCGGAGCAGGCTTTACGTACGTCATCGCAGGCGTGGAGCTCAACAGGCGCCTCGACCTCTCGCAGCAAACCGTCCCGGGCGCCGGCCTGACGTTTCAGCAGCTCGGCGTACCGCTGCGCACGGACTTTGCGGAAGCAAAAATTTCGGCGAGCGGCGCAACAGGTTTTGGCGGGCACTTCGGCGTCCAGTTCAAGGCAACCGATCGGGTAAGCCTGGGTGCACGGTACCTGCTGCCGGTCAAAATCGAGTATGAAGGAGATGCCGAGTTCGAACAGATCCCAACCGGGCTGTCACTTCCCCAGAACCCGGCGCTGGGCCCACTAGCTGGCGCCCCGATCGACGCGGTGCTCCTGGGTAGCGGCATCTTCGGTACGGGCGGAGCGCTTGGTGCACAGTCCGGAACCACTGAAATCACGATGCCCGCCCAGTTCGTTGCCGGCGCGAGCTTCCAGGCGACGAACAGCCTCGCCCTCTTCGCCGACTACCAGTGGTCCGGATGGTCGACCTTCGATGAAATCGTTGTCGACCTTGAGAACGCACCCGATCTCGAACAATATGAAGGATACAGCGACACGCACGCGATCCGGCTTGGCGCCGAGTATGCGCTGAACGACGCCTGGAAAGTACGGGGCGGCTTTCTCACACACGGAGCGGCAGCGCCCGACGAGACCGTCACCCCGCTGCTTCCGGAAGCATCACGCGTCGAGTTTACCATCGGCCTAGGCTGGCAGCCGGTCCCGTCCGTCGAGATCAATGCGGCGTATCAGTACCTGCACCAGTCGGATCGTGACGGACGCATCGTCGACGCTGCGCCAGGACAACGTCCCACGACGGCCCTGAACTCGGGTGTTTACAGCTTCGGCGCGAACATCGTGGCCGCCACCGTTACGGTCCGTCTCTAGGAATCGAATCCGGTTGCCTCGTATCAGAAGAGGTGAAAAGGACCGAAAAGCCCCACTATCCGGCAAATCGGGTAGTGGGGCTTTTCTCTGGCAGTAGGAGGCTATCGTTCAAATTTTGGCCATGGTCGGGCGGCTAATCCCGATCGTAGCGACGATCATTCCGATCATATCGACGGTCGTAACGGTCCCGACTTTGGAACTCTCGGCGGACGAGATCACGATACTCCCGTCGCTGTCTTCGGTCGAGATACCGCTCGATGGTCGCGTCGGCAGACCGCCAGAATCGACGCTCGGTGTTATTCTGGTCCCTGACGTAGCGACGAGGAAAGGGATATACACGTTCCGGGTTGCGGCTACGCTCGATCAACCGGTACGTCCGCTCGGTGAGCATCCGGTCGATCCGGCGCGCTTGCTGATTACTCAAGCCCACGTGCCGATCGACGAAACGGACGTATTCGCGCACGTCTTGATCGACGCGGTAACCATAGTTCCTGGCACGCCTGTGCCATTCATCCGGGAACCGCATCACCGAGGTGTACCCGTAGGGCGAACATCCGAAGAGAAACAGCAGGCTCAGACCGGCTACGGCGATTAGCAAAATTGGTTTTCGCATGGCAGGAAGGTGGTCGAGTGTACGGTGATTGAACGTAGCGCTTTCGCACACCCACCCATTCTTAACGCAAAATCCGTACCCTGACGGATTTAATGCTCGAAATCGGCCTACCCGCCGTCAAACTGTTTGAATCGAAAGATAGCGATCCAAGCCGTTGCGCCCATTCTGTTCAAAATGCTGCACACGCCTATCGGCTGGAGGCTACATACAACGAGTCCCCAGGGGATGACTTGACGGTGGATCACAATTGAGAACGGGTACCCCCTGACTTTGACTGATAGGACACACGCGAAGGCTTAAAAAATCCGCCGATGGCGCAGATTAGCGCAGATGATTTTTTGATGAGATGGAGACCGAAGGCGGGACGTGATATTGTACTTCAACCTTACCCAACACGTCATCTCCGCGAATGCGGAGATCCTGGCAACGGTTCTATCAGACTTAACGGATTGGCCTCGCGCAGCTCCCTCCTGGATTCCGGATCAAGTCCGGAATGACTTAATTTTATTACGCTTAAGCCTCTCCCAACGTGATCGTTTTCACTCACCACACTCCCAACACCACGTCATCCCGGCCATGCCGGAACATACGGAAGCATTCGCCTCTGGAGCCTACCAGAATGGCCGCACTTCGGGAAGATTCCTCACCCGCTTTGCGGGTTCGGAATGACAAGTAGAGAGGTATGGGCAGGTATCTGGCCTCATTGCCATTCCTGTCACTCCACTTTGTCATCCCGAGGAAAGAATTGACTAGGGATCTTTATGAAATGTGGCCTTCAGGAATTGCTGGAGGGCACGAGCAGCACTCCTCCACCAATAATGAAGCCTGTCTTCGTGTGCAGAAAACAATCCGCCTGTCAGGATGGTTGTGCCCCCTCTTCCCCTTCCGGTTGGCCGTTCCGACGTGCTTTGAGCTCTTCGGCAGGGTCATACAGCATCCCCGTGCAGAGGCACATCGTCCGATTGGTGCGGGTGAGCACGTCGAAGTTCGGACAGCTCCGGCACCCGTTCCAGAATTCCTCGTCGGTGGTCAGCTCTGAGAAGGTCACCGGTTTGTAGCCCAGCTCCGAGTTGATCTTCATGACCGCCAGGCTCGTCGTGATGCCGAAGATTTTCGCCTCCGGAAAGCGGCTGCGGGAGAGGTCGAACGCCATCTTCTTGATTCGTTTCGCCAGCCCGGCCTTTCGGAAAGGTGGCGCCACGATGAGGCCCGAGTTCGCCACGTATTTGTTGTGACTCCAGGTCTCGATATAACAAAATCCTGCGAATTCCTCTCCGTGAAGGGCGATTACCGCTTTTCCCTCCTGAATTTTCTTGCGGATGTACTCCGGATCACGTTTGGCAATACCGGTACCTCTCGCCTTTGCGGCTTCCTCGATGACCCTGCAAATCTCTTCTGCATAGGTCAAATGTTGGGGACCCGCCACTTCTATGACAAATTCCATCCGTGTAGTCGTGCTAACCGACCAGAAAAGAGTTGTTTGACGCCCCCGCATTTCCGGGACAAACCGGGAAAACAAACGATCACGATGGAAGATCCGAACGCCTTTTTTACTCTTCTTCGGCTTCCTCTTCCAGGTCGCTTTCGTCCGCTTCTTCGTCGTCAGCCACCAGAGAATCGAGGTCGATTAGCTCGTCCATGCCGTTTTCGGACGGAGCGTAGGCCGATCGTTCGAGCTCGATTTTGAGGGCCTGCCCGGTGTAGGTGCCGCTTTTGACCAGGTCTTCCGGAGTGCCGGAGAAGATGATGGAGCCGCCGGCTTCGCCTCCTTCGGGACCCATGTCGATCACCCAGTCCGCCACCTTGACGACGTCCATGTTGTGCTCGATGACGAGCACCGTATTCCCTTTTCGCACGAGTGCCTGTAGCACCAGCAGAAGCTGGCGAATGTCCTCGAAATGTAGACCCGTCGTGGGCTCATCCAGGATGTACAGCGTTTTCCCCGTGCCCGGACGGGAGAGCTCCTTCGAGAGCTTGACCCGCTGGGCTTCACCCCCCGACAGGCGTGTGGCCTGCTGGCCCAGGCGAATGTAATCGAGCCCCACCGAATGAAGCGTTCTCAGTTTCCGCTCGATCCTGGGCACGTTCTCGAAAAATTCCAGCGCCTCCGCCACCGTCATGTTGAGAACGTCCGCGATGGATTTGCCTTTGTAGCGGACTTCGAGGGTCTCGGCGTTGTAGCGTTTGCCGTGACAAGTCTCACATTCGACGTAGACGTCCGGGAGGAAATTCATCTCCAGCTTTACGATCCCGGCGCCCTTACACGTCTCGCACCGTCCTCCCTTCACGTTGAAGGAAAAACGGCCGGGCTTATAACCCCGGATCTTGGACTCCGGCAGAAGCGCAAAAAGATCGCGGATGTGGCTGAAAAGACCCGTGTAGGTCGCCGGATTCGACCGGGGCGTACGGCCGATCGGGCTCTGATCGATGTCGATCACCTTATCGATGTGTTCGAGTCCCTCGATCCGTTCGTACGGCAGCGGGACCTCACGGGCATGGTGGAAACGGCCGGCCAGGATCGGATATAACGTTTGGTTGATCAGGCTCGACTTGCCCGATCCGGACACGCCCGTCACGCAGACGAACATGCCCAGCGGAAGGTCCAGCGTGTCCCCCTTGAGGTTGTGTCCGGTTGCTCCGTACAGGCGCAGGTGCTGGCCATTTCCGGGCCGGCGATGCTTCGGGACACCGATGTGCTTTTCCCCTTTCAGGTATGAGGCCGTCAGGCCCACGTGGCCGTTTGACGAAACCAGCAACTCCTTCGGCGATGCCGCTCGAACGACCTCTCCTCCACGCTCACCGGCGCCCGGGCCGAGATCAACGACGAAATCTGCCGATTCGATCATGTCCCGGTCGTGCTCTACGACGAGCACGGAGTTGTCGAGGTCGCGCAGCAACTTGAGTGATTCGATCAACCGATGGTTGTCCCGCGGGTGAAGCCCGATGCTCGGTTCGTCCAGCACGTAGAGCACGCCGACGAGCTGCGTGCCGATCTGCGTGGCCAGCCGAATTCGCTGGCTTTCGCCGCCGGAAAGCGTCCGCGCCGGACGATCGAGGTTCAGATACTCTACTCCGACGTTGATCAAAAAGTCGAGCCGCTCGCAGATCTCTTTTATGATCGGCTCCGCGATGATTCGATTCCGCTCGCTGAACTCCACGTCGTCGAAGAATCGGCGCAGCGACGTCAGGTCCATCGCCACCAGCTCGGCGATGTTTTTCCCGCCGATTCTATACGAGAGGCTCTCCCGTTTTAACCGGCCTCCTCCGCACTCCTTGCAGGGCATCTCCCGCATGTAGGACTCGGCCCACTTCCGTTGCGATGGAGACGTCGTGCTGTCGTACGTGTGGTGCAGGTGTTCGAAAAGTCCGCCGAAGCGATGCTTGTAGCGAACCTCCCGATCCTTGTAGTGATAAACGATGTCGAACTGCCGGTCACCGGCCCCGTGGAGAATCACGTTTTGCTGCTCCTCCGAAAGGCGGTTGAATGGCGTGTCGAAGTCGAAGCCGTAGGCGTCGGCGACTGCCCGTAGCTGGCTGAAAATCCAGATGTCCCGCGGTTTGCCAATAGGGGCCAGTGCGCCTTCCGCGATCGATTTCGATTTGTCTGGAATAAGCAAATCGATGTCGAGCTCGCGTTGCGAGCCGAGGCCGTTACAGACCGGACACGCGCCGTAGGGTGAGTTGAACGAAAAGGTGTTCGGGGACGGATCATCGTAGGAGATCCCGTCCTCCGGGCTAAACAAATGCCGGCTGAACAGGACGTCGTAAGGCACCGAAGGAAAATTTCCTTCAGCGTCTTCCGGGAGGCCGACGACGCAGGCAATCAGGGTCCCGCTCCCCATCCCGAGCGCCGTCTCCACCGACTGGCTCACGCGGGGCCGCACGCCCTCCTTCACCACGATCCGGTCCACGACCACTTCGATGTCGTGCGTCTTGTACCGGTCGACGCGCATCCCCTGTGTGACCTCACGCACCTCCCCGTCGATGCGGACGCGCTGGAATCCCTGGCGCGTGATCTGCTCGAACAGCTCGCGATAATGGCCTTTTCGTCCCTTCACGAGCGGCGCAAGGATCAGGACGCGGGTGCCCTCCGGAAACTGGAGGATGCCGTCGATGATCTCGTCGTCGGACTGCTTGCGCATCGGGGCGCCGGAGACGTACGAGTACGCGGTACCCGCCCGCGCAAAAAGAAGGCGTAAGAAGTCGTAGATCTCCGTAACGGTCCCCACCGTCGAGCGAGGGTTCCGGCTGACCGTCTTTTGCTCGATGGCAATGACCGGAGACAAACCGTCGATGAAATCGACGTCGGGGCGCTCCATCATCCCGAGAAACTGCCTCGCGTACGCACTCAGGCTCTCCATGTATCGCCGCTGACCTTCGGCGTAAATCGTGTCGAAGGCCAGGCTCGACTTCCCCGAACCCGACAGGCCGGTTATCACGACCAGCTGGTTTCGCGGTATGTCCAGGTCGATGTTTTTGAGATTGTGCTCGCGAGCGCCTCGAATGATGATGCGTTCGTCCATCTGAAGCTCTAAATATTCCAAGGAGCTGTGCTCTCCACTTATTCAGAATCCCCTATCCAAACGGATGATTGGCCGTACCGGTTCACGCTCGTCTCACCCACACCGATAATTTTTGTGGAATACCGGCGCTGCCCCACAATCATACTTGCGGTGTAACAGCGGGCTGATAACGGAACGTCTCCGACACAACCAGTCAGGCCAAACGGAAGGCTAACACGACGGGGTGACAACGTAGCGGCATACCCTGCGAACTCTTGAACTGATCGATAGCGTAGGTGACCCATTTTAGGACACTTACGACCGAAACAACACCGTTGAAGCGTCGTAGTTCGTCTGGTGAGCCGGCAGGCGCATCCGGGCGTTCGATCACGATTGGAGGGCAAGGCCATGCAACCGATTCTGATTTTGCTGTTGATACTCATTGCGGGCGCTCTCGTACTCGCCCTGTACGAGCGGCAAAACAAATCCGGTCGAATGGCCGTGCTCCCGCTGGCCATCGCAGGTGCAGGCGCCGTCCTGCTGTTCTACTTCCCGCGGTATGCCCCCCTATCGAGCCCGGGAGTAGCCGTGGCGCAGACCACGGCGCCCACACCCGAACTAACTGCCGGTACATCGGATACCTCCACCGTGGCGATTTTCGCCGGGGGTTGTTTCTGGGGCGTCGAGTACCACTTCAAACGGGCGCCGGGTGTGCTGTCCACGCGCGTTGGATATACGGGTGGGCACGTCGACAACCCGACGTACAAGGACGTCAGCTACAAAAATACCGGCCACGCCGAAGCCATCGAAGTGATTTACGATCCCAGAAAAACGTCGTACCGGGATCTGGCGAGGCTGTTCTTCGAGATACACGACCCCACGCAGGTTAATCGGCAAGGGCCTGACATTGGCGAGCAGTACCGCTCGGCCATCTTCTACCTGAACGATACCCAACGCGAGACCGCAGAGGAGCTCATCCGCATCCTGGAGAAAAAAGGCTACGACGTGGCCACCCAGGTCCAGCCGGCGTCGACCTTCTGGCCAGCCGAAGAGTACCACCAGGACTACTACGCGAAGACGGGCAAGCTACCGTACTGTCACGTGTACACCAAAAGATTCGAGGACAACGATTTGAAACCAGAACGATCCATACAGGACGCCTTCGGCCTGCCTCCGGTAAAACAGAAGGGCGACTATAACCCCCTGACACCCGAAGAAGCGCGTGTCATCCTCTATAAGGGCACGGAATACCCGGGCACCGGGGAATACGACCAACACTTCGAGGCCGGCATCTACATCTGCCGGCAGTGCAATGCCCCGCTGTACCGTTCGGAAGACAAGTTCGACGCACACTGCGGCTGGCCGAGCTTCGACGACGAAATACCCGGCGCCGTGAAACGCACCCTGGACGCAGACGGCCGCCGCACGGAAATCCTGTGCGCCAACTGTGGAGCGCACCTCGGCCACGTGTTCGAGGGTGAAGGCTTCACGGCCAAAAACACACGGCACTGCGTCAACTCGATCTCGATGCGATTCATCCCGGCGTCGAACCTGGGATCATAAGCGCCGAGACGTTTCGCCCCGCCTTACTGCGTGATGACGAGGGTTGCCACCACGCCGGCGTGATCGGAAGGCCAGAGCCCTGAAGGGGTGCGATCCGCCGGATTTTCACCGACGAGATCGATTTCCTGTGCCTCAACGTTGCCACGGTAGAGGATCAGATCGATCCGGTTATCGAGTTGCGACGTCGTGTTCCGCAGATCCGCCGCCTGGCAGCAGGTAAATCCGTTGGCGGACTGAAGCTCCGCCCAGGCGTCGGTGTATCGCTCGGTCAGCACACCGTACGAGTCGGTGTCTGATCCGTCGGCGGGACTGTTAAAATCACCCACGAGGATCACAGGATCGGGTAGCGATTGCAGGTTGTTCACCAGCTCGCGAGCCTGGGCCTCCTGAAAAAACGCTGCTTCACCACCGACCTCGAGGTGCGCGTTTGCAAACGTAAACTGGACACCGTCGACCACCGCCGTCACGAGGCCGTAGCCTCGAGTGAACGACACCGTCGGCCCTCCTTCGCCTCCAATCGGGATGGAAAGGTTCAACGAAAAATTACGCGTCACCGGGCCGCTGACTTCCACGTCACCCCGTGCCAGGATGACGTCCCGGTCCGAAAGCCGAATGTCCATCGTCTGGGTGAGGCTGAAAACGGCGGGCATCTCCACGTCGGCGTTGTTTGACGTGGCGACGACGCGGTAATCCGCACCCCGCTCTTCAAGGGCATCCATGAGAAGCTGGAGAAAGTCGATCGCAACGGTTGATGCATTGACTTCTACGTTCCCGGTGAGATAGTCGCTCGGAGTTTGCGTACGGTAAAGCGAGACTTCTTGCAGTCCAACCAGGTGCGGTTGATTCTCGACGATCTCGTCGGCGAGGGCTTCCGCGCGTTCGGCAAAGTTGCTGGCTTCGATGGCCTGCCAGAGTTGTCCGACCAGGAGCGGCACCTGAGTGGGAGACGTGGCTCCGACGACGGTAAACAGATCGCCACCGAGGTAAAGATTCCGCGTCATCACGGTCACCTCGACGCCACCATCGATCGGATCGGACGAATCACAGGCACTGAAAAGCAGACCGGCTCCCAGAACCACAAAAAAAACGGCCAGGTATTTCCTGACGCTAAGGGCGATACACTTCATACCCCTTCCTCTTTTTTATGATATGCTTGTCTTATTTCAAGATAATTCCAGCCCACGCATCCCGCTTCACGTTTCTCCGTTGAATCTAAACATTCTTTCGTTATCCTCCATCCGAATGTTATAAAAGAGAAAGCCTGTCACGTCGCCTGTGCGTCCGGATTACGCGTTCTTTACAAAATGGAAGGGGCGGGTTCAACCCGTTCTTCACGGTCGATCGGGTTCAAAACGGCTGCACCGATGGATGCGAAACTTTACCTTACGATGCGGAAGTGGAAACTAACCGGTTGAAGTGACAATGTTGCGCGAAGTATCAAACCTGATATTCAAACGTCTGATCGGGCTGTATCCACCGGATCGGCCATATCCAAAATCGAGTTTCGAAAGAGAGCCGATGCCCTGGCTCGTGTCTCACTTCCTCGTACAGACGATGCAGCGCAGCGTGGACCTGGAAATTGAGGAGCTGCGGGCCGCCTGTTCAGACTGGTTCGATTACGATCATCCCGAAGTTCAGAGCGCCTTCAAAGCCCTTACGCAGGCGCTCTCGACCCACACCCGGATTCCCCGGGACGAGTGGGCCGACAAGCTCGAACGGGCGATCTTTGAGGTCACTTCGTATCTGTTCCAGCCCACGCATACCCTGGTCGATTTTGTCTTTCAGGACGAAAGCGGACCGTTGCCCATTCGGGTGATCTACCGGCGGATGGCTTACTTCGGCGTCTACTCGTACCTCCGGGAAGTCCTGAAGGCATACGCCGAACAAAAGAACCTCCACGAAATCGATCGAAGCCGTTTTGCCTCGGTCCTGACGCGAAGCGATCGCCGGATGACCAGCGACTACACGCCCGAGGATTGGATTCGGCTCTTGAACCCTGCATTCGAGTTCATGCGCACGGTGCAGGTTTTCCCCGAAACAGGCGTCCCGATCGATCTGCTTTGCATCTTTTTTGAAAACAAGGGAGCCGGCACGATCGTCTCGCGCCTCAGGGAGCTTCAGCAGCGAGAGAACCTGCACGTCCTTGACGAATCCGGGCTGAAGCGTCTGCTCGAGAAGCCTCTGGAGCCTGAAGTCGAAAAACCGGTGGCCAGGCCGTTGCCTCCTGTCCAGGAGCCCGTGCGGCCGGCGGCCCCGGTACCACCGGCGTCCCCTGCCCCTGAAACGCAAGCTGCCGTCCCTCTCTGGCAGCAATTCCGACAGAAGACCTCGTCAGGGCAAACCGTTGCTGCCGCTGACCGTGCGAAGACGCCGCCCGTGAAGCCCGCGCCTGCACCGAAAGGCAGCCCAGAGCCTCAGAAAGTCCCACTCTGGATGCAATTCCGTAAACAGTCCGAACCTGCTGTGGTAGGGGATCCGGGTCTCGCCGCCCTCGAACGCGAAGTGCTGGGAGAACCCGGCATTCAAAACCGGGACGTCTTCATTCGAAACCTCTTCGGAGGCAACAAGGCAGCCTACGAGACGGTGCTCAAGTCCCTTCACGAGGCCCATTCCTGGGCCGAAGCGTCCAAAATTGTTGCCGAAGAGGTGTTCAAGAAATATCAGGTCAACATTTACGGCGAGACGGCCGTGGCCTTCACGGATGCCGTCGAAAAACGTTTTCGTAGAGTGTAAACCCGGCCTTCTACTCCGATTTCCTGGCGAGCTTTCGTAATCCTTGAAAACGAAAGGGTTACTCGTCGACCGGGTAATGAGCCGCAGACCGATGATCGAGGCTGTGTGAATTATTACACTTAAACGACGGTTTTCTGTTTTGAATCATCTTCCTGAGTAACCTCAAGCCAATCCGGACAGCTATCGATGGGTAGCAACGGTCCGGGTGGAATATTTTTTGTGTGCCGATGGCCTGTGCCCCGTCATCGGGCGCGGGCCGGCATGCTACTTCCCTCACACGAACTGCCGATCTGATGAGCGACCCGACAGGACCAACAGGAGACCTCCTGCGTCTTCGTGCTGAAGCGATGAAGGGAGGGGGCGAGGATCGAATAGCCCGGCAACATGAAAAAGGGAAACTGACTGCCCGCGAACGCATCGATCTGCTACTCGACGAAGGCTCCTTTGAAGAGCTGGGTTTGTACGTCAGGCATCAATCACACGACTTTGGCCTGGACCAGAACAGGCCTTACGGCGACGGGGTCGTGACAGGGTTCGGTACGATCAAGGGACGCCCGGTCTACGTGTTCAGCCAGGATTTTACCGTCTTCGGCGGGTCGCTCGGCCAGGCCCACGCGGCGAAGATCACGAGACTGATGAAGCTTGCGATGGAGAACGGCGCACCGGTCATCGGGCTCAACGATTCGGGAGGCGCCCGCATCCAGGAAGGAGTCGTCTCGCTGGGGGGCTACGCAGAGATATTCCTTTTGAACACCCTCGCGTCCGGCGTCATTCCGCAGATTTCGGCGGTCATGGGCCCGTGCGCCGGGGGCGCCGTGTACAGCCCCGCCATTACGGATTTTGTTTTTATGGTCGAAGGGACGTCCTACATGTTCGTCACGGGCCCCAACGTCGTCAAAACGGTTACCCACGAAACGGTCACGCACGAGGAGCTTGGAGGAGCGGCGACACACGCGTCGAAAAGCGGCGTCGCACACCTCACGTACCCCAATGACGCGGCGTGCCTGGCTGGAATCCGTGAGCTGTTCGACTTCATTCCGCAGAACTGTGAGGATCCACCGCCCTTTTTCCCGACCTCGGATCCAGTGGACCGAGCCGACGAGGCGCTGGACACGATCGTACCCGACAATCCCAACAAGCCCTACGACATGCACGACGTGATCCGGCGTGTCGTGGACGACGGCCGGTTCTTCGAGATCCACCCCCGGTTTGCGGAAAATCTGATCGTAGGTTTCGCACACCTCGGCGGGCGATCGGTTGGCATCGTGGCGAACCAGCCGGCCGTCCTGGCAGGGGTACTGGACATCGACTCCTCCGTCAAGGGGGCTCGTTTCGTTCGCTTTTGCGATGCTTTCGGGATTCCGCTGGTGGTTTTCGAGGACGTGCCCGGCTTCCTGCCCGGCACCACACAGGAGTGGCACGGGATCATCCGGCACGGGGCAAAGCTGCTCTTCGCCTTTGCCGAAGCAACCGTGCCCAAACTCACGGTCATCACGCGTAAGGCATACGGCGGAGCCTACGACGTGATGAGCTCCAAACACATACGGGGCGACCTGAATTACGCCTGGCCTACGGCTGAAATTGCCGTCATGGGGCCACGCGGAGCCGTCGAGATCATTTACCGGAAAGAGATCGCCGAAGCTGAAAAGCCCGAAGAGGCCGAGGCCCGCTTCGTCGAGGAATACCGCAAAAAGTTCGCAAACCCCTACGTGGCCGCCGAATGGGGGTACGTCGACGACGTCATCCTGCCGCGAGAAACGCGCCGCAGATTAATAAACGGACTGATAATGCTCGAAAATAAAGTGGTCAACAATCCAAGAAAGAAGCACGGAAACATACCGCTGTAAATCCTCTCGGGAAAAAGACGGCCACTTTAGGCTATGCAACAGAAATAAGGTAAAGGCTTGCAAAAATGGGCATAGCGTCTTATCGTGTACGCCCGTAGCGAGCGTGGTTAAAGTTATCCTTTAACTTACATCCTCACACACTACTAGGAACGGAGAATCTTGTGCGCCGAACGTTAATCCTGACCCTCGCCCTCGTACTGACCAGTGCAACTTCCCTCGCACAGCAGGTCCAGAGCCCACGCACAACGGCTCGCAGCAACCGGTCGAACCAGCAGATAGATCGCGCAGCCAGCCTGCCCCCCCAGACCCTGCCCACCTTAAGCACAAAGCGCCCCGGGCTCCAGCTCCCGCAGCTCTACTCCGGTTTCGTAACCCCCTCCGATTCGCTCAGTGAGAACGAAATTCTCCTGCGCATTGCCCGGATATACCGGTATCAGGCTGACATTCTTCAGGCTGAAGCCCAGAACGACGGAGAAAAAGCGGAGGAGCTGATCGGCCTTGCGATGACCGAGCTGAGCACCCTGCTCTCACAGCCGGACATCATGGAGCGCCCGAGCTTCCAGGAACTCTACCGCTCTGTCGTCACGGAGTACGAGCGTTTTTACGGCTCTTCTCCCGAAATCGGCTCACTTCAGTATGGTGAGATCTTTCAGCTCCGTGCAGATATTTTTGCTGCGCTGAACGAGCTCGAGAATCCGCTCCTTGAGGACGTTACCCTTCCAACACCACGCCCGATGGGAACGGTCGTCGAGATGACGATGAACCGTCTCGTGGAGCAAAGCATCGCGTACCTGCTCAGGCAGCCGGAAAAGCACATGTATCGGTGGCTGAGCCGAGCGGAGACGTACTTCCCCATGATCGAACAGGTGCTGGCGGAAGAGGGCTTGCCCGACGAGATCAAGTATCTCGCCATGATCGAGAGCGGCCTGAACCCCCATGCCGTCAGTTGGGCGCAAGCCGTCGGGATGTGGCAGTTCATCGCAGGCACCGGCAGGATGTACGACCTTCAGATCAACTCCTGGGTCGACGAGCGTCGCGATCCGGAGAAGGCGACGCGCGCTGCCGCCCGGCACCTGCGTGACCTCTACAATACGTTCGGCGATTGGCAGCTGGCCCTCGCCGCCTACAATTGCGGGGCCGGAAACGTGACTAAAGCGCTTCGGCGCTCCGGTCGCGAAAAAGGGACTTTCTGGGAGATCTACGAATACCTCCCCCGGGAGACGCGCAACTACGTCCCCATGTTCATCGCGGCAGCCCTCGTTGCATCGAACCCGGAAGCGTATAACCTCAGGAAGGTCGAGCCGGGGCCACGGTACGAATACCACTACGTACCGGTGAGGGGCATGTTGTCCCTCGAAACGGTGGCCAGGCTTGCCAATACGGACGTCAATACGATCAAGGCGCTCAATCCCGAGCTGCGCCGGTCGAGCCTGCCGCCGACCAAAGGCGTCTACTACGTCCGCATCCCGTTTGGGTCGTACGATGAGTTTGCGGAGAACTACCGTCAGCTTCCGGAAAAGGAAAAACGTACGACCATCACCGAATACGTCGTTCGTCGCGGCGATACCTTGAACAAGATTGCCAGCCAGAATGGAGTCTCCGTAGCTGAGTTGAGGAGCGCCAACGGGATCAAGGGGTCGTTGCTGAGGGTTGGGCAGCGCCTGGTCATCCCCGTTCCGCAGTACGACGCGGCGATGGACCTGGCCGTCGCCGAGAACGCCCAGGCCATCACAGTACAGTACGGGCCCCGTACGATCCGCCCGATCACCGCGGCTGGTCCGGACCTGATCGCCGAAAACACCCGGCTGAGCGGCCCCAGCGTCCCGGTAGTTCAGGCGAGTGAGCGTTCCGAAAGCGTTGAACCCCGCACCACGGTTAACACCCCCACTCCGGCTGTCTCGTCCAACACCGGTGACACGCGGGTGGTCTACAAAGTGCGCCGGGGTGATACCCTCGCTAAGATTGCCTCCCGGTACGGGGTCACGATACGCGACATTCAGAACTGGAACGGACTCAAGGGATCCGTCATCAAAACCGGCCAAAACCTAAAACTCTATCCCCCCGACAATGCGACGCCCTCGACGGCGACCGAAAGTGAAAGCACGGTCTACCGCGTGCGCCGCGGCGACACCCTGACCGGCATTGCGAGCAAGTATGGCGTGACGGTCAAGCAGATCCAGCAGTGGAATAACCTCAGGGGAACGACCATCCGTAGCGGGCAACGCCTGAAGATCTACACCGGCTCCAAAGCCGCTGCTTCCACCACGGTGACCTACAAGGTCAAAAGAGGCGATTCCCTCGGCAAGATCGCAGCCAGGTACGGTGTAACAGTATCTGACCTCAAGAGCTGGAACAACCTGAAATCCAACACTATCGTCCCCGGCCAGACGCTCAAGGTCAGAACCTGATCTCCGGTCAAACGAATAGACGCCAGGGGCGCCACCCAACCGGATGGCGCCCCTTTTTATATCAGACCCAGCCCTTTGCTTTTGCCTCCTCGTATCCTCGTGCTCGAAGAATGGATGCAGGATTGTCGAGCTTGCCGTAGCCCCACTCATTGAAGGTGGAGCGGTCGCCGTTGTAGTCGGTGTGCGTGTCGCGCCGGATGATTTCCAGCACACCCAGGTCGTTCGCCAGTTTCCAGGTTTCCGCCTTGGTCAGGTACATCAAAGGCGTATGGATGACGATCTGCGTGTCCAGCGCCAGCGAGAGCGACCGCTCCATCGAATCGATAAACTCCCTGCGGCAATCGGGGTAGCCGGAGTAATCCGTCTGGCAGACCCCGGCCACGAGATCGCGAATCCCCCTCGTGTAAGCGTAGCCCGCAGCGATGGTAAGAAAGAGCGCGTTTCGCGCGGGAACGAAGGAGGCGGGGAGGTCGGGATTCTCGCTGTGCGGCGCGTTGACGTCGGCACTGTGTTCGGTCAGCGCTGAGCCTTGCAGGGTGCCTGTGATGTCAAAAACCTTGAATTCCACCCCGGCATTTCGTGCAATCAGACGGGCCTGCTCGAGCTCAACCACGTGCTTTTGCCCGTAATCGAATCCAACCGCCTCGATGTGGTCGAATTCCCGCTTGGCCCAGAACAGGCTCGTGGTCGAATCCTGGCCGCCGGAGAAAAGTACGACCGCCGTTTTCTTTTTATCCTTATCCATGGTTAAGTACGATCCCGTCCGAGCGCCTTCACGAACCAGGATCGATCCTCCGTCGTATGCGTTGCTCTTGCACCGCTAGCACTAAGTGAAATACAACAACATCAACTCTTTCAAATGGCACAGGACGACCGGAACCGAATCGAAGCAAAGCTGAGGGAGATTCAGGAGCAATCGCTCGCGTACACACGCCAGTCGATCGAGCACATGGCGCGGCATGGCATTTACCCGGAAGGGCGGCTCGGTCTGTTCCTGCCGCCGGAGTCACGCGAGCAAAAGATCAGCCGTCTCCCCTACACCCATTCCTCCCGGCAGGTTGTTCTCTACGAAACCGAGGCCGGAGAGTTCTCCGCCCTGTGTCCATTTTCGGGACTGCCCGACTTCGGCATCCTGCGCATCGAGTACGAACCGGGAAGCTGGATACTCGAGCTGAAAAGTCTCAAGTACTACCTCCTTTCCTGGCGGAACATCGGCGCCACCCAGGAAGATATCACGGCCATCGTTTACGAGGACCTGAAACGGGAGCTGGAAGACCCCGGATACCTCCTGGTCACGACGATATACAACGTCCGGGGCGGAATCCGAACCACGTGCCAGATCGACAGCCGTAAACAAAACACCCCGGCCAAGGAGCCCTGAGATAAGGAAAACGATTCACCCATCCACCGGGACCAGCGACCTGTACAGGGCCTCGACTTCCTTCCGGAGCAGTTCCGGCGATCCCTCATTGACGATGACGTAGTCTGCTCGCGCCCGGAGCTCTTCCGGAGGAAGCTGGTGTGCCATCCGGGCGCGAACCTGCTCTGGAGTTACGCCGTCACGTTCAACGACCCGTCGTACCCGCACCTCTTGCGGAGCATCCACGACGGCAACGGCGTCGAGGTGCTTGTCGGCCCCGCTTTCAAAGATCAGGGCTGCTTCCTCCACCAGTAGCGGCACTCCGGCTCGCTCAGCCCTTTTTCGCTCCTCCTCGAACGCCGCAAAGACCCTTGGATGTACGATCTGGTTGATCCGCTCGACCAGCACCGGATCCTTGAAGACCGTCTGGGCCAAATAAGGACGGTTGAGGGCGCCGTCCGGCCGGTAGCTCTCGGCTCCGAAGGCTTCACGAATCTCATCCCGCACCTGCTCATCCTCTTCCATCAGCCGCTTCGCCACGTCGTCTGCGTAAAAAACGGAGGCGCCAAGCTCTTCGAGCATACGACAGACCGTCGATTTGCCGCTTCCGATTCCACCTGTAACGCCCAGTGTTTTCATTGCGCCTCGTTTGGCTACAGGTCCCAGAGCACGGAAAGTGAAACGTTTGGAATGATGGTTTTCGAGCCCCGCCTACCGGCCTGCCGGATGCGGTCCGCATTCTCTTCCGGAAGCGTGCCGAAAAGCCGGCGCCGGACGTGCTGCACGTTGAACCAGCCATCAAGATGCAGGGTTGCCCTGGAACGCATGGGCCAGGTGATCGAACACGTCGGGCCGACCTGCTCGATCCAGATTCGACCCGGCCTGCTGATGCTCGAAAGAACCGGCTCTCCCCGTTCGTCTAGCACGGGACGGCCCGAATCATCGACACGGGGATACCGAATGGATACCGACCGGTCAAAATCGCTTCGAACGAAGAAACGAATACCAAGATCGGCCACGATCCGTCCACCCGTCTGGAGACGTACCCAACCGCTGTACGTATTAAGTGTGTCGAAGGGTATTTCTGCAAACCGATCCCACAGCAGCCTGCCCAGAAAAAGACGGCTCAGGCTGCCATCCACCAGGAGCCGGACGTCACTCCCGAGATCCTGCTCCAGCCGGGCGTCGTAACGAATCTCACGAGCCGACTGATCGCTCGGTCTGCGGCCGGGAAGGAGAAAATCGTCCACCGTATACGTTGCCCGCACCTCCGAGCTTCCCCTGAACCGTGTGTGTTCGGATGGCGTCCACTGAATGGCAGGTTGCAGGCGCACCGAACGCTGAATGTTGTTTTCCGCAGAGCGCGTGGCGTCGAGAAAGATCGTGTGATAATAGGTGCCGGACAGCCTCACGTCGGCTTGCAGGTAGCGGCTAAAGGAGTAAAGCACGCCCGCCTGTGCGGTGTTGTAAACCTCGTCGCGGTCGTCCAGGTTGGCGTCGGGCGTGTCGTGGCGGAGGAGGCTGGCGGAACCGTCGAACATCACCACCATCCGCGATCCGATCGTGGAACGGAGACGGCCGTGGAGGGCGATGTGCCCCTGATCGAAGTCAGCCTGCTCGAGAATGCTACTTTTTTGAGCGGCCTGCGCCGGCGGCAACGCATCGCGGTTGACCAGTTGGCGCCGCTCGACCTCGGCTCCTCTGCGTACGGCTAGCCGGGCGAGCAGACGCGGGGTATCATGAACGAGCGCCGCCTCGACGTCGACCGATCGCCGTTCAAAATCAGTATCGAAGTGCAGGGCTCCCTCCTGCGCCCTCAGCGTGCGAACGTATCGGTCGTTCACCCCCAGATCGACCGTCGTCGTAAATCGGAAAGCGCCAAACAGGGGTGCATCGAGATTCAGGGCGGCTGCAAGCGTGTCACTCGTGGTCGCCTCAACTGTCTCGGAGAGCCGATCCGTTACCTCGTTGCGATTAAGAAATGAGACCGCCTGATAGGCGTCCCTCCGGAAGGAGGAGTAATTGAACAATGCGGAGATGCGGGTTTTCTCAAATATTCGTTCCACGCCGCTCGTCAGGCGAAGCGAACGCCCGCGACGCGGCGTGATGTACTGCCAGAATCCTTCTCCATCCACGTGTACCGTGTACCCGGCAAGGTCCCCCGGCGTGTATCGAAACATGCTTCCCAACGCGGGCCCCACGTCGCTGCGTAAAGGCACGATCTGGCCCGTGATGTTTGCTCCGGGACGCTGGTCCCAGGCGACGCCGATCGCGGGCTCGAAGGCAACGTGATCCAGGGGCTGAATACGGACGCCGGAATAAAGCTCCTGACTCAGAACCCGGCCCTGGCTGTACCACGCCGATCGGCCCCAGAGCCTCCCGTACGCCCGGTTCCCCATCGGCCGTCCAAGCTGAAACGAAAGCCGGTTCTCGTCTCGAAAGGTCAGGGTGTTTGCCACGAGCATGTATGCGTCGGAAGCGAACCGGTCTTCAACCTGGAGAAGCCACGGGCCTACCTGCCGGTTGATGCTCGTCAAGGCCTGCCACTGGTATCGGTTAACGTCGCGTTCGAACAACGTCTGTACCCGGATGGGTTGGGCGTACCCCCGGCTCACCGTGAGAAGCGATACAAAAACCAGGAAAAACCCCGCCAGCTGCGGGAAGACGTCTCGACGCTTCACCCCGCCTCCTACTGATTTCGGCCGCAGATCAGCCCGGAGGCCAGCTCATGGGCCGACCGCCAAGCAGGTGCAGGTGCAAGTGATCGACCGACTGACCGGCATCCCTGCCCACATTGAAGACCGTACGGTACCCATTCGACAGTCCTTCCTGCGCCGCCAACCGCTTGGCCACCAGAAAAAGATGGCCCACAATACCGGCCTGATGCTCCTGCAAGTCGTTCAGACTCGGAATCACCTCGCGCGGAATGATGAGAATGTGAGTCGGCGCCTGCGGGTTGATGTCGCGGAAGGCAACACACGTCTCGTCCTGATAGACGATGTCAGCAGGGATTTCTCCGTCGGCGATCTTTTTGAAGATATTTTTTTCCGCCATATCGATTCATTGTCCATTGCCGGTTCAACACGAACGGTAATATACCCTAATTACGGAAAAGACAAAGACCGTACCCCGTCCCTTATGGCCCGTTTACATGCCTGAAATATCATTTGTTGGAACGAGTGACGGCTACGCCACGTTCATTCTAACCGGTTTTTTAGCCAGCCAGGTCTATCGCCCCTATGCCTACCGTTTACGTAACTCGTACCGTCCATTTCAACGCCGCTCATCGCCTTCATAACCCTGAGAAGTCGGACGAGTGGAACCGAAGGGTATTCGGCAAATGCAACAACCCGAACTGGCACGGGCACAATTACACCCTGGAAGTGACGGTTGCCGGCGAGCCCGATCCTGAAACGGGCTACGTGATCGACCTCGGCAAGCTACGGGATCTGATCGAAGAGCGTATCCTCTCGAAGGTGGATCACGCCAACTTGAATCTGGAGGTGGATTTCCTCCAGGGGATCATTCCCTCCACGGAAAACCTCGTGGTTGCCTTCTGGAACGAGCTCGAGCCCGCGCTGGAGGGCGGTGCCCGTCTCCACTCGATACGCCTCCGCGAAACGGAACACAACGTTGCGGAATACCGTGGAGAATAGAACGCATTTAGTGAAATAGGATGAAACTGAATCACATGGAGAGCGGAAAGGAGAAGTACGTCGAGAACGGCGCACCCGACGTCGAGACCGGGGCGCCCGTCCATTATCTGCGTGAGGATACGTTCAACTCGGAAGCAACCGCCTCGCTGGCCGGCCACGTCCGCGAAATGCTGATTACGCTTGGAGAGGACCCCGACCGAGAGGGACTTGTAAAGACTCCCGAGCGGGTAGCCAAAGCGTACCAGTACCTGACGCACGGCTACGGTCTGGATCCCCACGCCATCCTCCGTTCCGCGATGTTTGAGCAGGACTACAGCGAAATCATCCTCGTACGGGACATCGAGCTGTACTCTCTTTGCGAGCACCACATGCTGCCCTTCATCGGCAAGGTTCACGTCGGATACATTCCGAACGGCAAGATCGTGGGCTTGAGCAAGATCCCTCGGGTTGTGGACGTATTTGCGAGGCGTTTGCAAGTGCAGGAGCGGTTAACCATCCAGATCCGGGACGCCATCGACGAGGTGCTCAAGCCGGAGGGCGTTGCGGTCGTGATCGAAGCGCAACACCTGTGCATGATGATGCGGGGCGCCGAAAAACAGCATTCGTCGACGACCACGAGCGCCATGAGCGGCGTATTCCTCAACAACCCGACGACGCGCGCCGAGTTCATGCGATTGATCCACTAACCGACTGCCGCACCTCATGCCCGTCGTCATTATTACCGGAGCCAGCCAGGGGATCGGGAAGGCCATCGCCGAGGCGTTTGCAACCGAACCTGACGTGCGGCTCGGGCTGTTCGCAAGGAATAGAGAAAAGCTGGAGGCCGTCGCCGCAGGCTGCCGGGCGGCTGGAGCCGTAGCCCGGATCTACACGTGCGACGTGACGCACGATCGCGCCGTGAGCAAGGCCGCCGAAGCTTCAATCAGGGAGCTGGGCGTTCCCGACGTTCTCGTCAACAATGCGGGCTCCTTTCAGCCGGCTACCATGCTGGAAACGACGCCGGAGATTTTTCGCGAGCAGATCGAGACCAACCTGACCAGCGCCTTCGTTGTAACGCGTGCCTTCCTCCCTGCCATGATCGAAGCCGGAAAAGGTACGATCTTCTTCATGGCATCGGTCGCATCCATAAAGGCGTATCCGAGCGGCGTCTCGTATGGCGTGGCAAAGCACGGGATTTTGGGTCTGGCCCGCTCTCTGCGTGAGGAAATGAAACCGTACGGGATCCGCGTGACCGCGGTGATCCCGGGAGCAACCCGCACAGCAAGCTGGGACGGTGTCGATTTGCCCGAAGAGCGATTCATCCCTCCGGAAGACGTGGCCAACGCCGTTCTGAGCGTCTATCGCCTCAGTAACCGCTCGGTCGTGGAGGAAATCCTGATCCGCCCGCAGCTCGGCGACATTTAACACGCATCCGGGGCTTGCCCGCCATCAGTCAGAGCACGTCGTGTCGACTCGACCCGTTGCTGCAACTTCGGGCTGAGGGTAACCGGATAGGGTGGTTCGACCGTCTCGAGCGCGAACAAATGATCGGGCAGGTAGCCCAGGCACTCGCTCGCGTGCCGTCGGGCGTCTTCAAGCGTATAGTGGCCTGCATCGGTACGTTTACCTTTCCGCATCACACACTCGAGGAGCGGTGTGCCGTCTAACTCCTCGCCTCGGCCTGCCACGACGTCCCGTACGGCCTTTCCACCTTCGAAAAAGCGGTATACCTGCTTCGGACAAGGCACGTTGGATTTCTCCGAAGAGAGCTTCATACGTCCCACCCCGGCATAAGCGCTCAATTTGTACGCCGAGTCGAGATAGGGTTGGTCCGCAATGGTTCCAAGGCGAGTACCCACCCCAAACCCGTCGATCGGTGCGCCTGCCGTGACGAGGTCCCGTATGCTGAACTCGTCGAGGCTGCCGCTGGCGAGGATCTTGACGTCGGTAAGCCCTCCTTCATCGAGTACTGCTCGGGATTTGCGAGCCAGATCGGCGAGGTCTCCCGAATCGAGCCGGATGGCCCCGGGCTTGAAGGCGCCGTTCGTGCTGCGGTAGAGGTCGACGATCTGGCGGACGGCGGCCAGCGTGTCGTAGGTATCGACGAGCAGCGTGGTGCCGGGATAAAGGTTCGCGAAGGCTACCAGCGCGTCCACTTCCTGGGCGTGCGCTTCGATGTAGCTGTGCGCCATCGTGCCCACGGGCCTGATCCCGTACACCTTCGCGGCGAGCACGTTCGACGTGCCGTCGGCGCCAGCGATGTAACAGGCCCGAGCCGCCTTCATCGCGGCGTCCGTCCCGTGCATGCGGCGCATGCCGAAGTCGACAACGTTCCTGCCGGCAGCTTCGCGCACTACCCGGGCCGCTTTAGATGCGATACCGGTCTGGAATGTGATTTGATTCAACAAAAACGTTTCGACGAGCTGGCCCTCGGCGACCGGTGCAATCACCTCGAGGATCGGCTCGTCGGCAAAGACGGGAGTGCCTTCCCTTACAGCCCAAACGTCGCCCGTAAACCGGAAGCCCTCGAGCCAGGAGAGAAACGAGGCGTCAAACACCCCGAGCGTACTCAGGTATTCAAGGCTTTCAGGCGTAAACCTGAGGTTCTCAAGGTAAGTCAGGACGTCGTCGAGGCCGCAGGCGATCAGGTAGTTGCGCTGCTTCAACCTGCGCATGAACAGGTCGAAAACCGCCGGCTCCTGCATCTGCTCACGATGGTAAGCCTGCAACATCGTGAGCTGGTAGTAGTCGGTGAGGAGAGCCACATTGTCCTCATTCACCCACGCCGAGACAGTCCGGTTGTTATCCATATGTCATCAAACCGGACTGTTTTCTTCGATCTTGACGCCTGCTTCACGCAACTCCTCGACCGCACGGGCGCCTGTTTCTTCGGTAATGGGACGCGTGGCCGGAAGAACCAGGTGGACGTCAAATCCGGCGTTGGATGCGTCGAGCGCGCTTGCCCGCACACAGTAATCGAGGGCAAGGCCTCCCATCCAGAGTCGATCCACGTTGGCGGCACGAAGCCTTTCAGCCAAGTTCGTTCCCTGAAAGGCTGAATAGGCCTCCACGTCCGGCTTTTCGGCCTTGTTGAGCACGATCACGTCATCCTTAAAGTTGATGTCCGGGTGGAAGGCTGCACCCCGCGTGTCTGCCACGCAATGTACCGGCCACGGTCCGCCCTCTTCCTTGAAGGAGACGTGATTGAACGGGTGCCAGTCTCGTGAGGCGTAAATCGGGATGTTGGCCTCACGGGCTGCATCGAGCAAACGGTTGACGACGGGGACGATCTCGTCGCCTTCCGGTACGGCGAGCGCACCTCCCGGCATAAAATCATTCTGAACGTCAACGATCAACAGGGCATCGCCCTTCCGAAATGTCTCCGGCATGGCTGCAGATCAGGTAAGTCAGTCCAACAACCAGGAAGAATAGACACCCTGAGAGAAGCGTTTTTGTTTCTTCCCCGCGTTTGGCCCTATCAGCAGATGGGCGCTGAAGGCTTTTTAAATGGGGGTGGACCGATGGCAGGAGGTTTGACTTAGCTAAGACATTAAACAAATCGTCATCTCCGCGAAGGGGGAGATCCAGCCGACGATTGCCAATGGCACTGACTTTCCGCTAAACCAGAAGGTTGCATGGATTCCGACTCGAGGGCCGGAATGACGTACTATTGGGGCTAGTGGCATCAGGAAAAGGTAAGCCATTGGACAGGTTGCCACCTCGGTTTTCTATGGCGCCAGTTCTGAAATCGTCGGGATGCGCGCTGGGGATCCATCGCGCGTTTAGCGAACGGCGCTCAGGGTAGTACCTCTCTATACTAGCACCAATCGATCAGCGCCGTTCGGTACGGGTCGTGGGTATCTTGGGGAGAGATGGATCCGTGCGTTTCGATTTCAAAGGGGTTTTCTGCTTCTCTTTTGACCCGGCAAAAGAGAAGGAAAAGAGAGAAAGGAAAGCAATTCGCGTAGGGTTCTAGTCTACCCCTCAGTCACTACGTGACAGCCCCCTGTCCAGATGAGCATTTTTAACGCCTCAATTACTGTTTGTGCCAACCAGTAAGGCTGCACTTCGGGAAGATCCTTCCTCGCAAGGCTCGTCAGGATGACAATTTGAGTGGTACAGGCAACCATCCGGGCTTACCGCTACCACCGACGCCCCATTCTGTCATCCCGAATCCCGCACAGCGGGTGAGGGATCTTTGTGAAACGCGACCTTCGAAAATGGCAATGGCGGTACGCACAGCACTTCACCACTGTATGTGCCGGTCTGAAAGGCCGCACTTCGGGAAGATTCCTCGCTGTCGCTCGGAATGACGAGCTTGAGAGGTTTGGGTAAGTGTCTGACCTCACTGCTAAGGCCATCGCTCAATTTTGTCATCCCGAGAAAAGAATTGACGAGGGATCTTTATGAAATGAGACCTTCGAGAACGGCAAAAAGGGAACACACCGGACTCACGCCCCCACACTCTTCGCGACTTCGCGTGCAGAATCAAGCTGGAGAGGTTAGGCCAATCAATTCAGGCGGGGGTCGTCGGGGAAGTTGGCGAGCAGCGCATACTCACCGCCCATCGAGCGCAGGACGGTCCTCCACAACCGGCCGGGCTCTTCCGAGAAAATGAGGGAGGCATCGGCCTTCGTGAGAATCCAGCCCCCGAGCTCGATTTCCGTAGCGAGCTGGTCCGGCGACCAGCCTGCATAACCCAGGTAGAACCGGAGGTCGTTCCCCGTGGTCTGCCCCGACTGAACGAGCGCCTTGACCACCTCAAAATCCCCTCCCCAGTAAATCCCGTCGACCAGACTCACCGCATCGGTCACAATGTCTCCGTACCGGTGAAGAAAATGGAGCGTATTGGGTTGAACAGGACCGCCGAGCAAGAGAGGGTCCTCATATTGCTCCATCCCTTCGAGGACCTCGCTGAGCTGAAGTGTGAGCGGGCGGTTGAGAATGAGCCCGAAGCTCCCTTCTTCGCCATGCTCACATAGCAAAACGACCGATCTCCGGAAGTTAGGATCGAGAAGAGGGGGCGGAGCAACGAGTAGAATCCCTGGCGATAGTTCCAGATCAGGTACGGCCATGATTCAAGTAGATAGGAGGCACTCCCATATTGAGCCCGCACGATAAAAGCGAAGTAATGCTATACAACACCGTAAAGGATTGCAAGCAAACATCATAAATTCGAAAGACGGCGGCTGCTCAAACCGTTCCCTTCCGCTTTTTGAGTGCCTTCAGCGCTCCGCACCACCAGTCTGCATCCCGGGTGATGGAGGTAATGGTTACGTCGTTGAATTTGGGAATGAGCCGGATAAGCAGAGGTGGTACTTCGCCCCATCGGTCCGAAAGTATCAACGCTTCCAGCTCGTCAGCCGCCGAACGGCTCCATCGCCATTTATCACGGAGCGCCTCAGCCTTTTTCCAGTAGTTCCGCTCGTCCCACGCCTGCGCACTCTCGTCGATGGTTTCATAGATGCCGCGCAGATTCAGAACGAAGAAGGCCGCCATGTCTCGCGCTTCTTCGTCAAAACACGACCGTTCCGCAAGTAGCCGAAGGACTTCGGCACAGGAACGAATGTGCGCGTGGCGCTGCTTTGCAGCCGTCTCTCCCGTTGAAATAATGCGACCCATGGACTCCGATTTGCGCTCTCGAGACTAACGATCAGGCGCGTAAGATCACGAATCCAGCCACGCGAAGCAAGGATACCACGAAGAGCGGGACGCAGGATGGCCTGCGGATTCCACGTTTACTTGACCAGGGTCATCTTCCCGGTCAGCACTTCGTCGGCAGTGCGCAACGTGTAGAAATACAAGCCGCTTGCCCATTCTGACGCGTCCACCTGAACCTCGTGCGTTCCCGCCGTGCGCAGGCCGTCGACGAGCACGGCCACCCGGCGCCCCAACACGTCGTAGACGTGGAGCTGGACGTCCAGATCTCGCGGAAGCATGAACCGGATCGACGTCGAAGGATTGAAAGGATTGGGGTAGTTCTGCTCGAGCGCGATTTGCTTCGGCAGCTCACCTTCCTCCTCAACGGCCACTTCCGTCGCGATCAGATAAGACGCACGGATCGGAAGCACGGTTTGATGGACCGGGTAGACGCCATCCTCACCACCCACGAATTGAACCTCCCAGAGCGGGCCCCACCGCGGCCCATTTTCGCCCAGATCCCCTATGAACGACACATTCTCCGCCGTGTATCTCGAAACACCCGCCACCAGGTAGTTGTCGTCGTTACCGAACTCGGCGTACCCGACAAAGATCGTGTCTGGAAGGCTGCTGAGCTGGTCGGCAAAGCTCGAGAGATCGACGTCGAAGAAATTGAGTGTAATGGTTGCCCCGCTGTATGGACGTGGATCGACGACGTCCAGCGAAAAGAGCTCTTCACCCGGTGAATTGAAACCGTCGCTGGCCCAGATCTTCAGCTTGAGGTCTCGCGGGTCAGATGGAGAACCGTAAGGTACACCGTTCCCATCTACAAACTGGCTTAGATAAAAGGGTGCAATCTGAACGTGATCCAGCGTAGCCCGTCCCGGCGCAGGGGAAACAAAACGAGTGGCGACAGCCCCGTCATTGGAGGCATTCAAAGAAAAGAAGCCCCGGCTGACTACGAGACCGTTATCGTAGACGATCGGCTCCAGCTCAAACTGCCCCCCGCCCCACGACGCCTTATAGTAAACAGACAGGTCCAGCGCGCTGTTGTATGGCGCCGTGTAAATCTCCGGTTTGACGTGAGGTATCACGAGGGTGATCCTATCGTAGTGCCCGCTGAAGGTCTGTGGGTCAGGACTGGGGGTAAGCGACACGATGGATTCGGCTATTCCCTCGGTTCTCTCCAGGACCAGGCGGGGTTGGATCTGAGGCCGCCTCAGCTGAAGGACCGCGTCGGGAGCGTCGACGTCCGTCGTGAGCGTAAAGTCCTCTACGTTTCGCCATCTTATGTAGGCCGTTCCGCCCGGTTGAAGCGTAACGGTTGCTCTTGGCGTACTGGATGTCGCCCTGCCGTCGATATTCCGCGCTGGCACCGCACGAACATCCCTGAACCAGCTCGTCGTGTAGTTCAAATGCTCTACGGAGGTGATTCCGTTCGTAAAATTGGTCGTGTGAAAATCGGCAAGGACGTCTGAGAAGGGTACCCCGGTCGGCTTCAGCGCTTCCTGATAGGCCGTTATCCCCCTTGCAGGCCCGTTTGGAAGTCTCGCGCGGGTAATGCTTCCCGCAACCTCGGGTCCAAACCGGTCGGCAATGTACGTCGTCAGGAGCATGGCCCGGGCGTAGTCCCTCACGTTAACGGCAACGACGTCGTCGCCTCTCCACGTGAACAGGGCCAGGCTGTGTTCCGCAGGAATTTCGAGGTAATCCGGATCATGGATGGGGGGGTACCCATTCATGGTGATTGCCCAGTCGGAGAGGCCTTCGTTGACGAAGGTGAACTCTTCCGTATCGTAGTTAAGATTGATCAGGTGCTGGTACTCGTGCGCGGCCACCGCCATCAGCGTCTCGATCTGCCGGCCGGATACGCCTGGATTCGTGTCGAGGTAGAGGATCTCCTTCCCATTACCGATGGTGCCCCCGGAAGGAGGATCGAGATCGACCGGGTGGACAAAACCGAGCGTACAACAGTCGTTGACGCCCTCGGTGATGTCGTACAGCAGCACGTCCACAAACCCATCGCCGTCAATGTTGGGCGGGTTGCCGAAGACGGCGTTGTTGTTGGCAATAATGCCCTGATTGGGATTGTAGGACTCTTCCGGCGTGCGCTCGATCAGCGATTCTCTCAGCGCAGCCACGTGGCTGTCCGTGACACGCCCGTTGCTGATCTCACCGCTTTCAACCCAGATATTGACCTTCGCCGCCTCGCTTCCGGTTGACGTGGCACGCAGTATAAAGTCCTTCTTGACCCACTTTCTCGTGCTGTCATTGACGAGATCGATCAACACGTTAAAGGATCGCCGATCGCCGATGTCGTACGTCTCAACGGTCTTCCCCGCCGGCGGCAACAACCCAGCCGCCTTTGCCGCCTCGAATCGATCGAGCGCCTCCCTCGCTTCCGGTGTTTTCATGAGGCGGCTCGATACCTCGATTACTCGAGGTTGATCGGCAGCGGCCGCACCCTTCTCCCGGCTCGATTCGATTGGATTAACGTACACCCGCTCCTGTGCAATAACCGGAAGCGTAATAACAAAAGCAGACAGAAGAGCCAGTACAACGTGCTTCATCGGTGAAAAACCTGAGTCAATGGATTGCCACCCCCTATCCATCCGGTTATCGGCACCAGGATGCAGGACGATAGCACGTTATATTCTTTTTGTTTGTTTCTGCTACAGAAATAATTCTACTGGCTTTAAATCCAAATATACCACCAGATGTAGGTTCTTACTCATTTCAGAATCGGCATCTAGCTGATCAAAAACTCCCGGCTTCGAACGAACGCCGAGATCAGAAAGGTGGCTCAAATTGAGTGTACCCGAACTTCATTAAATGCTTCACCGCCGGATGTAACAGAATTGTCTCTGTATCTGGACCCCGGCACTACTATGCGCGTTGACAGATCAGCACATGCTCAGCCTGCTTATCCGAAGAGAACTCCCCATGAGACTTCACCTCCTGGCCGTCGTTGCTTTGCTGACCCTTACGACGTGCGCCTCCCCCTCCATCATCGACCCGTCGGTCGTGACGATTGAAGGTGCCGTGTCGGTCCGGGGAAACGAGCCTTTCACCGCGCTGATGCTCGAAACCGACCAACAAAACGTTTACGTTCTTTCGTTCGAGGGGGATTTACGGGCTGAGTTGCAGCGTGAAGCGCCCGGCCTCTTCCGGGTAACGGGCACCCTGTATCAAGACGACTGGAACGGGAAGCCGTACGCCTTCATCCGGGTACGGTCGTGGGAGAACCTGAGCCGCTGAGCTAAAGGTTACACTCCCTCTTTGTTTCGTATCAGGAACGACACAGCCAGTTGGTATCCGTACCGGCCCAGGCCGCTAATCTGCCCCACGCAGACCGGCGCGATCAGGGAATGATGCCTGAAAGCTTCTCGAGCGTGGATGTTTGAGAGGTGCACTTCCACAACGGGTATCCCGATGGCCGCAACGGCGTCGCGTAACGCAACCGACGTGTGGGTGTACGCACCGGGATTAAATACCACCCCGTCTATCTTTTCCTGCATTCCGGTGTGAAGCCGGTCGATCAGGGCGCCTTCCGAGTTACTCTGATAAAAGGAGAACGAGACGTCGGGGAATGCTTCCCGGAGCTCGGTCTCCAGATCGGCCAGCGTGGCTCGCCCGTAAATCTCGGGCTCCCGGCTGCCGAGCAGGTTGAGGTTAGGACCGTTTAGTACGAGGATTTTCATCTTCCCACCGTGAACAGTGTGACTTCACAGGAGAATAGGCATTTTTTGATTAGAGATCACGTTCTGAGTGGAAAAGTGAGTGACCAGATCGATCAGCTTCGGACGTGGAAGGTGAGGCCGTCATAACCCAGTGCTATTCCCTCTGGTAGCCGCTCCTCTTCCTCGGCATGCAGGACGGTGTGCGTCAGGTGGGTAAAATAAGTCTGGCGAGCCCCTATGCGCCTTGCAATTTCGATGGCATCGGATATGGATAAGTGGGTCGGGTGGGGCTCGTGGCGCAGCGCATCGAGGACGAGCACGTCCAGGTCTTCGAGCAGGTCGAAGCTGTGCTCCGGTATGTGGCTGGTGTCGGTCAGGTAGGCAAAACGGCCGATCCGGTAGCCGAAGATGGGCAGCTTTCCGTGATAGACCTCAATTGGCACAACCCGGATGAAATGGCTCTCATCCGACCGGCTCCGGACGTCGAAAGGTCCACTGACCGGAATGAGGCTAAGATTGGCGACTCCGGGATACGTCCGGTTGGCAAAGATGTACCCGAACATGCTCCGTAACACCTCGGCCGTACCGGGATGCGAATAGCAGGGTATTGGCCGGGAGTTTTCGAAAAGAAAAGGGCGGAGGTCGTCCACGCCCGCCACGTGGTCGAAGTGCGCGTGCGAGAAGAGCACGGCATCCACGCGTGAGATGTTTTCACGGAGCGCCTGCTGCCGGAAGTCGGGGCCCGTATCGATGACGATGCCGACGTCCCCGGCATCGACGTAGGCGGCGGACCGGGTCCGGTTGTCGCGCGGGTCTTTCGAGCGGCACACACGGCAGCAACACCCGATCACGGGAACGCCCGTCGAAGTGCCTGTCCCGAGCAGGGTAACCTTCATCAGCAGCCTACTCGGTGTCAGGAATCATGGAATCGTCCACCTCCGCGCCCCGCGCCCACACCTGCTCGACCGCACGGCGAACCGCAGGGGTGATGAAAATGGAATCCAGCGGGAGGCCGCGAAAAGAGTCGGCGAGTACGGCTAGGTGCACCTCCGGGGGGTGCAATCGGTTCAGCACGATCAGCTCCTCACCGCCGACCGTACACCGTCCCCCCCGGAAGCTCCCCTTTTCGATGCGGACCTGAAAGCCGAGGCGCCTCGCGACCTCCTGCAGCTCCGCGACCATCTGTTGCGTTTTCATACTCCCGTACTCCCTTTACCAGCTCCGGGTACACCCGGTTACGCCGGCACGGCAACCTCGAAACTGCTGGTAATGTCTTCGCCCGTCCGAGGATCGAGGAATCGGAAACTCATCGGAGACATTTTTTCGTCGATCTCCAGCCGTACGCGGAAGAGGTGTTTCATGAACCAGCGCGTCGTGTAGTTCGGCACCTTGCGATTTAGGTAGGCGGCCGTGAATGGATGAACCACCAGTGTGACGGCCCGGCGGCTGCTTTTCGTCTTTGCAGCCACGATCCACTCTTCCATCTGCTGGACGAGCACCTCGGGCGTTAGGGCGGGCTGCGGAAGCCTGTCAGGCGCCGCATTGCGCGCCGACGGTTCTTTCAGCGCTTTTACCGACGCCGTCTCAACCGCGCCGTCCGACGCCTGACCGTTCATTTTAGGCGTCGCATAAGCCGTGATACTCGGGCGCAGCCGTTGGCGGGTGATCTGCACGAGTCCGAAATCACTCATCGGCAGCACCTTCGTCACCGCACGGTCCTTCTTGAACTCGCGTTTGAGCTCTTCATACACCTTCTGCCGGTTCGCCTCTTCCTTTAGATCGATGAAGTCGACGACGATGATTCCACCAAGGTCGCGCAGGCGAATCTGCTTGGTGATCACGCGGGCTGCCTCCAGATTGACCTTGAGCGAGTTGGCTTCCTGCGTCATGCCCCTGCCCGAACGGCCCGAGTTGACGTCGATCACGTACATCGCTTCCGTCCGCTCGATGAAAAGATAGCCGCCCGTCGGAAGGTCCACTCGGCTCTGGAAAGCTTTTTCAACCTCCCCATTGATCTGCGTCGCTTCAAAAATCGGCTTTTTACCGTTGTAAAGCTGGACGGCAGGCGTCATGTGGGGAGCGACCGCCTGTATGTAGCTCTTGATGTTCCGGTAGAGCCGCTGGTCGTCGACGAGGATGCGGTCGTAGTCGTCTGAGAACAGGTCGCGAATGACGGACGAGACGAGGTTGACGTCCTCGTGAACCATCAGCGGAGGCTCAGGAAAACCGGCGAGCTTCTTTTCGATCTTCCGCCATTTATCGATCAGAAGCCGCAGGTCGGTATCGAGCGCTTTGGCATTTTTCCCCTGGGCAACGGTTCGAACGATCACGCCGAATCCGTCCGGTACGAGGCTCTTTGCGAGGACGCGGAGCCGCCTGCGTTCCTTGTACGAGACGATCTTTTTGGAAACCGCGATGTAATCGGCAAGAGGGACAAGCACGAGGAAGCGCCCCGCCAGCGAGATGTCGGTCGATACGCGGCTGCCTTTGGACGCTATCGGCTCCTTGAAAATCTTGACGAGGATGCGCTGGTCACGTTTCAAATAGGACTCCGGTGGGCGGTAGGCATTTTCTTCCGCTTCCTTTTCGGGTTCCTCTTTGGCGGCTACCAGGTCCTGTTTGTTTTTCGACCGCCGCTGGGCTGAACGCCGGTGGCCTCTTTCATGCGCGTCGGCGGGAGCACGATGGTGCTCGGCTTTTTCTTCCTCCCCTTCCTTCACCTCGTGCTCTTTGGCCACCGCGCGGGCTTGCGGACGGCGACGCGTACCCCGCAGCTTATGCGTTGCCGTTTGGGGTTTGAACTTCCCAACTTCAGGGTTGGGTTGATTCAAAAACTCCAGTAGCTCGGGCAGATTCGCGGATAGATCCGAGAAGTGTAGGAATGCGTCCTGTTTTTGACCGATGTCAACGAAGGCTGCCTGGATGCTCGGCATGATCTTTCTTACGCGTGCCAGGCAAATATCACCTATCGTTCGCTCATTCTCCGGGTTCTCAATGAATAGCTCGACGAGCTCGCCATCTTCGACGATGGCTATACGCGTCTGCTCCTTCTCTGCATTAACAATAATCTCTTTTGCCATATAAGATGCTCGCGCACACGCTTGGAGAGCCGGCTCTTACATGCCAGAAGTTCTCCGGGCCGCGTCGATGGCGGAGACGACGAAGTCCGCAATAACCAGAATGCAGAAGAGCTCACAGACGTACCACCCCGTATCCTTCCGATATCAGGGGGGATAAGCAAACCGGCGTGACGGGAGGATGCCACGTCGAGTGACGGGTACGTACTGACAGAAATGGACCGGCTCAGGAAGCGTGTGCTACACTCCCTGGTAAGTTCTGTAAATATGTAAATGACTGCGGGCAGGATGACAAAAAGCACACTGCCCAACCACAAAATGTTCAAAACAGCAAATCTCTTGTTTCCTTCCGGAAAAACGGGCGTGATGCCAGGGTTACTGAAGGACTCGGTACTCCGGGGTGGGTGACGAGCTCGCTAACAATGTATACGCACACCTGGATCGGTCGACGAAGAAGATAAGCGTCGCTGATGTCCCGGCTAACGCGCCTCTTCAGCCCGTAATCTGGCAACCCACAAAGTAATAGTCCTGCTCTACCGTAGCAAACGAAAACCTTGCCGAAAATCGGCCCAACCCCTCAATCGTCGCCTGAACTCCGAAAAAAATCGCGTGCTTCGGACCCTGCAGGAAAATCAGACGTTGAGAGGTGGTCTGCACTTTATTAGGTCAATCGGTCTCATTATAGTCCATACGAAGCACAAATGATCCCGTTACCTAATAATTACAATTAAAATTAACGCCCCGGTTAATATTTGCTCCGCTTTTTTGGCCGGTGCTCTATGTACACGCAAACGTTTAACACGAGATTCATAAAAACGAGATCCTGACCAGCCCGCACGGACTGCCAAAGCTGCGTTGACGGATCACATAACAGGGAAGTATGATGTCTGGCATTTTGGATGTGTCGCCCGCTACCGAAGTAACGAAGTCCTCTACCGAACCGGCAGTGCAGGCACAAAAGGTGCGCGGCCTGGAAGGGGTGATTGCACTCGAGTCGGAAATCTGCTTTATCGACGGCCAGAAGGGCGAGCTCGTTTATCGCGGGTACGACATCGAGGATCTGGGAGCGAACGTCGGCTTCGAAGAGGTGCTGTACCTGCTCTGGAACGGGAAGCTGCCCGACCGGAACGAGCTGGAGGCGCTGAACCGGCAGCTGCGTTCGGAACGCGAAGTCCCGCAACCCGTCCTGAACAGCCTTAAGCACGTTCCGGCAAACGCTGATGCCACGGCCGTGCTCAGAACCGCCGTTTCTTCCCTTGCCTTCCACGATCCGGAAGCGGAAGACATGTCGCCCGAGGCGAATTACCGGAAGGCCATTCGAATCACCGCCCGAATCCCCACCCTGATTGCAGCCTTCGACCGGGCAAGAAAGGGTCTCGAGATCGTCAGGCCCACCAAAACCAACTCGACGGCCTACGACTTTCTTTACATGCTCAATGGAAAGGAACCGGGTGAAGCCGCCGTTCGAACCTTCGACGCTGCCCTGGTACTTCACGCCGAGCACGGTCTGAATGCTTCTACCTTTGCCGCCCGAGTAATCGCGTCGACGCTTTCCGACATCTATTCCGCCGTCACCGGCGCTCTCGGCGCGTTGAAGGGGCCGCTACACGGAGGAGCCAATGTTAACGTGATGAAGATGCTCCTCGAGATCGATCGTGCGGGTGCAGACCCCGCCGAGTACGTCCGGGAGCGCCTCGCGCGTAAGGAACGGATCATGGGCTTTGGCCACCGTGTCTACAAGGTGCTAGATCCTCGAGCCGCGATCCTCCGGGAAATGTTGCTCGATCTCAGCGAGGAGACCGGCAATCGCAAGTGGTACGAGATCAGTACCGCTATCAAAAACACCGTCGAGCAGGAGAAGGGGCTTTATCCCAACGTCGATTATTTCAGTGCCTCGGTCTACTACATGCTGGGGATAGACATCGACCTGTACACGCCAATCTTTGGCATGAGCCGCATCGCCGGATGGACGGCCCACGTGCTCGAGCAGTGGAAAGACAACCGCCTGATCCGTCCTCGAGCCGAATACGTGGGGCCACGCAATTTGAAGGTGGTCCCTATCGAGGCGCGATAGACAAGGACTAAATATCTCCGCACCGGGATGGGCGTATCAGTTGAAGATACGCCCATCTTTTTTTACACTCTACGTGCCCCTACCCGATCTTTAAGCGCTATCTTTTCCAAGCCGTACGGACGCCGGTTTTGGAAAGTGCGGATCAGGGCAGTAGTTTAACATTCACGTTGAATTAGAAAGAATTACTTAGCCCTTCATACGGCGGCTGTCTATTTTTGCGGTCTCACCGGCATTTGGTTGCCGGCAGCTGACGTGGGTGACGATTGGGTCGCCCATCTGCTCGCTCCATATAAAACCATTTCTTTGCTATGGCTCTCGATACCGTCGAACGCTCGCGACCACAGCCCGTGTTGAAGTATAAGGTGCGTACGGGAATGTTCGCCTGGATGGTTCACAGGCTGACGGGTGTGGCGCTCGTCGCATACATCATCATACACGTGTGGGGATTACGGTCACTCACCGACCGGGATTCGTTCAACGCACTGATTGCGAGCTATCACGCTCCAATCTTCAAGATCGGTGAGTTTTTACTTCTCGCTGCGGTTGCATACCACGCCCTCAATGGATTACGCATTGTGCTGATCGACTTCCTGGGGTGGAGCCCTCACCATAAAAAGGTGTTCTGGACATTGGGCATCGTGGCCGTCCTCATCATTCTGATTGGCGGCTACCCTTCGATCTACGCGCTCATTGCGTACTACTCTTAATTGTTTGAATACCTGACGATTACGGATATGGCTAATCCATACGGCAAGAATGCCCGTTCCAATGCGTTCAACTGGTTTCTGCACCGCATTACAGGCACCTTCCTCATTTTCCTGCTGATCACCCACTTCTGGGTGCAGCACTACGACGCCCAGACCGCCACCGTGACCGCGGCGGTCGTCGAGCATGGCGCAAGCCCTGTCTATCCGGAAGCCGCACAGCAGGCTGTACAGGCGCGCGGCGTCGCGGTGGGCGAGGTCACGGCGTACGACGTGGTCATGCAGCGTCTCGCCGACCCGGTTTACGCCGTACTCTGGAAGGGATTCAACATCCTCTTCCTGGTCTTTGCGCTGCACCACGGATTCTACGGGCTGAACAACGTCCTTGGCGATTACATTCGGAATGACTTCGCCCGCGTGACCGTACTGGCGTTATCCTGGACGCTTGCGCTCGTTTTGCTGATAGTCGGCCTGTACTCCGTGATTACCGCGGGCGTGGGATATGGCGCGTAGGGTCAGTACGAACCAGGACACAAAAAAGAACGTCTGCCTTCGGGCGGGCACAGTGACAGACACCCTCCGGCCAATAGTCAGCGCCGGATATTGAAAAGAATAGAGATCCATGATTTTCTCCCATGACATCGTGATCGTCGGTGCAGGCGGCGCCGGTTTGATGGCCGCCCTGTACGCCAAAGAAGGCGGCGCCGACGTTGCCGTTGTGTCCAAACTCCACCCGCTCCGTTCACACACCGGTGCGGCTCAAGGGGGTATCGGAGCCGCTTTAGGTAACGAAGAGGAAGATCACTGGCTCTGGCACGCATTCGATACCGTCAAAGGTAGTGACTACCTGGGCGACCAGGACGCCATCGAAATCATGTGCCAGGACGCCCCCCGCACCATCATCGAGCTCGAGCACTACGGCGTACCGTTCAGCCGGAACAAAGACGGCAAGATCTCGCAGCGCCGTTTCGGTGGGCACACCCGCAACTTCGGTGAGGCGCCGGTCAAGCGGGCCTGCCACGCCGCCGACCGTACCGGCCATACGATCCTCCACACGCTTTACGAGCAGTGCGTCAAGCAAAACGTCCGTTTCTACGACGAATTTCAGGTCCTCGACCTGATCATGACGCCGGATGGGGAAGCGTGCGGCGTGGTCGCCTATGAAATCCTCACGGGCGAGATCCACACCTTCCACGCCAAGATCGTCAACTTCGCCACGGGCGGGTACGGACGGGCCTATAAAACAACGTCGAACGCTCACGCCGGCACAGGCGACGGTATGGCAATCGTGCTCCGGCGTGGATTGCCGCTCGAGGACATGGAGTTCGTGCAGTTCCACCCAACCGGTCTGTACCGCCTCGGCATCCTGATCACAGAGGGCGCTCGTGGGGAAGGCGGCATCCTGCGCAACAAGGACGGCGAGCGCTTCATGGAGCGGTATGCCCCCACTGTTAAGGACCTCGCCCCGCGTGACCTGATCTCGCAGTGCATCTACAAAGAGATCGCTGAAGGACGCGGCATCAACGGTAAGGACTACGTCCACCTCGACCTTACGCACGTTAGCGCGGAAGTCATCGAGAAAAAGCTGCCGGAGATCGCGACGTTCTCTCGCACGTACATGGGAATCGATCCGCTCAAGGACCCGATCCCGATTGCACCCACCGCTCACTACGCCATGGGCGGTATCCCCACGGACGCCGATGGCCGCGTGGAGCGTGGGGCACGCGGAACCGTCGTTCCAGGCCTTTACGCTATCGGTGAATGCGCCTGTGTGTCGGTTCACGGCGCCAACCGCCTCGGCACGAACTCACTCGTCGACCTGGTGGTCTTCGGCCGCCGGTCCGGGATGGCCATGGCGGAGGAAGTCCGCAACGGCACCGCCAAAAAGCGGCCCCTCCCGGACAACCCCGAGAAATACAGCCGTGAGGCACTCGAAGCCATCCTGTCCCGCACGCAGGGCGAGCCGATCGTCAAGGTGCGGTCAGACCTCCAGTCCATGATGATGGACAACGTCTCGGTTTTCCGGAATGCCGACACGCTCAACAAGGCACTCGCTGCGATCCCGGAGCTTCGGCGCCGGGCGCGAAACGTCGTCATCCAGGACAAGGGAAAGAAGTTCAATACAGAGATCACCGACGCGTACGAGCTGGAGGGAATGGTCAACTACTCGGAGGCCATCGCGGCTTCAGCACTCAATCGCACGGAAAGCCGCGGCGCTCACTCGCGGGACGACTTCAAACAACGCGACGACAAGAACTGGCTCAAGCATACGCTGATTTACAGCGACTGCGAGGGCAACTATGAGTTCGCGTACAAGGACGTCGTGATCACCCGATTCCAGCCGAAAGAACGGAAGTATTGATCCCGGCGGACCGGTGCGTGAACCGGCGATTCACGCAAACGGGCTCCCCGGGTTTAGTGAAAAGGAAGTTCATCATCGCCCTTTGACATGTTTTGGACCCCCGACCGGCTGCTTCTGATTGCCATTGTGATCACGCTGATCAGCATCGACGGGGTCTACCGCGCCTGGCGCCAGCGGAAGGAAGAGCGCATCGGCGCCAGGTTGTTTACCGCTTTTGCGGTCACTTTGATTGTCGGTAGCGGGCTCGCGTGGCTCGGGTTCTTTCTGGTCTGGCTCCGGCCTTGAATCCAGACACTTACCGACCGAAGAAAAGGCCAGTAACGCTAAGATATCGATGAAGATTAACGTTAAGATCAAACGATTCAACCCGGAAACGGACGAGGCGCCGCACTGGGAAACCTACGAGGTGCCTGCAGAACCGATGGATAGTGCCCTCGCACTCTTGATGTACATCAAGTGGCACATCGACGGAACCCTCACGTTCCGGAAGAGCTGCGCACACGGGGTCTGTGGTTCGGACGCGATGCAGATCAACGGCGAAAACAAGCTCGCCTGCTCGGTCCTCGTCCAGGATCTCGCAAAGAAAGACGGGGATACCATCACGTTTGCCCCGCTTCCAACGGGGGTCGTCATCAAAGACCTGGTCATCGATCAGACGGCCTTCTTCGAGAAATACCGCGCCGTAATGCCGTGGCTCATCAACGACACGCCACCGCCCGAGCACGAGCGTCTCCAGAGCGCACACGACCACGAGCTGATCGAGGATGCAACGAAGTGCATCCTGTGCGGCGCCTGCACCTTTAGCTGCCCGAGCACCTGGGCGGACCCGACTTACCTCGGCCCTGCCGCCCTGTTGAAGGCCTACCGCTACGTCTTTGACTCCCGCGACAAGGGTACCGAGGAGCGCCTCCAGGTTGTGGACTCGAGGGAAGGCGTCTGGAAATGCTACACCATCTTCAACTGCGTCCAGGCTTGCCCGAAGGAGATCGACATTACGCGCTGGCTGTCGGCGCTCAAGATGAAGGCGGTCACCCAGAGGTACTAGACCGGCCACCGGAACCATATAGAAAAGCGAAGCCTCCGAACAACTGCTCGTTCGGAGGCTTCGTCATTATTGTCTAAAAGTGGTTTCAGTGAAGGGTGGGTCAGAAGAGGCTGCCGAGTACCTGCTCGTCGTGCTCTCCGAGGTCGGCCAGAATCAAGTGGCCCATCCGGTCGCGCTTGGTCCTCAGGTAATGCTCGTTAATGTGATTGGGCGGCGCCTCTATCGGAACGCGCTCGACGATCTCGAGGCCATAGCCGGCGAGTCCTATCCGTTTCGTCGGATTGTTCGTCATCAGGCGGAGCTTCCGGATGCCGAGGTCGCGCAGGATCTGGCAGCCGATGCCGTAATCGCGGTGGTCCATGTCGAAACCGAGCGCCTCGTTGGCTTCCACCGTATCCAGCCCTTCTTCCTGGAGTTTGTACGCCTTTAGCTTATTCAGCAGACCGATGCCGCGGCCTTCCTGCTTCATGTAGAGCACGACCCCTTTGCCCTCCTGCTCTACCTGCATCATGGCCATGGCAAGCTGGTCGCCGCAGTCACACCGCATCGAGCCAAAAATGTCGCCCGTCAGGCACTGAGAATGCACACGGACGAGCACCGGCTCGTCCTCGGTCCACGTACCCTTGATCAGGGCCAGATGGACTTCTCCCGTCAGGCGCTCCTCGTACGCGGCCAGTTGAAACTCGCCGTACTTGGTGGGCAGGTGCACGTCCACGACACGCCTGACGAGCTGCTCCGTGGCCATGCGATAGGCGATCAGGTCCTTTATCGTAATGATGCGGAGGTCGAACTGACGGGCAATTTCCATCAGCTCCGGTACGCGGGCCATCGTCCCGTCGGGGCTCATGATCTCAACGAGCACACCGGCAGGCGAGAGCCCGGCCAGCTTTGCCAGATCGACCGTGGCTTCGGTATGCCCTGCTCGACGCAAGACGCCACCCTGCTGGGCTTTGAGCGGGAAGACGTGGCCGGGACGGGCGAAATCAGATGGCTTAGCCTTCGGGTCTGCCAGCGCCCGGATCGTTTTCGCCCGGTCGCTCGCCGAAATACCCGTCGTGGTGCCGATCCGATAATCGACCGAGACCGTAAAGGGCGTGTTAAAGAGCGCCGTATTGTCCCGAACCATCAGGTCGAGCTCGAGCTCGGCGGCCCTCTCCGGCGTAAGCGGCACGCAAATCAAACCGCGCCCGTACGTCGCCATGAAGTTGACGAGCTCCGGCGTAACCAGCTCCGCGGCTCCGATAAAATCGCCCTCGTTTTCCCGATCTTCATCGTCCACTACGATGACGAGTCGCCCACGGCGGATCTCCTCAATAGCGTCCTCGATCCGGTCAAACTGAGGCTCTCGGGCCATACACCTACCTCCGCTACTCATACTCATTTATTGCAATTATTTCGGGCGGTATTTCCGATACAACCCGGTGGAGACGCATGTGTTCTGCTCTACTACGCTCCGGCTATCGGGGCGGTTACGACGAGACACTTGCTATCGCATTTTTGTCGATACGCAGCTTCGTATTCGTATCGACTTGAGCCAGCACGCTCGTCTCATCAACCTGTGTCACCGTACCGTGCACACCGCCGATGGTGACGATTTTATCCCCCTTTTTGACCGCATTTATCATCGCCCGTCGCTGATCCTCTTTTTTCTTCTGAGGGCGTATGATGAAGAAGTAGAATACCACAAATATGAGAATCAGTGGCATGAAGGTAATCAGCGGGCTGGCACCCTCACCAGGAGGAGCCGCCAGAAGGATGTCGTACATAGGTCGTGCTGTTCGAAGTGGGTGCGGTGATTCTGGGTGAAAGCATCGCGAGAAGACAGCAGGTCACCTAAAACAACCGGATCAAAACCCCTATCCACTCACCGTATGCTCACATGTGGTAAAAACGGTCATACGCCGGAAACGCCCGGTATCATCCGCCGTTCCGGATTCAATTATGGGTATTCAATGGATTTCGGCTCGAATGAGCAAAAAAAGAGGGCAAGCTACCCGTGTCGCGCCGCTACGACCTCCTACCGCTGCTACCTTCCGGTCCTGACGGGATTCAGAGGGAGCTGGCCGCACGGGACTTGCCCTCAGGCCATTGTGAACCTTACGAGACGCCTGCGGTTCCGCCACATTTTGAAGATCAAACGAAACGCCATTCCCGTCATCACGCTACAGCAGCCCCACGGCGTCCACGTCGATCGCCACCCGGCAACCTGAGGGGACCGTACCGAACGCTTCCTGCGTAAGGCGGATTACATGGTGCAGAACGGCAGGGCGTAGGTCACGTGCTGCCTTCAAAATGGTGTGATAACGGTACATTCTTTTGACGCGGCTCACGAAAGCCGGCTCTGGGCCGAGCGTTTGAACGGGCAAGCCGGCAGCCTTTTCCTGGAATAGCTCCGTCCATCCCCCCGCGAGCTTCTCGACCGTTTCGCGGTTATACCCCCTGAACTCCACGCTTACCACTCTACCGAACGGTGGATAGCCAAACTGTTCACGTTCGGCGAGCCCTGCCTCGATGAAACCCCGGTAATCGTGCATTGCAGCAAACCGAATGACCGAATGCCGTGGGCGGCGGGTTTGCAGAATGACCTCTCCCCGAAGACCGGCCCTGCCTGCACGCCCGGACACCTGGGTGAGTAGCTGAAACGTCCGCTCCTCCGACCGAAAGTCCGGGAGCAACATGCCGGCGTCGGCATTGATGATCCCGACGAGGGTGACGCGCCCGAAATCGAGCCCCTTGGCGACCATCTGCGTCCCAAGCAGGATGTCGGCATCCCCGCGGCCAAATTGATCGAGAAGCTTGTGGTGCGCATCTTTTCGGCCGGTTGTGTCGAGGTCCATCCGAAGAATCCGCGCCTCGGGAAACAGCGCACGCAGCTCCTCCTCGACGCGCTGCGTCCCTACCCCGAGCATCTCGATCTCCACCTCGCCGCACTTCGGGCACGCACGCGGCAGGCGTCTGGTGATGCCGCAATAGTGGCAACGGAGGTGTCGCTTGGCCTTGTGGTACGTAAGGGTAACCGAACAATCTCGGCAGTAAGGCGACCACCCACACGCGCGGCACTCGATCACGGGGGCATATCCACGCCGGTTCTGAAGCAGAATGACCTGCTCCTTGCGTTCGATACGCGCTTCGATGGCTGCGCGCAAAGGTTCCGACACTGCGCCTTCAAGCTGGTGCTTTCGGTGTTCCAGCGCCAGGTCGACTACCCGTACGTCCGGTAAGGGCGCCGCATCGTAGCCGGGGACCGGGACGCGCTCGTGCATCTCGAGCAGCGTGTACTTACCCGAGCGGGCGTTCTGGTACGTTTCCATGCTGGGCGTCGCCGAGCCCAGCACACACACCGCCCCGTTCATCGATGCCCGCATGATGGCAACGTCGCGGGCGTGGTATCGGGGTGCAGGGTCGAACTGTTTGTACGAGCTCTCGTGTTCTTCGTCCACCACGATCAGCCCCACGTTCTCCAGCGGAGCGAGCACGGCCGATCGGGGGCCGATCACGACCGAAAAGAAGCCGTTTCGAAGGAGCCGCCAGACGTCAAACCGCTCGCCCAGGCTCATTCGTGAGTGAAGCACCGCGATCTTTTCGCCGAAGTGGGCCCGGAAACGACGAACCGTTTGAGGGGTGAGGGAGATCTCCGGAACGAGAATGATCCCGGTCTTTCCCTTCGAAAGCACCTGCTTCAGCGCGGCGATGTACACCTCAGTCTTACCGCTACCAGTGACGCCGTGGAGCAGAAACGTCTCGAACCGTTCCTGATCGATTGCTTTGGAAATGGCGTCGAGTGCCTTCCTTTGCGCCCGATGCATTTCGTGTGCCTCGGCAGGGCCGGTCCGACGAGCCTTCAGGTCCAGTGGGGCGCGGACTACTTCACGTTCGACAACCTCGACGATCCCTCGATCCACGAGGCTGTTCAGCGTCGCCGTAGAGGCGCCCGCATGGGATAACACGACGGCTTGCGGCGGCTCAGGGTCGCCTCTTTTCTCGAAAGCAACGAGCGTCTCGATGAGGGCAACCTGCTTTTTGCCCCTGAGCTGCGCTAACAGACTATCGACGGCGCCCGGCTCCCGAAATGCGGGCGCCAGGTGGACGTGCTTTTCCAGGCGGATACGCACCTTCGTCCTGCTGAGCTCGAGCCGCATGGATATGAGCCCGTCCCGCTCGAGACGTCTGAGCAATGGCAGCGAGACGCGGCGAACCTGCTTCCTGACCGCGCTCAGCGTCGTCTCCGGATGGGCGTCGAGGTATCGCAAAACCTGTCCGGCAACCTTGTGATTCATCCAGGCCGCAGGCGCGGGGGTTTCGGTTCGTTCGATCACGTGCCGGCTCTCGATCTCCATCCCCGGCGGCAGGGCTGCCCTCACCGCCTCCCCCCACCCGCAGAGGTAATAGTCCGAGATCCAGCGGGTCAGGCGAAGCATCTCCGGCGTAAGCGAAGGCACCTCGTCGAGCACGTCGTGGATCGGCTTCAAGTCGTACGGTTCGTCCTCGCCTTCGACGTACCCCACGATGAGCCCGGTCAGTCTCCGCTTCCCGAAGGGAACCAGTACGCGGCACCCCACCCTCGCCTCTTCTTCGAGCTCAGCGGGGACCAGGTACGTAAAGGAATTGTCCAGAGGGACGGGTAATACGACGCTTACCTTCAAGGCCTTCCCGGAATCATGCGAAGGGATAAGGGGGGAGAATTGAATATACGCCAGGCGGCCAATAAACGGGGCTTACGCCGTCATCGTGAGCGCCTGCCGGAAGGCTGCCACGTTTTCCGCAACCGTCCCTTCTCCCGCAAAAATGGCGCTCCCTGCAACAATCACGTCTGCGCCCGCCCGAACGACCTCGGCCACGTTGGACGCCTTGATGCCGCCGTCAACTTCCAGGTAGGCTCCCGAACGGATCTCGTCGAGCATCCGCCGTAACCTCCTGATCTTGTCCAGCGACTGCGGAATGAAGTCCTGCCCTCCAAAGCCGGGATTCACCGACATGACCAGGACGAGGTCAACGTCGGGTAGTATTTCCTCCAGGGTAGCGAGTGAGGTGGCCGGGTTGAGCGTCACCCCGGCCATCACCCCTAACTCCTTGATTTGTTGAATCGTCCGGTGCAGGTGACGGCTGGCCTCTACGTGTACGGTGATGACCTCTGCGCCAGCCCTGGCGAAGGCTTCGACGTACCGCTCGGGCTGCTCGATCATCAAATGCACGTCGAGCAAAGCACCGGTCTCATCCCTGATCGGCCGCAAAGCCTCCACAATCAGGGGACCGACGGAGATGTTCGGTACGAAAAGACCGTCCATCACGTCGACGTGCAACCATTCCGCACCCGCGTCGAGGGCTTCGCGGACGTGAGCACCAAGACGCGAAAAGTCAGCCGAAAGAATGGAAGGCGCAAGGATGGCCATAATCTCTGGAAACCTGCTTCACAGCCCGTGATCAGAGGTAAGCCTGAACGATCGCCACAATGACTGCGATGACCAGCACGTTGGCAATGGCGATCGGCAGCAAGTACTTCCAGCCAATCGTCATGAGCTGATTGTACTTGAAACGAGGCAGCGTCCACCGGACCCAGATGAACAGGAATGCGAAGAAGCTGACCTTGAGCATCAGGGTGAGAAACTGAAGGATACCCAACAGCCAGCCAAGATCGTTAGCATAGAACCAGCCGGAAAACAGCGGCTCGAACGGGATCAGGTAGCCCCCCATGAACAGCGTCGAGATGATGAAGGAGGCGACGAAGAAATTGACGTATTCAGCCAGGAAGAACATGCCGAACTTCATCCCGCTGTACTCCGTGTGATACCCACCGACCAGCTCCTGCTCGGCTTCGGGCAAATCGAATGGCGCCCGGTTCGTCTCGGCAAACGCCGTCACGACGAAAATGATGAATCCGATCGGGTTGCGGAACACGTTCCAGCCAAGAATCGCCCACCCCGCGCTCTGGTGTTCGACTATGTCGACCAGACGAAGGGAACCACTGATCAGCACGACCGAGACGACCGCCAGGCCCATCGACAGCTCGTACGATATCATCTGCGCCGATGACCGAAGGCCGCCAAGCAACGAGTACTTGCTATTGGAGCTCCACCCCGCCAGCGTGACGCCGTAAACCCCTATCGAGGTGATCGCCAGGACGACCAGTACGCTTACGCTGATGTCGGCAATCACGAACCCGCGCGCGAAGGGGATGACGGCCGCGGTGGTCATCGAGACCGTCACCATGATAACCGGGGCCAGCGAGTGCACGAATGATGACGCGGCCTTCGGACGAACGTCCTCCTTCAAAATGAGCTTCGCAACGTCGGCAAACGGCTGTAAAAATCCACCGGGTCCCACGCGGTTTGGACCGGGCCTGTTCTGGATGAACCCCGCAATCTTCCGCTCCGCGTAAACGAGCACGGCCGCGGATACGAGAAAAGCGTTGATGATGATGAAGGCGATAATCGCCGTCAGGTAAATCGGCAAATCCATAAATGGAAACGATTGTTTTCCTTGCTACTCCCTTCAAAAATCCCCGGGTAGGAACGGGGATGAAGCAGCCCCGCTGGTCTGTCTCAAGTCGTTCGAAAGTACGGGCTCGTGCCCGATTTCGCAAGTAAAAGGTTGATTGCGTTACAGTCGCGCGCGTCCTCACCATTTTACAGGTAGGCTTTACACGGAAGAAACATATTTATAAATTCTTAACATTACTCTGACGCGCCCAATTTTCTGCTGACCCAAATAATCGGAGCTACCATGAAACACCTCATCGCATCAATCTGGATGCTGATACTGCTTTCGTCCGGCAATATCGTATCCGCGCAATTGCCGCCGCTGATCGATCGAGACCTCTTCTTTGGTGATCCTCAGATAACGGGCGCACAGATCTCTCCGGACGGACACTTTATCTCGTTCATCAAGCCGTATCGCGGCGTGATGAACATCTGGGTTAAGGGTGTGGACGAGCCCTTCGACGCTGCAAAACCGATTACGGCCGACACGACGAGACCGGTCAGGGGATATTTCTGGAGCGAGGACGGACGGTACGTCCTATACGTCCAGGACAAAGGCGGCGACGAAAACTTCCACGTCTACGTGGTGGATCCTGCCGGTCCCGCAGTGGCTCAAACGGGAGTGCCCGCGGCGAGAAACGTAACCGACCTCGAAAATACGCGGGCGTTCATTTATTCCGTACCGGAAAACACGCCGAAAGAGATCATCGTCGGCCTGAACGATCGCGACCCACGGTACCACGACGTCTATCGCGTAAATCTGGAAACGGGGGAACGACGGCTGGTCCGGCAGAATGACGACGAAATAGCCGGCTGGACGTTCGATCTCGAAGGCAACCTCCGCCTGGCGGAACGTGTGAAGGAGGACGGCTCGACCGAAATCCTTCGCGTTGACGGGGAAAAGCTGGTGCCAGTCTATACGTGCACCGTAGAGGAAACCTGCTACGCGATGCGATTCCACAAAGACAACCAGCGGGTCTACATGGTCACGAACAAGGGGGACGACGTCGACCTTACCCGTCTGATTCTGTTTGACCCGGCCACAGGCTCTGAGGAGATCGTTGAGGAGGATCCTGAAGGGCAGGTCGACTTTGGAGATGCAGCATTTTCGGACGCTACCGAAGAGCTGGTCGCCACCATTTACGTGGGTGACCGCATGCGCATTTACCCAAAAGACGAAACCTTCCGGCGTGACCTGGAGCTTCTGAAACAAAAGCTGCCTGAAGGTGAAATCTATTTTACATCGTCCACCGAGGACGACAACCTGCACATCATAGCCGTCACGCGAGACGTCGACCCCGGCTCGACCTACCTGTACAATAGAAAAACCGGCGAGGTGACCTCGCTCTATCGGTCGCGCCCGGACCTTCCCATTGAGCACCTCGCCGAGAGCAAACCCATTCGGTACAAAGCACGGGACGGTCTTGAAATCCCCGCCTACCTCACACTCCCGCGGGGCGTACCGCCGCAAAACCTGCCGCTGGTCGTGCTTCCACACGGCGGCCCATGGGCCCGTGATACCTGGAGATACGATAGTTTTGCCCAGTTCCTTGCCAACCGGGGGTACGCCGTCCTTCAGCCAAACTTCCGCGCTTCAACCGGATATGGTAAACGATTCCTAAACCTGGGGAACGGGGAATGGGGAGGATCCATGCAAGACGACATCACGGACGGCGTCCAGTACCTCATCGAGCAGGGAATCGCAGACCCGGAACGTATCGGGATCATGGGGGGATCCTACGGCGGCTACGCCACACTCGCCGGCCTGACCTTCACGCCTGATCTGTATGCAGCCGGGGTATCGATCGTCGGGCCGTCAAATCTGATCACGCTCCTGAACACGATCCCACCCTACTGGGCGTCCGTCAAGCACACGTTCAACGTCCGCGTGGGCAACCCGGACGACCCGGAGGACGCCGAGCGTCTCAAACGACAGTCACCATTTTACTCGGCTCATAAAATCAGGGCGCCCTTACTCGTCGTTCAGGGGGCTAACGACCCGCGGGTCAAACAGGCAGAAAGTGACCAGATCGTCGTAGCCGCCCGCGATAACGGCGTGGACGTGGAATACCTCGTCGCACCGGACGAGGGACACGGCTTCGCGCGGCGTGAAAACCGGCTGGCGATGGCCGCCGCAATCGAGGCGTTCTTTGCGAAACACCTCGGGGGCCGTTACCAGGAGGAAAAAAGCGATGAGATAGCGGACCTGCTCGAGAATCTAACGGTCGACGTAACGACCGTGAAGCTGCCCGAGTAACGGCCAATAGTCAAGCGCTCGCACGTTTTCCGGTAAACCAGGTCGTGCGCGTCTGCACGTGCTCGGCCTGGTTCAGGCCGGCTCAGCCACTTCAGTAAGCCGAACCCCCAGCAAGCCCATGGCCTCGTAGGTCGCCCCTTCGAAGGCAGAGTTCGTACTGGCGACCTCCTGCATGATCTGTTTCGGGCCGGTGTAGGCCATTTTGTGCCCCAACCTGTCTGCGATGGCGGGCAGGATGTCCCAGCTCGGCCGGCAGTTCACCTTGTGGCTCTCGTTGTACCACCGATCGAACGGCGTTCCGTGACGATCCTGACGGCTCTTGCCCATTTCCATGACCAGCGTCCGATTGATGCCGCTGATCTCCTTGCAGGGCCGTACGCGCTGGGCGTGCCCGTCCTCGTTTACGTAGGTCCCTACCGTTTCAACGACCATGGCCGCCGGCAGCGCCACGTCGGCCACTTCGAGCGTCTTGTTGGTCGTGTGATAATGATGCAGAATGACGGGAATGTCGGCAAGCTCGTCTGCCGTGAAGAGCCCCGAGCCTACCGGATCGTCCTCGAGGACGTAAACCAGCTTGATTTGCCCGCCGGTCAGCTTCGCACGCACCACGGCCTCGTCAACCGGCTTGATGCCGAGGCGCTGGCAGCCGTTCGCATTGGGTGTCTTGTCGTCGGTGATGAGCCATCCGTCGCCCGCCCCGGGCACGAGGTGAGGAATGTAAACCGGCGCATCCGCCCCCAGGCTCTCGGCCAGCCGGGTGAGCAGGTAATTGTCCTCGACGGTCGCGTAGGCCGAGCCAATGAAAAGCATCTGCTTGCCGTCGACCGACTTGAGCAGCGAGGCGGCTCGGTCGAACGCGTCTTCCCATTTTGTGCCTGTCTGCTGCCCCCCATCGAGCACGGTTGGACCTTGAGGCCGGTTGTCGTTGAACATCGGGTACGCCAGCCTGTCCTCGTCTGGCAGCCAGTATTCGTTGACTGCCGGGTTCTGACGGGCTACGATGTTCACCACCCGGTTATCCCGCACCCAGTACACACAGTTCGATCCCTTGGCGTTCGTCACCGTGATCGATGGCGTCTGGCTGACTTCCCATACGCGCGCCTGGAAGCGGAAATCGACCGAGGTCAACGCGCCGACCGGGCAAATGTCGATCACGTTCATCGAGTACGGATCGTCGAATACCACGCCGGGAGGCGTCAACGGATAGTTTCGAACGCCGCGCCCGATGATCGTGAGCTGGTTGCTTTTCGAGATCTCGGACGTAAATCGGGTACAGCGGGTGCAGTTGATGCAACGCTCGGCGTCGAGCATGACGTTGGGGCCGAGCTGCACTCGCTTCGGCTTGTGAACCTTCCGGAATTCAAACCGCGAGCCGGAAGGGCCGTACTTGAACGACTGGATCTGTAGCGGGCAATGTCCGGCCTGGTCACAGATCGGGCAGTCGAGCGGATGGTTGATCAGCAAAAACTCCAGGTTATCCCGATGCGACCGGTCGACGAGCTCACTGGTCCGGTCCGTTCTGACCACCATCCCGTCCGTAATGTCCACCGAACAGCTCGTCATGAGCTTCGGGAAGAACTGGATAATCGGATTCCCGTTTTCGTCCAGCTTCGGTTTCTTCGTCTCGCGGTCGATCACCGGCGTGCCGACGTCTACGAGACACTGTCTGCAGTTGGCCGGGATCGACAGGGCGGGATGATAGCAGAAGTGTGATATCTCGATACCGTGATCCAGGCAAAACTGAAGGAGCTTCGGCGTTCCTTCAAACGTGTAAACCTGGCCGTCTATTGTAACCGTAGGCATGGGTAAAACCTTTCGATAAGTGCTCAATCAGGTGCGGGAGCCGGGTTTATGCGGCGGGAACCGCCTGTGGCCGTCCGATTTCGCCCGTTGCAAAGATGTCCGGCTTACAGCGCGCCTCGAATTCTTCGCGGAACCGCTGGATCGTATAGCGAACTGGCCAGGCCGCAGCATCGGCGAGGGCACAGATCGTTCGGCCTTCCATCTGCGTGCACAGGTCGACGAGCAGGTCCAGATCGCGAAGGCGCCCTTCACCGCGCTCGATCCGGGTCACGATGTTTTCGAGCCATCCGGTGCCTTCACGGCACGGGGTGCACTGGCCGCAGCTCTCGTGGGCGTAAAAGTGCGTGATGCGCCGGAGGAACGACACCATGTCGGTATCTTCATCCAACACCAGCATCCCGGCCGTACCCATCATCGAACCGGCTTCGCGTAGCGACTCGGCGTCCATTGTGACGCCCTCGATCTGATCCGCCCGTAATACCGGAGTTGAGCTTCCGCCCGGCACCACGGCCTTCAGCTTTTTGCCGTTACGTATGCCGCCCGCCACTTCATAGATCAGATCGGTAATCAGCATACCCGTGGGGTATTCCGACACGCCCGGTTTGTTGACGTGACCAGAGATCCCGTAGAGCACCGGCCCCGGGTGTTTCACGGCGCCGATGCTGGCATACCACTCAGCGCCCTTCCGCAGAATGACCGGGACGCAGGCAAGGGTCTCCACGTTATTGATCGTGGTCGGGCATCCCCAGAGGCCTTTCTGCGCGGGAAAAGGAGGCTTGATTCGTGGGTAGCCGCGTTTCCCTTCGACCGACTCCATCAGGCTGGACTCCTCACCGCAGATGTACGCGCCCGCACCCTTATGGATTACGATCTCCGTCGAGAAATCCGTCCCCATGATGTTTTTCCCGACGTACCCTTTCTCGTAGAGCTTTGCGAGCTCCCGCTCCATGTGAATGATCCAGTCCCGATACTCACCTCTGATGTAGAGGTACGATGTCGTGATGGACATGGCGTACGCCGCGAGCAGGATGCCCTCGAAGACGAGGTGCGGGTTGTACTCCATGAGCTGCCGGTCCTTGAACGTACCGGGCTCGCTCTCGTCGCCGTTGCAGCACAGGTAGCGGGGCTTGTTGGGATCGACCGGGGGCATGAAGCTCCATTTCATGCCGGTCACGAAGCCGGCTCCACCCCGGCCCCTGAGCCCACTGGCCTTTACGGTATCCGTCACCTTTGTAGGCGTCCAGTCCCCGCTGGTCAGCACCTCGCGAAGCATCTCGTACCCGCCGTGCTGCTCGTAAACCTCCAGCCGGTGCAGGTCTCGTATGGGTGGCAACAGGACGCGTTCATAATTGCGCCAGTCGCCTGCTTTCGATACGCCGGTCTGTGCTTCCATATAGTAAACTTGCGTCTAAGAATTCTTACTTCGACTCGCCGGTCAAATTATCCGTCCGGGAAGGCGCCGCACGATACCGGAGTCAACGAATCGTTTCCGCAACCGGAGGCGTCACGTAGGTCTCCGCTTTTGAGACGTCGCTACGGCGGTTCCCTCCCAGCTCCTTCTCATCCTGCGGTAACGTGATCGACGTAAACTCGGGCATTTTTCCCTGCCGGAGATCCTCGATGAGCCGGTCGACCTTCTCCTTCGTCAGATTGTGCACGTATGGGCCGTTGGTCACCTGCATCACCGGAGCGGAGCCGCAAGCGCCGAGGCACTCGACTTCCTGAAGCGTAAAGAGGCCGTCGTCCGTGGTCTCACCCTTGTGAATGCCCAGCTTGTCTTCCAGGTAGTGGAGAATGTCGTACCCGCCGCAAACCTGGCACGAGAAGCAGGTGCAAACGTCGAGGACGTATTTACCCGGTTTTTCCTTGTAATACTGCGAGTAAAAAGTCGCTACACCATACGCCTGGGTGTACGACATGCCGAGGGTATCCGCAACCAGCCGAATGACCTCAGGGGGAAGAAATCCGAATTTTTCCTGGGCGAGCCACAGCCCTTTCATGACGGCGCCTTCCGGCGTCGGGTACTGACGTTTGAACCGCTCCAACAGCGCCTTTTCCTCATCCGTAAAGACCAGGTCCTTCTCGTCGAAATATTGCCTGGCTTCCGGGTCGGGTAATGGAGCAACCGGATTATCTACGAAATCTGCCATATTACAAAAGCCGATTATTTGTCAGATTCACCCATTACCGGATCGATCGACCCGATCATGATGACGGTGTCGGCAACGAGAGAGCCTTCCATCATGTCCTCCAATCCCTGAAGGTTGGAGAAGCTGGGCGCCTTGATCCGTACGCGCCACGGCCGACCGGTGCCGTCGGAGATCATGTAGAAGCCCAGCTCACCCTTCGGTGCCTCGATGGCGTGGTAGCTATGCGCACCTTTCGGAGGCGCAACCCCCACGTCCGTCAGCAGGAAGTCGTGAATCATACTCTCCATCGAATAATAGACTTCCTCCTTGGAGGGATACGCCAGGCGGCTGTCGTCCGTCCTGATCGGGCCCGGCATGTGCTCGAGCCGTTCCAGACACTGACGAACGATTTTGATGCTCTCACTCATCTCTTCCAGACGCACGAAGTACCGGGCCAGCGCGTCACCTTCGGTTCGAAGAGGGATAATAAAATCAACCTCGTCGTACTTCAGATAAGGCTCGAAGTGGCGGATGTCGTACTCGATGCCGCACGCCCGAATGTTCGGTCCCGTCAAGCCAAGCTCCAGGGCTTCCTCCGCGGTTATCGCCCCGATACCTTCGTTACGGTCAATCCAGATCCGGTTGCGGTTGAGGAATTTCTCCCATCCGCGAAGCTGTTCCGGGAATCGATCCGCAAAGTTCTTGATCCGTGCGAAGGCGGTCGGGGTGAGGTCGTTGGCGATTCCACCGATGCGGGCGTGTGAAACCGTGAGGCGTGCGCCGGTTACCTCGTCGAAGATGGCGTAGATCTCTTCGCGTTCGCGGAACGTCCACAGGAATACCGACACAGCGCCGGCATCCATCAGGCCCACCCCCATCCAGATCAGGTGAGACGAGATACGCGCCAGCTCGCACATCATCATCCTGATCCACTGGGCGCGTTCAGGTACTTCGATCCCGACCAGCTTCTCTACCGCAAGGCACCAGGCCACGTTGTTGGAATAGGGCGACAGGTAGTCCATCCGGTCGGTGTACGGCATGAACTCCTGGAACGTCTTGCTTTCGGCCAGCTTCTCGAGACCCCGGTGCAGATACCCGATGTCGACGACCGCCTTCTCGATCAGCTCACCGTCGAGCTTTACGACGACCCGAAGCACTCCGTGCGTGGCAGGGTGCTGCGGCCCGAGGTTGAGGACCATTTCATTCTCGAGCGGGTCATCCTTTTCACGTTTGGGATATTGATGCCGCTCGAGCCACGAATCCTTGGTCTCAAGTCTTTTGAGCAGGGCTTCATTGTGTCGGGGCCAGAACGTAAAGGCCCCGCCCAAATCGTACGCTCCCCCCGTTATTCCCTGACCGAAGGACGTAACCGGCATATCTATCAACTATCGTTTGGTTTAAATCATCAGGAGTGAGCTACTCACCAGCCTGTTTGTCCTCCCCGTTCGATCCCTTCCGGTTCGAAGGAGGCTCCTGAAAGCTGTTAACAGGGATGTATCCGTGCGCCCTCGCGAAAGGATCCATCGTCAGCTCACCTTCCGGCGTCTGTGGAGGCAGCGGCAACGATCCCGGTATTCCAAGCAACGGAAACTCTTTTCTGAGGGGGTGATACTCGAAGTCCTCCGGCATGTACATCCGTCGCAGATCAGGGTGGCCTTCGAACCGGATCCCGAACATGTCCCATGCCTCGCGCTCGTTCCAGTCCGCCGCACGGTAGACGCTGGTGACTGACGGAACCGTCATGTCGTCCTCCCCTACCCTGACCTTGATTCGAATCCGTTTTTTGTCTTTGACGGATACCAGGTTGTAGAAGACCTCGTATCGCTCTTCGTCGACGAACCGATCGATCCCGCCGCAATCGACGAAATAGGTAAAGCCCATCTCTTCTTTCAAAAACCGGCACACGTCCACGATCCGTTGCTTGGTCAACAGCACCGTGTGCTCGTTGGCATACAACCCGACTTCGCGCACGTCGTCGCCGAAGCGCTCCTGTAACGCCGCCACCACCTCGGGCACGAAGGTCGTCGCTTTGGCATGCGGATTCGGGCGATCCTTCGGCAGCGGCTCGTGTTTGGGCGTGAAATAAAACTTCAGCGTCTCGTGTGCATGCAAGGCCGGATCGGTTCGGGTCTCGGCGTTTTTTTGGTCTTCTCGCATGAACGTGCTCCGGCGTTTATTCCTGATCGTAGAGAGTGCTGGGAGAGACCACCTGCGTTCCCTCCGGTGTGATGATGCGCGTGTTCCGGGGAACCGGCGCGACGCTGCGCACCTCTCCCGTCTCGTAGTCGTGCTTGATTGAATAGGTGTTCCGGATCTTCTCCTGAATGTCCATGATTGCATGGAGGAGTATCTCCGGGCGAGGAGGGCAGCCGGGTACGTAGACGTCGACCGGCAAGAAGTTGTCGACGCCCTGTACGACGCCATAACAACGGTGCGGACCTCCCGCCGAAGCACAGACGCCCATCGCGATGCACCACTTCGGATCGCCCATCTGATCCCAGATTCGCCGAATGGCGTGCGACATCTTGTACGTTACCCAGCCGGCCACAATCATCAGGTCGGCCTGGCGGGGTGAGAAACGCATGGCCTCACTCCCAAACCGCCCGATGTCGTACTTCGGGTCCGACGCGCCCATCATCTCGATAGCGCAACACGAAAGTCCCAAAGGCATCGGCATCAGAGAGTTCGAACGCGCCCAGTTGGCAACCACGTCCAATCGGGTCGTCAGGAATCCCTCGTTCAAATTACCATCCCCCATTTATCTCAAGCCGACAGGCTCCTCCAGTTCTGTAAGAAAATGCAAGGCGTAACACGCTGACCGTTGTATGTGTCACGTCATGAGCAGTTTCATTCTCTCCGTTCAACCCCGGCAATTCCACCAGACTGGGCCGGGCTCAATTGTAAAACTCGAGTCCGCCCTTTTTGATGTCGTAAATCAGCCCGACTACCAGAACGAGAATGAAAAAGGCGACGACGCCGGTGACCCCGAGACCGATTCCCTCCGAGACGAAGTCACGAAAACTAACCGCCCACGGATACAGAAACACAACCTCGATGTCGAAGATGATAAAAATCATCGCGACGAGGTAGAACTTCACCGAGTACCGCTCGCGAGCGGTACCGATTGGATCCATACCACTTTCGTAAGTCGAGGTTTTTGACAGGTTAGGACGCTTGGGGCCTATCCATTCGGACGCCTTGAGCAACGTAACCGCCAGACCGGCCGCCATCAGTATCATCAAAAACAGGGGTAAAAAATCTTCTAACATGGGTTTCCCCGGTTTACCACAGTTTGCTCTTCAAAAAACGTGACGAGGAGGAGTCAGCGACGTAAGGTACTACTTTCTTTGTACTCAGTCCGGCAAACTACCGAAACAGGGTGTCGTAGTCAACGAGAATTACCATCCGGCATCAGGCGCCCGGCACAAAGAACCAACTATCAAAACTCCGTTACACTAATGCAACCTGATGGACGCCGAAGCAAGCCGTACGAATCAACCAAGTCCGACACGCTCAAAAATCAGATCGACGTTCCTCATGTGAAACTCGGCGTCCAAGGCGTCTTCGATCTCCTCCCGGCTCAGGCGCCGGGTTATTTCCGGATCGGCCAGAATAATGTCCTTGAAACTACGCTGTTCTTTCCACGATTGCATGGCGCGCGGTTGAACGAGGTCGTACGCCGCCTCTCTGCTCATACCCTTGTCGACCAGTTTGAGGAGGATCCGCTGGCTGTTGTACAGACCGAACGTCCGTTCCATGTTCAGCCGCATGTTCTCGGGATAGACCACCAGGTTCTCGACGAGGCTGGCCATCCGGTGAAGCATGTAGTGCAGGAGGGTCGTTGCGTCGGGGAAAATCACCCGCTCGGCTGACGAGTGGGAAATGTCGCGCTCGTGCCAGAGGGCTACGTTTTCGTAGGCAGTAACCATGTAGCCCCTCAGCAGGCGGGCACACCCGGTGATGTTCTCCGATCCTATCGGATTCCGCTTGTGCGGCATCGCGGAAGATCCCTTTTGCCCTTTCCCAAAAGCCTCTTCCACCTCACGGACCTCGCTCCGTTGCAGGCCCCGGATCTCGATCGCCAGTTTTTCCAGGGTGGCCCCGATCAAAGCGAGCGTCGCTATGTAGTACGCGTGCCGGTCGCGCTGAAGCACTTGCGTCGAGATGGGCGCCGGCTTCAACCCCAGGCGCTCACACGTGAGCCGCTCTACCTCGGGCGGTATGTGGGCGAACGTGCCGACGGCGCCCGACAGCTTCCCGACCCGCATGTCCTCTGCCGCCGCCTGGAAACGCGCCTTGTTTCGCTCCATCTCCGCATAATAGAGCGCCATCTTCAACCCGAAGGTCGTGGGCTCGGCGTGTATCCCGTGCGTACGCCCCATCATGAGCGTCCGCTTGTGCTCCCGAGCTTTTGCGGCGAGCACAGACAGCATGTGGTCGATCTTCTCGGCCAGCAGCTCGTTGGCCTTCTTGAGCCGGTACGAAAGGGCCGTGTCGACGACGTCCGAAGAGGTCAAGCCGTAGTGGACCCACTTTTTTTCCGCGCCGAGTGTCTCGCTCACGGCCCTCGTAAAGGCCACCACGTCGTGGCGCGTGGATTCCTCGATCTCGTGAATGCGATCGACGTCGAACGATGCATTTTTGTACAACAGCTCGACGTCCTCCTTCGGAATGGCTCCGATGGCCGCCCAGGCTTCGCACGCAGCCAGCTCGACGTCGAGCCACGACTGATATTGCTGCTCTTCACTCCAAAGTGCGGCCATCTCAGGCCGCGTGTATCGATCGATCATGGTATTCTCGTCGGAAATGAAAAAGTGCGACAGTTAAAACTAACACCGGTAACCTTGAGCATCCCGGAAAATCACTAAAAAAATTGGAGCATAAGCCTGCAGAACTCTGCCGGTCAGAATCCTCACGGGTGGTGGGACGTATGATCCGCGCCTTTAACCTGAGCTATCCGGACGATCGATGAATGAGCCTCCCCTTATACCGGCCTATCAGAAACCCGATACCCCGGGTGTTTGGATGAACTTCGACAACACGGTATCGCTGTATCACGTCGTCGAGTCGTCGGATGACTTCGAAAAAGCGGTCGGTGACCTGTTCGGCTTATTGAAGGAGTCGCAGGAGCGATTCCCCAACTGGCCCCGAACGTTTTATCTCGACATCCGTGGACATCTGGACAAGCACGGAGAGTTCGAGCCGGATTTTTTCGAGCTGCAACAGGAATTCTTCTTCTCTGTGATTGCACCGTTCGTCACCGCCTTCGATCTTCCGCTGACGGGTCCTCTGGTCAACCCTGAGCCCCAGCGAAACGACGTCCCCGACCGCCTGGTGATCGGCCCACCCGTTGCAGGCAACCCAAATCCGGCATCCGGTAAGGCTTCCTGAGATCCCGATCCCCGGTGCTTTGGAATAAGGGCTTTATGATTCCGAAGCGTGTATATTTTGGGGTACGATTCGATTATTAACCCGGAATATTGCAGGAGCCGTATCGGCAGGGGTCGAATGCTGTAGCTGCTCGTGAAGTTTCAGCCGCCATAGGTAGCCTGCCCCACTGACTTGTTTCACTCTATGTCCGTACTGCGGAACACCTTCACGACGCTTCGAAAAGAGTATCAGCGCGTATTCCAGCGCGAGGCTGACAAGCATCTCCCGGAAATCACCGACACGCTACGAAACGTAGCCATCTTCCAGGTTCTCTCCAGAGGGACGTTACGTGCGCTGGCCGACGCGGTCCATACCCGAACGTACAAGAAGGACGAATACCTCTACTTCGAGCAAGATCCGGGGCTCGGGCTATACATCGTGCAAAGCGGGCGTATACGGCTCCTGATCGAGGACGAAGACGGGAGCGTGCAGCTTCTCCGGCAGGTCGATGCATACGACCTCTTCGGCTACCTCTCGATCTTCGGCGATTTTCGACGTACCGAAACCGCACAAGCGGTAACCGAAACGCGCGTAATTGGCTTCTTTCGCCCGGATCTGAATACCCTCATCAAACGTGATCCCAAAGCCGGCGCTGCCATACTCGGTGTGCTGGCCAATTACCTTGCCACACAGCTCGTCGAGATGGACAACCTCCTCGAAGCGCGCGACGGAAAACTCGCCGCGGGACGGCTTCTCCACGGAGCCGCTCAACGCGTCGAAGGGTCGGAATCCGGCTCTCCACTTACAGGATAGCTTTTAAATGGGTAGTGTAGTGAATAAGGGAACGGAGCTGGAATTAATCGTCGAGAAGTTCGCAGATCGGGGTAAATCCGTGACTCGCGTCGACGGGATGGCCGTTTTCATTGACGGCGGAGTGCCCGGCGATCGCGTTGCCGTCCGGATTGTCAAAAAGAAGAAAAACTACGCCGAGGCCCACCTGCTCCAGGTCATCGAGCCGGGCCCGCTTCGTACCACCCCAAAATGCCGTTACTTCGGCGTTTGCGGGGGGTGTAAGTGGCAGCACGTCAAGTATGAAGCACAGCTGGAAGCCAAGCGGCAAAGCGTAGAAGGAGCCCTCGTACACCAGGGCGGTTTCCGGGACGTCGAGGTGCGGCCTACCATAGGTTCTGATCGGATCTATTACTACCGCAACAAAATGGAATTCTCCTTCAGCGCGCATCGCTGGATGACCGCAGAGGAGATCGACACCGGAGACGAGATCGAAAAGGATTTTGCGCTGGGGCTGCACGTACCGGGGAATTTCTACAAGGTGCTCGACCTGAAGATCTGCCACCTCCAATCCGACCTGAGTGTGAATCTCGTCAACGAGATCCGCGAATTCGCCCGAGTGCGTGGATGGGAGCCGTGGAATATTCGGGATCACTTCGGGTACCTGCGTCACCTCGTCATTCGTCACGGCGAGCTGACCGGCGAAACGATGGTCAACCTCGTCACGAATGGCTTCGACGAAGCGCGTATGGCCGAGCTCGGAACCTACCTTCAGGAGCGATTCCCAGAAGTCACGACTTTCGTCAACACGATCAATACCAGCCAGTCCCAGACTGCCTTCGGAGAGGAAATCCATACGATCTACGGCCCGGGGGTCATTCGGGACCGGATTGGCCCTCACGTTTTTGAGATCGCGCCAAACGCCTTCTTCCAGACCAACACCCTCCAGGCGGAACGCCTGTACGACGTCGCCCGCGGGTTCGCCGAGCTGAAGAAAGACGACCTGGTCTACGACCTGTACTGTGGGGCAGGAACGATTGCGGTCCACGTTGCCGGCGACGTGCGTAAAGTGGTCGGCGTAGAGCTGATTGAAGAGGCCGTTCAAAACGCCCGCGCCAATGCGGCTGCCAACGGCGTCGAGAACACGACGTTCATCGCCGGCGACCTGATGCGGATGTTCACGCCCGAATTCATCGAAGAACACGGAAAACCCGACGTGCTGATCGCAGATCCGCCCCGTGCGGGAATGCACCCCCGGGTCGTCGAGCAGATCGGCCGGCTCCGTCCACCGCGCTTCGTCTACGTTAGCTGCAACCCCCAGACGCAGGCGAGGGACCTCGCCCTGCTTCGCGATGCCTACCGGATTGAAGCCGTTCAGCCGGTCGACTTATTCCCTCACACACACCACATCGAAAACGTAGTCAAGCTACGTGCCCTTTCCTGACACATGAGTAAGCGAGCCTTTGTTACCGGTGGGACCGGTTTTGTCGGAAGTCACCTCGTGGATGAGCTCCATCGCCGCGGATACGACGAAGTGCGGTGCCTCGTACGAAAAGACCCGAAGTGGCTAAAAGGCAAAGACGTCGTGCAAATCAAAGGTGATCTTAGCAATGCCGAAAAGCTGTGGGAAGGCGTCGACGGGGTGGACTACGTGTATCACGTCGCGGGCGTGACCCGTGCGAAAGACTGGGACACCTTCGTTAAGGGAAACGTCCGCAGTACGCTCAACGTGCTCGGGGCAGTCCGTGCGGCAAACCCGGGCGTACGCAAAGTGTTGATCACCAGCAGCCTCGCTGCCGTAGGCCGGTGTGCGAGTGGCGTGGCCGACGAACAGACACCGCTCGACCCGATCAGCATGTACGGGAAGAGCAAGGCCGAGATGGAGCGCCTCCTCACGGTCCCGACCTCGGACGAGCCTTCCTACATGGATACCCTCCCACTCGTCGTCATCCGGCCGCCGTCCGTTTACGGGCCTCGTGAGGCCGACATCTTTCAGGCCATCAAGGCAGCAAGCCGCGGCATTTTTGCCGTGCTGGGAAAGGGGAATGAGCCAGACCTCAGCCTCGTCCACGCCCGCGATCTCGTACGGGGAATGGTCGACGCCGCCGAATCCCCCCTCACCACCGGCCGCACGTTCTTCCTGGGGAGCGAAGAGTACTACTCGTGGAATGAGATCCGTGACGTCCTGGCCGCGGCGCTCGGCCGGCGCGTGATCAGCATTCCCGTACCGCTCCCGCTCGTTTCGGCCGTCGGAGCCTTATCAGAGTTCGCCGGCTTGCTCACCGGCACCTATCCCCCGCTCAATCGCGAGAAGGCACGTGAAATCCGTCACGCCTGCAAAATGTGCTCGGTCAAATTGGCCGCCCAGACCTTCGGTTACTCCCAGCAGATATCACTCGAAGAGGGTATGCGGGAGACTGTCGAGTGGTACCGGAAAGAAGGCTGGCTTTGAGTACCCGCCAAATCCGACTTTCCCGTAACGCACCCTCCGCACCCGATTTTATTTGCTCAGGGTCATCCGGGGCTGATCTGTTGCGGAATCCTTAGGATACCCATGCGAGTACAGTTGTAATCAATGAATTCTTCAAAATTCAACTCCTGATTCAACTGTGAGCCTCCTTGGATTCAATACGGGATACGTCGAAGAGCTGTATCGACAGTATCTGGATAACCCGGACAGCGTGAGTGAAAGCTGGCGTGAGTTCTTTGCCGACTACAAGCCGAGCGAGTCGTTCATAGCAGCGGTCGAAGCGAGACCGCCGCAGCCTGTTGAGGTCGAGCGGCCGGCGGCGCCGGAAAGCGGCGACGGCGCCTTACCCGAGCCCGTCATTCCTGCGTCGGCGCCCGCAGCACAGGAGGACGTCGATCTCAGACCCCTTCGCGGCCCCTCTGCAAAGATAGTCGAAAACATGGAGGCGAGCCTCGGGGTGCCCACCGCCACCTCTGCCCGCACCGTGCCCGTCAAGTTGCTGGCGGAAAACCGGCAGCTCATCAACGACTATCAGCGATACGTGGGAGGCGAAAAGGTCTCCTACACGCACCTGATCGCGTGGGCCATCATCAAGGCGCTCGCCCAGTTCCCGGTGATGAACACGACGCTCCGCCACGACGACGGCGCGCTGAATCAGGTCATCCCGAAACGCGTCAACCTCGGTATTGCCATCGACATCGAGCGAAAAGGGAAACGCACCCTGCTCGTTCCGAACATCAAGGGCGCCGACCAGATGAGCTTCACCCAGTTCCTGGGGATTTATAACGACATCATCACGCGCGCCAGGGAGAACAAGCTTGAGGTGTCCGACTTTCTCGGCACGACGGCCACCCTCACCAATCCGGGAATGATCGGCACCGTGATGAGCGTACCGCGGCTGATGCCCGGCCAGGGCACCATCATTGCCGTCGGAGCCATCGGGTACCCGCCCGAATACGAAGGCTTGCCTCGCGAGGTGGTCAGCAAGATGGGCATCTCGGAAGTGATGACCATCACGTCCACCTACGACCACCGCGTGATTCAGGGGGCCGAAAGCGGCGCTTTCCTGTCCTACATTGCAGACCTGCTTTTAGGTAAGCACGATTTCTACCAGGGCATCTTCTCGGACCTTTCCATCCCCTACCAGCCCTATTCGCTCTCGGTGGACACCACCCCCCAGCTCGGTCGCGAGGACGGGGAGATCGACATGGTGCACAAGCAGGCGAGCGTATTACAGCTCATCCGTGCTTACCGTGTCCGCGGCCACCTCCAGGCCGACGTCAATCCCCTCGGGTACTACTGGACGTATCACCCCGAGCTCGACCCCGGCAAATACGGCCTCACGATCTGGGACCTCGATCGGCGGTTCATCACGGGCGGGCTTGGCGGCCAGGACATCCTGCCGCTGCGTGAAATCCTCGACATCCTCCGCCAAACCTACACTCGAAAGATCGGCATCGAGTTCATGCACATCTCGGATCCTTCCGAGAAGCGGTGGCTCCAGGAACGGATCGAGCCCGTCCGAAGCGAAGAACAGCTCACGCACGAATCGCAGGTCAGGCTGCTGCAACGGCTGAATGCGGCAGAGGCCTTCGAACGCTTCCTGCATACCAAATACATCGGCCACAAGCGTTTCTCGCTCGAAGGGGCGGAGACGCTGATACCCCTGCTCGACGCCATCCTCTCCGACGCAGCCGACCAGGACGTGAACGAGGTCGTCATCGGAATGACCCACCGAGGCCGGCTGAACGTGCTGGCGAATATCCTGAACAAGCCGTACGAGGTAATCTTCTCCGAGTTCGAGGGCAGCATCGATCCGAACACGACGCAGGGCTCCGGCGACGTCAAGTACCACCTGGGTGCAAAAGGGAAACACAGGGCTCCGAGCGGCGCCGAGGTCAACCTGACGCTCGCCTCAAACCCCAGCCACCTGGAAGCAGTGTCGCCCGTCGTCGAAGGTATGGTGCGTGCGCGTCAAGACGTACTCCGCATTCAAAACATGGGGGCGCCCGGCGGAGACTACTTCGACGCGGTCATCCCGATCCTCATCCACGGCGACGCCGCGTTTGCCGGGCAGGGTGTTGTTGCAGAAACACTGAACCTCAGCCAGCTCCGCGGCTACAAGACCGGCGGCACGATCCACATCGTGATCAATAACCAGATCGGCTTTACCACCATTCCGTCTGACGCGCGCAGCTCGACGTACGCCACCGACATCGCCCGAATGATTCAGGCACCGATCTTTCACGTGAACGGCGACGACCCCGAAGCCTGCATGCGTGTGGCGCGCATGGCCCTGGATTACCGCCAGGTCTTCAATAAGGACGTCGTCATCGACATGCTCTGCTATCGCGTCCACGGCCACAACGAGGGCGACGAGCCGACCTACACGCAACCGCTCCTCTACAAACGAATTGACGAAAAACGCTCCGTTAGAAAACTCTACACCGAGTCGTTGCTGCGTCGCGGCGAGATGAAACCCGACGAAGCCGAGAAGATGCTCGACGACTACCGGGCACGGCTCGAAGAGGCATTCGAACGGACGAAGGAGCTGCCCGAGCGCGACGCACGGGAGGCGATGGAATTGATCCGGAAGCGCAAGGAGCAGGAGGAGAAGCTCGGTCCCGTCGAAACCAAAGCCTCGGTGGAAGACCTCGAAGCCGTCGTCCACGCCCTCGGCAACCTGCCGGAAGGCTTTAACGTCCACAAAAAGCTCATACGGCAGTTCGAGCGACGCGACAAGCTCTACTTCGAAGAGAAAAAGGTCGATTGGGGCTTCGCCGAGGCGCTGGCGTTTGGAACACTCCTCCTTGAAGGCACGACGGTCCGTATGAGCGGACAGGATACCCGGAGAGGAACGTTCAGCCACCGCCACGCCGTACTCTACGACCAGGAAACGGGCGAGGAGTACATTCCGCTCAACAACATTCGGCAGGATCAGGCGTCCCTGCTCATCTATGACAGCCTGCTATCCGAATACGCCGCCCTCGGGTTCGAGTACGGATACTCGATAGGAGCACCGGAAAAGCTCGTCATCTGGGAAGCTCAGTTTGGCGACTTCGTCAACGGCGCCCAGATCATTATTGACCAGTTCATCTCGGCCGCTGAGGAGAAATGGGGCCAGCGTAGCAGCATGGTGCTGCTGCTTCCACACGGCTACGAGGGACAGGGACCGGAGCATTCGTCGGCGCGACTCGAACGCTTCCTCCAGGCGTGCGCTGAAAACAACATGATCGTCTGCAACCTGACGACGCCGGCCAACTACTTCCACGCGCTTCGCCGGCAGGTCAAGCGCGAGCCGAAGAAGCCCTTGATCGTGATGGCGCCGAAGAGTCTCCTGCGCCACCCGCTGGTCGTTTCGAGGCCTGAAGAGTTCTCTGAGGGAAGATTCAACCGGATCTACCCCGCAACGACCGATCCAGCCGAAACCGAACGCGTGCTCTTTTGCAGCGGGAAGATTTACTACGACCTGATCGAGGCGATGGAGCAGAAGCCGGACGTAAAGGGTCGAATCGCGATCACCCGTCTGGAACAGTTCTACCCGTTCCCTGAGGAAGAGCTGCGTGAGGAGATCGACCGTTACCGCAACGCCTCCAGCTTCTACTGGGTACAGGAGGAGCCGTCGAACATGGGGGCTTGGAGCTTCGTGCGGTACCGATTCGACAGCCTGCTCGAAGAAACGATGGGCAATTGCGACCGCAAGCTGCAGTACGTTGGCCGCCCAGCCGCCGCCAGCCCGGCAACGGGAAGTGCCAAAGTCCACGCTTTGATTCAGGAGCAGATCCTCAACGAGGCGCTGAGTCTGTAGAAACAAATGAGGGCGGTACCCGGATCGGGTATCGCCCTCAACATCTCGTGGTACCCTGAAAGGGTACGTGCAAATCGGTCTATACCACCAGAGCCTGCAACGGCAGACGCTTTCCGTGTCGTGTTATGGTCCGAAACGCCGGATATAAAAGAGCCCCTCTGCGGGCAGGCTCCGGACCTGACTCAACAGAGGGGATCAATAATGCGACCGCTTCCGTACCGAACGGGCTGCTTTCTGGCGTTCGAGACGCTTCTCTTCTGACGGCTTGGTGTACGCCATGTTGGCACGGTAAATTCGCAGAACGCGGCTACGGTTTACCGCGCGTTTGAATCGCCGTAGAGCACGGTCGATGTTCTCGTTGTCGCGGACCTTAACTCCTACTGACAAAATGAATCCCTCCTTGAGCTCGTTTTTACTGGTTCCGAAAACAATATAGCATTATAATATACTTCTTGTGCGGCTTAACAACAACAGGGGAAACCGAAAGTTTCACTGCTGATATCGGTCTCATCACGTCTTCAAAACCACTATGCCGGCTCCGAAAAAGATCGTCCTGGCCACACGCAATCCGGGCAAAGTTGCCGAGCTCCGGTCACTGCTCGATGGTGTGGCAATCGAAGTGATCTCAGCGGCGGACTATCCGGATGCCCCACACATCGAAGAGGATGAGCCCACCCTTGAAGGAAATTCCCGGAAGAAAGCTCTCGCACTGTTCCAACACACGGGCATCCCCTCGCTGGCCGACGACACGGGCCTCGAGGTGGACGCGCTCGGTGGCGCGCCTGGAGTCCACTCCGCACGATTTGCGGGTCCCGACGCCAACGACGCCCGCAACCGTCGCAAGCTGCTCGATGCCTTACAAGGCCACGAAAACCGAAATGCCCGGTTTAGAACCGTCGTGTCTTACGTCGATGAAGATGGCGTCCGGTATTTCGAGGGCGTTTGTGAAGGACGGATCGAACAGCAAGAGCGAGGTACCGGAGGGTTTGGCTACGACCCGCTCTTCACCCCCATTGGAGAAACGCGTACCTTTGCAGAGCTCGAACCGGACGAAAAAAACGCCCTGAGCCACCGGGGCCGAGCGCTTCGTGCATTTCTGGCTTTCCTCAAAGAACAATCATGACGGGAAATAGCAGCCCCGCCACCCGGGAGCCTTTAGATAAACAGATCTCTGCCGTCGTCATCAACTATCAAACCCCCGACCTGCTCAGAACGGCGGTGGAGTCGTTCCGGCGCTTTTACCCAATGATCCCGCTCCTCATCGTGGACAACGGCTCGGCGGATGAATCGAGGAGCACGATCGAGCAGCTCTGTGAAGCAGGCGACGGTCACGTTCAGGCCGAATACCTGCCGGAGAACATTTTCCACGGCCCGGCGATGCACCATGCCCTGCAACGCCTGACCACGCCGTACGTCTACGTGTTCGACAGCGACACAAAGACATTAAAGGGCGGTTTTCTGGAAGCCATGCACGCAGCGCTCGAAGAATCCAAGGAAAGCTACGGCGCCGGATACGTCGTGCGCGCTAACCAGAGGGGATTTGCCGATCCGAAGGGAATCCCCGTCCTCGCGAGTGCTTACATGCTGCTCAAGCGCGACGTTTACCTCCAGCTCCCGCCCTTCATCCACCACGGGCTGCCGGCATTAAAAAACTTTCAGGTGGCCACAAAGAAGGGATACAGGCTAATCTCTTTTCCCATAGAGGAATACGTGGATCACCTCGGACGTGGTACGGCAGAACGTTACGGCTATGGCCTCGGGCTTCGAAGCAAGCTCGATTACCTCCTGAACAAAATCGGCCTCTGACTACGATCGGTCCAATTCGAGCCATTCGACCAGCTGCTCCCACCGATCGAAGCGAAAAACACGGTCCGGCAACGCAACGTCCGGATTACCATTGAACCACGCACTTTGCCATCCGGCCCCAATGGCTCCTCGAACGTCAATCTCAAACGAGTCACCCACGTAGAGTATGGACGCCCCATCACAGCCGGCCAGACGGGCTGCATGGTCAAAGAGCCGGCGATCCGGCTTCATGTACCCCACTTCCTCGCTGATGACGAGGGCCGTCAGGCGGTCGCGAATCTCCGGGAATCGATCCAGCTTGGCGCGCTGGGAAGCCGCAAAACCGTTGGTCAACACACCGACAGGGATTCGGTCGGCAATGGCGTGAAAGGCTTCCTCGGCGCCGTCGGTGAGACACCAGTACTGGGAATAAGAATCGAGGTAATACGAATTGAGCCCGTTAGGCTCGGCGCAATCCAGTGAAAGCTCCTCGATGACCCGCTCGAACCGCGAGCGTCTCAGGTCGTCCGGACCGATTTCACCCATGGCGTATTGGTGCCACAGCCGAACGTTGTGCCGGTAGTAGGTTTCCTGCACGAGCTCGACCGGCACCCGCCCGAATATGTCCGGATACTGCCTGCACAGCTCCGCCAGTGCTTCCCTCTCAGCCTTACGATGGTTCAGAAGGGTGTCGTCGAGATCGAAATAGACGAAACGTACGGAGGGCATCAGATCCACTAGAGAGGCTTTTCGAACATCGCGTACTGCTTGTCGATCACACCTCCAAGTGCGTCGAGCGCGTTCCGCAACCGGTAGTTTTCATCCAGCACCCAGCTCATCTCACACGCATCGTACCCGTATTTGGGTCCTTCCATAATCGTTTCGAGGATGAGGAGCGAATCGAGGCCTCTTCCCTGATACTTCAGCATGACGCCCATCAGGGGCATCCGGCACTCGTAGATCCCACCGAACTTGCTGCGAGCGAGGAGTTGAGGCAGTCCTGCGGGGAAAAGGCGCCCACTGGGTACGAACTTCAGCGCCTGGTTCAGATTGGGCAACGAAATCGAAAAGGCGACCGGCTCGTTTTCGTGCTCGACGACAAACACGATCCTCGGATCCACGATCTGCTTCATCTCCTTCGCCAGGTGTGCAAATTCCCTTTCGGTCATCGGCACGTGGCCCCAGTTTTTCGACCAGGCGTCGTTGTAGATCCGCAGAATGTTTTGCGCTTCCTCGTCGAAACGGCTCATGTCGAGCGGCCGAATGTGCAGCCCGGGAGTGCGTTTCCTTACGAGCTCCACCCCTCGCTTTAGCTTTTCGATCTGGACGTATTTTTTGTGGACGTAATACGCCCACATCGTCTTCACCCGTTCGAACCCGTACGCGGTAAGCAGATTCTCGTAATACGGGGGGTTGTAAGGCATGAGGATGGACGGTTCGCGATCAAAGCCCTCCGTAAGCAGGCCTGCCGTATCGTTCAGCGAGGGGTTCGTCGGGCCGCGTACACCCGTCATACCCTTCTCGCGCAGCCACGCGGTCGCGGCGTCGAAAAGGGCAAATGCTATTCCTTCCGAATTGATACACTCGAAGAAACCGAAAAATCCGATCCCATCGTTGTACTTTTTCAGGTGCATCCCGTTGATGATCGCGGCAATCCGGCCCACCACACGCCCCGACTGGTCCTCCGCGATGAACGGGTGGATGGTCCCGTGCTCGAAGAAGGCGTTCTTTTTGGGATCGAGCGTATGCGCGACGTCCCGACGTAGCGGTGCCACCCAGTATGGATTGCCCGCGTAGTGTCGATAAGGGAAGTCGATGAATCGTCTCAGATCGGACGATCCACGCACCGGCCGGACCCTTACGTCCGTCTCGACCGCTGTAGCAATCATACCTTCCATCTGGCCTTACACGACGCAATACGCTCCGGTCAAACGGAGCCATTCGAAGAGATCACACCGTACTTCTTACCTATCCTTCGGAAGGCGTCGAGGATGTAGTCGAGCTCTTCGTCGGTGTGCGTGGCCATAAACGACGTGCGCATGATTGCCTGGCCTTGCGGTACGGCCGGCGGCACGACGGCATTGACGAAAACGCCTGCCTCTAGCAAATCACGCCAGAAACGGAAACACGTCATCATCTCGCCGACGACCACCGGGATCACGGGCGACTGGCTCGTCCAGACGTTAAAGCCCGCATCCCGGAACCCTTTGCGCATGTAGTCTGAAATGTGCCAGAGGCGTTCGAGCCGCTCCGGTTCAGACTCGAGTATGTCGAGGCATTTGAGCACCGTCGCCACATTGGCCGGCGGCATCGATGCCGCAAAGATGTGCGCGGAGCTCTTGTGACGGATGTATTCGATGATGTCGCGATCACCCGCACAGAACCCTCCGAGCGAAGCAAAACTCTTCGAGAACGTCCCTGTGGTGAGATGTACGCGATCGCCAAGGCCGAAGTAGGCAGCCGACCCCCGGCCTCCCGGGCCAATCACGCCAACGGCGTGCGCGTCGTCCACCATCAAGGCGGCATCGTGCGCTTCGGCGAGCTCGACCAGCTCCGGGATCTGGGCGATGATGCCGCTCATCGAAAAGACGCCGTCAGTCACGATCAATTTGCCGGCATTCGGATGTTCAGCGGTCGCCTTTTCGAGTAGACGGCGGAGGTGATCGAGGTCATTGTGCCGGAAACGCCAGGTTTCAGCCAGACTCACCTGAGTGCCGGCGACGATACAGGCGTGATTGTCCTTGTCCGAGAATATGATGTCTCCCTTCGATGCAATGGCCTGAATCACACCCTGGTTCGTCATGTAGCCCGTCGGGAAGAGCACCGTGGCCTCCTTGCCCATGAAACGGGCTAACCGCTCTTCGAGCTCGATGTGGATGTCCAGGGTGCCATTGAGGAATCGACTCCCGGTACAACCGGTCCCGTACTGCTCGACGGCCCGAATTGCGGCTTCGATGACGCGAGGGTCGTTGGTCAAACCGAGATAGTTGTTGGACCCCGCCATGATGACCTCGCGCCCGTTTATGATCGCGCGAGAACCCTCATTTCGTTCCAGAGGACGGAAGTACGGATACAGACCGGCCTGTTTAACCGTGGCATAATCCCCCGAGGGCTCAAAAAACTGATGGCATTTAGCAAAAAGGGTAGGATCGGATTGCACAGACGGCTGGGTCTCTTCAGCTCGCGGCACCGGCGGCTGTTTTTTGAAGTATTCGGGCATCGTCATAGCTGAATCCCAGATAAAGATGAAGAAATTTCCAGATCACAACCGACGCGGGATACAGACCGCTCTGCTCCTTTTGTGGCTGAATATAAGTCAAATAAAAAACAAGACAATTTGAACATGATTATTCTGGTTTAACGGAGCACGTTTCGGGTACGCGTTCTGCCGTTTCGGATGGGAGAATCGGCCTGGGATGGACAGACGGCATACACCGGCTCAACACTTTTTCGATACACATCACCGCACGCTCATTTCCGCTGTAATTGCGGTTCCGGAGGCGTTCTTCATAGATGGCGTGCTGCTCGAGAAAAGTGGTCACATCCCGCACCGTGATCGGGCGGCCGATGACCGCCCGCCCCAACCCTTCGCGCTCTAAGAATATTGCATTAATCGTCTGCTCGAAGATCCCGTCATTGGGGGCCACGAGCAAAGGTTTACCGAGAAAAAGTGCCTCACTGGTTAAGGTAAATCCGGCCGTCGAAATTACGGCCCGGCACGTGGCAAGATCCTTCAGAAAACCGTCCATCGAGGGCTGCTTGAATATCACGTTCGGGTAATCCTCGGGACGTTCCGGGCGATCGAAGTTGTAGACTACAAAGGGCGCGTCAACCTGCCGGAGCACGTCCAGCACGTACTCCGCGCCTTTGGGGTGATTGAAATAGACGAGTACGTGATCACCTTTGACGGGTGAGATGGACTGTATGACCGGCCGTATGATGGGGGGCACGAGCGTCGTTCGTTCCGGCCTCTTCAAAGGTGAATAGAAGAACGACGTGATCAGAACGTGAACGGGGTTTCTGGGAGCAATCAGCCGGATCGCAGTCCCGGTTAGAATGGCGTTCAACCTGAAGCGTAGCGGAAGATCATACCGTGTTTCCGTGACTACCTGCTGGTGATTGAACGATAGCACGGGCAACCCGATACGCTGAGCCGCCCGGGGTGAAAATGCCTCAAAATCCGTAATCAACAGGTGCGGCTTGAACGAAGCAAACTCGTCCGCCAGCTGCGTGATGATTCCGGTCATGCCGACGATCGAATCCCAGTTGCACGCGATCGTCGAAAAGAACCGCAGCTGATTCCCTTCGATCACCTGTCGAAGCGGGGGAACCGTGAGCATGCGTTCGCCCTCGGACCCGAGGATCTCGCGAGCCGTGCCGCCTCCGCAAAACAGAAGCTCATGGCCGGCCCGCCGGAGCTCGTCCGAGATGGCGATCACCCGTGAGGTGTGACCCCGGCCTTGACCACTTAGTGCATAAATTATTCTAGCCATGACGTATGTGCGCCCTTGACCGGACGTTCAGCACAATCACAAAGGGAATGAACTTACGGTCTCTCCCGGGGCGCACCCTGTCTCGATACCCCACATGGGTATACGGACCAGGCCCGAGCCACCTCGTGTATGATACAGCTTTACCGTTTTTAGTATCTGAAGGATCATCGAAAAAAATCCAGTCCAGGAAAAGCTCGTACGGGTGCTGACAATGAAAGTTCGAGAAAGCGCCAGTTTATTGCCGCGCAGTGAGCTAAAAATTGAGCCTCACCGCAGCCTGTACACCGGATCCGGCTGGTTTTACCTGAAGCGTGAGGTCCTCTCCCACGTCGAAATCCATCAAGTGCGCGCTCACGTAAGCATCCAGTATCGTTAGCCCATACACTATGCCGATCCCAAAGTACGAAAGGTCACGGTTGCGCCGAAATAAGTCCCGCTGATCCCTGAGCGGACCAGAGGAAATTTCGCCGTAGCGAGCCGCTACCCGGTCGTATTCTCCCTTGTAGTGCGCCTTCGGGTTTTCATTTATTCGGCCGGAGTCGACTCGCTCCTGATAGGCTTTATACTGATAAGCGTGCCGGTACAACAGGTATTGCTCGTTCAGGTAGTAAGCAAACGCAACCATACCCCCGATACCAGCCCAGACGAAAGGAATCTTGTAGTATTGCCGGTTATAATACTGCCCCCATCCCGGAAACATGGCGGCCCTTCGAAGCGCCCCCTCCGGCGTGTGAATCCTGGTCGAGTCCTCTCGCACTTCTATGGTATCCGCGTCGTTTACCTGCGCAACCACGGGATTCGCGGCAGGAATGAGCAGCAGCAAAAACAGACAGGACAAACTACGGAGACTCACGAAATGCACGGTCTAAGCGGTCGTATCGGTTCAGGAGGGTTCCACCGGGTAGCCGCAGTGTGCGGACGTTCGTCAGGTCAGTCACGAAGCATCAGCTCCATCAGCCGTTCGAGGTCCTCGTCGGAATAATAGTTGATCTCGATCTTGCCGCCTTTACCCTTGGGTTTGTGTTTGATCTGGATCTGCGTGCTGAATCGGTTTCGTAGCCGGTCTGAGTACAGCTCGAGCTGCAGGCGATCGCGTTCGGAAAGCCCGTCGTCCTTCTTCTCCCCCGTTTTTTTATCTCGCTCGCCTGTCTCGGTCCATTTACGCACCAGGTTTTCGACTTCACGAACCGACAAACCCTGCTCCTCGATTTTGGTGAGGAGGCGGAGCTGATCTTCTTCGGACGCCAGGCCGAGCATCGCGCGGGCATGCCCCATCGAGAGGACGCCGTCCCGCAGAGCAGCCTGGATTCTCGGAGGCAGCTTGAGCAGGCGGAGCATGTTCGTGACCGAAACGCGGCTCTTCCCAACTTTCTCAGCCACCTGCTCCTGGGTCAGATCACATTCGTCGATCAGCCTCTGATAGCCCAGCGCCACCTCGATCGGGTTGAGGGATTCCCGCTGAACGTTCTCGACGAGGGCCATTTCGAGCATCTCTTCCGTGCCGGCTTCGCGGACGTACGCCGGCACCGTCGTAAGCCCTGCCAGACGAGCCGCCCGGAGACGACGCTCACCCGAGATCACCTCGTAACGCTTCCCGTACTCGACCTCGCGTACGGTGATCGGCTGTATGACACCCAGCTGCCGGATCGAATCGGCGAGCTCTTCGAGCGCCTCCGGATCGAAATCGCTACGCGGCTGAAATGGATTGGGGCGAATCAGGTCCAGGTCGACGTTCGCCACCCGCCCGGCGAGACGAGACCGGTCGTCAAACCGGTACAGGTGTGTCCGCGCCAGGTCGTCTTGCAGTTCCTGCGCCTGTTCTTCCTGCTCGTCGGCCACGGGCAGGAGCGCGCCTAATCCTCTACCGAGTGCTTTTCTTGATGACATCTGGTTTTAACCTAAAAAAAACGACGAACGAGAACCATAACCGGCGCCAGACCCAGAGTGCGGTACTCGCTTCAACGTGTAAACCCACCGGCAGCCGCTGAGGGGTCAGCTTCTCTTTCTTTCTTGCGATCAGACCGGCTGCGGCCAACTTTAGAGCCATTTTGCATGGACTGCGGCGTGTCATCCTGGTCCGGCCTGTTCCTCCGCAGGACCTCGCGTGCGAGCGCCATGTAGTTTTTCGCGCCCACACTCGTTATGTCGTAAAGCAGCACGGGCTTACCAAAGCTCGGCGCTTCGGACAAACGCACGTTTCGCTGTACGATGGTCTTGAACACCTTATCACCGAAATACCGGCGTACTTCCTGCGCGACCTGGCTCGAAAGACGGAGACGGGCGTCGAACATCGTAAGGAGTACCCCTTCGATCTCGAGATCGGGATTAAGGTGCCGGCGCACGATCTTGATCGTGTTCAGCAGTTGCCCGAGCCCCTCGAGCGCAAAGTACTCCGCCTGTACGGGAATCAGCACCGAATCGGCCGCGGTTAGCGAATTCAACGTGAGCAGGCCGAGCGACGGCGGGCAGTCGATGATGATATAATCGTACTTACGCCTGGCCTGGGCAATCCCCTTCTTGAGCAGGTTCTCCCGCTCGACGACGTCGATCATCTCGACTTCGGCGCCGACCAGATTGATGTGGCTCGGCACGATGTCGAGAAACGGCATTTCGGAGGACAGGATCGCCTCTTCAATCGAGGCAGTGCCTATCAGCACTTCGTACGTCGAGGCCGCAGCGGATTTGGGGTCGATGCCGATTCCGGACGTACAGTTGGCCTGCGGGTCGATGTCAATCAACAGCGTGGTCTGCTCAGCTACCGCCAGTGAAGAGGCCAGGTTCACCGCAGTGGTGGTCTTGCCCACTCCGCCCTTCTGGTTTGCTATTGCAATGACTTTACCCATCAATAACGGATTTTCTGGAGGTTTCAGGCCAGGCAATCAGCCTAATCGGAGCCACCGGCCCGGTCCGGAGGGAACCACAATAAAGTAACACGTAAGAGGAGAGTTCCTGCAGGGTGGCTTCAAAAGGTATGAAGAATCATTATGGTACGCCAATCCGTTGCACGAATTCGGCCGATGCATCCGCGCCCCATCGGACCATTTTGAATTTTTTCCTTCGGCAAAACCGACCCTGCTCATAGTTCATTAAAAGTCAAATATTTAGTATTTACACCTGATCCGGCCGTCCGTCTCTCCGACCCTCCTTAGCCCATGGCTCGCCGTTTCGTCCTCAAATCCGATCCGGACCGTAGCGCCGTCAAGCTAACGATCGACTACAAACGCGCGCTGAACCCGCAGCAATACGAAGTCGTGACGGCGCCGCCGGGGGCGTATCTCGTCATTGCCGGCGCCGGAACCGGCAAAACAAGGACGCTGGTGTACCGGGTAGCCTACCTCGTCGAGACCGGAGTCAAACCGGAGCAGATCGTCCTGCTGACTTTTACCCGGCGGGCGGCGCGAGAAATGATCACGCGGGCAGGCGCACTGCTCGACGGCCGGTGTGAGCGCATCCAGGGCGGCACGTTCCATTCGTTCTGCCTCAATATTCTGCGACGGAATGCCCCCTCCATCGGCTTTGAACGGAATTTCAGCGTGCTCGACGCCTCTGACGCGGCCGACGTCATCGACATTTTACGAAATGCACGCGGCTACCACCGTCTGGACAAACGATTCCCCCGCAAGGGTGTCATTCAGGCGATCCTGTCGAAAGCCGCCAATCGCAGGGTGCCCATCGAAGAGATCCTCGCCACCGGATACCCGCAGTTTGTCCGCTTCGCGGAAGAGCTGCACGTTCTGGAGCGTGATTTTGCGCTCTTCAAACGGCAGCACATGTTGATGGACTACGACGACCTGCTGCACCATACGCTGACCCTTCTGGAGACTAACCCCGAGGTAAAACGCACGGTGGGAGCGGCTTGCCGTCAGGTGCTCGTCGATGAATATCAGGATACGAACGTCACCCAGGCCGATCTGGTGGCTGCGTTTGCCTCGGTCCACGGCAACGTCATGGCGGTGGGCGACGACGCCCAGAGTATCTACCGCTTCCGGGGAGCCGACCACCGGAACATGTTCTCCTTCCCCGAGCTCTTCCCCAATGCAAAGGTCCTCAAGCTGGAGCAAAACTACCGGTCTACGCAGCCGATCCTGACGCTCGCCAATCGGATCATCTCCCGGGCAATCGAGAAATACGACAAGCAGCTATTTACCGAAAAATCTGGAGGCGACTTACCGGCCATCGTACCTGCACCTGACGTCCAGTACGAGAGCCGCTTCGTCTCGCAGATGATCCTCAGCCTCCGCGAGGAAGGAGTCCCGCTCGACCGGATCGCCGTCCTGTTCCGTAGCGGTTTCAACTCGTACGATCTGGAAATCGAGCTTAACCGGTGCAACATCCCGTTTGTCAAATACGGCGGTTTAAAGCTCAGCGAAGCGGCGCACATCAAAGACCTGGTGGCCTACCTGAAGGTGCTCGACAACCCCAAGGACGGTATAGCCTGGAATCGTATTCTTCAGCTCCTCGAAGGTGTAGGCCCCAAGACCGCCGGCGACCTCGTCGAATGGATTCGAGATGCGTCAGACCAGCCGTTCGTGCTCGAAAATCGTCCATTCTCGCCCCGGTACGTCGAATCGCTCCAGGACCTGTTCAACGTGCTGCGAAGCCTCTATCACGGCAACCTGTCGTTGACCGAACAGATCGAAACGCTGATCGCCTATTACGAGCCCATTCTGAAGCGGAAGTATTACGAAGACTATCCGAAGCGGCAGCAGGACCTCGAACACTTCGTCACCGTTGCAGAACCGTTCAAGGATCGGAGTGATTTCCTCGCATCGCTGGCGCTCGATCCGATCGAGCTGACCACGCTTGGCGTCGACGTGCTGCACGAGGATGAAAAACCGCTGGTCCTCTCGACCATCCATTCGGCGAAAGGCCTCGAGTTCCACACCGTCTTTATCATACACGCGCTGGAGGGCGTCATTCCTTCAGGTTATGCACTTGACGACCCTGAAGCGATCGACGAAGAGCTTCGTCTGCTCTACGTGGCGGTTACACGGGCAGAAGAGCGCCTTTACATTACCTATCCGGTCATTCAGTATCGGAGGTCATTGGGAGAGTATCTTACGTCACCGAGCCGTTTCATTGCGGACATTCCCGCCGGCATTCTCGAACCGTGGACTCTCGTTGACGAGCAGGCCGACACCCCGAGCGGCGACCTACCGGATGGCGACGCCTCCGGATTCGCCTACCTTCCGTTTTAACTCGAGCTTACATGCCTCATTCAGGTGCCGTCATGAAGGAAAGCCCGGATAAAAACGCCGGCAACATCCTCGCCTCCGTAAAGATCGAAGAGGTCGGGCTCGACAGGCTGGACGTCATCCAGGAGCTGAACTTCGTGATTTTTGACGAGCAGCGGATCATCAACACGTTCGATCGGGAAGACCTGATGATGCTGCTGGCATCGATTGAAGGAGTACCCATCGCCTTCAAGATCGGCTACCGCGAGAACCGGTTCATATTCTATTCGGCCAAAGGTGGCGTGCTGCCCGAATACCGCCGAAATGGCATCGCACGTCTGCTCCTCTACGACATGATGAATCGTACGCGCGAGAGAGGATACCAGCGATTTGCCTTCGACACGTTCCCCAATCGCCACCCCGGCATGGCCGTCCTTGCGCTTCAGGAAGGATTCAGGATAACGAAGGCGGACTTCAATACGACCTACCGGGATTATCGCCTCCGCTTCGAGAAGAAACTCTGAACCCGCCGGAACACCTTGCTCTCACGCCTCAAAGGCGAGCTCGATCAGGTCGTTGACGACGAGTGTTTTTTCTTCAATTTTGGTAATCATGTCTTCGACCCCTGCCCTGCACAATGTAGCCAGCGGAATGAGAGCGCGCACCAGCTGAGCCCGCTGATGGGCTCCCTTGCAGCCGGTCAGGTACCATTGCGAAGCCGCATGCCCGACACCGGTGAGAAGCGTTATCGGATAAAACTCCTGGTTATTCAAATGGTGGGGTGCGTTGTAGTACCGCATGGGCGTCGCAAGCTCGGCCGGCAGATCCCATTCGTGCGCGATTTGGATGCCAACCTGGATGTGATCGACTCCAAAATGAATGATCTCCTGGCCAATAGGGGGCTCCTCCAGGAAATCCGACTCCGAATCGTCCGAAATCCACAATCTGGTATACGCCTGAGGCTTGCTACTGAGCAGAGCCAGCGCGCCAAGCTGGTGCAGCAACCCGGCAGTGAAAACGGTTTCGGGTGATGCAACGCGGTAAGTCGACGACAGCAGACGGCCAAAGGCGCCCGTTGCTATACTCGTTTTCATCAGGTGCTCGTAGACGCTCTTGGTCTCGCCCCGTTGTACCTTTGAGAACGTCCGTTTCAGCGCCGAAAGCAGTACGAGATTACAGACGGGTTCAAAGCCAAGTAACGTCACTGCGCGTTCAATAGTGGACGCTTTTTGCCTGATGCTGTAGTAGGCCGAATTGGTGCTTCGAAGCACCAGGGCCGTCGTGACGGGATCTCTTTTTAAGGTGTCGATCAACAGATCGACGTTGGGATATTCCGATTTGTTGGATAAAAGGCTTACGACGACAGGCAGCGTACCGGGTACGGGGGGAAGTTCGAGGTCCAGCTTCGCCTTCTCTGGCGGCCATTTAGCCGCTGAAATATCCATCTTGAGCACTTGCTCCAACGTATCGACGAGCGCCTGCTTTTTAAGTGGTTTACCCACGTACCCGTGAAATCCAGCTTGAAGGAACCTCGTTTCGTCCCCCGGGAGCGCATACGCCGTGCACGCCACCATCGGAACACGCAGGTAATCGCGAATTTCCCACAGCGCATGCATCACCTCTACGCCCGTCCGGCGTTCTCCCAGGTTGATGTCTAACACGACCGCGTCGAAGAGCTCTTCCCTCGCCTTTTCGATGGCCGAATCCACACCCGACGCGATCTCAACGTCGTATTGATCCTCCAGCATGATGCTAAATAACCGCTGGGTCCGCTCGTTGTCTTCGACGATTAGGATACGGGGGCGACGCTGATGGGTAACGTGAGTGCTCGCTGGCGCCGGCGTGGGCTTGCTTACTGCGTCAGTCTCTTTCTGTCGCGCCTCCTCGTTCACCCGCGCAACGAATGAATCGAATTTTGCCTGCGCAATTCGAATCGATTCCTCTCTGGAGATACTCGATCCATTACGATTTTCAGGGATGCTTTCAGAATACTCAGGCTCGACACCGGATGCCCCTTCCGCCTGATCACTTCCTGCAGGTACACTTTCCGGCGCCGTTACACCCGGTGTGTCCGAAGGGTGGCTCGATTCCGGCGGGGACGTGTAGGATCTGGACACGACGGCCGGCTGGATGCCGGTAGCCGGTTGCCTGCCCGGCAATCCCGTGGCAAGGGGAATACCGATGGACACCGTGGTACCCACGTCGCGCCGGCTCTGTACGGAAATGCTCCCGCCGATACCTTTGATGAGGTGGCGCACGATCGGCAATCCAAGCCCTGCCCCTTCAAATTCCCGATTGTCGCCATTGGACTCCTGAAAGAAGGTGTCAAATATGTGGGGTTGACAATCGTCTCCTATTCCAACGCCGGTATCGGCAATCTCTACGATGACGCGTTCACCTTCCTTTCGCGTCCGAATACTGATACTCCCCTCCCGGGTAAACTTGACCGCATTGGAAAGAAGGTGCCGCAATATTTGCTCGACGGCGACTCTATCGGAATTGACGATCAGATCATCACTTGCATGCCCGATTTCAAATTCGAGTCCACGTTTCCGGGCTGCCTCTGCAAATGTCGATGAAGCCAGATCTATCACAGCACAGAGGTCGAGATGCTCAAAGGTGAACTCCCTGTCTCCACTTTCGAGCTGAGACAGCTCGAGAACGGATGAAAGCGTGTACATCAAGCGCTCTGCGCTCGAATAAATCAGGTCGACGTATTCGCGGTTTTCACCGTCGATCGTCTCTTGAAGCACCTCCGCGAATCCAAGGATCGTCGTTAAGGGAGTGCGGAACTCGTGACTCATATTGGCAAGCCAGGCCGATTTCAGGCGATTAGCCTTTTCCGCCTTCCGTTTTGCCCTCAGCACCGCCTGGAAATAACGGCGATGAAGCATCACGTCCTTAGCGACGATGAACAGCCCGTTCGTTTTTCCTTCGGTGTCGAGCGTCGCGAATACGCTGACCGCCATGTCTTCGAAAGCCCCGTCCTTCCTCTGTCGCACCGTTTCGAATCGTCTGACTCTCCTATCCCGAGTCACTTCGCGGAGAATCGCTTCAAATTCATCCCTTTTTTCAGCAGACACGATTTCACAAACCGGCGTCCCCAGCATGTCCTCCTCGCGCCGCTTGAACAACCTTTCAGCCGCGGGATTCCAGTAGGTGATTGTACCCTCGATCGTCGTACCGATTATGGCGTCACTCGTCGTTTCCGTCAGCGTTTTGAGCCTGCGCTGATACTCCTCCGCATCACGAGACTCTTTTAATACGCTTAAGGTGACGGCACAGCCGTTTACGATCGGCACGATGGTAATCCGAACCCCTGTAACCCCGTTTTTGTGCGCAAACAGTATCTCTCGGTCCAGAGGATCGCCCGACCGAATGGTGGAAAGACACCAGCTATACAATTTTATTTTTGCGTTACGCAGGGTGTCATCCTGGATGGGAGACCCGATGATCTGAGCGGGGTCGATCCCGGTGATTCGTCCGAAGGTCGCATTCGCGTACTGTACCACGAGACTCACCGGATTGCCGAAATCATCTGGCACGCACTCGATTAGAAGGAGTCCATCGAGATAATTGTGAATCACGGAAGCAAAAACGGTCCCCAGGTTGTCGTGCGCCGGTTGATCCGGGCGAATATCGAAATCAGTCTGGGCGCCGGCGAAAAGGGCTTCAAATTCTGGACTCAGTGTCTCCCTGAGCACGTCTGACGATCCGTTAAGCCGGATGCGTGCATCGTCACGAACATTGAGCCGTTCAGACCGGTAGGAATCGGATGAGTCAAGGATTTGGTTGAGAACCTGGATAGGGAGCGGCTTCTCCAGCAACATAATCCCCTCTTTTCAAATCATTCACGAAATAGTCTCTTCCCGCAAAACTGCCGCGAAATGTTTTATTCGTATCGGTGCCTATTCTCCGATATTTACCGTCCAGGTTCCCTTCACAAAATATTAGCTTTCATAGACTTTCATCGAAGCGCCTGGGCTCTCCGATTGGATGAATATTTCAAGACATCTTCTGGCACTCTTTGTGAATCGGCGCCTTGGGAAAGGTTGCACCGCAGGTGTCTGGTATAGCTTCGAATGGTTTTGTCTGCCAGATGCCGCATAGTTGCCTTCACGTGCAACCAACGGTGGTCGGTGTCGTACAGCAAGCCGTCGACTACCCGATTCTCAGGCATTCTTACGGCATCACCTTGTTACAGATCTGGGAAGACATCCTGATCGCCCTCCGTGCGATCCGCGTGCATAAGCTGCGAGCCGTTCTGACGACGCTCGGCATCATCATCGGCATCACGTCGGTGACGTCCATGGTGACCATCATCAATGGGATCGAGCAGCAGTTCGAGAAGGAAATGTCCGAGCTGGGTTCCGACGTGCTCTACATCGAAAAGTGGCCGTGGATGTCGGGTCCCGGGACAAAGTGGTGGATTTACCGCAATCGCCCCCGAATTACCGAAGAGCTCGTCGACGTCATCCAGAAACGCTCCCGATACGCAACGGCCGTGGCGCCAGTCGTAACCACGTCACGCCCCGTCCGCGCCGAAGGTGAAACGATTAGAAACGTTTACATCGAGGCTTCGTCGCCCGAGTACGAAAAGATCCACAGCGTAAAATTCCATCAGGGTCGGTTTTACAACGACCTCGAACATCGCACCTCCCGTAACGTGGCGGTGATCGGTTACAACCTGGCGCAGACACTTTTCCCCGTCCAGAATCCCATCGGAAAAACGATCCGAATCGGGGGATACCCCTTCAGAGTCATCGGGGTGCTCGAAAAGAGAGGGACCGGGCAGGGGGACGACAACTGGTGGGACGTTCACATCAAGATCCCTTTCAATACCTTCAAGAGCTACTACGGAACGAGTAACCGGGATGCCTCGATCCGGGTAAAGGTGGCGTCGGCTGATCTCATGCCCGCGGCCCAGGATGAGCTAAGGGGTATCCTCCGGGCTGCACGCAAAGTGGACGCCCGCGAAGACGACAACTTCGAGATCAACACGGAGAAGGCTCTTCAGGATCAGCTTGCACCGGTCAAGATGGCGATCTACGGGATCGGCATCTTCCTGACCGCGCTATCTCTGATCGTGGGTGGGATCGGGGTGATGAACATCATGTTCGTATCGGTCAAAGAGCGCACGCGAGAGATCGGCATCCGCAAGGCCATAGGGGCGCGGCGAAAATCGATCCTCACCCAGTTTCTCGTTGAGGCGGTGGTGCTTTGCCTCGTCGGCGGGACGGTAGCCATCACGATTTCCATGATGCTCACGGGCGTGATAAAACTGGTCATGCCCGCCTATCTACCCTTCAGCACGATTCTGATGTCCTTCGGTATTTGTGTACTTATCGGTGTGATTTTTGGCCTCGCACCTGCGTGGACGGCTGCCCGTTCGGAGCCTATAGAAGCACTGCGGTACGAATAGCAAAGATCCGTCAGGTGAACCAATGAAATTTCTCGAGGCATTCCGCACAGCGTGGGCTTCGCTACAATCCAACAGGCTCCGTTCGGCGCTCACCCTCCTGGGGATGGTGATCGGCGTCTTTGCCATCATTGCCTCCGTTACGGCCGTGAAGGTGATCGACGTCTACTTCCAGGAGTCCCTGAGCATGATGGGCTCGTCCACGTTCTCCGTTACCCGATATCCGTCAATAACGATCGGAGACCGGACGGACGAGTATCGGCGCCCGATAACGTACGAGCAGGTAGAACGCCTCACCGAAGCCTTGACGCTCCCCCTCACCGTAAGCCCCGAGGAGTGGTTCGATATGGTGACGGTCCGGTATGGCACGCGAGAAACCGAGCCTAACATCATTTTAGGTGGATCGAACGAAAATTATCCACTCCATTTCGGGTTCGAGATGACGGAGGGGCGGGGCCTCTCCGTACAGGACGTACAGTATGCCCGGCCGGTCGTGATGCTGGGTTCGGCCGTGGCCGAACTACTTTTCCCGAACGAGAGCCCGCTCGGCAAAGACGTCGTTATTAAAGGGCGCCGGTTTCAGGTGGTTGGCGTACTGTCCTCCAAGGGCAGCTTCCTGGGGTTCAGCTGGGACAATCGCGTTATCGCACCGATTACGACGCTGTTCTACCTGTACGGCGGTATGAACCGAGACATCGAATCGGTGAGTATACGTGCAAACAGCCCGCTCGAGGTGCCGGCTGCCATGGAGCACGTCATCGGGCATTTGAGGACCATCCGAAAGATCCCGCCGGGGCAACCCAACGACTTCGAGATCGAAACGAATAACACCCTGCAGAACGCCTTCGATGCGTTCACGGGGGTCTTGACCATTGCCGGAGCCGGTATCGGATTGATCGCCCTGCTCGCCGCCGGGATCGGCATCATGAACATCATGCTGGTGTCCGTCACCGAGCGCACCCGGGAAATCGGCATTCGCAAGTCAACCGGTGCGCGTCGGCGCGACATCATGCGCCAGTTCCTGTTCGAGGCATTTTTCCTCTGTCAGATCGGGGGGCTGGTCGGTATCGTATTGGGTGCGCTGTTCGGGAACCTGACGGCGGTTTATTTCAACATTACGGCCGCCTTTCCGGTGGGCTGGGCCGTTGCCGGGTTCGTAATGGTCACCATGGTTGCCGTCGTGTTTGGTGTTTATCCCGCCATGAAGGCGGCGCGCCTGGATCCGATCGAGTCGCTCCGTCATGAATGACTCCGTCGGATGTACCTTGTTACCTGTAGATCCTCGCATTCTTTATACTCGTTTTCGTTAGTTTGCCGGTCGAGTAATGCAGGATCAATCAGGTAATTATGACACAGCAACAGCAGGATGCCGCAAAGCGGGCGGCAGGTGAAGCGGCCGCTCGGCTGGTTGAAGACGGCATGCGTGTCGGGATCGGCACAGGATCGACCGCGGCCTTTGCTACCGCAGCGCTCGGCCGTCGGATCAAAGAGAAGCAGCTACGAGTGGTCGGGGTGCCGACCTCCATCTACGCCGGGCAACTCGCCCGTGAACAGGGCATCCCCCTCGCCACACTCGATGAAGTCGAACGCCTTGACTTGACGTTCGACGGGGCCGATGAAGTGGACAGCCAACTCAACCTGATCAAGGGCCGGGGCGCCGCACTGACCGGTGAGAAGGTCATCGCATCCGTTTCCGAACGATACGTCGTTATGATCGACCCCACCAAGCGAGTCGAACGCCTGGGTGCCCGTATGCCGCTCCCGGTCGAATTTCTTCCCATGGCAGCAGCTCCCGTTCGCCGGGCTATCGAGCGGCTCGGCGGCAAACCCGAGCTGCGCATGGGTGTGCACAAAGACGGTCCCGTCGTGACCGACCAGGGCTTCTGGATTTTCGACGTCCGGTTCGAGGCCATCGACGATCCTGAAGGGCTGGCAAACGAGCTAATCCGCATCCCCGGCGTCCTGGAGCATGGCCTGTTCCTGAACATGGCTACCGACGTGCTGATAGGCGAATCGGAAAACCAGGTGACCCACCTCGAGCGGTAATTATAACAATCGCGCAAACGAAAAAAGGCCCCGGTAGAGAGACTTCCACCGGGGCCTTTTATGCAAGATCAAATAGTCAGATCGCTCGAATTATTTCAGCTTGAACGTGATCGGGAGCGACATTTTCACGCGAACCGGGCGGCCACGCTGCTTGCCGGGCTTGAACTGGGCAAGCTGGACGGCACGGATGGCCTCTTCGTCACAACCCGCGCCGATGCCACGGACGACGACCGGATCGACCACCCTACCCTGCTCGTCGACGACGAACTGCACGATGACGCGCCCTTCGACACCAGCTTTCTTGGCAATCTCAGGATACCGAATCTGACTCTGGATCGAGCTAAGCCCACCGATCAGCTCGGGCATCTCTTCTACGATCACGAAGATTTCAGGCTCGGGCTCTTCCTCAACTACTTCCTCTTCAGCCGGCGGAGGCGGAGGCGGAGGAGGCAGATTCGTCGGCGCCTCATCCAGATCGAGCGTCGCATCGAGGTCCAGCGCAATGTCCTCCAGAATCTCATCGTTCGGCACCTCTACCGGTACCGGAGGACGCGGTGGCGGGGGTGGTTTTACCTCCTGCTTCGTTTGCTTGATTTCCTCCATCTGGACGACTTCCTGCTCTTCCATCTGGATGACCACCTCGGTCTCAGGGCGGAAATCAGACCTGAAGGCGAATATCGTCAGACCAAGCGCCGCGACCATCCCAATTTCGATGTAAAGAGGATAGCGCTTCCGCAGGTCAGCCTTTTCAGTTTTTCTAATTGCCATTGTCTCTACACTTGCTGCGCTGGTTTCTTGGGGCACCGTAAGTTAATGCTTTCCACCGAAAAGCAAACACCTCATTCGCCGCTTTATTGTTTTTACACGAGGCCTTGTGACGGGTTCCCCCGGTAAAACGACACAAATACCGTGTTTTTGTAAAACACCTTCTATTAGCAGGACACGTTGCTTTCGGAAAAGTTGCCGACGCTACTGACTAACCGATTTAGATGCTTCACGCCGTGACCGCAAGGTCTGTACGAGCACCACAGCAATGAGCACACCCACGCAATTAGCCAGCACGTCAAAGATATCGGGTGTTCGATTGATTGGCAACAAGCCCTGATAAACTTCGCCGAATCCTGCAAATAGGATTCCCGCAATCAAAACGGCCACACCAGGCCTCTTGAACCGGTCTTCAAAGGAGAGAAACCAGAGGACCCCGAGAATCGCAAAAATCACAAAGTGTGCGAGCTTGTCGAGGCCAAAAGCCGGCAACTCTGGCAGCTCGCTGCCCGGTATGCTCAGAATCCCGAGAACGGCTATCGTCCAGGCCCCTGCACACAACCGAATCAACCGCCGGGATTTCATACTCCTACCAGATCTTTGAGCACGAGCGGCAGCTCGTCGAGCAGGTCCATGGCCATCATCGATTGCAGGCTAAGATGGCTCGTATAACGTCGCGCTGCTTTCCCGCCAAGGTGGACGGCCACGCACGCTGCACTGAACGGGTCGACGCCCTGTGCAAGCAGTCCCACACAGAGTCCGGCCAGCACGTCACCCGTACCCGCCGTCGCGAGGGCCGCATTGTACTCTGATCCGATCACAACGGTCCCGTCCGGCCGGGCGACGAGGCTGGGCATCCCTTTGAGCACGAGTACGCAATTCCAGCGGGCTGCGTAAGCCCGGGCTACCCCTATGGGATCGCCAAGATCGATCTTTTCACCCACCAGCCGCTCAAACTCGCCGGCGTGGGGAGTCAGAATCCAGTTCCCTCCGGCATGTTTCTCCACGATATCCATGTGCCCTGATAGCGCGTTGAGGCCGTCTGCGTCGATCACGAGCGGGAGGCCTGCACGCGCCACCAGATTCCGGACAAACTCCGCCGTGTCAGGATTCCGTCCCAGGCCACACCCTACGAGCAACGCACGCGCCTGCCTCAGCCGCGGCTCGATCGTTTCCATTGCTCGCTGTGAATCAATCCCATTTCCGCTCGATTCCGGGAGCGCCAGGGTCATGACTTCGGTCATTTTGCCGGCCAGTAAAGGTTGCACCCGCTCCTGGCACGCGCATACGACCGCGCCTGCCCCGACGCGGGCAGCGGCCGTCGACGCCATCACGGGCGCGCCGGTGAACCCCTGAGAGCCCCCCACCACCAGCGCAAGCCCAACGCTGTACTTGTGGACCCGGCGGCCTCGCCTCGGGATGCAGGCCGACAACGCTTCGTCGGTAATGCTGTACGTCCCACCCTTCCCCCCATCCGTCATCACCCGGTTAATCAAAAATCGGGGGATGCCAATCTCGACAACCTCTACCTCGCCGGCACAATCCACGCCTTCATTGATGAGCAATCCAGCCTTCAAGGCGGCCATCGTGACCGTCACGTCCGCCCGCACTGCCGTTCCGAGCGCCTTGCCGGTGTCGGAGTGGAGCCCGGTGGGAATGTCCAGCGCGACGACGGGTTCGGCGCGTTCGTTTAGCCAGTCTACGATGCCTCGAATGGGCTCGCGAAGGTCTTTTTCCAGGCCGGTTCCCAGCAACGCATCGACGTACAGATGAACTGGTTCCCCCTCCGACAGCCGTAGGGCATTTTCGATCTTGTCGATACGGATCCGATTGCCTCGAACCTCACTCGCTATCTTCACCAGCAGCTCCAGGTTGTTGGCGGCGGCCGCGCTCATTTCTTCCTTTTCACCCAGTACGTAAACGTGAACGCGGGCGCCCATGGCGTGGAGCACCCGGGCTACGACCAGCCCGTCGCCCCCGTTATTCCCTTTGCCGCACAGAAAAACGATAGGCTTCCCCGGATCGATACCATACCGGTGCACGATCACACCGGCGGCAGCCCGTCCGGCCGACTCCATCAGGGTGAATCCGGGCATTCCGAAGGATTCGATCGTCAGGCGGTCGGCTTCACGCATCTCGGCCGCCGTCAGGACAGGGTTTAGTTGATCCAAGGGCAGGCTGGCTTTGTCAGGCATGACGTATGAACATTTACGCGTTGAAAGCAATCACAACGGCGGAATCCGCAGGGTATCTTCGATGGCTGTTTCCCAGCGTGGACGGACGCGCAGGCTGTCGCTTCCCCACTGCAACGGTTCCGCCGGCTCGTAGGGGAATATTCGTCCGCCACTCCAGCGCCGGTCCCTGTTTCGATCGACGAAAGCGCGAAGGGAATACTGCCCTTCGGCAAGCCCGGTGAATACGAACCGGCCTGTGCTGTCGGCAATCGTCCGGAAGACGTCTTCAGTCCCCGCGGCACCTCCTGCATAGAGCTCGACCACCACTTCACCCTCTTCATCCGGCGTCGCGATCACCCCACTCAACTCGCCCAGCTCATCCGGCGTGTACCATCGGAATACCTGCGTATGTACCGTATCGGCCCCGGGAATGGACACGTTTACCCGGATGCTGTCTACTGGCTCCGGAAGCGAATCGACCGCGACGTAGTAATCGATACCCGTACGCTCGTCGACGACGATCGCCGGTTCGCCGGCCAGTCCCTCGACGCCGATCCGCTCACGTAGCTGGCTTTCGTCGACCGGAATACTGAACCGGACACCCGGATTCCGACCCGGTAACAGCGAGACGGAGCCGGGAGCACTGCGCGGCAGGAAACCGACAAATCGCAGCGTCGACGTATCGCGTGCCGCCTGTACCGTGACCGAAGCGGTCGACGTTGTGAGCGCGTTCCCGCTCGTATCCACGACGCCAGACATCGAAACCACGTATCGATTCGGCGACAATGAGTCCGTGAGAAGATACAGGCGATCCGGGAGCTCAGGCCGGATGTAGAGCGTGCGAATATCAGCCGGAGATCCGGTCAGCGAATCACGCAGGGACCACTGCGCCAGCGCGTCCTCTTCGAGACGTACGGGCTCGGAAAATCTCAGCTCGATACGCTTGCTCGAGAGCGAGCGATGATTCCCCGGCACGGGAGGAACCGTATCGAGCTGTGCTACGATCCAGCGGTTGGAGGAGCCCGATGGCACCGTATCGGCAAAAACGGCAAATTCAGGTGGTACGGCGAAGGCTTCTCCAACGTCGGGTACGCGATTCCGATTGCGGTCCTGCAAGGCGATGACGTAGTAGAACTGCGGATTCAGATACGCGAGTTCGAAGTTTCCTTCCGCGTCGGTCTGGGTTCTATAGTCGGGCCTCTCGGGCAGACGGTCGGGGGGTAGTGAATCCGGTAGGGCATACGCGTAGACGTCTATCCCCTGCACACCTTCACTTTGCCGTGCCCCGACGACTCGACCGGCAATACGCCCCTGGTTGATCTCGTTGCCCGTAGAGAACGCAATGGTAATCGGTTCGGTCAGCGCCACACCCCGGACGTCGCGCAGCTCGGTGCCGATCGTCACGATGTAGGTGGTGTTTTCCCGCAGCGGTTCGGGAAAGCTGATTCGTACCGATCGGCCTCTCCACTTAATTTCCGGCCGCCGTTCGAATTCGGGCGTGAACGAAAACGCCCTGTTGAAAGAGGTGAGATCTACGTACTCCGAGAAACGAATGTACACGGCTTCCGGAAAAACGTTGACCTCACCCGGCGCCGGACTTACGTCGACGATTGCCGGCGGGGTTCGGTCAGGGGGACCACCCGAAGGAGGCAGCGGATTGGCGCAGGACGCCAGCAGCAGGCAGCACGCCAGCAGCGCCAAATCGAAGAAACTCCACACCGACGATAAAACTGCAAAACCGAGACGGAATGGCTGGCGCATGCTCGCCCCCCGGGAAGACGGACGGTTAGTTTTTCGGCCTCAATAACGTTGAAAACGAGGCGAACGTTTCTACCGGTACGGTTCGAGCGTCAGGGGCTCTCCTCATTACCGGAGCGTATTGAAAAGAATAGATAGATCCCGACGGCGGTTGCCGCCGTCAGAACGACCGGCTCCAGGTATCGCCTCACCCAGCCGGCTTCAGGAGGAGGCGCCTGCGTCTCCGGATAGACCGACGTTTCCACCTGGCGTATGGCACCTCGCGGGATCACGTCGCTGAGCCGGTCGCGGCAACGGTTTTCGTACAGTAACCGGTTATCGGCACCGCGAAGGGACACCTGTAGGGCGAGCGTCACGACACGTTGCAACCGGCTTCGGCCTCGCCGATTGTATTCCACCCCCGCCTCTTCGATCCGGTAGGCAAGAAGCGGCAGCTCGGGCGTCGATACCGTAGTGGAATCGTTGAGGTAGACCGTATGCCCGCGGGACTGCCAAAACTGCACGAGCGAAGGGCGGAGGTACGGCATCCGATCCGCCGCATCGAGCCGGAAGGATTCCGGCGTGTCCGGCAATGCCGCCACACATTCGACCGCGATCGCCTGGTAACGCTCGATATTCGTTTCCTGAGCAAAAGCCACTTTACCCGAAATCGCGAGCAGAATCCAGCCAACCAGCAACCACAAGCCTGCTCCCCGATGAATCCGCGCCGGGAGAGATGACTTCAGAAAAAACCGGTGACGTATGTAGCAAGGCATCAGCATGAGGTGAGGAAAGAACGTGACCGGACAGACGTGTACCGGGAGCCTGTCCGGCCCACATAAGATAACCATCATGTTGAAGCCAAAACGGGACTGCACAAAAATCGCAAGGTTGGGTCAGGCGTAAATCCCCCTCAACCGGAGCGCTCCCGCCACTTTGTCTACCGCCAGCACGTAGGCTCCGATCCGAAGCGAGACTTTGTACTTCTGAGCGGTTTCGTAAACGTTATCGAACGACTGGCGCATGATCCGATCCAACCGGCGGTTGACGCGATCGAGCGACCAGAAATAGCCCTGCCGGTCCTGAACCCATTCGAAATACGACACCGTTACCCCTCCGGCGTTGGCAAGGATGTCCGGGACGACCAGGATACCCTTTTCATTCAGGATGTCGTCCGCCTCCGGCGTGGTCGGCCCGTTCGCACCCTCAGCGATTATTTTCGCCCTTATCTCCCCGGCGTTTTTCTTCGTGATCTGATCCTCTTTTGCCGCCGGCACGAGCACGTCGACGGGCAGCGTCAGTAGCTCGTGGTTCGTGATCGGCTGTGCATTCTGATACCCTTCGAGCAGGCCTCCGTTGGCGGCGGCGTATTCGCCCATCCCGATGACGTCGAGGCCGTTCTCGTTGTAGTAACCACCCGTGACGTCGCTTACCGCGACGACCTTGCAGCCCTGCTCGGCGATAAGTTTGGCCGCCGTAAAGCCCACGTTGCCGAAACCCTGCACGGCCACCGTGCACTGTGAAGGCCGAAGGCCCAGCCGCTCCATCGCACCGAGCGTCACCGTCATCACGCCTCGTCCGGTTGCCTCCTTCCGGCCGTACGATCCCCCCAGAGAGATCGGTTTTCCCGTCACGACGGCCGTTTCCGTGCGACGGGCGTGCATCGAATACGTGTCGAGGATCCACGCCATGATCTGCTCGTTCGTATTCATGTCCGGAGCCGGAATGTCCCGTTCGGGACCAAATACGTCGATCAGGTTGGCCGTGTACCGCCTCGTCAGGCGCTCGACTTCACCCGGGCTCATCTTGCGCGGGTCGCACACCACGCCGCCTTTGGCGCCGCCGAACGGGACGCCAACCACGGCGCACTTCCAGGTCATCCACGCCGCCAGCGCTTTTACCTCATCCAGGGTGACGTCCGGTGCATAGCGAATACCGCCTTTGCTCGGCCCGAGCACTTCGTTGTGTATCACACGATATCCTTCGTACACCTTTATCCGTCCGTCATCCATCAACACCGGAATGGCAGTGATGTGAATGCGGGACGGGGTGACCAGGTACTCGTAAAAACCAGGGTCCAGCTCCAGAATCTCAGCGGCAATGTCGAACCGCTCGATCATGGACTGGAATGGATTTTCGCGATCCGTAATGGGCGCAGGCTCCTTGTATATCGCCCGCTCGTAGACATTTCGCTTGAAAGGCATGGCTTGAATATCCGCGTCAGGAAAAGAGGTGAATTCATCACGGCAGAAACGCTACCGGCATTCTATCCGTGTACAAACGTAAGAAGTTTACGAATGGGAAAATACAGTGGTCCTTCAATTAAGAAGGGCGCCGGATTCTTTCAAGTACCCACAATCCCGGCGTGAAGGAATCCGCTCAGGCTTTTGTCCCTTTTCGTACTCCCGCGCCTGAGAAACGTATATTCGGGATCGAAAGTCCCGACCCCTGGTCGTTATTTGCGCGTTATCCAAAAACCTCACGCGAACACCGGATGTTGCGAAAACACCTGTCCGAGCGGCGACGGAAGGAAATCGCCTCGTTAGCACATAAGAAGTATCGAGAGCAGCTGGGCGAGAGTGTCGTAGAGGGAGTACGCGCGCTCGACGCCGCCGTCAGGGCAAAGGCCCCACTCGTCGAGATCCTCGTCACGGAACAGGCTCTGTCTGAACCCCACGTGAGCGATTTGCTCGAAAAAGCTGGGGTTCCCGTGTACGTCGTGCCGGAAAACGAAATGGCGCGCCTCTCCGACGTTCAGACGAGCCAGGGCGTTCTAGCCGTCGTTGAGGTCAAAAAAGTGCCCGAGGAAGACCTCCTCGCCCAGCGGTCCGTGTTGATCCTGGATGGAGTCCAGGACCCGGGCAACGTGGGCACGATCATTCGTACGGCTGCATGGTTTGGCGCGGACGCCGTCGTTGCCGGGATGGGGACCGCCGATTTTTTCAACCCGAAAGTCATCCGGGCGTCGATGGGCGCCGTCTGGGACGTCCTGCTCACCCGAACCGAGAACCTGCCGGCCTTGCTCGTTCGCCTGAAAAGCGCCGGTTTTTCTCTTTACGGCGCGGACCTCAATGGATCAGACGTCCGGCGGTGGCATCCCGCTCTCCCCTCCGCACTCATACTGGGAAGTGAAGCTCACGGCCTGGGCGCCGAAACCCGACGGCACGTTGATCAGTCGATCTCTATCACCGGACGACCCGGCCATCCCGGAACCGAATCGCTCAACGTTGCGACGGCTGCGGCGATACTGATCTACCAGTGGCTCGGTAACTGAATTCGCGTTCATACTTCAATATTTCGTATAAATTATTATCTTTTACTGATGACCTGGTTTTTTTGGCTACCGTGTGTCCTCGTTGAAATACTCAGGACCCGACCAGTGACCCCAGGCTCGAAGATTGCCCACCTAAAAAATTAAGCCCGGTTACACATCGGTCGTCGATCTGAGTCGACCTCGACACCGTACGGGTTTTCCTGCTTCCCCGAACCCTGTTTGACATGGAAATTCCGGCGTTGAAGGGACTGACCGTCGAGCGTGGGCTTATGACGATGGAACGCCCCCTCGTTCGACGTGACAAGCAAACGTCACTTCGTATTGGCATCCCCCGTGAAATAAGCAATGAAGAGCGACGTGTAGCCCTTGCGCCCGGTGGCGTCAGCGCCCTGATCGCCGATGGCCACGAAGTGTACGTCGAAAAAGACGCCGGCACACAAGCGCACTTCTCCGACGCCGCATACGCTGACACCGGAGCCCAACTGGTCGATTCACCCGCCGAGCTCTATAGCAAATCGAACCTGATCGTCAAGGTCGGCCCGCCCTCCGGTGAGGAGCTGGACTACCTCCAGGAAAAGCAAATCCTCATATCGGCGCTCCATCTTGGAGGCACGACGCCCGACTTCCTCAGGCGGTTGATGGAGCTTGGCATCACCGGGATCGGGTTCGAGTTCATCCGCGACCCTGACGGCACCCACCCGATCGTGCGTATGATGCACGAGATCATGGGGTCGATGGCCGTACAGATTGCGGCTAGGTACCTTGAAAGCAACGAAGGCGGAAAAGGGGTGATGCTCGGCGGAATCTCGGGCGTTCCACCTTCCACCGTCGTGATCCTCGGGGCCGGCGTCGTCGGCGAGTGGGCTGCGCGAACCGCGCTCGGGTTCGGAGCGCACGTGATCGTGCTGGATTTCGACCTTAGCGCCCTGCGCGCTCTCGAGCATTACCTCGACCGCAGAATCACGACCGCGATGGCCTCCGAACAGTACCTCCGCCAGGCCATCCTTTCCGCCGACGTCGTGATCGGCGCGATCATGTCCGACGGCCAACGCTCACCCATACTCGTTACAGAGGACATGGTCGCCTCGATGAGGCCGGGGTCGGTCATCGTGGATGCGGTCATCGACCAGGGGGGGTGCATCGAAACCAGCCGGCCCACCACCCATTCCGAGCCGGTATTCCGCGTGCACGACGTGATCCACTACTGCGTCCCCAACATGCCTTCAAATGCCGCACGGACGGCCACCTACGCGCTGACCAACGTGCTCGTACCCTACCTCATTCAGATTGGAGAGGTCGGGGCGATCAACGAAGCCCTCTGGAGAAACGTCGGGCTGCGAAACGGCACTTACGTTTACCGCCGCCACCTCACGAAAAAGTCGCTCGCCACGCTCTTCGGAATGCCACACCGTGACATCGAGCTCCTGATCGCCTCGGGAATATGACGAGCAATCGGGTTAAGGCGGTCACTTGCTGGCCGTTTGCAGCTTTCGGTGCCGAATGTCCTGCCCTTCTACATAAAAGACCACCGCTTCGGCGATGTTTTTTGCGTGATCGGCTACCCGTTCGATTGCCTTGCTCACGGTGACCAGGTGCGCAAGCGCCTCGGCTTGCTCGGGCTGCTCTTCGACGAGTCTCACAATCGTGCGGAAGGTTTCTTTGTGGAGGCTGTCCACCTGCTTGTCGTGGGCCAGCACCTGGCGGGCAAGGACGCGGTTCTGCTTGATGAAGGCGTCCTGCGCTTCGTGCAGGATCGTGCGGGCTATGTCGGCCATTTCCTGTATTCTTGTCTCCTTTACCAGCCGCGTACTCCCGGCCAGGTATGCCATAGTTTTGGCAATGTTCTTGGCCTGATCGCCCACCCGCTCGAGGTCCGTGTTTAGCTTGACTACGGTGATGATGAAGCGTAGGTCCACGGCCACGGGGGTGTGGAGTGCAAGCAGGCGCTCGCACTGCGCGTCGACTTCCAGCTCGAGCGCATCCACCTCGTCGTCGCGTTTGCGGACCCGATTGGCCAGCTCCAGATCGCCGTTCGACACCGCGTTGATCGCATCCGCGAGCTGCTCGTCGACCAGATCCGACATCCGTACGATCAGCGCTCGAAGCCGCTTCAGCTCATCATCCATCTGGCGATGTATCGTCATGTTTTTTCCGGATCAAATGTTTTGTTAATACCCTGAAGGCGGGCGTCGAATGCGGCCAAGGCGTCCCAATCAGCCGAAACGGCCTGTAATGTAGTCTTCCGTTCTGGGATTTTCCGGTCGGGTAAACAGGTCGTCTGTACGGCTCATCTCGACCAGCTCGCCAAGATAGAAAAATGCCGTTTCGTCACTTATCCGTGCGGCTTGCTGCATGTTGTGGGTCACGATCACGATGGTATAGCTGGATTTGAGCTCGATGATCGTCTCCTCGAGTTTGGCCGTCGCGATCGGGTCCAGCGCGCTTGCCGGCTCGTCCATGAGCACGACGTCCGGTTTGATGGCCAGAGTGCGGGCGATGCACAGACGCTGCTGTTGCCCGCCCGACAGGCTGTACGCATGCTCTTTCAGCCGGTCTTTGACCTCGTCCCACAGCGCGGCTTGCCGCAGGCAGCGCTCGACCAGCTCATCCCGATCCCCTCTGTACCCGTTAACGAGCGCCCCCCAGATCACGTTCTGGTATATGCTTTTCGGAAACGGGTTCGGCTTCTGGAAGACCATCCCGATTCGACGCCTCACCATGACCGGATCCGCATGCTCGTACACGTCCTGCCCATCGATCAGAATCTTGCCCTCCACCCGTGACCCGGGTATGAGCTCGTTCATCCGGTTGATGCACCGGAGCAAGGTGCTCTTCCCGCAGCCCGATGGCCCAATGAAGGCCGTCACCTCATTTGCGGGTATGTCGAGTGAGATGTTCTTCAATACCTGCTTCGTTCCATAGTAAAAGTCGAGATTCCGGATCTGGATCTTGGCCGTTCGACCCGGCGACGTTTTCTGCCGCTGCTTCTCCGGTTTTTCCGATCCAGGACGAGGCGCCTGGTTTTCCGGTACCTCAGTCTTTACACGGACACGCTCTGACAGCACAAATTTGTCTTTCATAATGGGTAAGGTCGTTCCGAATTGACCCATCGGAACAGACCGCTAATAGATCCGATATTTCTCGTAGTAGTTGCGCAACAGAATGGCGCTCAGGTTCAAAATGAGGAGGGTAACCATGAGCACGATGATGGCGCCCGCCGCGAGCTCCTGAAAGGCCGGCTGGGGACGTGCGGCCCAATTGAAAATCTGTATGGGCAGCACGGTGAACCCGTCCATTACCGACTCCGGCACGAATGCGACGAAGGCCAGCGCGCCGATCATGACCAGCGGAGCCGTCTCACCCATGGCGCGGCTCAGCGAGAGGATGACGCCCGTCAGAATTCCGGGGGCCGCACTCGGGATGAGATGGCTCCAGATCACCTGCGAGCGCGTGGCGCCCAGGGCGTAGGCACTCTCACGGATCCCGCTCGGGATCGCACGAAGCGCCTCCTGGGTGCTGATAATGATGACCGGGAGGATCAAAAGGCTCATCGTGAGGGCGCCTGCGAGAAGGCTCCTCCCCAACCCGACGAACCGGACGAAAAGAGCAAGGCCAAGGATGCCGTAGAGCACCGACGGCACGCCGGCCAGATTCGCGATGTTGATCTGCACCAGCCGCGTAAACCAGTTTTTACGCGCATACTCCTCGAGGTATACGGCCGTCGCGATTCCCAACGGAACGGAATACAACGTCGTTAGCCCGATCATATAAATCGAGCCGACGATGGCAGATTTGATACCGGCTCGTTCGGGAAACCGAGAGGGGTAGCTCGTCAAGAACTGCCCGTCGACCCACGGTATACCCTGAACGAAGATCTGGACGAGCAGCGTCATGAGTACGACGATCCCGAAGAAGGTAGCCACGGAAAACAGTCCGCTCAGGATCATCCCCAACCGCCTGCGATCCCGTACACGCTCGTCGAATTCGATCGGACGTTCCATCAGTAGCGCTCCTGATACTTCCTGATGATGGCGGCGGCGACCAGGTTCAGGGCAAGTGTCAATAGGAACAGCACCAGCCCAACCGCAAAGATGCTCGAGTACACGATGCCACCCTGTGGCGTATCGCCCAGGCTGACTTGGACGATGTAGGCCGTCATCGTTTGGATCGACTCGACGGGATTCAACGTGAGCCTGGGCGTCGCACCGGCTGCCATCGTCACGATCATGGTTTCACCGATGGCGCGGCTGATCGCCAGAATGAAGCTCGCCACGATCCCGCTGAAAGCGCCGGGCACCAGCACACGCAACACGACCTCGTGCTTCGTTGCGCCGAGCGCATACGCGCCTTCGGCGAGCGAACGCGGCACCGCACGAATCGCATCCTCGCTGAGAGACGCCACCACAGGGATGATCATGATGCCGACGACGATCCCCGCGCTCAACGCGTTATACACACCCAACCCCGGGATGAAACGCTGCAACAATGGGGTGACAAACGTCAGCGCGAAATACCCGTATACGACCGTCGGGACTCCGGCCAGCAGCTCGAGCGCCGGCTTCAACCACCTTCTCAATTTTGCAGGGACGTACTCAGCGATGTAAACGGCCGAAGCGGTGCCGATCGGTAAAGCCACGACCGCGCTAATGACCGTAACCAGGAACGTCCCGGCAAGTAATGGCCAGATCCCAAAAAACTTGTCGACGAACTGCGGCGTCCATTGGGTATCACCGAGAAAGCGCGCCAGAGGGACGGCGGCAAAGAACCCAGCCGACTCGTATATCAGCACCGCCGCAATCCCAAGCGTCGTGAAAACGCTGATCAGCGCGCAAAACCCGAGCGCGGACTCGATGAAGCGTTCCTTCGGACTGTGAAACAGGTTTTTCGACAGGTCCACCTGCAAGGTCGTATCCGGTCGGGCAGACGCCAAGGTAGCCACGGGTTCGTGCTGCACTACATCCATACAGAATCCTCTTCCACGAAATGCATCTTGACGGGGCTACTATTGCCTACTGCCTGGCTGTATTCCCTCGACGGAGCAATTCATCCAGGGACACACCCACCTGCGATCCGCCCTCGAACAGGCTTCCCGTAATACCTTCCTTGAAACGGCGCAGAACGTGCTGATATGCTTCGTCCGAAAGTGGAACGTAACCGACGTCCGGCGCCAGTACACCGACGTTTTCAAGGTAAAACTCGACGAATCGGCCGATGGCCACGTCCTGCCTCTGTGCCGCGTTCACGTAGATGAAAACCGGTCGAGCGAGGGGCTGGTACGTGCCATCACGTACGGTTTCGGAGGTGGGCTGAATGCATCCATCCCCGTTGCCCGGGTTTCCATCGTCGAGGCCGAGCAGCTTCAGCCGATCCCGATTATTCTCGTAGTAAGCCAATCCGAAGAACCCCAGGGCGTTTGGATCCCCCTGCACACCCTGAACCAGCACGTTGTCGTCTTCACTGGCGGTAAAGTCGGCGCGGCTTGCCCCTTCCTCGCCCGTGATCGCCTCGGTGAAGTAATCGTAGGTGCCACTGTCGGTGCCCGGACCGTAGAGTACGAGCGGACGGGCGGGGAAGCCGGGACGAACGTCGTCCCAGGAATCTACCTGGCTGCCCGGCTCCCAGATGGCGCGTAGCTCTTCGACGGTCAAACAGTCTACCCAGTCATTTTCGGGGTTAACGACGACCGCGATGCCGTCGTATGCGACGGGCAGCTCGATGTATTCGACGCCTTCCTGTGCGGCGAGCGCTACCTCGCTCGGTTTGATCGGCCGCGATGCGTCGTTGATGTCTGTCTCCAGGCGCAAGAATTTCGCGAACCCGCCACCGGTGCCACTCTGTCCGACGGTTACCCGAACCCCCGGGTATTGCAGCGTGAACTCCTCGGCTACGGCTTCTGTGATCGGGTAGACGGTGCTCGATCCGTCGATTCGAACGGCACCGCCGATCCGGCCTTGCGCACCCGGATCCCGGTCGCGTCCGCCACAACCGATGCAAGCAAGCACCATAAACAAGAGTATGGGTAGGGGTAGATTTGTGTAAACGCGTGCCATAGCACCTAAAAATTCATCTCCAGCGTAATTCGAGGCTCCAGGCGGGCTTTGTCGGCCGCATCATGTTTGATCGCCTCGACGTTTGGAATGACTCTGATCTGCTCGTGCGGCTTGAAGGCGACACCCACCAGAAACAAACTGGCAGAGAGATTCCGGTCAAAGTCATCGTCGAGGTAGCGGTCATATCTTCCAACGACCTCCCACTGCTCCGAGAGTGCTATTGCGGCAAACAGGCTTACTCCGAGCCGCTCATACCAATCTCCGGCGTCGAGGCCGATTCGATTCATGAATGCCTCCACACCAGTCCGGTAGCTGGTTTTCTTCAGTGAGAGGGACGCGTTCCAGGTCAGGCCGTATTCTCGTTCGTCGTCGTAGCCGGCATAATCCATTCCGAGGGTGCCGATTACGTCGTCGATCGGCTCATAGATGAGCTGTCCGTAAACCCTCTTGTGGCGGTCATCCTCAGGCCGAACGCTTTCATTGTTTCCGATCATCACGGCGTATTTCAACCGGCCCTCCTTCAAGAGCGGGCCGTCCACCCGTACTCCCATGTCGCGAGACGAAACGATGCCAAAAAAGTCCATCTGGGTCTTTTCCAGGCTACGATAGCCCCAGACGTCCTCGAAAGCGTCAAACGATGGGGGCGACGTCACCCCCACAGTGAGCCGGTGCCCGGCAGCACTCGACCAACGGAGGTACAGATCCTTGACGAAAGGCGTCGGACCGCCTTTGGAGACCGTCTCTTCGTTGGCTTCCAGGCGGACGCGCGCCTGAAACGCATCCGAAATCCGATAGTCCGTGGTCAGGTATAGCCGCCGGTAGGTGAAGCCGTTGTCGCCTTCCTCCTCATTGTCGGGAGACGACGGAATGTAGTAGTAGTCGACATAAGCCAGTCCACCGACGTCGAACGATCGCTGAGCAAGGCTATTCATGGGAAAAACGCCCGGCAGTGCAAGCAGAAATACCAAGACGAAGGATGAACACGGGCGCCACCTCAGTACGCGATTTCTCGAATCCAAGACGAAAAACGCAATTTTTCTCGGGGTTGCAGTGGATTCAGATGTATGCATTTCTCGGGAGTGAAAGGTATCAATTATTACCGGTAGGAGAATTACCGAATCATTATCATTGAAAGAAGGATAATGAAGATAGGGTAAGCTCCCCACGTACACCTGTTGGGAATCGGGCTTTCTTCGGGTAACACCGAAGAACATTTCGGAAAGAGATGGATCCTCAAGAAAAGATAGACGAGCACTGGATGGCTCGTTGCCTGAAGCTGGCAAGACAAGGCGCGGGAGCGGTCAGCCCGAACCCGATGGTGGGCGCCGTTCTGGTCGGAGCCGATGGAGCGCTGCTGGGTGAGGGTTACCACGTGAGGTTCGGCGGGCCCCACGCCGAACCCCTGGCCATTGCCGAAGTCGAAAATCGGTACGGACCCGAACGGCTCCGGGACGCCACGCTGTACGTCAACCTGGAACCCTGCGACCACTTCGGGAAGACGCCGCCCTGCACGCGACTGATCATCGACAAAATGATTCCGAGGGTCGTGATCGGCATGGAAGATCCGTTCCCTCAGGTGGCCGGGAAGGGGATTGCCCGGCTCCGGGAGCACGGCGTGAGCGTGCGGGTAGGCGTACTCGAAAAGGCTTGCAGACGGTTGAACGAAGCGTTCGTACACCACGTCATCACCGGCCGGCCGCTGGTGACGCTCAAAACGGCACAGACCCTCGACGGCCGAATCGCTACTCGGACCGGTGATTCGCGATGGGTCTCAGGAGATGAAGCGCGCCGGCTCGTTCACACCTGGCGGGCAGAGCTGGACGCCGTAATGGTCGGGAGCCGCACGGCCAGCCTCGACGACCCGGAACTCACCGTCCGGCACGTTGCCGGCAGACAACCCTTACGGATCGTGCTCGACCGTGAGGGAACCCTGCCCCCGGGCCTCAAGCTGTTAACGGACGAACACGTGCCAAAAACGCTCGTGGTCACCTCAGATTCAGCCCGCCCGGCCTACGAGGCCTCGTTTAGAGATGCCGGGGGAAACCTGCTTCGATTACCCACACAGGAAGGACACCTCGACCTTCTTCAGCTCCTCGAACGGCTCGGAACCGATGGCGGTACGGGCAGCCTCCCGGTGCAATCAATCCTTCTCGAAGCCGGACCATCCCTCGGAACGGCCTTTCTGCGTCAAAAGCTCGTCGATCGGTACTTTGCCTTCATGGCACCAAAAATCCTCGGAGACGGCGTGCCAGTTTTCGGAGACCTGGGCGTCGAAAAAATGAGCGACGCCCTCGTATTTGCCGAAAGCACGTGGGAAACCGTCGGCGAAGACGTGCTCTTCCGAGGATACCGTCACCCGGTGTGAACCGCGCTGCTCCGCAGATCCATCCGCATTTTCGGTAAGTCGAACGATGCTTCCGAACGAACTTCCACGCGGTCGGTCAGCGCCATCAGGCCGGACGTGATCCAGGCGCGAAGATCGAAAACGTTGAAGTGCCCGACGGGTATGAGGTGTTGCCTGCTTCCGCGCCAGGCGGAGTAGTCGAGGATGGGAATATTCAGGCTTCGGTAGACGAACTGCCGTTCGGGTGAGAGCGGGATGTCGGTCAGAACACCTGCCAGCGCCGCTTCGTCCGAGCTCGTACGAGGCAATGCCAGGGTGTCGTTCAGCATCACCGGTTCATAACCCATCCCCCACAGCATGGCGACCAGCATGTCACGCTCTTCCGGTACGGTAATTTGCATGTGGACCAGCGGCCTGTCTCCCCGGTCTTCATTAGCCAACCGGTTTCCAGCAGGTTCGCTCCCGAAGACGAGCTCGGCGTCCTTGACGGCACCGGGAAGCTCGACGATCATCTCCCGGAGCCGGTCGGGACGGATCTGATTGTGCGGGAGCAGACGAGAGGTGCGTAGCTGAACAAAACGATTGCCGCCGTCCGCAAAGGCGAACAGCTTCATGATCTCGTTCGCGTCGCGCACGATGTCCGCGAGCGAATTCGGCGCCGGGTCAACGTCCTCGTGGTGCTCCGCCACCGCCCGGGTTATGGCGGAAGGGATATTCCAGTGAAGGCAGAGTGCGTGGCCAACGACGGCGTGATCCGTTGAGAACACCTCGCGCTCGATCACGTGCAGCGGGTTCGCACCGTACTGCGCCGTCATCAATACCTGACCGTACAACTCGCCAAAGTGGTCGAGCATGATGATCTTGCCAATGTCGTGGAGCAGCCCCGCCACGAACGCTTCGTCGGGGTCACCCACCCCTAACTGCGACGCCATGGTTCGCGCAATGATGGCGACGCCCACGGTGTGCCGCCAGAGTGCATCCGAATCGAGCGGCCAGCGGCGTTTGATGCTGTTCTGTAGCCCCAGCACGGAAGCACCAATTGCGAGTCCCATCACGGCGTCTCTCCCCAGCAACACGATGGCCTGTCGGACCGTTTGCACACGACGGGTCACGCCGTACAGGGCCGAGTTCGCCGCACGAAGCGTACGCGCGGTGAGCGTCTGATCCGTTTCGATAACGTCGGAGATTAACCTGAAATCACTGTTTGGATCACGTGCCAGCTCCAGGAGGCGTTCGACGGCTGCCGGAAGTGGGGGGAGTAACCTGACCGTATCGAGAATGTATTCGGGGACCGCACTTTCCATTACAAACAATGAGTCTTTTAATGCCCGCTTGTCGTAGGATTCAAAGCGACGTTATTTTACTTCTTACCCCAACCACACGGATCGTATTGCTATGTTCACAGGAATCATCGAAGAAGTAGGCCGTATCTCCGCAGTACGCGACCTGGGAGGGGGCCGTCGGATCTCAGTAGAGGCAAAGATGGTGCCCGAGCTACACCCGGATCAAAGCATATCGATAAACGGGGCGTGTCAGACGGTTGTAGAGGTGGGTAACGGGCGTTTTGACGTCATTGCCGTCGAAGAAACATTACGAAAAACCACGTTCGGGTTACTCAGCGCGGGTGATTTGGTAAATCTGGAACGCGCCATGTCCCCAACAGGCCGCCTGGACGGGCACATCGTTCAGGGCCACGTAGACACGACCGGAACCATCACCGCGATTGAGCAGCAACAGACAGGCCGGCTCTATAGTGTACGGTTTCCCGATGAATTCTCCCCTTACGTGATTCCCGTCGGCTCGATCGCGATAGATGGCATAAGCCTGACGGTTGCCCGGCTCCGCGAAAACGAGCTGACCGTTGCCATCATTCCCTATACCTACGATCACACCAATGTCCCCGAATGGAAGGTGGGCAAAAAAGTCAACCTCGAGTTTGACCTGATCGGCAAGTACGTCGCGCGATGGTTGTCAGTGCGGGGCGGAAAGCAGGAAGGTATCACGGAATCGTGGCTACGCGAGCAGGGATTCTAGCGATCCCGGCGATTGGAGCCTTCAACCTGCCACGCGATCGGGATTGGCTTCGACAAAACTCTTCCAGTTTCGGTGCGCGCGTGCCGGCCCCTTCGCCATTCGATGCGCGTGGCAAAGAGTAACGGCCAGTGCGTCCGACGCATCCAGCTCGAGCGGAAGATTCCCGTCCTCGACCTCCAGGATCGACCGCACCATGTACCAGACCTGCTGTTTGGATGCGTTCCCGTTCCCGGTAACCGATTTTTTGACCTCCTTCGGCGTGTATTCCGTCACCGGGATCTGACGGTTCAATACGGCAAGCATGGCCGCCGCCTGCGCCCTGCCCAGCTTGAGCATGGATTGCGGGTTCTGCCCGTAAACCGGCATCTCGATCGCACACTCGTCGGGCAAACAGCGGTCGATCACCTGGAGCAGCCGGTCGTACACCTGCTTGAGCCGCCACGCATTGCTCTTTTGCACGTCGAGATGGAGCACCCCGTATTCGACGAGACGCTCTTTCTTACCCAGCACCTCCACCACGCCGTAACCGGTACGGCGTGATCCCGGATCGATCCCGAGAATGATCATGTGATCGGCCTCTTCGTCATGAGATCGCCTGCATCGTTTCCTCGTCCATCTCGAGCGTGGTGTAGACGGCCTGCACGTCCTGCATCTCTTCAAGGGTATCGATCAACCGGGCCACTTTTTTTGCTTCTTCCGGAGAAATCTTGACTGTCGTCAAGGGTATCCTTTGGAGGCCGGCTTCCTCCGGTTCGATCCCGGCATTCTGCAAGGCCGTCATAACCTGTGCGAATCGCTCAACCGGCGTAGTTATGATAAAGCTGTCGTCCTCCTCCCGGAGATCATCCGCTCCTGCATCCACCACCAGCTCGAAAAGCTCCAGCTCGTCACGCCCGGCCGACGCAACTTCGATCACCCCCTTACGCTCGAATTGAAAGGCGACCGAGCCGGTCTGCCCCAGGCTGCCGCCCGCCTTACTGAAGGCATGGCGGAGGTCGGCAACCGTCCTGTTCGTATTATCGGTGAGGGCCTCGACAAAAACGGCGACGCCGCCCGGCGCATATCCCTCGTAGGTGACCTCTTCGTAGTCGGCGCCTTCGATCTCTCCGGTGCCGCGCTTGATTGCCCGCTCGATGTTCTCTCGGGGCATGTTTTCGGCTTTCGCCTTTTCGATAGCGAGCGCCAGCTTCGCATTCATGTCCGGATCGCCGCCCCCTTCACGGGACGCAACCATGATGTCCCTCGTCAGACGGGCCCAAATCTGCGATTTCCTAGCATCCGTGACGGCTTTCTGCCGCTTGACTTTTGACCATTTATTGTGTCCTGCCATACTCTATTCCACTCCCGGGCCGTTCAACTTACCCGATGGCATTATTACGCTTAGCTTCAAGATAAAACAATCAAACTTTCTCTGACAGATCACGCAGGGAATCCATCGACCCGCCAGCTCGTTCCCCGTCGCTCACTTCCGGGCTGTCGTACTCAACGATTTTTCAGACTTCCACCAGGAAGGAACGGGGTCACGAAACCTTTCCGCGGGCGTCGATACGCCACGTCTCTTTAACTTCCTCCCCGTCAACCAGGTAATACTCCTCCATCATATTTGCAGTCACACACGCATGATTCGGAATCACACGGATGCGATCGCCCACCTGGAGTGTCGACCCGCCCGTCACCTGCACCCACCCGTGTTCCTCCGATAATGCGGTGATCCTGGCGTGCGGAAGGAAGGTCATGTTCGAAGGATTGTACAGAATCGCGCCATACCCGGCCGTTCCAAAACCCGTATCGGTGGTCAGCACCTTCTTCCCGGCATCCAGGAAGAGGCGGTCGGCTCCTCCCTTGCCCCGATGTTTGCTGATCACCGTCGTCAACACCGTCAGGGCGCAGTCTTCCGGCGTGGCAACCCCAAGGGCGACCTGTATCATATCGTGGAAGACGTAATTTCCGGGACGAATTTCGGTGATCGAAAACCCGTCGTAACTCCGGTTTTCAAAGTGCTTCATCGAGGGCGTCGAGCCGACGCTGATTTCGAAACCCGCTCTCGGCACTATGCCTGCCTTTCGCAGCCGTGAGGCAAATTGAAGCATTCGGTCCCGTTCCTGTTCGCTGACGCGTCGGAGCGCGTCGTCGGGGCTTTCATCTCCGGATGGCCCATAGTACGAGTCGCCGGCGTGCGTCAGAATCCCTTTCAGCTCGAGCCCTGGCAGCTCACTAACCCGCCTGACGAACCGGATGCTGTCCTCGTGATCCCACGGAACACCCGACCGGCCGTAGCCCGTGTCGACCTCGACGAGGACTTCAGCACGGCGACCACGCGATTCGAAAAACTCGGACGCCTGTTTTGCGCCGGCATCCGTATCCACGCAAAACGAAACGCGCGCCCGTTGCATCAGCTTCAGAACGCGCTCGCAGGCACTGCGGCCAACCGTCGGGTACGCCAGGCGGACGTCAGTGAACCCGTTCTCTACAAAAACTTCCGCCTCGCCCACTTTTGCAGCGGTTATCCCTGCCGCACCACCATTCCGCTGACGAGCGGCCAGTTTGACAGACTTGTGCGTTTTTACGTGCGGCCGTAGCGCCACCTTTTGCTGGTTCGCCTTCTCCTGCATCCGCCGGAGGTTCGCTTCGAGCCGTCGCTCCTCGATGAGCAGGCAGGGTGTCGGCAGTTCGTCAATCCGCATGGCGAGTTCTCTAATGGCTAAAAAAATACCCGGACGGTAAATAGCCGGCCGGGTATGTGGGGCGTCTTACGCTTTCAGGTAGTGGTTTTGCGGCCGACCTGGCCGAGAGCCAGCCGCAGTCGATTCCTCGCGCACTCGAGCTTGTGTTCCGCTCTGGCCCGTTCTATTTCGTTGTCGCTCGCCTTGATTCTTTCCAGCGCGCGTTGTTCCGCGATTCGCGCCCGTTCGACGTCGATCTCCGAAGCGGGCTCGATGGCCTCGGCGAGAACCGTCACGGTGTTGTTCAGCACCTCCAGAAACCCGCCGCTCGTCGCAAAGGTGACCTTCTGGCCGTTCGGCAGGGTCACGTACAGTGGACCCACGCCGAAGGCGGCAATCATCGGCGCATGGTTGTACAGGACCTCGAACGACCCCTCTACGCCCGGTGCACGAACTCCTTTGGCTTCACCGCGAAAAACATTTCGATCCGGCGATACGATCTCAACGTGTAGGTTGCCCGGCATAATGAATCAACCCCATCTGGCGGGGCCAGTTTGCGTTTCGATGGACTACCCTTCAGCCAGCATCTTCTCACCAGCCTCGATCACTTCCTCGATCACCCCCTTGTAGGCGAACGCGCCCTCGGGCAGGTGGTCCAGCTCCCCATTGAGAATCATGTTGAATCCTCGGATGGTGTCCTCGATCTTGACGTAACGTCCCGGGAAGCCGGTAAACTGTTCAGCGACGAAGAACGGCTGGCTCATGTACCGCTGTGCGCGCCGGGCACGATGGACGACGAGCTTGTCCTCGTCCGACAGCTCATCCATACCCAGAATCGCGATGATGTCCTGAAGCTCCTTGTAGCGCTGGAGGAGCTGCTTCACGGCCTGTGCCGTCTGATAATGGTCCTCACCCAGAATCCGCGGATCGAGGATGCGGCTCGTCGAATCCAGCGGGTCAATGGCAGGATAAATACCCAGCGACGAGATCTGGCGCGAGAGCACCGACGTTGCGTCGAGGTGGGCAAAGGTCGTCGCGGGTGCAGGGTCGGTCAGGTCGTCCGCCGGCACGTAGATCGCCTGGACCGACGTGATCGAACCCCGCTTGGTGGACGTGATCCTCTCCTGGAGCTCGCCCATTTCGGTGGCAAGCGTCGGCTGATAACCCACCGCACTGGGCATCCGCCCGAGAAGCGCCGACACTTCGGATCCCGCCTGCGTAAATCGGAAAATGTTATCGATGAACAGGAGCACGTCGCGTCCGCCGAGGTCACGGAAATACTCGGCTACCGTGAGGCCCGAGAGGCCGACGCGGGCACGAGCGCCCGGCGGCTCGTTCATCTGCCCGAACACGAGGGTGATGTTGCTTTCTTTGACCTCGTCCATGTCAACCAGATCGAGGTCCCATCCACCCTTTTCGAGCGATTCCATAAACTTCTTGCCGTAACGAATCACACCGCTTTCGAGCATCTCCCGGAGCAGGTCGTTCCCCTCACGCGTCCGCTCACCCACGCCGGCAAACACTGACAACCCTTCGTGGGCCTTGGCGATGTTGTTGATCAGTTCCATGATCAACACCGTCTTCCCGACGCCGGCGCCGCCAAAAAGCCCGATTTTGCCACCGCGCGGGTAGGGTTCGAGCAGGTCGACCACCTTGATGCCCGTTTCGAGCATCTCGACTGAGGTGGCCAGGTCTTCGAAAGCCGGAGGGTCCGCATGGATAGGCCTGTAGTCCTCCGCCTTCGGTTGCGGCAGCCCGTCGATGACGCGCCCCACCACGTTGAACAGCCGGCCTCTGATCTCAGGCCCAACCGGCATGGCGATGGGTTTGCCGGTGCTGCGCACCTTGACGCCGCGCTGTAATCCGTCGGTCGAATCCATCGAAATAGTCCGGACTCGGTCTTCTCCAAGGTGTGTCTGCACTTCAAGGACGAGTGGATGGCCATCTTCATTGTCGATGACCAGCGCATCCAGGATATTCGGCAGATTCTCGGACGGGAACTGCACGTCGACCACCGGTCCGACCACCTGTATCACCTCGCCTTCACCCGGGGATCCGGCGTTGTTCGTACGTAAGTTTTTGGCTTCCATGCGGGAAAAGTCGTCTCGTCAATATGGAAAATCAAAAATACACTCCAGGGCGCCTAAAAGGATGAGAAAATATGGTGCCCGTATGAATAACCACAATCCTGAATGTCGGAAGAATGAACAATAGGTTAAATAATCACGCCTTCGGCACGACCGTCCGGCTATCCGGCTTTTCAATTAAAGTGCTGGTATCCTTTCGCCTGAAGCGAAACGGTGCCGCCTTCGGGAGTCTTAATCACGATTCCTTCTTCCGGCTCAGTGAACTCCCCAACGACGGTGAAGGTGCCGGCCTCCAGCTTGTCCAGATTCTCTTCGGGTAATGCGAAGAGCAGTTCGTAGTCTTCACCTCCAAAAAGCGCGTACGTATCCACGTCTTCCTGAAGGTAGTCGGCAACTTCGCGAGTCTGAAGGTCGATCGGCAGTGTCGCGCCGTAGAGGTGTGCCCCCACGCCACTCATGCGGCAAATGTGGTGGACCTCCGAGGCAAGCCCGTCCGATATGTCGATCAGGGCGTTCGGGCGTATTTTCCTCTTAGCCCAATCCTCCACGACGTTCGTTCTGGCAGTTGGAATGAGCTGACGATGGATGACGTAGGAGAACGACTCCACGTCGGGTTTGTAATCTTCGCCCTGCTCCTGCAAGGCTTTGTGCTGCTCCAGGAGGATTTTTAACCCGGCATACGCAGCACCCAGGTTGCCCGTCACACAGATCAGATCCCCCGGACGGGCGCCGCTGCGATAAATGACGTCTTCCTCCGCAGCCTCTCCCACCACCGTTACGCTGATCGACAGGCGATGGGCCCCGCACGTATCCCCTCCCAGCAGCGTCATACCGTACAGATCCATGGCCTTCCGCATCCCGGTATAGAACGCCTCGATCATTTCCACCGAAACGTTGTTTGGAATCCCGAGGGATACCGTCGCATAACGGGGTCGGCCGTTCATGGCCGCGATGTCGCTGACGTTTACCGAGATCGACTTGAAGCCAAGATATTCCATCGGGGTGAACGCAAGGTCGAAATGGACCTTCTCGAACAATGCGTCGGTCGTGATGATGTGCACACGCCCGTCCGGCAGCCGGTAAACAGCCGCGTCGTCATTGATCCCCGCAATGACGTCCTCGTCCTCGGGATCGCCAACGATAGACCGCATGCGGTCGATCAGGCCGAACTCACCGAGCTCGCTGATCGGGGTAAACTTTGGATAGTTTTGCTGGTCGTTATCAGTCATGGTTACTCAGTCGCCCTTACGCTCGCAACGGAACGAGCGGTCGGGAGGTAAGAAATCAAGGTAAACAGATCTTTCCGAGCACCGTCGGCCTGGAGGCCCCAGTTGCTTTTGGAATGTTCGTCGGGATGCCGCTAGCCGATTCGTGCGCGAGGACGGCAAAACACAGCGCTTCCTTGGCATCCGAATCCAGGCCGTAGTCGTCAACGGTCCGAACAGGAATCGGGCTGAAGCTCGTGGAAAGCTTCTCCATCAAGAAATCGTTGTGTTTTCCTCCTCCGGAAACGATCAGCACGTCCAGGGTCGTATGCGGGCGAATGAACCGGGCATACGCCTGGTAGACCGAATAGGCCGTGAACGTCGTGGCCGTTGCCATCCAGTCCTCTGGCGATAGTGACAGCCCCTTTTCGGCAGCCATCGACTCCATGTTTTGGATGAACGGCTCGCCGAAGTATTCCCTGCCGGTCGATTTCGGGGGCTCCCTGACGAGGTATGGGTCCAGAAGCAGGCTCGCCAGCAGGTCGGCGTGCACCACTCCTTTCGCCGCGTGTTCGCCGTGCGAATCGTACGGTTGCCCGTAAAACCGCCGGCTGAGCGTGTCAATGAGCATGTTACCCGGCCCGGTGTCGAAGGCCAGCACGTCGTCGGCCGACGCCGTCCCGGGCAGGACCGTGATGTTCGAGATCCCGCCGATGTTCAGGAGACCCCGGGTTTCTCCGTCCGCCGCAAAATATACCCAGTCAAAATAGGGGACGAGTGGAGCACCCTGCCCTCCAAGCGCCATGTCGGCAAGGCGAAAATCACCCACGACGGGTACGCCGGTGATCGTCGCCAGCACCGATGGATCGCCGATCTGCAGGGTCGACGTGACCGACTGCCCGGCGCATTGCATTGGGGTGGGAACGTGATGGACCGTCTGGCCATGCGAGCCGATCAACGCCAGGTCCTCCATCCTCAGGTTTGCCCTGTCTAGTGCCAGTTTGATGGCCGCTGCATACTCGAACGCCAGCCGCACATTCAGCTGCGAAAGCTCCAACACGGACGACGTCTCCGGAACCGAGTTCCTGAGCAGCCACTGTTTGAGCTCTTCCGGGTAAGGTACGGTTATGAACGCGACCTGCTCGATCTTTATTTCGCGTCCGTGCCCCGCCAGCCGTGCGATCACGACGTCGATCCCATCCAGCGACGTGCCGCTCATCAGCCCGGCCACCAGGCGTTCATCCTGCTCCAAGAGTCGCTGGATCGGCGTCATGATCGATCGGTATTGGTGGGCGTTCGATTACCGGAAGGCGTGAGAGGGTGGCAGCCTGCGATGAACGTGTCGTACACTAACGTTGCAGTCGTGATCTCGGCGTGACCTGCAAGGGATCACAAATCCGACGCACGGGCGCGCATTTCGTCGGCTTTCCGATGAAACTCCTCCATGCGTTCGGGATTTTGCTTTGCGAGCGAATCGTAAACCCGCGCGGCCTCGCCGTACTGTTGCTGAGCTGCGTAAATACGAGCGAGGGTTTCCGATACCACGTCCTCCAGGTCGTCGTCCTGCTCGGTAATCAGGTTGGCCTCGACGGCAGGATCGGGAACGATCCGGGCTCGCTCCAGCTCGGAAATCAGTCGATCAAGGTCGGTTGCATCGGCGGCGTCGTCGTCCTGTCTTGCTTCGACGGCCGATGGGTGCATTTCAGGCTCCTTCGATTCGTGGACAGCGACTTCGGCAGCCTCTTCAACCCGTTCTTCCGGTCCTTCCGAGAGCGCCTGGATGCATCGTTGAATCCCCAGCCGTGCCTGAGGACTGTTGGGCATCAGGAAAAGTGCGGACTGCCAGGCTGAAAGAGCCGACCACCAATCACGCTCGGCTTCGTACGAGTAGGCAAGCAGCACCTGCGTCGTCAAACTGCACGGCAACAGCTCCGCAAGGTAGGTCAGGGTGGGCAAAACCTCGGCCGTTTCACCACCCTGAATCTTATCGAGCACTTCCTGTATATCTGGAATGGGCATAACAGTAAAAAATATCCGGTTGTCCGGGCTGCCCGCCTAATCAAACCCTCACGGTCCCCTTAACGAACAAAAAGACAGACTTTACAATATAGCACGTATACCGGCGGGCACAAAAATGGGCTGTGGCTACCAGTCGGACGTGGCGGCGGTAAAGATGTCGTCGGCAATGTTTGTCAGCGCAACCCGAGCGGCCGCCAGCTCACCTTCGAACCCGTCGGTGGCCGGATCATATTCGGCAAAGCTTGAAAACGTCCTCTGAAGGATTTCTTCGTTCCGGCTCCGATCAAAATACCGGGCGTGTACCACGATGGTCACCCGGTTCAGCGCAGCGCGCTCCTGGGCGCTAACGGCTGCGGGGTCGTTCGAGTAGCGATCGATCCGGGTTGTAAGGACGACGTCAGATTCTTCTTCGTCCGGCTGCAATGAAAGACGCGTCTGACCGACAAAGCGTTCTATCAACAACCTGGTCAGGTCATCGCCAAGCGTCGTAACCGGTCCCGCGCTGTTATCCTCAGCCAGCGGTATCGAAATCTGGTTCAGGTGTGCGGGAATGGTGGCGCCCGTGAAACTGTAGTACCCGCAGCCGCCCAGAGCGAGAAAGAGACTCAGGACCAGACTGGTGAAAATTCCCCGACCGAAAAGTTCACCGGGGAGCCCGTGGCGTATTCGTCCCCGCATGCTCAAGAACCCTCCTCCAGCTCTTTCAGCTTCCGGTAGAGCGTACGCTCGCTTATCCCGAGCGCTTTGGCCGTCTGGCGGCGGTTGCCATCGAAGCGACGCAGTGCTTCATTGATGAGCTGTCTCTCTGCCCCTTCGAGCGTTGGAAGCGGGTCCTCATGGTCGGTCTTGTCTGCCTCACGCCGCTCCGAATTCCCGTTCACCGCGTGGTGCTCGTCATCGCCAGCGATCTCGTACGGCACGTCTTCGATGATCGACGGATAATCAGCTCGTTCAGCGTCCCGCACGATCACTAACTCTCCACTCCGACCGTCATAATCTTCGTGCTCGACCATCTCGCGCGACCGGACGACCGTAAGCTGAGACGCGAGGTTCGTAATCTGCTGCTTCAGCTCCCGCATTTCGAGACGCAGCTCGAGGAGCGCGCGGTAAACCAGCTCCCGCTCGCGTGAGTCCGGGCTGTCGCCGGCAGCACTTGCGGCACGCGAGACCGGCACGAGGTCCTGGGGCAGATCCATTGCCGATACGCCACGCAGGAACGTCCGCACGTCGTCCTCCGATACGGTATCCCGCCGGACCAGCACGACGAGCTGCTCCGCCACATTCCGAAGCTCCCGTACGTTCCCCGGCCAGTGATACCGCACGATGAGCCTGCGGGCGCTCTCGTCCAGCCGCTTCATCGGGGTGTCGTACTTCTGTGCGAAGCGGTAAAGAAACGTCTCGAAAATCGGGAGGATGTCCTCCTTACGCTCGCGAAGTGGCGGAATGTTGATGATGACGGTGCTGAGGCGGTAATAGAGGTCCTCGCGGAAGCGTCCCGCCCGCACTTCTTTGCCAAGGTCCTTGTTGGTCGCCGCGATGACCCGGACGTCGGACTTGCGGGATACACTCGACCCAACCCGGTTGAACTCTCCCGTTTCGAGTACGCGCAGCAGCTTTACCTGCGCCGCCAGCGGCATCTCGCCGATTTCGTCCAGGAAGAGCGTCCCTCCGTCGGCCTCTTCAAAATACCCGCTCCGGCGCTCGGCGGCGCCGGTATACGCGCCCTTTTCGTTACCGAACAGCTCGGACTCGATGAGGCCTTCCGGGATGGCGCCGCAATTGACGATGATCATGCGGTTGTGCCGCCGTCCACTCAGCTCGTGTATGGCGTGGGCGATGAGCTCCTTGCCAACGCCACTTTCCCCCTGGATCAGTACGCTTATTTCCGTTCGAGCAACCAGGCGCACCCGGTCGACCACGTGTTGGATAGCAGGTGAAGACCCCGTGATACCAAATCTTTCTTGAATGGCTTCCCTATCCATGAGCACCAGATCTTGAAGAAACGAACCCCACACGAACTGCCGTCACAACCTGTAATAACCGATCGCACGACACAATCGTTTCCGACAAATGCGCACCTGCGGCCGGCCGTGTCCAGGCGCTTCCGCTATACAAACTTCCGAACCAACGAGGTAAAAATCAGGCAGCGGAAGCGACGATCTCACCTTTTAGGGTAGCCGACGTGGCGTCGGTTATGCGGACGTTCAGATACTGGCCCTTTTCGGCGCCGTTTCGATCGAAGACGACCACCTTGTTGGTGTCGGTCCGGCCGGCAAATTGCGCATCACTTCGCTTGCTCGGCCCTTCGACGAGAACCTGGTGTATCGTTCCGATCTCCTTCCGGTTGTTCTCCAGCGAGATTCGGGTCTGCAGGTCGATGATTTCTGCCAGGCGACGTTTTTTCGTTTCCTCCGGTACGTCGTCCACGTATTTCCGGGCGGCGTAGGTATCCGGTCTCTCCGAATACATGAACATGTACGCCTGGTCGTACCGAACGAGCTCCATAAGCGAGAGCGTGTCGCGGTGCTCATCCTCCGTCTCACCACAAAAACCGGCGATGACGTCCGTCGAAAGCGAAATGCCCGGGACGATCTTGCGAGCCCGTTCGATCAGGTCCAGGTATTCATCGCGGGTGTACGTACGGCGCATCCGCCTGAGCACGTCCGTATTGCCGTGCTGCACCGGAAGATGGATGTAGTTGCACACGTTCGACCGCTCGCGGTGAACGTGAAGAAGCTCGTCCGAGCAATCTTTGGGGTGGCTCGTCGAATACCGGATCCGGAGATCCGGAGAGATCAGGCTAACAGTGTAAACGAGGTCCGCGAATCCAATGGTGCGTCCTTCCTTTTCGTATCGATAGGAATTGACATTCTGACCGAGGAGCGTGACCTCGCGGTACCCCTGTTCAACGAGCTGCTCGACCTCCCGCACGATGCTTTCGGCGGGCCGGCTGCGCTCCCTTCCGCGCGTAAACGGCACCACGCAGAACGAGCACATGTTGTCGCACCCGCGCATGATCGAGACGAATGCCGAGATCCCGTTCGAATCGTACCGGACGGGCGCGATGTCCGCATATGTCTCCTCCCGGGAAAGCTGTACGTTCACCGCGGCCTGGCCGGTTTCTTCAGCTTCGTCGAGGAGCCGGGGCAGATCTCGATAAGCATCGGGCCCGACGACGAGATCGACGAGCTGTTCCTCGTCCAGCAGCTTCGTGCGCAACCGCTCGGCCATACAGCCCAGCACACCGAGCCGAAGGCCCGGATTGTACTTGCGCTTTTGAGCGCGCAGCTCCCCGAGCCGGCGACGGACTTTCTGCTCGGCATTCTCGCGGATGGCGCAGGTATTGAGCAGCACGACGTCGGCCTTCCTCGAATCATCCGTAAGGCCGTAACCATTCTCCTTAAGCACGGCGGCGACGATTTCCGAATCGGATACGTTCATCTGGCATCCGTACGTCTCCAGATAGACGTAACGTTTGCCCGGCGCCGTCGTACTCGTGCCAACCGGCGAATCGAGGTCGCCCAAAATGTCGAGGTCGGGGATCAAGTTCATCTTTTCAGCTCTTTATCGACCAGCACTACCTGTAACCTGCCGATAATAACGGATAACAACCGGATTTGGCGCTATAAACACAGGAAACCGGCCGTGGTTCGGCCTTGCGCCGGCCGGGCGCATCCGGTATCTGACTTCAGGCAGGGCAGGCTGTGCGAAACCGGGACGTATTGCGCTCCAGGGGCGTGCTACTCGTAAAAAAAGCCTCGCTCTTCATCGCGGATTCGCACTACTTCGGCCACTTCGTCCAGATCGAGCTTACCTTTGCTCATTTTCAGAATGATGTGAGCGATCTGGCGGTCTTTCTGGGGGGCCTGGTTCCATTCCGGATGTGCCTGCTCCATGATGCTGACCAGAATCCGCAGATACGGATAGCGCTCTTCGGGTGTGCTAAGCTCCGCAATCGCCTGGGCGAACAGCTCGGCATTACGCCCGACCTGTCGGTCAACCATTTTGTCGCTGTAGTACTTCATGAAGCTTGCGTGATGTGGATCCCGTCCGTATAAATCGTAGAAAGGAGAGGCTGACAACTGAATAGCCTGTGCAGATTAACTGACACTATAGAATACCGAATAGACGGGTACGAACCAAGCATTGGCAATAGAAGATCAGCTAAATAGTCACTTATTCAATGCCTTGTCTAACAAACGGGATCTGAACCAATTGTCCTTACGGTGCGTTGAAAAGGCCGCAGTAGAATCAGGAGTGTTATATGAAGAGGCGTTCAGTCAATAATGGAGCAATCCCGTATCGGCTGGAGCTGCTGCCGGTTATACCGGCGTTCCACCGTCGTGCCCGCCGCCAGAAGAATTTCGAGGAGGGGGAGCTGGTGTACTACGGGCCGATGCCGGTCTATTACGGCATTGGCGAGGTGAAACGTGTCGTAGGGCCGTACGTCGCGGTGGACTTCCGCGGCACAGGCCAGTTCGGCGTTCACGAAGACGTGCTGGAACATCAATACCTGATCCCCATCCCCGCCGGAACCATGTCGCTATTGTAAGGAATTTGGCGTTCAGACGACGGCTTAGCCCCGTGTCAGGACTTTTTCTCCTCCTCTTCCGATACAGCCTCAAATACCACCAGCACGTACGGTTTTAGCTCAATCACGTCACCCGGTGCGTGTGTCCCTTCAAGCTCGACGTCACGCCTGAACATTTCCACCAGCGCCCACACCGAATCGTCATTCTCTGCTGCCGGGGGCATCTTAAACAGAACCGGATTTTCGGCGGAGTTGAATATGATCAGAAACGTATCGTCGAACAGGCGTTCACCTTTGGGATTTTTCCCGGCGATCGCGTCGCCGTGAAGGACGAGCCCGAACACGTGCAGGTTGTCCTGAGCCCAGTCTTTCTCCGACATCTCGTGCCCGCCCGGATGCCACCACACCACTTCACGAAGGCCCTGCTCGTTCGGTATACCCTGTGGGAAATGCCGCCGCCGAAAGCTCTGGTGTTCTTTTCGGAAGCCGATGACCTGGCTCACGAAGTCTAAAAATCCCTCCTGCCTTTCGTCCAGGTCCCAGTTGAACCAGTTGATTTCGTTATCCTGGCAGTAGGCGTTGTTGTTGCCCTGCTGGGTTCGGGTAAGCTCGTCGCCACCGAGCAGCATCGGGACGCCCTGCGACAGCATGAGGGTGCTGATCAGGCTCCGCTTCCTGGCCTCTCGCCGGTTCAATACGTCGAGGTCGTCCGTCGGACCTTCGGCGCCGCCATTCGTGCTGTAGTTGGCGTCGTGCCCGTCGCGGTTGTCTTCCCCGTTCGCCTCATTGTGCTTGTCGTTGTAGCTGACGAGATCCTGGAGGGTAAAACCGTCGTGTGCAGTGATAAAATTGATCGAGGCAAACGGCCGGCGGCCCGTCAGCTCGTAGAGGTCACTCGATCCGGTGAACCGGGTCGCAAACTCGCCTCCCTGGCTCCCGTCGCCCGCCCAGAAGCGGCGGACGGAGTCCCGGAAACGGCCGTTCCATTCAGCCCACTGCCAGGGGAACTGCCCCACCTGATAGCTGCCCGGACCGACGTCCCACGGTTCGGCGATCAGCTTCACCTGGCTGATGACCGGATCCTGCTGGATCACCTTGAAGAAAGACGACAGCATGTTGATCTCGTACAGCTCGCGAGCCAGAGTCGATGCAAGATCGAACCGGAATCCGTCGACGTGCATTTCGGTCACCCAGTAGCGCAGGCTGTCCATGATCATCTGAAGCACGTAACCGTTACCGACGTCGAACGTGTTACCGGTGCCGGTGAAATCCATCAGGTACCGTGGGTCTTCGGGATGGGCTTTGTAGTAAGAGAGGTTGTCGATGCCCCGGAAGGACAGCGTCGGGCCCATGTGGTTGCCTTCGGCCGTGTGGTTGTACACGACGTCGATGATGACCTCGAACCCTTCGGCGTGCAGGGCGCGCACCATCATCTTGAAGTCCCGTACCGCCGCAATCGACCCCATACTGCCGTACTCGGGCTCCGGCGCAAAGTAGGCAAGTGTATTGTATCCCCAGTAGTTTTTAAGGTCTTTTTCGAGCAGGTGCCGGTCGTGCACCTTCGCATGGATGGGCAACAGCTGAATGGTCGTGACCCCGAGTTTCTTCAGGTGATTGAGTATCGGATCCGCTGAAAGGCCGAGGTACGTCCCCCTGAGCTCTTCCGGAACCTCGGGGTGGAGCATGCTAATCCCCTTGACGTGCGTCTCATAGATGATCGTATCCTGCCACGGGATTTTCGGTGGGCGGTCGTCGTGCCACTCGAACCGTTCCTCTACGACTGCCCCAAGAGCAGCATAGGGCGCGCTGTCCTCCTCGCTGAAGGAAAGGTCTTCGTCTTTGTGCCCTACCTGGTAGCCGAAGAGGCTATCGTGCCACTTCAATTGCCGCCCGATCGCTTTTGCGTAGGGGTCAAGCAGCACCTTGTTGGGATTGAACCGATGCCCGTTCTGCGGATCGTACGGTCCATGGACACGGTAACCGTACAGCTGGCCCGGCCGGATGTTGGGGATGTATCCGTGTCGTACTGGACCGGTCGACTCCGGAAGCTCAAGGGTCAGCGCAGGCGCGGGGTCGTCAGGGCTGTCGAAAAGCACCAGCTCGACCTTTTCCGCATGCTCACTGTAGAGGGCAAAGTTCACCCCCAGTCCATCCCAGATAGCACCCAACGGGAACGGCTTCCCCGGTCGCATCTGCGTGTACAGCTGCTCGTCGACGGTAACGTGCGCTGTCGTAGCGTCGGGCGCTACCTTCTTAACCTTGCTCATTCGATTCGTTATTCAGATTTGATGGTTCACCGACCGGGACATGACGCTGATCTCCACGACATACAACCTGGATAAGCAGTCAGTTTTTGCCTGCCTGCCGAAATTGCGTAGTGGTTACAGGAGGGCGTGCCGCTGGGGGCGGATGAGGTCTTCTAGAATCGTATTGAGAAGGAGATGACCGGTGACCGTTGATCCGGAGCGAGGTCGCCTTTCAGAAAGGTGGGTGTGATGAGATCCCGGGCAAGGTGAACGCCGGTTCCGACGGCGACACCCAGCAGGGCGCCGGCAATCACGTCCGACGGATAATGCAGCCCAAGCCAGACTCGGCTCACGCCGACTCCGGAAGCCCACACCATGCCCGGCACCAGAACGTACCACTCCGGATAGGAGAGGAATAAAGACGTGGCCATCGAGAAGGCGATTGCCGAATGCCCCGATGGAAAGGTGTAGTCGCCTTCCAGCCCGGCTCGCCTGTCCCCCGTACGCCTGCGCAGGATCCCTGGCAATACGTCGTACGGGCGGGGTTTGAGGACGATCCGTTTGATGGCAAAATACGTTACGCTCGCCACCGCTTCCGACACGAACAATCGGTAAGCAGGCGCCAGTGAACGTCCATTATCCTTTACCCATTCAGAGCCCCACACCGCGAGCGGCCCCGAAACGAACACGCCGTAGACCGTTCTATCGATGCCGTGCAGCACGCCTTCCAGAATGGGCGCATCGAGTGCGTAGATCGAATACAAGAGGCGCTCATCCAACGAGAGAGCCCCTGCCGGCGTGTACTCAGACGAATCGGCGGGTTCAATCTCCTGAGCGACGGCCGCATTCACGATCAGCACGAAGCCGGCCAGTACCAGGATGCCCTGACGTACGAGATACCACCGTTCAGCTGGGATATCTTCCGCATGGTCCCATTTGCTCACGATTTTTTCGTACACGGTCATTCCGGTACCGGTAAAACTAATTCTTATCCGCTCGTATACACCGGCAGACACCCAGATTGGAAGTATCGGCCGTCATGTTTACGTTACGGCTTTTCAGGGAAAAATAAGGGCACACCCGTTCATTCGGATCACGATTATGGCAGTCCTCTCCGTACAGAACGCAACCAAACGATTCGGTAAGCTGGCCGCTGCCGACCGGGTAAGCTTCGAAGCCCACGAGGGACGCATCCTCGGGCTTCTGGGACCAAACGGCGCCGGTAAGACCACGACCATACGCATGATCACGTACATCACGGTTCCGGATGAAGGGCGGATCCTCTTCGACGGCAAGCCGGTCGGGCCAGAGAGCCAGGCGCGTATGGGCTATCTACCCGAAGAACGCGGGTTGTATAAAAAGCTCAAAGTCGAGCAGCAGCTCACGTACCTCGGCGAGCTCAAAGGTCTTTCGCACAGGGAGGCGCTCCAGAAAGCCCGGTACTGGCTGGATCGGTTCGACGCACACGACTGGGGCAGCAAAAAAACCGAAGAGTTGTCGAAGGGCATGCAGCAGAAGATCCAGTTCATTTCGGCCATCCTGCACGATCCGGAGCTCATCATACTCGACGAACCCTTCAGCGGCCTCGACCCGATCAATTCGGAGCTGCTTCGCGACATCATCTACGAATTCAAAAGCCGTGGCCGGACGATCCTCTTTGCGTCGCACCGCATGGAACAGGTGGAACGGCTATGCGACGACATCTGCCTGATCTCGCATGGAAAGATCCTCCTCAAAGGCTCCCTCCGAGAAATCAAGCAAAGCTTTGGCCGGAATACGATCATCATCGAGTTCGACGGCGACGGCCAGTTCCTCGATCAGCTCGAAAGAGAGCGGATCGTCAGCATCGGCTCGCGAAGCCACCACCGCGCCGAGCTGCTCCTTATCGAGAATACACGCGAAGCACGCGATCGGGTGCTCGAAGCGGCCAGAGCGGGATCGCGCGAAATCTACCGGTACGAGCTCGTCGAACCTCCCCTCAATGAGATTTTTGTCAAGGTCGTAGGAAACAGCAAGGCGACGAAGGGGCAATCGGTTGGTGTTGCCGGGTAGGTGAACCGGCTACGAAGCAAACCCACGATTCGAACCTCTAAAACCTATGAATAAGATCTGGATCATCCTGAAGAGCGAGTTTCTCCGCAGGGTATTGACGAAGTGGTTCATCCTCTCCACCCTCCTCGCTCCGATTTTCCTGGTTGGAATTGCCGTTGTACCGGGGATCCTTGCCGTAGTCGCTTCAGAAGGTGAACGGCGTACCATCGCCGTGGAAGACGAGACAAACGTGCTTTTCCCCGGGCTGTTGGCTGCCGCTGAGAGCCAGTTCGAGCTGGTACGCGTGGAGGAGGGTTCTCCGGAGAACGTTCGCGCCGCAGTCGAGAACGGGCAATACGACGGCTACCTGTTACTCCCGGACGGGCTGCAGAACGGGACGGGTGAAGCCGTTTACTATTCGGCGGAGGGCAGCGGGCTTTCGATGAGGGGACGAATCGAGCACCTGGTCAACAGTGTCGTCGAGAATTACCGGCTGTCTATGTACAACGTCCAGCCCGAAGTGCTTCAGATCCTCGAAAGTAACGTCCCCATTCGCATGGTGGTGTTTACCGAGGAAGGGGAGGCTGCCGACAGCACGGTGGCTTCTTCGATCATTGGCTACATCATGGGCCTCTTCATTTACATCACCATCTTTATCTACGGCGCATTCGTCATGCAGGGGGTGATCGAGGAGAAAACCAGCCGGGTGGTCGAGGTCATGATCTCCTCGGTCCGGCCGTTCGAGCTGATGATGGGAAAGGTGCTGGGCATCGGCGCCATGGGGCTCGTCCAGATGGCCCTCTGGGGGTTGTTGATCCTGGCGGGGATTGCATTTGCCGGTGAGATCATCAGCCTGTTCATCGATCCATCCAGCCTGAACCTGCCTGCGGGGGCAAGCACCGACGAGATCATGGCAAGTGCCAACATCAGCCTGCCGCACGTGTCGCCGATGATCTTTGTCTGGTTTATCCTGTATTTCCTGGGCGGCTACCTGCTCTATGCCAGCCTCTTCGCCGCCATCGGATCGGCGGTCGAGCAACAGCAGGACGCGCAGGCGCTGACCCTCCCGATCACCCTGCTCATCCTCATTCCGATCATATTCATGTCGTTTTTGATCGAGAGCCCGAACTCGACGCTCTCGGTCGTGCTTTCCCTTATCCCGTTCTTCTCGCCTATCCTGATGATTGTTCGCCTGGCGATAGCGGACGTCCCGCTCTGGCAGTCCACCCTGGCGTACCTCTTGCTGGTAGGAACGTTTATAGGGACCATCTGGATGAGCGGCCGAATTTACCGCGTTGGTATATTGATGTACGGGAAAAAACCCGCCATTAAAGACCTGATCCGCTGGTTCCGATATGCTTGAACGTAAGCCTGCATATTTCCATCTGATTGTCGCGGGGCATGGAACCTGATGGCGGACGCAGCCTTGAATCGTTAATAGAACAGTATATCTTTTTTAGACTTTACGGCGCAGCCTCACCCGACTGTAACGGGGTTGAACGTAGTAAAGCGAGGTATCTATCAACCCGCTCTGCTTCTCTGTATCTTACCGGGAAGGGCGCGGTTGCCTTGTAGCGGGATCGGTATGGCCAGGTTTTCCAATCATGTCCACCTCCGATTGATTCCGGTGCTCCTCCTGGCGCTGGCTGTCGCTGCCGTCGTTCCCGCGGCACAGGCTCAGTATTTTCGATTCGGCAAGAACAAGGTACAGTACGACTCCCACGAGTGGTACTACGTACAGTCCGAACACTTCGACGTCCATTACTACGAGGGCGGGTACTACCTGGCGAACTTTACGGCAAGAGCAGCCGAGGATGCCTACCGACAGATCTCCGACTTATTCCAGCACCAGATCACCGATCGCATCCCGCTCCTCGTTTATCAAAGCCACAACGACTTCGTCGTCACGAACGCCGTGGACCTGCCCACCTATTCCGAGGGCATTGGCGGGGTGACCGAGCTGTTCAAGAACCGCATCGCCATTCCGTTTACCGGCGACTACCGGGACTATCGGCGCGTCGTTCACCACGAGCTGGTCCACGCCGTCATCAACGACATGTTTTATGGCGGCTCGATCCAGTCGATCATCCAGAATAACATCCGGCTCGCCCTTCCCCTCTGGTTTAACGAAGGCCTCGCGGAGTACGCCGCTCTGGGATGGGATACCCAGTCGGACATGTACGTCCGGGAAGCCATTCTCGAGGACAACCTGGCGCCCATCCCGCACCTGAACGGGTATTTCGCCTATCGGGGCGGGCAGAGCCTGTGGGACTACATCGCCGAGCAGTACGGCAGAGAGAAAATCGCCGAGATCCTCCAGCGCATCCGGTTAACGCGGTCGGTGGAAGGCAGCTTCCGCAGGGCAACCGGCCTTTCGCTCAACGAGCTCTCCGAGCGATGGCACAAAACCCTGAAAGAAATCTACTTCCCGGAGCTGGCCGCACGGGAAGACCTGGAGGACTTTGCAAAACCGCTGATCACCCGCGAAGACGGCTCCTACAACACGAGCCCTGCCATCTCACCGAAAGGAGACCGATTCGCTTACATCACGACCCGCGGAACGCTGTTTGACGTCTACCTCGCTTCCACAGCAGACGGAAAGATCCTGAAGAAGCTGGTCGATGGGCAGGACAACACCCAGTTCGAAAGCCTGCGAATTCTTTCCCCGGGCATCTCCTGGAGCCCTGACGGCGAAAAGATCGCGATTGCGGTAAAAAGCGGAAAAGGAGATGCGATCGCCGTCATCGACGTGGAAACCCGGAAAACGACCCACTACCGCATCCCCGGCGTCGATCAGATTCTGTCCGTTGCGTGGAGCCCGCTCGGCGGGCACATCGCCTTCGAAGGGTCGATGGACTCGCAAAGCGACATCTACGTGCTCGACCTGAACCGGCACCAGACTATCAACTACACCAACGACGTCTTCAGCGATCACGAACCCGCATGGAGCCCGGATGGGACCCAGATCGTTTTCCACAGCGACCGCGGGCCTCACGTCGACCTGGGACGCTACACCACCGAAACTTTTGACATCAACTCCCACGATTACAACCAGCACGACATCTATCTGCTCACGCTGGGCGAGAGCCGCCTGGAACGTCTTACGTACGACGAGGTCTGGGACGACAAATCACCCAAATTTGGCCCTGACCCCAACAAGATTCTTTTCATCTCGGACCGGAACGGAGTACTGAACCTATACGAGAAGAACCTCGAAACGTCCGTTGAGCGGCCTCTGACCGACGTGGTCGTGGGTATTACGCAGGTTTCCCTCTCCGCAGATGGCCGGAGGGCCGTGCTGGTGAGCCTGAAGGAAGGCGTCCCGTCCATTTTTGTGATGAAGTCGCCCTTCGATCGTAAGCTCGACCGCGACCCGCTCGTCCCGAACGTTTGGGCGCAACGGATGATGCAGCAAACGATGCAGGACGCACCGGCCATCGCGCTGGCGCCGCCCTCGCTCAGGCAGGGCAACCCACTCATCCGAGACGCCACCGACGGGCAGATGTACGCCCAGAAGCGCGATCGGCGACAGATCATGCTGGCATCTCGGGACTTGCAGATTTTTGATTCGAACCCTGAATCCGAGGAGTCCGAAGACGATACGGCCGTCCTGGTCGACTCGACTGCTCAGGATACCCTGGCCTACGGCAGCGTACGCATCGACTTTCGCAACTACGTCTTCAGCGAAGCCTTCGAGGAAGCCCGCAAGGAAGATCCCGATTTTTACTTCGACCCGTTCACCCCACGGGACAACGTGGATGAGAACGGCAACTTCAAGCCGAGGAAGTACCGGTTGAACTTCTCGCCCGACCTCGTATACGGTACGGCGGGGTACGACGTGCTCTACGGCGTGCAGGGCATCACGCAGATGATGTTCAGCGACATGCTCGGCAACCACCAGATTTTTGTCGCTACCAACCTGCTGATCGACCTCCGAAACTCTGACTACATCATCTCCTACAACTACCTGCCACGACGTACGGACTGGAGCATATCCGGCTTCCACATGTCGCGTCTGCTGCCGGACTACGACCGCTTCACCTACTACCGGTACCGGCAATACGGGGGAAGCATCGCGCTCAGTTATCCGTTCGACAAGTTCCGCCGGATCGACGCCCACCTGTTCTTGCTCGGCGTCAGCCAGGCCGACATCGGGGACCCTTCCGAAGCCCCTGCTGCGCGCACGATCCTTTACCCGTCCATCACGTATACCAAAGACGTTACAACGCCCGGGTACCTGTCGCCGCTGGGCGGCCACCGTTATGCATTCAGTCTTTCAGGGAGCCCGGGCAATTTCGCAGGAAGCAAGGTTCGTTTCCTGACGCTGCTGGGAGACCTGCGCGGCTACACGTCGTTCGGCCGGGGGCTCTATTCGCTTGCCGCCCGGATTTCGGGTGGCGCATCCATCGGGCACGGTCGGCAGCTGTTCTACAGCTCGGGCGTCCAGAACTGGATCAACCGCCGTTTCGACCCGGATAACGGATTCCCGATCAGCGATATTTCCGACTTTCTATTCGCCACACCGGTCCTTCCGTTGCGCGGGTACGACATCAACGCCCTTAACGGATCGTACTTTGGCCTCGCAAACGCCGAATTCCGCTTTCCGCTGATCGCTGCCTTGCTGCCGGGCCCACTGCCGCTTTTCCCTCTCTACCACATGCAGGGTACGGCCTTCGTCGATACGGGAAGCATCTGGGGAGGACGCGGCATCAATCAGCATTTTAACCTGTTCCGCGAAAACGAATCCGGCGATCGAATCCTCGCGGACTTGCTCGTGGGTACCGGCTTCGGCCTCCGAACCATATTCCTTGGTTATCCGATCCGGCTCGATTACGCCTGGCCGTTTGACGGGCGGCAGTTCGGCAAACGGCGTATCTACTTCTCCATCGGGCTGGACTTCTGATTCGGCAGGCCATCTAACTCGGATAGTGCATGGAACCGGGATACCCGTTTAGAATAAAAGCAACGCTACGCATACGGCGTTCACAGCCGGCGAGCCGATCGACATCCTGACAACACCCGCGCGAACCCGCATGGTTCGCGTTCATTTTTTGGTATGAACCCGGCACGGCTCGGTGCATCACCTTGTGCCGGTCGGATCCTTTCCTCGTAATCCTATGCAGACATCGATAGAACAGGTCAAGCCCACAGAATACGCGCTGGAAATCAAAGCGACGGCGGAAGACCTATCCCCAGAAATGGAAAAGGCGCTTCGGGAACAGAGAGGGCGCACAACACTGAAGGGTTTCCGTCCCGGAAAAGTGCCTCTTTCCCTGGTCAAGAAAATTTACGGCAAAGCCATAGCCTACGTCGTTGCCGAAGAGCTTATCCAGAAAACGTATGAAAGCGAGGTGCTCGGAAAAGATACCTATCGGGTCCTCGGGCAGCCTGTGATCGATAAGATCGATTTCAACGAAGACAACGATCTCCACGCAACCGTTCGCTTCGGCGTACGGCCGGAGTTCGAGCTAAAGGACCTCTCTTCGGAAGAAATCATCCGGTACACCCACACGGTTGACGAGGAGGAGATCGATGAGAGAATCGAGGAAATCCGCATTCGCGAAGCCGATCTGGTTCCCGTGGAAGGCCCGGCCGAGGAAGACAACTTCCTGACCATCGACGTCCAGCCCCTAGACGATGCCACCAATACACCGGTTATCGGGGCTAGACAAAAGGGCGTTACTATCTTCCTCGACGACCGCATTGCGCCGCAGCTCCGTGAAGCGCTCATCGGCACCCGAACGGGGGACACGATCCGCGTGGACATTCCACACGAAGGCCACCACCACGATGAGGAAGAACACGAATCCGCGCTTCTGATAACCCCGGAAAGCGAGCATAAGGCGCATACCCACACACATCGGTACGAAATTGCCGTCAAGGAAATCAAACGTAGAGACTTGCCCGAGCTCGACGAGGAGCTCATCAAAAAGGTCACCAACGGCCTTGCCGAAAACGTCGAGGACCTTAGAAAAATCCTCCGAGAGGAATTGGAGCAGTCATGGAAATTCGAGATCCAGCGTGCGCTGACGAATACCGTCATCGATAAAATGCTCGAGCTGCACCCGATTCCCGTGCCGGAGTCTCTGGTCAACTCTTTTCTCGATTCCTACGTCGAAGACGTAAAGAGCAGAAATAACGGGAGATTGCCCGAAGATTTGGACGAAGACGCTTTCCGAGAAGTCAATCGTTCGGAAGCGGAACGCCAGGCTCGCTGGATGCTCATTGAGGACCGTATAGTCGAAACGGAAAAGCTGGAGGTCACGGACGAAGATCGTAAGGCTTACATCGAGGAAACGAGGGGAGCCGCAACGATGACTGCCGATGAGATGCTCGGTCTTTACCGTCAAGTTCCGAGACTGCTCGATCAGCTCGACCAGCGAATTCTGAGCAGGAAGGTCATTGACCTCCTTGCCGGACGGTTCAAAGTGGTCGAAAAACCAGCCGGGGATGCGGCTGAGTCCGACCTCGATGACGAGTCGTTTGAAGAGGAATAGCTGCTACCGAATAGACCACCATTCCCGATGGTACGGTGAATGAGGAATAGTGAGGAACCAAGCCCGTAAGGCTCCGGTAGCACATCCAAACCTTCTTCATTACGCAATTTATTCTTGGAGGCATATATGGTCGACGACTTTATCAAGTTCAGCAAAAGCCTCACATCGATTCCTGACGACATTTACAGCGGTCCGTTCAGGGATCAATCCATTGCGGCGCTCGTGCCGATGGTCGTCGAGCAGACTACCCGTGGTGAACGCGCGTACGACATCTTTAGCCGGCTTTTGAAGGAGCGGATCATCATTCTCGGGACCCCGATAAACGACCAGATCGCCAACCTGGCCGTCGCCCAGCTGCTCTTCCTCGCCAGTGAGGATCCGGACCGGGACATCAACGTCTACATCAACTCGCCAGGAGGCGTGGTTTACAGCGGGCTCGCGGTTTACGACACGATGCAGTGGGTCCCCAGCCCGGTAGCCACCATTTGCGTGGGGCTCGCGGCGTCGATGGGATCGGTCTTACTCGCTGCGGGGTCTGAGGGCAGACGTGCCGCACTACCGAACTCGCGCATCATGCTCCATCAGCCGCTCGGCGGCGCCCAAGGCCAGGCTTCCGACATCGAGATTCAGGCCAGAGAAATCCTATGGCTGAAAAAGCGGCTTTATCAGATTCTGGCTCACCACACCAAAAAATCGCTCGAACAGCTCGAGCGTGACGCCGATCGCGATTACTGGCTGGGCACCGAGGAGGCCAAGGAATACGGGATCATCGACACGATCCTTGACCCCAAGCGCGGCTTCAAACCGCCAAAAAATGGTGAGGACGACTCGATCAAAAAAACACCGGGTTGAAAAGACCTGAGATCTATTCGAAAGAGAGGCGATCCCCTGTTCAGGAGATCGCCTTTTTCTTTGTTCGAAAATGGCGCAACAGGCCATGAATACCCCGCGATCACGGGCGGTGAACGTTGGATTGACGTATCTTGGGTGACGCAGTACCCACTTAACCACTGCCTTTCACCAGCATACGATACGCCGATGAACCGCTATCGAAATGGTCTACGTTTTGCCCTGATCGTGCTACTGTTGCTGCCAGTTTCCTGCACTTCCCCGTCTCAATCACCCGAAGAAGCGGCCGTCGAGGAGGAGCCGTTTGGCGTCTTGCCCTCCGGCGAGCAGGTCACTGCCTATACCCTCCGCAATGATAACGGCATGGAAGTCCGCGCGTTGAACTACGGCGGGATCATCCTGTCGATCCGGGTGCCGGACGCCGAGGGTGTTTTTGAAGACGTAACGCTCGGCTACGACTCGCTGGACACCTACCTCGAAGAGTCGCCCTATTTCGGCGCTCTCATTGGACGCTACGGCAATCGCATCGCAAACGGACAGTTCACGCTCAACGGTACGACGTATACGTTGGCCAAAAACAACGGCCCGAATCACCTGCACGGAGGCCTCAAAGGCTTCGATAAGGTGATCTGGAATACCGAACCCTTCGAAGACGAGCGCGGGGTCGGGCTTGTATTCACCCGTACGAGCCCCGATGGGGAGGAAGGGTACCCGGGCAATCTGGACGTCAAAGTGACGTATACCCTCACCGACGACAACGAGCTCATTTTCGATTACGAGGCGACGACCGACAAACCGACGCCCGTCAACCTGACGCAGCACACGTACTTCAACCTGGCCGGCGACGACCATCCCGACATCCTCGGGCACGTCCTGACGCTCAATGCCGACGCTTTCCTCCCCGTCGACACGACCCTCATCCCGACCGGTGAGTTTCGGCCGGTCGACGGCACGCCCTTTGACTTCAGGACCCCGACGCCCATCGGCACCCGTATCGACGCGGACGACGAACAGATCAGGGCAGGGGGCGGGTACGACCACTGCTGGGTGCTCAATGCGTCCGGGGGCGATGCGTTGACGCTGGCTGCCCGCCTGTACAGCCCGGAAAGTGGACGCGTCATGGAAGTCTTTACCACCGAACCGGGCATTCAATTTTACTCAGGCAACTTCCTGGGAAGCACACCCACGGGCCGGGGGGGCGTCAACTACGGCCACCGGGCAGGACTCGCCCTCGAAACACAGCATTTCCCAAACTCGCCCAACGAGCCCAACTTCCCCTCCACCATCCTCGAACCCGGCGACACGTATCGGACACGCACCGTCTACAAGTTTTCAGTACAGCGTAACGAATAATGAGTATGGAAGTGTTCAGCGATGGGGACATGCCCCATCGCAGGAAAAATGCCCTTACGGGTGACTGGGTGCTCGTCTCACCCCATCGGATGCGGCGTCCCTGGCAGGGTCAGGTCGAGCGGCCCGCCCCCGAGAACAGACCCGAGTACGACCCCAACTGTTACCTCTGCCCCGGCAACACACGCGCAGGGGGTGAGCGCAATCCCGTTTATACGAGCACGTACGTCTTCACGAACGATTTCCCGGCACTGCTCCCGGACGCTGCCTCACCGGTCGAAACGGGACACCCCTTGCTCCACCGTGAACAGGTGACGGGCACCTGCCGGGTGATCTGCTTCTCGCCCCGCCACGACCTCACCCTCCCCGAGATGGAGCTGGCAGACATACGGAAGGTCGTTGACCTCTGGGCCGAGCAAACTGCGGAGCTGGGGCATAAATATCGCTGGGTACAGGTCTTCGAAAACAAAGGAGCGGTCATGGGCTGCTCGAATCCTCACCCGCACGGACAGATCTGGGCGCTCGACGCCCTGCCGACCGAGCCTTCCAAAGAGGACGTCCGTCAGCATGAATACCGGGAGGCAACCGGTCGCGTGTTGCTCGTGGACTATGCCACGCTCGAGTCGGATCGAGGCGAACGCGTGGTTGCTGCGTCCGAACACTGGCTGGCCGTCGTACCATTCTGGGCGGTCTGGCCGTTCGAGATGCTTTTGATTCCCAGGCGGCACGTCATACGCCTCCCCGACCTGACGGACCGTGAGCGCGACGACCTTTCGGGCATTCTAAAGAACATCCTGACTCGTTACGACAACCTGTTCGAGACGTCTTTCCCCTATTCGATGGGGTGGCATGGCGCTCCATACGAGCCGGGCGACCAATCGCACTGGCAGCTTCACGCTCATTTTTACCCGCCGCTGCTCCGCTCGGCAACCGTAAAGAAGTTTATGGTGGGGTACGAAATGTTGAGTGAAGCGCAACGCGACCTCACCCCCGAGCAGGCTGCCGAACGGCTCCGTGCGCTGCCCGATGTACACTTCCGGACCGCATCCTGACACTCCTACTTCCAGTTGAGGCGCCAAAATGCGACGAGTCCGATCAAAGAACCTTGATCGGACTCGTCTTTTATCAATCGAACCTGTTTTCGTCTGGCGAAATCAGGCCTGGGGCTCGTCCTTGGGGAAGAGGTCGGTGCTCAGGTACCGTTCGCCCGTGCTGGGGAGAACAGTGACGATCGTTTTACCCCTGCTTTCCGGGCGCGCCGCTACCTGGAGGGTAGCCCACACGGCTGCACCCGACGAGATCCCGGCCAGTATGCCTTCCATTCTCGTCAGCTTGCGTGCCGTTTCGAATGCCGCCTCGTTGGTGACGGTAATGACCTCGTCGTAGATCTCGGTGTTTAGAATTTTGGGAACGAACCCTGCGCCGATCCCCTGGATCTTGTGAGGGCCGGGGCTCCCACCCGAAAGGACGGGGCTCGCAGCAGGCTCCACCGCAAAGACACGGACGCCGGGCTTTCTGCTCTTGATCACTTCACCCACACCGGTGATCGTACCTCCCGTGCCGATGCCGGCGACGAAGATGTCGATGGCGCCGTCGGTGTCGCGCCATATTTCCTCGGCCGTCGTTCTCCGGTGAATCTCAACGTTCGCCGGGTTGCTGAACTGGTCCGGCATCCAGGCATTTTCCGTCTGGCTGACGATCTCTTTGGCTTTTTCGATCGCACCGCCCATTCCTTTGGGCCCGGGCGTCAGGACGAGCTCTGCTCCGAGCTGTTTGAGCAATGCACGGCGTTCGAGGCTCATCGTCTCCGGCATCGTCAGTAGCAAGCGATATCCCCGAGCCGCACAGACAAAAGCAAGCGCGATACCCGTATTCCCACTCGTCGGCTCGACGATGAGGGTATTCTTATCGATCAGACCGTCCCGCTCGGCGGCGTCGATCATTGCCATGCCGATACGGTCCTTGACGCTCGAGAGAGGGTTCTGAAACTCGAGTTTCGCCAGCACGGTCGCGTCGATCCCTTCCGTGATTTTGTTTAGACGAACAAGCGGTGTTCCTCCGACGACACCGATGATGTCAGTCCGTACGTTGCTCATAGGTTCTCTCCTTGTTTGGCTCGGGAAAAAGAGGGGAAAAGGTCTTTTCCGGGCGCTTCAACAGCACCTTCGTATCGGGGGGGACGCTTTCGGTAATCCAGTTGTTTCCGCCAATCGTCGAACGAGCGCCAATTACCGTCTCGCCACCCAGAATGGTCGTGTTGGCGTAAATGATCACGTCGTCTTCGATCGTCGGGTGGCGCTTTGCGTGTCGGTAACGGTGCCCCGCATTCGGCGGGAGCGAAACGGCGCCGAGCGTGACACCCTGGTATATTCGGACGCGCTCGCCGATCTCGGTGGTTTCGCCAATCACGACACCCGTCCCGTGGTCGATAAAGAAGCGGCTTCCAATACGAGCCCCGGGATGGATGTCGATACCCGTCCGGCTGTGCGCGTACTCCGTCATCATCCTCGGGACCAGCGGTAGCCCGAGAACGTGAAGCTCATGCGCCAGCCGGTACGTCATCAGGGCAAACAGACCAGGATAGCTCAGAATGATCTCGTCATAGCCCTTCGCCGCCGGATCGTCGTCGTAAGCGGCAAGCACGTCCTCGTCTATCTTCGCCTTTACTTTCGGTAATTGCTCCAGAAAGCCATTGACGATACGTGCTACTTCCTTCCTTGTATAAAGCCCCTCGTGGCACAGCGCCGACGTGACCAGCCGGGTGGCCAGCTCGGTCAGCCGTTCGAGGTCGCTGGTAACACTCTGCCGCAAATACTCCTGCCGCACTCCGGTGGTAGAGAAATACCCGGGGAACAGCACTTTCCTGCCAACCTCGATGAACTCTACGATGGTTGCAATGGAAGGTGCAGCATTGCCGCTCACGTGCACGAAAGCTCCTTCTCGCTCCAGAACGGCCAGATAATTTTCGACCACCGACATGGGGAGCGATCCCGGGGTATCCGAAGTATGCGTGAGATCGTTCTTGTCGTCCTCGTCGACAGCGGGTGGGCGGCTATTATGCATGATACTCCAGATACTGGTAAAAACGGTTCGTCCGCGGTCAGGCCGATCGAGATTCCACGAATTAAGCAGCGCGGTCCTGTTTTACTGCTTTTACTGCAAAAAGCGGATAAGATCCTGTCTCAGGACGCCCATGAGGTGTTCCTAAACGTTCCAAACGAAATAAAACCGTCCCCCATACAACTGCAATTTCGTTCTAAACGGTTGTGACGCTTGTGTTTCAATTTTTGTTTTCGAGCCGGAAAGAGGATATCTGTCCCTTCGTGCGGGTACACAGATTACGTCAATCAACCTCGTGAAAGATGATATCCATTGGTCCCTACTTGCTGTTCGTTGAAGACAAAGCCACGGCACTCGATGCTGCCAGGGCGCTCAACAGGCTTGCGGCCAGGAAGTCGCTTCCACACCAGGGATACGTCGAGGTCGATGGGAAACGGATAAAGTACGAGCTCCGCGACGTGCCACTGCAGGCACGGTTCTCATGAAGAGAGGCTCACAGGTGGCTTGAAAAGACCTCCTGCTCGCCGCTCTTGTGAAACACTATCACGTCAAAGGGCTGGGGCGTCCCCCCTTCCATGCCGGGTGAGCCGATCGGCATTCCGGCTACGGCTATCCCGGCCACGTTGGGACGAGTGGCCAGCAGGCGCTTGACGTCCTCAGCCGGCACGTGACCCTCTACGACGTAGCCGTCCACAATCGCCGTATGGCACGACCGCAGGTTACCCGGCACCTGATACTCGGCCTTCGTCAAGTCCAGACGCTGCACGTCCTTGACCACAACCTCGAATCCACTTTTCTCTACATGTTCGATCCACTTCGAACAACAGCCACAGGTGGGGGTCTTGTAAACCGTCATGACGGGCTTTCCCGAAAGGTTGCGTATATAACCCGTGGTTAGCCCCAAAGCCAAAACCAGGACCGGCAGGACAACGAGGAGGTACTTCTTTTTCATTTCGTTAGGTTATTCGAACCATAATCAGAGCAAGGACTCCGAAATTAAGCAATTTTGCTGCCAATCCGAATAGACAGTATAAATGATCTGACCTTTCCTCCTCCTGGACATTACCGGCCGTTGCTACGAACGATCGGGACCCTGTGCGGGGACTGCCTTGCCGGGGGTTTGGACGAGCTGTTCGCCTTTTCCATGCAACAGATCGTCGGAGTAGGCTGCCTTGTTGGCCAGCTTGGCGATCTCGACCAGCAGTCTATCCTTCTCGACGCTTGGACGGCTCTCCGTACTCATCCGAAGCGTACCCTGCGGATCTTTGCTATCCCACGCGACCACCCGCATCCGCACAGGCCGGTCCGAGTAAACGTGAGACACTTTGCCGTTGACGACGGCAACGTAAATCGTTTCTTCAATCATATCGCACACCACCTTTTTGTTTTATCACCGGTAATTGCCACAACATCCGATAGTAAGTTCAACAGGCTCGGACGTGCCAGCCCGGTTGTAAAGGAGATGTGAGGTAGAATGATCGTTACAGGGTATTGGCTGAGTTCACGGCTGCCGGTCGAACCAATCCAGGTTCCATTCGTCGAGCCATTCTATAACGACTCTTTCGCCCTCGAATTGGATCGGGAGCCAGACGTAACGACCGTCGATCGGGTTTTCGGGTCTCCACCGGTCGGCCATAAAGATGAAGGCATCCTCTTTCCCGGCGACAGGGAGCACGTAGGTGCTCTGCGAACGGAAGGTGAGCGCGCTATCCGGACCGACGGCGGGATTCCCGAGCTCCTTCCAAGGACCCCAGATGGACGGCGCAACCGCCGACCTCGCCGCATTCGGATCCCAACCGGTACACCCCGACGCAATCAGGTAATATCTATCACCGCGCTTGAAGAGGGCGGGCGCTTCCATGAACCGTCCGACGAAGACGCGCACGTACTTGCCCGCGGGAGAGAGATAGTCGTCGCTGAGCTGTGAGATGTGCAGCGTGCTGTTCTCTTCGGATGCGTAGATGTGATAGGCCGTCCCGTCATCGTCGACGAAAAGGGTCATGTCCCGTGCCATCTGGCCACCCTCGAAATCCCGGCCGAGGATATTGAGGGTGTCGGGATGCGCCGGGACGCTGCCACCCGTGAACGTGAGCCCAAGGACGTCCGGATTGGGGATTTTATGCACGTCCTGCACGTTGATCGGCCACACACCGGCATTGGGGCGGAAGCTGCCCACGAAGGTATAGGGACCGGTGACCTGGTCGGCGACCGCCACCCCGCTTCGAGCGCCCTTGTACCCCATCCCTTTTGGTTCCAGATGAAACCACATCACGTACTTGCCGGTCGAGTCGTTGTAGATCACTTTCGGCCGTTCGATGATGCTTCCTGCCGCCAGCTCGTGGTTCGGATCGTCCGTTACGACCGACAGGGCAACGCCGCGGTCGGTCCAGTCGTACAGATTCTCCGACGAGTAGACCCTCACCCCAACCTGCGCCGTATTGCCGATTTCCCCTTCGATCTTGTGCTCGCCGAACCAGTAGTAGACGCCGTCCTGGTAAAGGATGCCACCGCCGTGCGCGTTGATGTGGACGCCGTTGTTATCCGGCCAAATTTCGCCCGGGCGAAACACCTTGTTTTCCGAACGTTCCTGTGCGCAACCGGCAACAAGAACAAGAGAAACGAAGAGCAGGCCGCGAACAACGATTTGATGGTTCGTCATGGGTGAGGGGTGCGGATGGTTAACTTGAATACCTCGAAAAGATACTTAAAACCGCTTCCAGAATACGAGGAGAATGGACCAATTGAGTGGAAGTGTGGTTTGTTACTGTTCGATATAGAACATGATTTTATCCGAAAAGACTGGTGCATTTGAGTAGCACGCAACCGGATCCCTCGACCTCGCTTCTTCGTGATTCCAACCTCCACGTCGTCTTTTGCGTCACCCTCGTGGGCGTTCTGGGGGTTGCGAGCATCACCCCTGCTTTCCCGAGGATCATCGCCACACTGAAGGTTTCTCCGGTCGAGGTCGGTCTTCTCATTACCGTGTTTACGCTCCCCGGTATTTTCCTGGCGCCGATGCTGGGTGTGCTTGCCGACCGGTACGGCCGAAAACAAATCCTGGTGCCCTCCCTCCTTCTGTTTGGCATAGCCGGATTTTCGTGTTCGCTGACCCGGGACTTCACGTTACTGCTGGGGCTGCGTTTTTTTCAGGGGGTCGGAGCGGCTGCCCTCGGCGCCCTCAACGTAACGGTCATCGGCGACCTGTTTAGCGGGCAGCAGAGGACCACGGCAATGGGTTACAACGCGAGTGTGCTGAGTATAGGCGCAGCGACGTACCCGGTCATCGGCGGCGCGCTTGCCTCCATCGCCTGGTTTTATCCCTTCTACCTACCGTTGGCGGCCATACCGGTTGGGCTGATCGTCCTGTTCGTCCTGGACCTCCCGGCCACCCGTACCGACCAACGTCTGAGCGAATATCTATCCGAGGCGTGGAAAAGCATTCGAGAGCCGCAGGTGCTGGGACTTTTTCTGATCAGTACCACGTCCTTCATCGTCCTGTACGGATCGTATCTGGCCTACTTCCCCATCCTGATCAACCACCGTTTCGGTCAGCCGAGCTTCGTCATCGGGCTCATCATGGCCAGTACCTCGTTCGCCACCGTTTTGACGTCTTCGCAGCTCGGCAAGCTATCACGCCGATTCTCCAGACGCAACCTGCTCTTGACGTCGGCCGTTTTTTATGCATCAGGCCTGTTCCTCATACCCTTCATTCCCCGCCTTTTGCTGTTACTTATCCCGACGTTTCTCTTTGGAATCGGACAGGGGCTCGGCAATCCCGTGGTCCAGACGCTCCTGGCCGATCTTGCTCCAAAGGCCCATCGAGCCGCCATCATGTCGTTTAACGGCACGGTGCTTCGCCTCGGGCAAACCCTCGGCCCCCTGATAACGGGCATCGCCTACACCAGAACCGGTATCAACGGCGTCTTTCTGACCGGGTCAGCGCTCGCCTTGATTTTGCCGGTCATCATCTTTTTGATGGGCGTCGGGCGGAAGGTACCAGTCTCCTGATTGTCCGGGTTATTCCGCCTTGACGAAGCTCAGCACGATCAATTGACCCACTGTTCGACTTGCAAAAAACTGATAGGATTGGCTGCAATACGAAATTATATTGGGAGGTGGAATTGACCGTGTTGGTAAGATCTGAAACGAGTTTTAGCCTGTGAGCGTGCCGCAAGGGTAGTTCGATTTGCGTCTGGAACGTCCTATTCACTAAATGGAGGCCATACGATGCAGACGTACACCGGAGAGGATGTTGCCCAGCATCCTGTCCTCGAAAACATGAGACGAACAGCCCGAGACATGGCCGGGTGGCTGAAATTCATCGGGATCGTCACGTTCCTCTCCGGACTGCCCGCCGCGCTCACCATCGTTGGCCTGGTCGTGGCGTGGGTTCCACTCTGGCTGGGCGTTTTGCTGGTTCAGGCAGGAAGCGCCGCCCAGCGAGGCGACGACGAAGACCTGCTCGTCATTTTCCAGAAGCTCCGGACGTTTTTTATGATCCAGGGCATCATGATGGTGATCGCTTTCATTATCCTCATCCTGACCCTGGTGATCACCGGCTTCTCACTCGTTTGGTTCTGGGACGTCATCGAAGCGGCCCGTGAGTCCTACGAAATCTGAACCAGGCTGAGAGTAGAAAAGGCCGGACGGAAAAACCGCTCGGCCTTTATCGATGCACGCAAAACACGTGCGGAGAGGGAGGGATTCGAACCCTCGGTACGGTATGACCCGTACGACGGTTTAGCAAACCGTTGGTTTCAGCCACTCACCCACCTCTCCGGGATTGTGCTGATTCGCAGTAGAGTACGCAAAATACGCCTTTAGTTCCCGCCCGGCAAGCCCTTCGTGAACTTCTCACGCTGCCATTTCTGGTCGATAAAGATAATACGGAGTTATTCCTGTCTTCGGCAAACCTTTGTATAGAGACTGCGGATCAACCTGCCTTAGGATGGTGAGTGAAACGTTCTTGTAACGGACTTACCCTGCTCCTCCATTTCCTTTAAATGCTATTATAATCAATCACTAGGAGATCCCGTCTTTGGTTTCCGGTTGAGCATTTCTCCCCCGATTGTACAATTGCCTTTGGTGGTCAGGCAAAATCACATTCGTTTCGTCACGGCGTTACGGCTTAGGTAAACTGCCGAAGGCGTGAACCGCAGCGTCGTTCGGCCGATGTTGCTTCGATAGAAAGGAGACTTGTCTCCTTCTCACTCCGATTACCATCGCAGCAAAAAGCCTGCGTTTTTTCAACCACAATGGTCCGGGCGTTTTGGTGACGGACTGTACTGTTCAATGATCCTGTGGAGAAAGCCATGAAGAATGCCCAACAGTACCCCCACTCTTTACTGGTCCTTTTCATCACCTTTGTCGTGCTAACCACGATCTCTGCGTGTAGTGACATGCCCGTCGATTCGACGGCGCCGGAGTCGACGATGTCATCTTCCGAACGAGAGCTATACCAGCTCCTGGATCTTGACGCGGAAGCCCACAGCGCAATGGACCTCTCGGCCCTCGCAGAAAAGACCAATTTCGAGGCCCTTCGAGCCGTGCTATCAAACGACAATTTTGAAACGAAGGCCGGGAAAAACGGAAACCACATCGTCGTGAATAGTGGGGAATCGATACAGACAGCCCTGGACGCGGCCCCGGAGGGTGCGGTCATCTGGATAAGACCCGGCACCTACCTCGAAGCACTGACGATCACAAAACCGGTAACCTTGATGGGCTGGCCCGGTCAGAACGGTACGAGGGTCGTCATTCAAAACCCCGGCGGCGTCGATAACGGCATAACGGTTCGCGACGCCGATAATGTGACCATTGCCAACCTGACGGTTCGAGACTTTGACGACAACGGCATCTTCACCGTCAGAGCAGACGGTTACCTGCTGCTTCGTGTCCACGCGATTGATAACGGAGAGTACGGGCTGTTCCCCGTGCGCTCCAACTTTGGCATCATCGCTTTCTGCTCCGCTTCCGGGAGCGCCGATTCGGGCATTTACGTCGGACAGTCCGAAAACGTCCTCGTCCACCACAACGACGCCTTCGAAAACGTGGTGGGAATCGAAATCGAAAACGCCGTCGATGTTTTTGTCACGGACAACCGGGCGTACAACAACACCGCGGGAATGCTAGGGGTGCTGCTGCCGCCCTCCCAGTTCATCACCTTCCTGGAAGCATCCGACCTCTACGTGGCATTCAACAAATTCACCGGGAATAACCTGGCCAACTTTGCTGATGGCGGGCTCGTATCGGCCGTTCCTGCCGGTACCGGATTGCTGATAGTCGGTTACAACGAAACCCTGGTGACACACAATCAGGTGAAGGGCAACGAGTTCATCGGCATCGGCGTCGGCAGCACGGCTACCTTCGGTGCGATCGCCGGTATCCCGATCTCGGGCATCGAACCGGACCCGGACGAGGTACACATCGTCCAAAACATCGTGACCGACAACGGAACAGGCGAGCCGCAACTGCCCGGTTTCGCACCAGCAGACCTGCTCTGGGACGGTACGGGGACGGGTAATTGCTGGAGCAAAAACAAGTTCAACAGCAGCTTCCCCGCCCCGCTTCCGGAATGCCAGAACCCTCTCTGATCTGTAAGAAGGCACAACGCATCGCCGGATTGAGGCCGAACGGTCCGGCGATGCGTTTCTTTTTTGTCCGTACGAATTCTGGGAGCGCGCCTAGAATGACGGGGTAGATAAGACAAACATGGACCGAAAGCGGGACGCGATTTTCTGAACTGAATACCCCAAAAACACGTCATCCCGGCCGCCGAGCCGGGATCCATGCAACGGTTCTGATTAACAAAACCGCCATGACAAATCGCATTCACATGGACCTCCGCCTACGCGGAGATGACGTATTGGGTAAGGCTGTTAGCTGTTTTTAACGTACCATCTTCGATCTGCCCCCTTCATAAAATCATCCTCGGACGTCAGCGGATAGCAGTCTGCTATCTTTCGTGTGAGTCCTCGATTCTCTAAAGGGCGTCGCGTTTTCAAACGCCGGCGATACGTTCCTTGTACACCCTGAGCGCTTCGTCGAGCCTTTCGTGGGCCGTGGTGTCGCCCGGCACGTTGTGCGAGGGGTGGATGTACAGGTGTACGCCGCGATCCGCAAGGATCTCGGCAACGGTCGCTATCGTCATCCAGACCACCGTAACGAACCCCATCGTTGATACGGGACCGATGCGATCCTGGTGGTTCTTCAGCACAACAGTCGCATCGACCGACGGCACGCACGTATCGATCACGACGTCTGCCAGGTCGAACAATTGCTTGCCCGAAGAATGCCGGCTCTTCGTGTCCCGGAAAGCAGCCGCCGAACCGGTCACCACGATCTTCATGCCGAGCTCTCTTGCCCTGAGCGCCACGTCGATGTTTACGTTGTTGATGCCGGAGTGTGAGAAGAGCCACATGGTATCCCGCTTGTCAAACGTATACCCCTTCATTATCTGGTCGCCATAGCCCTCCACGCGCTCCAGAAAAACGAATTGACGCACACCCATCTCGCCGACGATGCGCGTGAAAAACGTCAGCGGCAGCTCGATCATCGGGTGAAACCCGACGAAACCGCCAATGCGGGGATACATTTCCTCGATCGGCAACGTGGCGTGTCCGCATCCGAAGGTGTGTACCCATCGTTCCGCTTCGATGGTATCGGCCATGAGCGTTGCCGCTCGCTGGATGTTTTCCATCTGCGTTTCTTCAATTCGGTCCATCACACGACGGGCATTCGAAAGCCATTCTTTAGCAAGCATGAGAGTATTCTAGTTGGATTTAGGGTGTGTGCCGCGCCGGGTCTCGTCCGCTCGACCCTTGCAGCCTTTTTATATGTGGAACAAGGTCAACTTCTACAGGCAAAAAGTAGATGGTGGCCCGCCTATACTCTCCGAACAGATCGTTCTCCGGTGGGATCACGTTGCCGATACAGCCTTTTGCCCCGTCGCGGCTTTTCTGGTCGACACCAGCAGCAGCACGACCATCAGGCAAAGGTTGATGGGAACGATCCCGAAAGAAGCGCGGAGGCCAAACGCATCTCCAATGATCCCGGCAACGTAGGGTACGATGCTGCCTCCCAGCAGCGCGATCACCAGAACGAGGCTAAACGCGGTCCCGGATAGCCGGGGATACCGGTCGCCAACGAATCCCAGGATGACCGGGAATCCCGCCGCAAGCCCGGCTCCTACCATAAAAACACCGGGCCCCACGGGCCATAGCTGTTGCGCCAGCAACATCATCAGGGCGCCGACCAAAGCCACCACCAGACATATCTGGAGCACCCGGGCAGCCGCCGCTTTGCGAAGCACCATTCCGAGGATGATTCGGGCAACCATCATCCCAAGCCAGAACGTCGCTACGAAAAAGACCGCTCTCCCCGATGCAAGCCCAAGCTCTTCCGATACGAAGGAGGTGGTCCAGCCTCCCACCGTGATCTCGGTGCCGCTCTGAAGAAAAAGGAAGAGGCCGAATAGGAGCAGAACCGGGTCTTTGATGAGACCGGCGCTCTCTTTCAGGGGGAAGCCCTGCTCCTGCTTGGGTGCGGGGAATCGAATGAGCACGAAAAAGGCCAGCGGGATCAGGACCAGACCGCCCACCACCGCAATCAGTGACGTGTACGAAAACAAGTCGAGCAGAAAACCGAGGGCAAGGGAGACGCCGAAGGCGCCAACGCCAAAGAAAACGCCCAGAATGCTCAGGCTGGCGCCGCGCAGCTCGGTCGAGATGTCGGCTACGAGCGCATTGGCCCCACCGTTGATGACGCCTCCCCCCAGTCCAAGCACAAACACGGCCGGAAACAGATAGCTGAACGACGGCGCGAAGGCGATGCCCTCGAGGCCAACGAGCACCAAGCCCGTACAAACGGTAAGCAAAATCTTATAGCCGTAGCGATCCACGACCGGACCAAAAACGACCGATCCAATCAGGATACCGATCCCCATCAGGAAAAAGAGGCTGCCCGCTTCGGACGTATCGACGCCGAACCGTTCGATGAGCGGCGGCAGGATCGGTCCCAGGATCGTCATCACGATTCCAAAGACCAGCATGACGAGGCATGCAGCGGCAAAAACCAGGTTTTTATTGACGTTCGGCATACAGATTACGATTGGTGAAGGGCACGAAGGGAGTGAAAGGCTGCGCCGTACAAACCGGCGTCACCACCCAACCGGGTGACCGTGATTTTTACCTCCCTCATGCTGATCGGCTGAGCCCACCGGGAAGCCTCTTCCCGTATACGATCCAGGAACCGGGCCGCGGGGCCAAAGACGCCCCCGCCCATTATGATCATTTCGGGGTTGAACAGGCTGACCAGATTCGCAACCGCCATCCCCCAGAAGGTAATGGCCTCTTCGAGCACTTCGGTAGCCAGCGGGTCGCCTCGCTCGTAAGCTTCGAAGAGATCCTTCGCCGTAAGCGCTTCCGATTTTACGTGACGCCAGGCAGATCGGTACTCATTCCGACTCTCGAGCAGGTCCCGCGCAACCCGGGCAAGGCCATCCCCCGAAGCGTGGTACTCGAAGCAGCCGTAGGTTTTGTATTCGGGCCGAAAGTTCCGGTCGAGCGCCAGCCAACCGATCGCGCCGGCAATGTCGTGATGGCCGCGAAGCACCTCGCCCCCTGCCATAATCCCGGCCCCGATGCCCGTGCCCACCGAAAGAAAAATCGCGTCACGGCAACCCCGGGCTTCCCCCTGCCACGCCTCCCCAAGGATGTAGCACGCCCTGTCGCTCGCAATGTGCACGGGCAAATCGTTCCCAAGCGCCGAGGTCATCGTGTCGTGCAGGGGAAAGTCGTCCCATCCGGGTATGTTCGGCGCCCACACTCGTCCGGTAGAGGCGTAGTAAATCCCGGGAACGGAGACGCCCACCGCTTTTATGACTTCCCCGCAACGGGTCTGCTCGTCGATGAACCGGGCGGCCATTTGCACGATCAGGTCACTCACTTCCGAGCCTTTGCGACCTTCCAGACGCTCGATGGCGCGGTCGAGAAGGCGGCCATCTTCCGAAAAGGCCGCTGCGCTCACCTTCGTGCCTCCAAGATCAACCCCGATAACCGCCATAGTGGACCTCGTAACGAGTAACGCGGCGCCAGAAAACGTAAAGAAAAGTCGGGCGCCGCGCGATTTGAGGTTACACAATCCGATCATTTAACTCAACCCGCATTGAAGTGACCGGAATGAATTGTTTGCGGTAATAAGAGCTGAGCTTGAAAACCGAATAACCGCCCTTTTAGGGAGGCGTCACACCTTCCTACCAATACTTCCCTGACGAATTGTAACAAAAGAGGGATTTGGCAGAACGTTACTCAAATAAATCAAATTATTTATTGACTTATTTAAATATTACAGTAACTTGTATCAGGAGGATTCATCAAACTGGTGAAGGATTATGGAGAGCACGGTTCAAACAACCAGATCGGACAGGGCAGCTTCTTCAGCTACGCCCACTACGGGTGGTAGAAGTGTTGCCTATCAGGCTTACCGCATCCTGCAGGTCGGCTTCGTAGCAGCGCCGATCATCGCAGGCCTCGACAAGTTTTTTAACGTGCTGGTGGACTGGGAGCAGTACCTGTCGCCATTCGTGGCAGACATCATCCCTCCCGGCGTCTTCATGGGTATCGTGGGCGTTGTGGAGATCATCGCAGGGATCGGGGTAGCAGTGAAGCCGCGCATTTTTGCCTACGTAGTCTCAGCCTGGCTCCTTGGTATCATCCTCAACCTGCTCATGATACCGGGCTATTACGACGTGGCGCTGCGAGACCTGGGCCTTTCACTGGGTGCACTGGCGTTTGGACGTCTCGCCCAGCAGTTCGACAGGCGCTGATCAAACTCGAATGGCCAGGACGCGGGCTGACCTTCAGGTCAGGAGGCCGATTCGTGTGCGTCTGCGCCGCTCGTTATCTCGATGATTTCCTTCGTGATGGCGTCTTGACGGGCGCGGTTGTATTTGAGGCGCAGCTCGCGCAGGAGCTCTTCCGCGTTGGACGTGGCATTGTCCATCGCCACCATACGTGCGCCCTGCTCCGCGGCATTCGATTCGAGCAGAATGCGCCACATCTGGTAGTTCAGATAGCGGGGTACGAGCGTTTCGAGTATGTCGGAAGCGTCGGGCTCGAAGATGTAATCGACGGCATACCTTCCTTCCGGTCCCTCGTGTCGCTTGATCTCACGCTCCATGATGGGGGTGAGGAAGCGGTTCTTGGGGATCGGGAGGAAGGGTTCTACGATGCGGTTCTGTGAAATGGTGTTTCTGAACTCGTTGTAAACCACCTTCACCTCGTCCCAGGTGCCGTTCAAAAAGCCCTCAACGGCCACGTCGACGACGTCGCTCGCCAGAGAAAACTTGAGGTCTTCAAAAGCGCCCCTGTAGTCGCCGACGAGACGGTATCCCCGTCTCGAAAAGTGGTCGTGCCCTTTCCGGCCGACGCAGAGAAGGTGCAGATCGCCCCGGGCGTGCACGTCAGCCAGTTCTTCCCGGATCGTATGCTCGGCGAGCTTGATGATGTTCGAGTTGAAGCCGCCTGCCAGGCCACGGTCGGCCGTAACGATGATGAGCAGCACGCCGCCTGCCCCTCCTTCCCGCCGTTGGAAGAGTGGATGGGCCGACGTATCGAGGTGGCTTTTCAAATGTGTAATGATGCCGCCGATCATGAACGCATACGGCCTGGTACGGAAGATCCGTTCCTGGGCTCGCCGCATCTTGGCCGCCGCAACCATTTTCATGGCGCGCGTGACCTGCTGCATGTTTCTTACAGAGATGATGCGGTTCCGTGTGTCGCGAAGGCTTGCCATCTACCGTACGTGCTGTTTGGTCCGATCAGGCGTTTTTGTAAACGTCGGCGAGATCTGTCGCTTCCTTTTTAATCAGCTCGGCCACTTCGTCTGACAGCTGCCCGGTCTCCCGGATCTGGCGTAGTGCCTCCTCGTGTTTTAGTGTAAGCCGTTCGAGGAGCTCAGTCTCGAACTTACGCACGGCTGACGTCGGAATGTGGTCAAGGATACCCTGCGTGGCTACAAAAATGATGGCAACCTGTTGCTCAACCGGCATGGGTTGATATTGCCCTTGCTTCAGGACTTCGACGAGCCGTTCGCCTCGACGAAGCTGCCGTTGCGTGGCGGCGTCGAGGTCGGAGCCGAACTTTGCGAAGGCCTCCAGCTCGCGATACTGCGCCAGGTCGATTCGCAGGGTGCCGGCAACTTTCTTCATCGCCTTGATTTGCGCGTTTCCACCGACGCGGCTCACCGAGATGCCGACGTTGATGGCAGGCCTTATGCCGGCGTTGAACAGGTTCGACTCGAGGTAGATCTGACCGTCCGTGATCGAGATGACGTTGGTCGGGATGTAAGCCGACACGTCCCCTGCCTGCGTTTCGATCACCGGAAGCGCAGTCAGTGAGCCGCCTCCCTTCACCCTGTCTCGAATCGAATCCGGCAAGTCGTTCATTTGCTTCGCCACTTCGTCGCTCGTAACGACTTTGGCAGCCCTCTCGAGAAGGCGGCTGTGGAGATAGAAAACGTCGCCGGGATAGGCTTCACGGCCCGGAGGACGCCTCAGCAAAAGCGACACCTCACGATACGCCACCGCCTGTTTGGAGAGGTCATCATACACCACGAGGGCGTGGCGGCCGGTATCGCGGAAGAACTCGCCGATGCACGCGCCCGCAAACGGGGCGATGAACTGTAGCGGAGCCGGGGAGGCGGCAGGAGCGCTCACGATGATCGTGTAATCCATCGCGCCGTTTTCTTCGAGGGCGCGGCGCACCTGCGCCACCGTCGAGGCCTTCTGCCCGATGGCCACGTAAATGCAATAGACCGGCTTGTCCGTTTCGTGCGTCGATTTCTGGTTGATGATGGTATCGACCAGAACGGCCGTCTTTCCCGTCTGTCGGTCGCCAATGACGAGCTCACGCTGGCCTCTACCGATGGGGATCATCGAGTCGATGGCCTTTATACCGGTTTGGAGCGGCTCTTTGACGGGCTCCCGGAAGATTACGCCGGGCGCTTTCCGCTCGAGCGGCATGGCGAACGTCTCGCCGCCGATCGGGCCTTTGCCGTCCAGCGGGTTCCCAAGCGGGTCGATGACGCGGCCAAGCATGCCTTCGGAAACGGGAATGGATGCAATGCGCCTGGTCCGGCGTGCTTCGTCTCCTTCCTTGACCCGGTCCCAGTCCCCAAACAGCACGGCGCCGACGTTGTCCTCTTCGAGGTTCAGGACCATGCCCGTGACGTCCGTCGATGGGAACTCGATCAGCTCGCCCGCCTGCACCTTGGACAATCCATAGATACGGGCGATACCGTCGCCGACCTGGAGCACCGTACCCACTTCGTACACGTCCGTCTCGGCCGTAAAGCCACCGAGCTCTCGCCGGAGCATCGTGGTCACTTCATCCGGTCTGATTGCCGTTGCCATAATGATTATCTACTTGATGATAGTATTCGCTCCTTTCTTTCCGGGATCTATTGTGATAACCCGTCGACGAATGCCGTCCGCTTTTCGAGCTGTTCACGCAAAGTGGCAAGCTGATGTTGCACGCTGCCATCGTAAACGGTGTCCCCGACGTGGACGACGATGCCTCCGATCAGGCTCGGATCTTCGACGACGCGCAACCGGATGCGGCTGCCGGTTACCTCCTCGAGCTGCTTCTTCAGCCGCTGCTCCTCTTCGGCGGTCAGCTTCATCGCAACCCGGGCACGGGCTTCTTTTATTCCCTGACGTTCGTCTCGCAAACTATGGTATGCCCGAACTATCGCGGGAAACAGGTCCTCCCGCCCCTTGTCAACGAGCAGTAGCAGGAACTGCAGGGTCGTCCGCGAAACACGGGGCTCGAACAGCTTCTTCAGCAAGTCGGCCTTTCGTTCTCGAGGCAGCAGCGGGCTTTCGAAGAGCAGCACGAGCTCCCGCGATCCTTCGAGGCTCTCCCGAATCATCTCGACGTCTTCGTCAACCTCCCGAAGATTGTTCTGCTGCTCTGCCTCACCGATGAGTGCCTGAGCGTAGCGCCTGGCTATGGAATAGTCACTGCTCATAATCCAGCGATCCGATTAGTCGAGCCAGCGGCGTTTAGTGCCGGGAAAGTTGGTTGATGAACCGATCGACGAGGTTGCGCTGCCGGTCGGAGTCGATGTTCTCGTGCAGGATCTTATTCGCTGCCTGGATCGCAAGGTCTGCCACTTCGGACCTTAATTCATCGAGGGCACGCTGTTTCTGCTGCTCGATCTCTTCCTGGGCTTGCGCCTGCATCTTCCGGATCTGTTCCCGGGTTTTTTCAATCTCTTCACCGCGAAGGCGTTCGGCCGCTTCGCGCGCATCTCTCAGGATCCGCTGCGCCTCCTGTTCAGCCTGCTTGAGGGCAGCCTGGTTGTCGGCCTGGATTTGCCTGGCTTCGGCCAGCGCAGCTTCCGCTCGTTTGATCGAGGTGTCGATCGTCCGCTCCCGGTCTGCCAGGGCGCTCGTAATCGGTCCCCACGCGTACTTTCGAAGTACGAGTAGAAGCAGGAGAAAAACGACAGTGATCCAGAAGATCAGGCCGACGTTGGGAGCCAGCAAATTGGCAGCCAGTAAGTAGTACATGATGGTTGTCTTATTCACTTCCTGAAACTACCCCACAAACAGCTCCCCGGCGGGCGCCAGGGTCAACGCTGCCCGCCGGGGAGCTGCGGTTGCCGGGTTGCCCCGGCAACCTCACACAGCTATTCCTGGATGCGTGCGCTCGCACTCACTTTATTTGAAAGCGAGGATGATGCAAATCACGAGGCCGAAGAGGGCAACACCTTCAATGAGGGCGGCTGCAATGATCATCGACGTACGAATGTCCCCGGCGGCTTCCGGCTGACGCGCCGAACCTTCCATTGCGGCGGCAGCCAGCTTGCCGATACCGATACCTGCAGCGAGGGCTACAGTCCCGGCTCCGATTCCTGCAGCCAAAAATGCCAATGATGCTGGTTCCATAATATCCTTTTAGTTATTTCGTTTAGGTTACTGTAAACTCGTTTTGTGGCACACAAAAAATGGCTGACTCCGCTCAACTACAAGCCTGTTTCCTAAAAAATTCATTCATACGACAGGCTCTGTCTGCACCGGCGTCATTACACCAAGCTCTGTTCCCGGGATAGAAGGAGTCACCTCCGAATGATCGGCCGCTCCGTGTTCTTCGTGGTGATGTTCGGCGGCAGCCATCCCGATGAACAGCGCAGAAAGCATCGTGAAGATGTACGCCTGGATCGTAGCCACGAGCAGCTCGAGCAGGTAGATAAACAGCGAGAAGCCCACACTCACCGGCGATACCAGGTAGCCGGCGCCGGGACCAAAAATCTGGGTAAAGGAAAAAATGAGGCCGATGAGGCTCAGGATAATGAGGTGCCCGGCCGTCATATTCGCAAAAAGTCGGATCGCCAGTGCGAACGGCTTGGTAAAGAGGCCGAGGACCTCAACCGGAAACAAAATCGGTCGGACGAACCAGGGCATCCCGGCGCCGACGATGTGCTGCCAGTGATCCCGCGACGCGCTGAACTGAGTAATGAAGAAGGTGAACAGCGCCAGTACGGCGGTGATCATCAAATTCGAAGTGGCGGTGGCGCCAAAGGGAACGAGCCCGAGAAGGTTTGCCGTAAAGATGAAGAAAAAGACGGTCAGCAGGTAGGGCAGGAACCGTTCGTACTTCGCACCGATCGTGGGCTTTGCGATCTCGTCCCGGACGAAGACGATGAGCAGCTCGAACAGGTTCTGGAACAGTCCACGTGGTGCGGTCTCGCGCCCGATCCCACGTTTGTAGCGGCGTGCAAGCGAAAGGAATATCGTGAGGACGATCAGCGCCGCCAGGACCGCAAAAACCAGATGCCTCGTGATGGAAAAATCGATCAGGATCCTCCCCTCGACCGGCTGAAGGAGAGATTCTAAATGGGCGCCTTCGATAATCAGCTCCTCGCCACGCTGCGCAGTAGTGCCGACAACGGCCTCTTCGTGCGTCGCTTCGGAACCTCCCGATGCCGATTCCGGCGCGTGTCCGTCTTCGGAAGCCACGGCAACGTACCTGCCTGAACGAACCGCCGAACGGGTAGACCCGAACACGTCGAGCCCGAAGCCCCCGTCACTTTTCCGGACCAGAAAAATGCGCGGCAGCTCGAGTTTCCCGAAGGGTTCAAAATCGAGGTAATATCCGTCCGCAACGTGGTGTACGGGATCGAAGTGTTCGTGCGCCTCGGCGCCCTCTTCCTGAACCGGTGCAGCGTGGGCTGCTGCAGTAGGCAGAAGAAGCACCGGAATAAGCAGAACCGATATCCTGAAAAGCTGAAGAAGCCTGAACATCAGCAGATTGTGGTCGGTGATTGTGCACGAAGGCGGCGTTTCGCGGCCCCAATTTAGGGTTTTTCTCATCCGGAATCTATCGGCTCCGGCGCACCCCGCTTAACTGCATTATTTCAACGATAACCCCGGCAACAAAAAGCAACAGGAAAGAACCGACGAAGAATAGCCCGTCGACACGTTTTGCGGTAATTACGGCCGCCACCAGTGCCAGCGCCGCCGCCATCCGGGCAACCATACTTCCGACGAGAACCTTTATAAACTTCGTGCCCTCAAATCGTGAAGCCCAGCGAACGGACAGATAGCTCGCCATTCCATATCCCACCCCGAGCAGCGTACCCATTCCTAAACCCATCCAGGAGCTCACCGACATGCTGGATCACCTGAACGAATGGGACAAACGGTACCGGCTATCGCAGTCAGGTAAAACGTGGCTGAATATAACCATTCCGCCGTAAACGTTGCTCCCGATCCATGGAGGGATGGAAGAATCAAGCTCCGTCCGGGTGCGAATCGGCTGGTTTGTCTCTCTTCCCCGGCTTCCCCAGCTCACGAACCACTCTGACGAGCAGGGTAAACACCGATATCGTGCCCAGAATGCCGCCGCCGACCGTCAACCAGGGCAGCGTGCCCAGCCACCGGTCCAGCAGGTATCCTCCCAGCGTGAAAAGCGCCATACCTCCGGCAAGCTGCATCCCGAGGCCCAGATACGGTCCGGCCTCGCGAAACGAGCTGCGCCAGTCACGCGACGGCGATTCGCCATCTGAACCAGATTGGTTAAACGGCTTCACGGAGATTCATGGATGCACCGGACCCCTCTTCGCTGTTACTATCCGTCGCCTTTGTTGCTTCAGAAGAGGCGGGTACTTCTCCGACCATTTTACAGTTCCCCTCCAACATACCCCCTTCTTCAACGATCAGCCTCGAGGTGAATACGTCTCCTTCGACGCTCCCGGTGCTTCTGATCAGCAACCGTTCCACGACGTGAACCTCACCGTGCACCCTGCCTGCAACGTCGGCGCTCGAAGCGCGGAGCTCGCCCTCTACGACCCCCTCCTGGGCAACGATGACTTTACCCGCAACACGAACCCTGCCAACGATTCGGCCGCTGATGCGAAAATCACCACCCGATTCGATGGCCCCCTCCAGGACTGTCCCCTCCCCTATCATGTTGATCTGATTCGAGGGTATTCCGGTCTGCCGGACCGTACCCTTCTCGGGCCGATCAGCGGTCTTGCTGGTAAAAAGTGCCATCTGAATCTATCCGTTAATGTTCTGAAATCACAATGCCTTATCGGGACAAAGCGGCGAGACGATAAAAAGCCACAACCCAATTATTAATACGAGCAGAAATTCGGGATTCAAGTGAATAATACGGGAAGCGCTTTTCGTTCGCTGAAAGATGGGAAAAGAGGCGCCCTCATTCTCCGACGAGGAAGTAACGCGGATCCTGCGCCAGGCCTTCGTACCAGAGCTCGAAGTGAAGGTGAGGCCCGGTGCTGATCTCACCGGAATTTCCACTCTTTGCAATGACCTCACGATCGCGAACCCGGTCACCCACGCGTTTCATGAGCTGCTGGTTGTGCTTGTAGACCGAAACGTATCCGTCCGCATGCTGGATGGCAATCGTAAAGCCTCCTTCCTGAGCCCAATCTGCAAAAATGACGTAGCCGTCGCCAATCGACCGAACCGACGTTCCTTCCGCTACCGCAAAGTCAACAGCGTAGTGCCCGGTCCTGGCATCGTAACCCCTCGTCAGAAAGCCGTTTACCGGAGGCTGAACCGGAAAGATCAGGCTGGAAAGATACCGCTTCACCACGGATGCCGGTGGTTCCGAAGCCGCCGGGCGCACCGGCATCTGATTAACCGGTAATGCGGGCTGCTCGTGGTCCTCCCAGTCCTGCGACATCGGTTCGGAAGCCACCGCCGGCACCGTGCGCTCATCCGGCTCCCCCTGTGCTAACGACTGGCTACTCGCCGCCATCGAATCGAGCTCTCCCATCATGAGATAACGAAGCTGACGAACGTATTCGTACTGCATCTCGAGCGAGTCCTGAAGGGCAGTCAGCCGGAGCGTGTTCAACCGCGCATTCCGCCGCATTTCCTGCGTACCGTACCCGGGAATCAGCTCCCGCAGCGGTGTCAATACGACGAGGCCCACCAGCAGGAGCCCGAAGACCACCGTGGAGACCGCATACAAGTAAAGGACGTGCGCCGGCTTCACCCGGTACCTTCGCGGTTGCTCCATCTGATCCTCGTCCAGGACGATGATCGTAAACGGTTTTTCGGGCGATCGCGTGAACTCTTGAAGAAAGGACAACATATCTTCACAACCGATGGTTTTACCGTAAGATACGCTGCAGCCGTATTACACAGGAAACTTGACAAGAGCAATTGCTTATACGTATCATTAAAATCTTTGCCAGATAGCACAATCCACGCAGGACTCATACATTGATAATAAATTCACAGTAACATGCCGCAGCACAAATCAGCCGCCAAGCGAGCAAGACAGAGCGCCAAACGCCGCCTGTACAACCGAATCCACCGCAGCCGTATGCGCACGCTCATCAAAAAGCTGCGCGCCACCGACGACGCCGAACAGGCCGTCGCCCAGCTCAACGAGGTCAAAGCCTACCTGGACCGCCTCGCAACTAAAGGCATAATTCACAAGAACAAAGCGGCAAACCTCAAAAGCCAGCTCGACAAAAAGGTGAACGCCCTGCGTTAACCTCAGGCGATAAATTCACGATAAGCCTGCCTCCTGAGAGAGCAGGCTTTTTTTGTATTTACGCGCCGAAGCCAACCATATCCAATCAATTGATATTTGTCCATTTATGGTCTGCTCAAGAGGGTCATGAAAAAACACCCTTTACACCTGAAATTGTAACGGATCCCTGAGCGCTTTTAGCTAAAAACTTGACTACAGAAGACTTACACGAATCTCGTCGGACGTGTGGTATAGTTCCACAAATAAATCTATGTTTGTGTGGCTCGTAATAAACCTGTGAACTGGAAGGCAGGAAACGCCTCAGATCATCGAAAAAGGGAACCTTTGTGCCATAAAAGCCAGTGTAAGCGTCGAAAAACGTCCAATTTTGATTACAAGTTTGTAAATTCCCGGCCGTATCTTCTATCCGTGTAACGGGTCTGTTCACCCACGAAAAAAACTACGGATGTTGAAACGGCCACAGTAATTGTACAATGTTGTAAGTCGCTTGCATGTGGAGAATCGCATACGTGTATTGTGGAGTAATAGCCTGGGAATAGAAGCTGTTGAAGCTGATAGCCGGAGGCGATCTACGATGACATAAATGTTGGTTAAACACTTACCTGCATAACCGAGACTCCCAAATCACGACGAACCGACGCGGTAAGCTCCGGCGAGAGAAGCCGCGTAATCAACCCTGTTCACACATTGACGGTGCGACGTGACTTTGCAGGGTGTCTCGAGACATCCCGACGAGGGCTCCAATGGGAGACCGAAGATAGTACAGGAAAGGATTCCGAAACCCTCGAATTGCATCACACGTCGAAACGAAAGCGCACAGCAGAAAGAAACTCACCAAAAACTACTCTGAGGACTACCTATGATACGACGCTACATTCCCGCAGTAATCTTGCTTGGGTTTGTTCTGGCAGTCATGCCGGACATTTCCAAGGCTCAGAATCTACGGCCGGAAGATACGTTCTACATCAAACCACGCGTGGGTATTGCGTGGCACCTGGGCGACACGGAAAAGTCGCCGTTTACTTTTAACATGGATAACTGGAAGGTCGACGGCAAAATCCCGTTCGCGGGTGGCCTCGAGCTCGGTTACCAGTTCAACCAGACGACGAGCTTGAGCCTCGGCTGGCAGATCACGAACCACCCCCTCGTTTTCCACTATGGTGACGAGGTGCCCACTACGGGAAACGTGGAAGATGACGGAACGACCTACAACGTCGCGCAGCTCCTGTTACGCTTCCAGGCTCCTTCGCGCGTGGCGCCCTTCCTCGCCGTCGGTGGTCACGTCGGCTTCGGACAGGATGGCCGGATCGACGATCCGTACTTCGGCCCGTCGGTCGGTCTCGGTCTCGACATCGTGCTCAGCGACCGCATCTCGCTCGTTCTGGAGAACATCGCGAACCTGACGTTCTCGGATGAGGGCTTCGACGGTATGGAAGAAAACCAGTTCGGAGACTCCTTTGCACCGTTCGACGTGCAGAACGCGCTCACCCTTGGCCTCAAGATCAACTTCAAGAGCGCGCTCGTTCCGGTTGACGTGCTGGCCATCGATTGCCCGCAAACCGTCGACGCCGGCCAGTCCGCCACGTTTACGGCTACCGTAAACGAAGACGCGACGACACCGGTCGAGTATCGTTGGGACTTCGGCGACGGCAACACGGCGACCGGCCTGCTTGCCACCCATACGTTTGCGAACCCTGGCACCTACACGGTCCAGTTCACTGCCAGCAACCGCGGCAGCACGGATACCGAGACGTGTACGGTTAACGTCGTTCCTCCGCCGGTTCCGGCGCAGGTCGTGAGCATCTCGGCTAACCCGCAGACGTTCGAGGTCTGTGAGCCTGTAACGGTAACCTTCAACGCCAACGTCACGGGCGACACCCCGATCACCTACAGTTGGGACTTCGGCGACGGCACCACGGGTACCGGCCCGAACCCGACCCACACCTACACCACCGCGGGCAACTACACCGTTTCGCTGACCGTTTCCAACGAAGCGGGCTCCGATACGGAGACGATTACGATCAACGCCCAGGATTGCACCTCGGTCTGCGACGACATCACCGAGCTCAACTCGGTCTACTTCGGCCGCAACAGCAGCACGCTGACGCCGGAAGGCAGCCAGGCGCTGATGGAGAACATTGAGATCCTGCGCGAGTGCCCGAACATCTGCGTCCGCATCGAGGGCTTCGCTGCCCCGGGCGAGCGTAACCCGCAGCAGCTCTCTGAGGACCGCGCCCGCGCCGTCGAGCAGTTCTACATCGACAACGGCATCTCGGGTAGCCGCCTCATGGCGATTGGTATGGGCCGCGTGACCGGCGTAACCAGCAAGAAGGAAGGTACGAGCCAGTACCAGCGTGTCGACTCCATCCCGATGGCTTGCGACATGATGGGAAGCAAGTAATTCCTGCTCGCACCAATAGCTAACCAAAAAAAGCGGGTCTGCCCTAATCCGGCAGACCCGCTTTTTATTTTCGCTACGAGCCTACGGCCTTCGCATTGTCTCGAGATTGGACTAATACTACAATCCGCCGATGGACGCAGATTTTCGCGGTTATTTTTTTGATAGGATGCAGACCGAGGGCAGGACGCCTAGGACTACCAATACGCTATACGATTACGTCATCTCCGCGGAGGCGGAGATCCAGGCATAGGTAGCGCAGAGAAAAGTGGCTATGATAGGTCGTGTGCTTACATAGATTCCGGCTCGGGGGCCGGAATGACGTTTTGTTAAGGTGGGCGGTATGTGGACAAACCCAGCCATTGGACAGGTCTACCACCTTGCATTCCTATGGCACCAATTCAGAAATCGCCGGGTTGGGCGTCGGGGATCCATCGCGCGTTTAGCGAACGGCGCTTGCGGCACAACCTGTCTATATTAGCACTAACCGTGAGGCGCCGTTCGGTACGGGATGTGGGTATCTTGGGGAAGAGATGGATCCGTGCGTTTCGATTTCAAAGGGGTTTTCTGCTTCTCTTTTGACCCGGCAAAAGAGAAGGAAATATAAATATCTACCCCTCCGTCGCTCCGCGATAGCTCCCCCGTCCAGGAAAGCAATTTTTTTGCTTCTGCAACTGATAGAGCCAACCAGCAAGTTCGCACTTCGGGAAGATTCCTCCTCGCGCGGCTCGTCGGATTGGCAGATTTGAGGGTGTATACACTCCCTCTCCGCGTCATCCAGAACCCCGCGGAGCGGGTGAGGGATCTTTATGAAACGCTGCCCTCTTGAACAGGCCATCCGGGTGCGTACATCGTACTACCACAAAGTGATTAGCCTTTCTTCGCGTCTTCGCGTGACGCAATAGACTACCCAGAAGCCCTTAGCCCTGATTGCCTGCGATTAGCGTTCGCCGGCGACGGCGACGGAGCCAGGCCTGTTGGTATTATCCTGCGACTCAAAGACGTATTTATCGTCCAGCCCGATGATGGCGCCGACGGGTGTGCTCACCAGCGAAAGCGAGAAGGCGTGGGCGATGGGGAAGATGAAGAGCTTTTGGTCCTTGGACAGAGAAATGAGACTGCCCGGCGGGTCGTCGCCCTGGCTAAGGGCACGTACGAGGCCGACCGCCGCACCCGCAACGAGTCCGGCGCCGAGGCCGGCAAGTGCACCACGCCCGGTGTGCGTTACCTCTACCTCCAGTATATCGCTCGTCGCTACCGTCTCGAACCGATCCGTCTTGTGGTTGTAGTAGGACGTTGAGTCGGCTGCTACCTGGAGGCTGGTTGTTGAGATCTCCCTGCCGTCCGTCAGGAGAATAGTCGAATGCTTGCCTGTTGCCGCCTTGGTGATCTCCGACGGCGACGCACCGCCCCCGCCATTAAAACTGACCGTTTTAGTCGACGAACAACCCGCGAGAGCAAGCACACAAATCGACAACAACAAAAGCTGACGAGCCATTTTCTTTCTCTTCTTGTGTGAAATGAATTAGTTACACGTTTCTAAGCATCGCAATGGCGAGGACACGGATCAAAGTACGAACAAATCTCCCCTTTTCGGATTATGGGTTCACACTGTGACGTGCCGACAGACGAAAACTATCCATGCACTGTGCCGAATTAGGCAAACTTACGATGAATTAGTCTCCCGGGAGCGAGCTGAAGCTAAATATTCCTTCCCCACTGGACAAAATAACGGCCGTGATGCCTGCAGCAGCGTTGCGGCAACTATCCACAAGCGTCTGCCTGACAGGACACATTTAATAAATGGGGCGCACGTCCCGACTATCTTGCCGCGATTGCCCCCTCCGGCACATTTTTGGCGAAAAGTACGGTTACGGCCTCTTGTAAGATGGTATTTTATTCCAACTCCGTTTCATCCATCAACTACCTGCACCGGGTATGACCCTGACCTTACGCGTTCTGCTGTTGCTCGTGCTTTTTCTGTCGGGAAGTCGGTCGGTTGCCGCGCGCGATTCCGTTCGGGTGTCCGTCGAGGGTGACAGCCTCGTCATCGAGAATTCACTCGTCCGCCGGGTTCTCGCATTTGGAACGGAAGAGGACCCCGGTGCAATTCTCCCCGTCTCGTTTACGTATTTACCGACAAACCGCGAAGCTCTTTCGAGGAGCGGCCAGGCGCCCTGGTTCGAGTTTTCCATCAACGACGGGATAGTCACTAACCTTGAAGAATCGTGGGGTTACAGGTCCCACTCCGTGAATGAGATGGGGCACGGAGGGACGGAGGTAGCGGTGGTATTTGAGAAGCTTTCAGGGCCGGCTGCCGGCCTCCGCCTGCAATACACGGTTCAGGCCTATCCGACGTCACCCGTCATTCGTGAACGGCTTCAGCTCGATGCTTCGCGCGAAGCGGGGCTGACATTGACCGCCCGGGACGATAGCGCCGGATACGTCTTCCCTCGATACACCTTCGTACACCCCTCGGGAGAGCTGGAAGGCAGAGAAATACGGATCGCCAGCTGGGCTTACGACCTGATCGAAAGCCCCGAAACGCAGCCCAGCTACGACGAAAGGTCCGTTGAATCGGGTTATCGCACGGGAGCAAACCTCTCCCAGAATTACATGAACCATCCCCGATTCATCGACGTCGCTCCCTCCCCGGGCGACGCGAGCCACCACAAGGGACCCATTCTCATGTACCGGCCCGCTTCCGAGCCGTTTGGATGGTGGATCGCGTACGAGCATGGCTCACCCGATCACGACCCTGAACAGCAATTCGTCCGCCTGGAGCAATCGCCTGATGCCGGCACGGTGACGACAGGTGTCCACGTTTTCAGGGGCGCCTATTTCGACGGCGAACCGATCACGACCGACCGGCCCTTTACCACGCTCTGGGCAGAAGCCGCGATTTACGAAGGAACCTCGTTCGACGCGGGCGAAGCCGTCCTTTGGGATTTTCTCTATCGCTGGATCAACGACGAACCCGCGTCTCGCGAACCCCTGGTTTATTACAACACGTGGGGCATGCAACGCGACGAGCAGCTGAATCGGAAGGACGTACACGGCGTGCTGACCATTGACCGCGTGCTCGAAGAAGTGGCCCACGCACGCGAGCTCGGCATTCAGATGTTCGTCCTCGACGACGGATGGCAAAGCAATTTCGGTGACTGGACGCCCCATCCGGGCCGGTTCCCCGGCGGCCTGGGTCAGCTCGTGCAGGAGCTTCAACGGAACGACATGCTGTTCGGCATCTGGATGGCCCCCATGCACGCCGACTCGTTTGCCACCGTCACCCGTCAACACCCGGAATGGCTCATACGGGGCGAGAATGGCCGGCCCATCGTCGGCCGGTGGAACAAGCACGTTTTTTGTCTCCAGAGCGACTATTACCACCACTTCATCGAGGCGTCGAAGCGCCTGATCGACGCCGGCGCGCTCCACTTCAAGTGGGATGGCGTCGACACGAACCATTGGTGCGACTCTCCGAACCACTGGCATGGCGATGACAACCAGACGCCCGAGGAAAGGCGACTCCGGTACGGGTACGAAATGGTCCGCGTGATCAACCGGGCCATAGCCGAGCTGAAAGCCTACAATCCGGATGTAGTGATCGAGTTCGACGCCACCGAACCGGACCGCAGCATCGGGCTGGCGATTCTCAGCGAAGCAAAGTATTTCTGGATGAACAACGGGGCGTCCTGGTACGGCGACCGCAGCCGATACCGGGCGACGTCCATGCGAATGGTGCCGGCATTGTTCCATCGGATCATCCCGCCCGTCTTGCAAAATGCGGCCAACTATCCCCACGATCATCCTCACTACCGGGCACAACGCTACGCCGTCAACACGTCGATGCTGGGCGGCCTCGGGCTCTGGGGCAATCTCTCGGACATGAGTCCAGAAGAACGGGCGCGGGCGGGCGAAGTCGTCCGCACCGCAATTCGCGTGTGGGATACTATCGCCGGTGTCCGTCCCACGATGATCGGCTCCGTGGGAAGCACGCCGGAGATCTACACGTACGTGGAGAAGGAGGCGGCTGAAGGACAGGTCATCGGCTTTACGGGTGCGGCCACCGTCTACCAACACGTGGTGCCGGGCCTAAACACTTCGAATCTGCTTGCCGTCCTGCGAAACGCCTATACTGTGCAGACCGACAGCCTCGTGATCCCCTTCTATTTCCTGTCACCCTTCTCATCGAGGGAAGCCTTTCTGATCTCGAATGAGGGAAGCGGCATTTCGGTGACGTCCTCGACGAGCTGGCTCCGGGATGCTCGCCTCGTCGACGGTAACACCCTCGAGCTCGTGAACGGGGCGCCCGGGGTCCACGAGGTGCGGTGGCCACAGGCGCTCGGTACGCCGTCGGGTACGGGGGCCGCTGCACAGGTGGCTCGCGAGCCTTCCGGCGACTACACCATTCGTATCGAAACGCTCCAGCCGAACCTCACCGTTACCGTGTCCGGCCGCTCTTGAACCGGCCCACCAGGGAACGCAAATCGTACACCGGCATTGGGAAAAGACCTCTGTAATTAATCAGTGGTCGGAAGAAATGCCGGGATTCGGAAACGAGACGCAGGAAAGGCTCGCGAAAGCACTCAAAGACGAGGCGCTACGACTTGGCTTTGACGCCTGCGGCATCTCAAAGGCAGAACCGCTCGACGAAGAGGCCCGGCAGCTCGAGGCGTGGCTGAACGCCGGCATGCACGCCTCGATGAGCTGGATGGAGAGGCACTTCGACAAACGGATCGATCCCCGGCAGCTCGTCCCCGGCGCTAAATCCGTGATATCCGTCCTGCACAACTACTACCAGCCGGTCTCCCATCCCGACGATCCGACGATTGGTAAGATTAGCCGCTACGCGTGGGGTGACGACTACCACGACGTGCTGAAGGAGAAGCTTTTCGAGCTGTACGCATGGCTCGAAACGCAGGTGGGCTCGGTCAGCGGCCGCGCTTTCGTGGACTCGGCCCCCGTGATGGATAAAGCCTGGGCGCGCCGGAGCGGGCTGGGCTGGCAGGGGAAACACACCAACCTGATCAATCGCCAGCTTGGCTCCTTCTTTTTTATCGGCGAGCTGATCGTTGACGTCGAGCTCCCACCCGACGGACCTATCCCCGACTACTGCGGCAAATGCACGCGGTGCATCGATGCGTGCCCAACGGACGCGATCGTTCAGCCATACGTCGTCGACGCCAACCGGTGCATCTCGTACCTGACCATCGAGCACAGGGGCAACGACATATCGCCTGAACTTCAGCCCGGCATGGGCAACTGGATTTTCGGGTGCGACGTCTGCCAGGACGTTTGCCCCTGGAACAAGTTCAAACGCCCAACTGCAGAGGAGCGCTACCTGCCACGACCCGGCATAACCGATACGGGGCTCTCCGAGTGGATCGAGCTGGACATCGAAGCGTTTCGGAAGAGATTCAGGAAAAGTCCCGTCAAACGGGCAAAGCTGGAAGGTTTTTTGCGAAACGTGCGGATCGCTGCAAAAAATGCGACGAGCCAGGTTGATCGAGCCTGATCAATCCGCAGCTTCGACCGTCGCCGCCATTTCTTGCGGTACGATCAGTGCGATCCAGGCCAGTCCGCTCAGGATTTGAATAGACGCAAAAACGGCGAAGGCGCCTCGTAAGTCGAAGATGCCGGCTTCGAGCAACAGGCTCGCGATCAACGTGGAAAGCGCCTCTGCCGTCATGACCAGCAGCCATTCGGTCGCAAATACCCGCCCTCGATACCGGTCTTCAGCCCGTTCCTGAAGCATCACGGTTGCCAGCATCCAATTGACGCCACTCGCCGTATGGGCAAGCGTGACGAAAATGGCCAGCCAGTACGTGAACGGAAGGAAGCCGACGAACAGGTAGGAAAGTCCGCTGGCCCCGATCGCAAGCCCGATGATGGCTGGCCAGTACCGGCGATCGCGAAACCAGGCGCGCGCGATCACGGGCCCTATCCCGGTCCCAACACCCCTCGCAGCATATAGAACGCCGATTGCCAGCGCCTGTGCGCCGGGCGAGATCTCTTCAGACAGCAACACGAGCATGTACACCAGACCCGATCCGCCAAGCGACCACGACGCCTTTGCAAAGGAGATCCTGCCGATCCTCGGATGGTTTATCAGGTAATTCCACCCCTCCCCGATCTGTCGGAACGCCGTCCGAACGATGGGGCCAACCGCGTCGTGCTCCTTCTCTTGCGGGATGACGGTTCGGTAGATGAAGGATGCCGAAACCAGGTACGTCAGGCTATGAATGACAAAGACGGGTCTGATGCCGAGCACTTCGGTTATCACGCCGCCCACCGCAGCCCCGAAGGCGAGCAGGACCGACCACGTGGCCGACATCAACGCATTGGCCGTCAGTAGCTGGCGCCGCGTCGTGATGTTCGGTATCGAAGAAGCCTGCGCCGGCTGAAAAACCGCCCCGACCACCACCTGTAAAGTCGTGAGGACGTAAACGAGGTAGACCTCTCCGGGCGTATCGATGAACAAAAAGCCGAGAACGATGGCCGCCCGAATGAGATCTGAAAAAATCATCACGCGGCGACGGTCGAATCGATCGACGATGAGCCCGGCGACCGGCGACGCAAGCGCCCACGGCAGCATCTTCGAGATGAAAACCGCCCCGAGCGCAAACGGAGAACCCGTGAGGTGATCGACGAGCTGGTACAACGCGATGGTGTTGAACCAGTCGCCGAGAAGCGAGACGACGTTGCCAAGCCACAGGTGCCGAAAGTTGTGATTCTCACGAATCAGCTCGACGTATCCAGCCTGGCCAACCGCTTGACGGTTTTGATCGAGCACGCTTTCTCGGGGCATAGGGATGGGGCCAATCCTGCGAGCCCGACCGAAGTCGCCGACTAACCGGGCAATACCGACTCCGCTAACCGGCAGCTTCGATAGGGCGTCGTTCTCATTGAGCGTCGGACGTCTCCGGCCTCAATAGCGGGAATAGAATGACGTCGCGGATCGATTCCTGCCCCGTCATCAACATCGCCAGGCGGTCGATCCCGATTCCCAGACCTGCAGCGGGAGGCATACCGTATTCGAGGGCACGGAGGTAATCCTCGTCGAGCTGCATTGCCTCTTCGTCACCCTCGGATCTCAACCGCGCCTGCTCCTCGAATCGCGCTCGCTGATCCAGCGGGTCGTTCAGCTCACTGAAGGCATTACATATTTCCTTTCCATTGCAGATGACCTCGAAGCGCTCGACCAGCCCCGGCTCCGATCGGTGCCGTTTGGCGAGCGGGCTTAGCTCAACCGGATAGTCCGTGATGAACGTCGGTTGGATGAGGTCCGGTTCGACGAGCTCGCCGAAAATCTCGTCGATGATCTTCCCGCTGCCCATCGTGTCGTCGACCTCCACGCCGAGCCTCTTCGCCGCTCCTTCGAGGTCGTCACGCGAAAGGCCTCTCAGGTTGACGCCGGTCTTCTCCTCGATGGCCTCGAACAGGGCGATTCGCTTCCAGGGGCGCTCAAAGGAGATGATATTACCACCCACCTCCACCTGTGGCTTACCGTGCAGCTCGGTGGCAATGTGCGTAATCATCTCCTCTACGAGGTCCATCATCCACTTATAATCCCGATAGGCCACGTAGAGCTCCATCATCGTAAACTCGGGATTGTGAAACCGGCTCAATCCCTCGTTGCGGAAGTCTTTACTGATTTCGTATACGCCCTCGAATCCCCCAACCAGCAACCGCTTGAGGTAAAGCTCGTCCGCAATGCGCAGAAAAAGTGTTTGATCGAGCGCGTTGTGATAAGTCGTAAACGGACGGGCTGCCGCTCCTCCGTAAATCGGCTGAAGGACGGGCGTTTCGACTTCCAGATAACCCTTCTCGTCGAGGAAGCGCCGCATCGTCGTGATCATCCGCGCACGCTGGCGAAAGACGTCCCGGACCTGCGGGTTGACGATCAGATCGACGTATCGCTGCCGGTAGCGAAATTCCTTGTCGGTGACCTCGTTGTAGACCCGGCCCTCCTGCTCCTTGACCACCGGGAGAGGCCGGAGCGACTTCGCCAGGATCTCGAGGCGCGTGGCATGGACGCTGACCTCGCCCATCTTCGTCCGAAAAACGAAACCCTCGACCCCGACGATGTCCCCGATGTCGAGAAGCTTTTTGAAGACCTCGTTGTAAAAGCCCTCGGGCAGGTCGTCGCGTCTAGCGTACACCTGAATCGTCCCTTCGGAATCCTGAAGGTCGAAGAACGCAGCCTTGCCCATGATCCGTTTGGACATCATTCGGCCGGCTATCGACACCCGAAAGGGCTCCTTTGCCTGGCCGGTCTCATCCGGCTGGTGCAACGAATCGTCAAAAGATTCGAGAATCCGGCTGGTGTAAGAATCAACTTTCCATTCGTAGGGATACGGATTGATCCCCCTCGCTTCCAACGCTTCCCGCTCCTCTCTTCTCCGGATCTCCTGTTCAGTCAGTTCACGATGCTTCATAGGTCGGGTATCTAAAAGCCGGTGCGGGCAGTTCCGGCATTGTACTCTGGCAACGGTTTTAAGGTCATCGGGAGGTCATTAAACGGCCGGTCGAAGTAGATGGCAGGGGCCTGCTGCCCGACTTTTCGCGGCGTGTTTACAGATGCGAGCCGATCGAGAAATTCGAAGCCTTCCACCACTTCACCGAATACGGTATACTGTTGATCCAGCCACGGAGCCCCACCTTCGGTGGAATACCTCTGCCGGGCGTCGGTCGAGAACTTAAAGTTCGGGTTGCTGATGGCCGTTCGGATCTCCTGCTCGATCTGGTTGAGTGTAAGCGAATCGAGCTTCAGGCCTTGAACGATGTAAAACTGGCTTCCGCTCGAATGCCGCTGCGGGTTGACCACGTCTCCCTCGCGTGCGGCAGCCAGCGCACCTCGCTTGTGATAAAGGTGCGGCATGAACTCGGCCGGGAGCCGGTAACCCGGCCCGCCCGTGCCGTCGTTCGACGGATCACTGTCCTGAGAATTGGGATCGCCCCCCTGGATCATGAATTGCTCGATCACGCGGTGGAAGATCGTGCCGTTGTAGAAGCCGTCTCTCACGAGCTTTTTGAAGTTGTCCCGGTGCATGGGAGTCTCGTCGTACAGCCTCAAAACCAAACGTCCCTCGACGCCGGTTACGGTAAGCTCATAAAAATTGGTCTCAGGCAGGTTCAGCGTATCCTGATCTGAACGCTTGAGAACCGGTTCCTCCTCGAAGTCCGGAAGGTCATCGTCTGACATCGAAGAACAGGCAGCCACGAAGGGCAGTAAAGCCAGTACGATTATGCGCAGGCTGGTGGAGAAAGGCATATGAACAAACATAATAGTCACCTGCAAATTTGGTGTCCTGAGTCTACGAACCGAAGTCGACCCTATGGTCGAAATATTCCAGAATTGCGACTCGCAATAATTTTTCCTGCTCTTCGACGGAGAGGCCGGTGAGGGACGGGCCGGTTCGTTCCCACGTATACGTCTGTGTGTTCTCTCCTGGCACTTTTTGGTACAGATCGATCGCTTCAAACACCTGATACGTCCCTTCCATGATGAGGTCCTGCTTGACCTCCTTCTTCAGCTTCGGTTGATAACCCAGGCCCCTGGATTGAACGCCTATCAGGAAAAGAATGGACTCGATACCTGCTTGCTTTCCAAAACGAAGCTCGAACCACTGCTGCAAAGCTGACCACCGGCGCTCGAGGGATTCGTCGTCTATCTGAAGATAATGCTCGATTGGATTTCTCACGTCAGGTTGCCCATCCATTGATCGGCCTCTTCGAGTAGTTCCTTGTAATGCCGGTAGAGTAACCTGGCGATGATGCTGCTGAGGGTTCGAGCTGCACTACCTCTCGGCTGGCCGTTTACGATGGAAGAGATCCAGTCCGCCCCATCCTCGAGTGCCTGCATAGCCTCGGTCACGGCAAACCACCAGTTGGTCTCTTCATCCGTGGTGGCCGGCCGTGAGGGCGTGGAGAGGGCAAGCATCTTGTCACCCTGTGCATTCAGTCCGGCCTTGAGAGCCGTGATAGCCGATTCCAGTCCACTGATCATCGCTTGCAGCTTTTCTCGCTGCGCAAGTGAGATCGTGGCCTCGGCAACCCGTCGTTCACGGTCGAGCACACGCTCCAGCACTTGAATGGCCGCAACGGCGAGGGACTGATACAATACGCTATCGGCATCCCTGTGCCGTGAGAGTGCGGCGATACGCTCCGCATGAGGTAAAGAGGGCGCTTCCACCTGTTCCGGTTCGCGGCTATCGTCGGTGAAAATGCGTTTCATCTCACGCAGCCGTGAATGCCGGGCAACCTTCGTTCGCTCCCATCCGGGTGATGGCGTATCCATGGCAACCTGTAATAAGGCCTTTAAAAGACAGCACGTGCGAACGGGAAATCTGTTTCGAGGTTCCTCTATCCTTTCCAACCCTCTCACGTGCTCAGGCCTTTCGATGCCCCTTGAGCGTCTTTTCGAGGGCATTGGCAGCCTCACGGTCGAGCCTGCCGGACTCCAAACTGAGCCGTGCGGCCTCCTCGGCCAGCGCGGCATAGGGTTCGAGAAGGTGGGGAAGGTGCTCCTTCAGCGTTTCGAGGTGAAGCTCGACCGTTTTGACGTCGCCCCGTACGACCGGGCCGGTGAGCACACGGGCCGGGGTGCCTGAAAGCAGGTTTTGCCACGTCCTGGCTACGAGAGGCTGGAAGATGGCGCCGGTACGATCCCAGTCGTACCCCACGATTTTCATGACCTCACCGGCCATCGACGCCAGGACGACCGAATAGTTCGAGAGAATGGACGCGGCCAGGTGCAACCGGCCTTTCCCCTCCTTTGTGATTACAAGAGGAGTTGCTCCGATCCCGAGAGCCAGCCGTTCACCAAACGCGACCGCCCGTTCGTCGCCTTCGACGTCAACGTAGATCCCTTCGAACGTATCCGGGGTGCTGTTGAGGCTGAAGGTCTGGATCGGATGGAAGCTCAGAACGTGCGCACCTTCAGCGGCAACCGGAGCCAGCACGTCCGAAGCGAGTGCGCCGGACGTATGGACGACGGTACAACCGGACCAGCTACGCGGAAGGTGGCTCAGCTCCTCGGCCAATGCCTCCAGATTGTCGTCGGGCACACACAGGAATACGGCATCGAGATCCGCCAGCAGATCGGCTACGCGCGACGAAACAACCGCAGCGCCAACCATCGGCGCAATCCGCGCCGCCTTTTCTACCGTACGGTTGATCAGCGCCTCGACACGGTACCCGCAGTCTGCAAGCCGCCGGGCCAGCACTGACCCGAGCGCTCCCGTACCGACGATTCCCAGACGAGTGAGTTCGTTTGACACTGTGCTCCCAATATAGCCCTGCCTGTAGGATCAGTTTCGCCAGATTACGGCGCCAATCGATCCGGGCTGATCGCCCTCTGGCTTACGGATCTGTGTTACGCGTGCAAATCGCGCCCTCCGCAGCTTTGCAGCGCACATGGTCGCAATAACCGGCCCCTTGCCAGCCAGACGCACTTTTTCACTGTTGAGCAGGGACATCAGGCGCGAATCATCGAGCAGTTCAACGTCATTTTTAAGTTCGGCGAGGGCGTCCTCCGTACCCTCCGCGACGTCCGCCATGGCCACAATCAACGTTCGCCGGTTGTACATGACCTCGCTCACGGCATTGGCCAGCTCGCGACAAAACTCGGGCGATTCGTCCCCCATGACGATCGGGACGATGTCGAACCCTTGAAGCACCTTCTGCAAGTAGGGTAGCTGTACGTCGACTCCTTCCGTATGGTAGTGGCCGGAATCGTCGATGAAGATGTCGTCGTCTTCATCGCACAGCTCGTCCCGCACGCGGTCGTTTATCGGAACGTCGCCCATCGGTGTGCTGTAGGTGTTGACGCTACAAATGTTCATCCGCCTGAACGCCCCGGTCTGGCTCGGAGCAATGAGGATCACGGTGTCGTACTGTCTTCCTTCGAGCAGCTTGTACAGCTCGGCCGCAACCGGGGCGGCGGATAGCAGGTTCGTTTTCGGCACGATGAGTGCCAGGATCTCCCCCTCAACCAGCTCCGGATTTGCCGATTTCAGCTGGGAGACGATCTGCTCCTCGAGCGCTTCACGTTCTGTCGCAAATACGGCGGATTTTGTGTTGGACATGTGTTTTCACGAACGTTGATCCGGTCGGCAAAGGACGCCACACCGGCCTCTAAAAATGCTTCCGCTGCCGGTAACGGCAGGTCAACCTGTTGCGAGTTGCTTCAAAACCGAAATCAGCTCCTTTTCCTTTTTGAGCGCACGGATGAACGCCATTACGTCGTCCTGATACTCTGGCCGCCATTCGAGTGTAGCCACCACAGGAGTCGGCGCAGCGAGCTCGCGAAGGGCATCAGGGTTGACGGACTCGGCAAATCCGTCGCCGAACTGCCCGAATCCGTTCAATATGAACCCTTCGGGATGCACACCCATCGCCCACATCATCCGTAACGTGAGCAGGCAATGATTGATCGTCCCGCGCCCGGAACGGCCAATGATCAACGAGGGCATTTCGAAGTCCTTGAGCAAGTCGGCCATCATGTAGGCGCGCGTAATCGGCACCATGAGCCCTGCGCCTTCGACCACCACAAATTTGCCCTGTCTTCGCAGCTCGTGGTACGCCTCCCACACCCGGTCGAGATCGACCGGCGCGTCTTCAACCAGGCTCGCGACGTACGGTGATGCAAGCGTTTCGAATACGATGGGCGTGACGAGCCGCCGATCGACGTTCACCCCGATCCGGTCGAGCAGCTCACCGGCATTCTCGATCGAGCCTCCGGTCGAAATCGGAGTCATCATCACCGCATCGATCCCCATTTCACGCAACAATGCGACGATTCCGACGCCGATCAGGGTCTTGCCCACACCCCGGTCGGTCCCGACGAGAAAAATCCCTTCACTCATGTTGGTTGGCGGTTCATAGCCTGCTTTTCTGGTTGGTCGCACCCATTGATTGCCGCGGCATCATGTTCCGGGTGCTCCCAACAATCAAATGTATCGAATTGAAAGCAGACAAGTAACCATTACGCACTTCGGTAGCCGAAAGAAATCGGGATGATGAAATAGAGGGGCGCTTCAAAACCGCGAGCGGTCATGCAAACACGACCGTCTTGTTTTCAAAGACGATGATCCGATCCTCCAGGTGCCAGCGAACCGCACGCGTGAGCACGGTACGCTCGATGTCGCGGCCCAGCTCTTTGAGCTCCTCGGGATGGTGCCGGTGCGTAACACGGATCACCCCCTGCTCGATGATCGGCCCCTGATCGAGGTCGGCGGTGACGTAGTGCGCCGTCGCTCCGATCAGCTTCACACCCCTTTCCGCGGCCTGCCGGTAGGGATTGGCGCCCGCAAACGCCGGAAGGAACGAGTGGTGGATGTTGATGATACGGTTCGGATACCGGGAAACGAAATCCTCGCTCAGGATCTGCATGTACCGGGCGAGCACGATCAGATCGACCGAGTCGCCCAGAATTTCCAGCATTTGTGCTTCGGCTTCGTGCTTCCGCTCCGGCTCGACGGGTACGTAGTGAAAGGGGACGCCAAAATGTTCAACCGCCGGCCCGAGATCAGGATGATTGCTGATCACCATCGAGACGTTGGCCGCGAGATTACCTCTCGAAGCCTGCCAGAGCAGATCGAGCAGGGCATGGTCGTGCTTCGAAACGAAGATCGCTACGTTCTTCTTCACACCGGCATAGCTGATGCGCCAATCCATGTTGAATCGTGACGCAACGGCACGTTCAAAGGTCTGTTCGAGGACGTTCCGTGACAGGTCCAGATTCGGCGTCTGAAACTCGAGTCGCATGAAGAAGGTGCCACCGATGGGATCCGTTGAGTGTTGATCCAGCTCGGTGATGTTCGCACCGTGATTGTACAGAAAGGTTGAAACGGCCGAAACGATACCCGGCTTGTCCGGGCAACGAATCAGCAAACGTGCGGTGGTTTCGGAAAAACGATCCGGCATGTAATTCAGGTAGTCGATATGGCACTAACGATACACGTATTGAAGTCGAAAGAGTATGAAAATAACCCGTTCCAACCCAGGATAAAAATGATCGACAGCCCTTAATGATGCCGTAATACCGTGCCGGGTCTTTACGGAATAAAAAAGGGGCCTCCGCGAGCGGAGACCCCTCAATCACTTCAAATCCGTTCGAGGTTACATCCCTGCCCTCGTTACGACGTACAGGGTACCCTCTTCCAGCGCAACACCGATGATGTCAGCGTTTTCCTCTACCGTGGCTGCCTTTTCAGCGAGGACGTTCGAGAGGACCTCGTTATCATTCAGAGGCGTAGCAGCGTCAGCAAGCGAGTTGATTTCCGTTTGCTGGCTTTCGTCGAAGCTGCCCACCGCGTCTTCGACTTTCACCACGTGCACTTCGCTGATCTCAGCACCTTCCAGTGCAGCTACGTTCGTGCTAGCATCGCTGAGGGCAGCGTGTAGCGTCTCGTAGCTAATCTGCCCCTCGCTCGCCGGCCACTCCGGCGCCGGCTGCTCAGTTGCTGCAGTATCCGTTACCTGTGCCCACGACTGGGATGGTGCCAGGGCTACAAACATCAGAACTACGACTGCAAACAAAAATGTTTTGCTCTTCATTGTCTTTACTTCCATTTGTTAGTGGAATTCAGTGACAACGTTGATCAGGCCAACAAACGTACCATCGGAGGGTTGAGTTTTAAGAGCACAATAGTCGTTTCCATCGCGTTACAAAAATCGCGGGAGTATGAGCGTGTGGCCCGATCGACCCTGCCTCAGGGCATTTCCCTGTACCCTGAAATCCACAACGCAAATGCAAGTATATACTAACTTTATACACATTTTACGCGCATCCGTGCACATTATGCACAACATATTGCCCTTACCCATCAATCATCGGGAGCCTTCGACCGTTTTGACCTTGCCAATTCTCCATTCCGCACCCGTTCGAGCATCACTTTGAGCTCTTCCACGATCTCCGGATGCTCTCCGGCCAGATTATTTTGCTCCCCCGGATCATTTAAAAGGTCGTAAAGCTGAGGCTCTGGACTACTTCCTGTCTCGATTTTCGTCAACACGGCGATCGCCGGCCCCTCGCCCGGTTCAATGTATTTCCACCGGCCTTTTACGAGAGAAAGGACGCCCCTCAGGGAGTGCTCAACCAGGTGATCTCGACCCTCAGAAGACTCTCCGAGCAACGCCGGGAGCACGTCGTAGCTGTCCGGCGCGGCGTCATCAGGTAGCGGTATGCCGGATAGGGCGGCAAAAGAAGCGATAAGGTCGACCTGAGAAATCAATGCATCCGATACCCCCTGTTTCACCCGGCCAGGCCAGCGCACAATAAACGGCACGCGCGTCCCTGCCTCAAACGCACTGTATTTTCCACCACGTAGCGGTCCGCCCGGTCGGTGTGACCCCACGAGCTCCACTGCCTGATCCTGGTAACCGTCGTCGAGCACGGGCCCGTTGTCGCTGGAGAAAATGACCAGCGTTTTTTCGGCCAGCCCCAGGCGATCCAGTGTTTCCAGAATCTGTCCTACCGACCCGTCCAGCTGTAGAATGACGTCTCCACGTGGACCCATGCCACTTTTTCCGGCATATCGTTCGTGAGGCGCACGCGGTACGTGGACGTCGTGCGTGGAGAAGAAGAGAAAGAAAGGGGCCTCGCGATGCTTTTCGATGAACTCGACCGCCTTGCCCGTGATGACGTCTGCAATTTCTTCGTCGACCCACCGAGCCGCCCGGCCTCCCGTCATGTACCCAATCCGGCTGATCCCGTTGACGATCGTCTGGTCGTGCCCGTGGCTCGGATGCATTTTGAGCAGCTCGGGATTCTCTCTTCCCGTCGGCTCGTCACCGATCTTTTCCGTATAGCTGACCGCTATCGGATCGGCGGGATCGAGCCCGACGACCCGATGATTTTCGACGAATACCGTCGGTACGCGGTCGCCGGTGGCCGGGATCAAAAAGGCATAGTCGAAACCGATTTCGAGGGGGCCTGGCTTGATGTCGCCGTTCCAGTCGGGCCCCTCCCCCGAACCCAGGCCGAGGTGCCATTTCCCCACGACGCCGGTGGTATATCCCGCAGCTTTTAGCACCGAAGGCAACGTGGTGCGGCCTGGCTCGATGATGAGAGCCGCATTGCCCGGTGCAATTCCGGTGCCTTTCCTGCGCCAGGCATACTCACCCGTCAACAGACCATATCGCGACGGCGTGCACGTGGACGACGGCGCATGGACACGCGTAAACTTCAACCCCTCCGAAGCCAGCCGATCGACGTTGGGCGTACGGATACGCGACGCCCCATAAGCGCTGACGTCGCCATAACCCAGGTCATCCGCATAGATGAGAATGATGTTCGGCCGCTCCTGGGCTCTTGCCGGCATAAATAATCCGAAAGCCGACAGCAACACACACGCAAGCGCAACCTTCCAGCATGAAGCCTTCTTCGCCATCACGGGTCTCGATCAGGTTCATGGAATGGATTATGCCTTAAACTTATAAAAAAGTCGCTACAATCCATCCAACCTCCTTTCAGTTTCGCCCCAGAACCGGCAATTCGCAGGAAAGACGTCTCATTGCCACCCCCCAAAAACAAAAAAGCCCCGCTAGTTGCGAGGCAATTATCCGGTAGTGGGCTCTACTGGATTTGAACCAGTGACCTCTCGCGTGTGAGGCGAGCGCTCTGAACCACTGAGCTAAGAGCCCTTTTTTATAGAGAGCAGATAGTACTACGAACAGGCCCCATTGTCAATATTCCAAATGGATTCTTTGCAAGGATGTCTGTTCGGTTCCCGCCAGTCGCCGTGCTGAAAGCGCTGCCGAAGGTGTCCAGATAAGAGGCGACAACGCGACCTCGTCGTGCCAGCCGGTTGTGTAGGGGAGGCTAGGGGTGTGCGTTCCGCCTACCGGAGGGCGGTCAGCGTCGTGGGTAGGCAGACCGGCTTGAAATCCCGCCATCCTTGGCTGGCTGATTTTTACTTCAGAGACAACTTCCTGTTCGTCGGCAATTGATGGATTCTCTTGCTCTTCAAAGCTGCTAATGAGCATGCCGCTCAGCGTGATCATAGCCATGGCGGACGCAAAAACCAGCACGGCGCCAAACCGATCCAGAATCATCGAAAAACGAGGGCACTGGGAGCGGATCATTTCGAGCCCGAGCCGCTGCCGCAACCGTACCTGAAGGCCCGAGGGTGCGTGGTGCCGGCACCCGTAGTGGAATAGGAGCTCCCGCGTATGGCGCAGCTGCTTTACGTGCTCGGCCAGTACCGGATCAACCACCAGATATTCCTCAAACACCTTCCGGACACAGGGATCCATGGTATTGTCGACGTACTCACATAGATACTCATCTAGCTCTGAGTACGGACAGCCCTCTCCACCTGTGGCATGGTATCCTTCACGCATAAGCACAAAACTGATTTTTGACTTTGCACGCCACGTGCTACCCACAGGACGCCGAACCCCCGATGGCAAAACCTCGCGAAACGAACGAGCCGGCAGGAGAAGCTCCGCCGGCCCGACAAGTACCCCGGTTCCGACTCGCTATTCCTCCTGTACGGAATAGATATCTTTCAAGAGCATCTGAAGTTTCGTCCGCCCGCGGTTTATCCTGCTTTTAACAGTACCCATCGGTAACCCGGTGATCTCCGCAATCTCTTCGTAGGCAAGCTGCTGCACGTCACGAAGCACAACCACCTCGCGAAACTCTTCCGGGATCTCCTTCAATGCCTCCTGTATGTAATGATCCTGTATTGTACTGTCCGTATGCCTGTCCGGAGAGAATGTTTCGTCGGGTATTTCCACTTCATACTCTTCCTCGTCGCGGTTGACGGACTGGAGCGAGTACAGGCGGCGACGTTTACGCTTGCGATATTCCGACCGCGCCAGGTTTCCCGCGATCGTGTACAGCCACGTCGAGTACTTGGCGATCCGCCGGTAGGAGTGCCGGTTGCGATACACCCGTAGGAACGTCTCCTGTAACAGGTCCTCACATTCCTTCATGTCGCCCAGAAACCGGTAGATGTAGTTGGTCAGCGGATCCTTGTAGCGGCCTACGAGAATGTCGAAGGCCTCCACCGTTCCCGCCTGGAACTGCGACATCAGGTCTTCGTCGCTCATCTGCACGAGCGTCTCGTAGAAGTGATCGCTGGAAGTAGAAGAGATCAACTGGGTCTGAGATGAAATATTGATCATTCTATTCTATTCCGTGGTTCCTGAGCGCACACGCACCCGTTTATGAGGACAGAATCCGCCCGGTCACTCCATCGCCGGCAGACCCGTTCACAAGCTGTCTCATCAACAGCGTCAGGATGAGTCGTTCGTCCCGGTGTGCTCCACCTTTCAGCTCATAATCAGCCGCCAGGAGAGCGGAAAATGCACGATCGATTTTTTCAGCGGTGAATCGCCGTAGACTGAAGAGATACTCTTTGAGGAAGAAGGGCGACACCCCGATGTGGCTCGCCAGCGTTTTCTCGGGAACGTCCTGGTCCTTTGCCAGCGCCAGCTTCCAGAGCTTGATGAAGTAGCTGGAGAGGACCGTCACGATCATCAGCGCCTCTCCCCGCACATTGGTAGCCTGGCTCAGCATGCGGTCCAGGATGCGAATCGAGTCGGCATAACGACCCTGCCCTATTGCCTTTTGCAGCTCGAATACGTTGTACTCACGCGTCTGGCCGGCAGCTCGAATGACGTCGTCACCAGTCAGGTGTTTACGGCCTCCGGCATACGTGATCAGCTTATCGATCTCAGCGTCTACGGCTCTCAGGTTGGTCCCGACGTAATCGGCCAGCATCTGGACGGCCTGCGGCTCGATTTTGTAGCCGGCCTGCTCCACGCGCTGCTGGATCCAACCAGGTATCTGATTGTCGTACAGGGGCTTGAACTCGCTCCAAACCGCGTGTTCGCGCAGCGCGCGGTACGGGTGGGCGGTCAGATTGGGTTTCGAACTGCAAAGCAGCAGCACGACGGCCGATGGATTGGGCCGTTCGGCAAACGACGTGAAGAGCCGGTTGTCCTTCAATTTGTCGAAATCACGAACCACGACGACCCGTCGTGCAGCCATCATCGGATAGCCGGTACACAACCCGAGCACCGTCTGCGCGTCGGTTTCGGCGCCGTAGACAACGTCAAGGTTGAAGTCGCGCTCGTGAGGCGCCAGCAGCTTCTCGATGAGCAGATTCTGCAACTCCTCCATCAGGAACGTCTCTTCGCCATAAAAGAAATAAAGCGGCTTGACGTTGCCGTGCTGGAATGCTGAACGGAGTTGCTCGTATGTGTGACCTGTAGTTGCCAAAGAGAGTACTAGTGTAATTGAACCTTTTGGATAGTTGCGGTATCCGCCGTTTATCCTTGCTGCTCACTCCGCTCCTATTTCACCCTTGTTTGCCTGATATATTACTCAGGCTAACACCTATATAGTAGATGAACAAGTAATAAAGGTGGAAAGGATACCGCGCCGAAAACTTAACCAACGGGGTATACGGCACGCTACTCCTCCCATTCCGGGCGGAAAGAAAGCGCACTCATACACTCCACATACACGCAACGGGGGCGTGATGAAGTAGTTCAGGTGCAAGATCGGGCGAATAAAGGGGCTTTTACGAACGTGATGGGATGCGAACGCCATAGAGGCGGTAGCTGATCGTGCGCAACCAGTCGACGTCTTGCTGGATCATGGCATGCACGACGCCATAGACGTCGAGATCGACCTCGTCCCACCGGGCCCGGCGTGACCAATCCGCTGGAAACAACGCCTCGACACCGGCAACCAGCTGAAGGCGTGCCGACTTGAGACGGATCAGCAAGTCTTTCATCGGCAGGTCGTTCCACGCCTCGGCGTCGCCCGCGTCACTGGTACTCAGATTCGGGTTATCTTCTTCAACCATTCGCCGAATGCCCGGCAGCCGGATTGCTTCGTCGTAATAGGCGATCCGGCCGTACAGCTCCTTGATCGACCGCGAGTCCGGATGCGGCCGCGCCTCAAAAACGGACTCTGGAATGCCGCCCAGCATCGACGCCAGGTGATCGACCTCCTCGACGAAATAGCGCAGCTGATCGAGCAACGCCTCCCGCAGCCGGTCGGAGTCGTTCTTTTCGGGTTGAAGTTTGGACACTCCGTTCTCTACTCGACTACTTCCTGCTCGACAAACGGCCCCGTACGCTCACCGCCCCACTCGCGATTCACCGCCCGGGTTTTTGAAGGACGAAGGTGGGTGTTTTCGAGATCGGTCATCCCTTCTTCGATCAGCCAGCGGATGAAATGGCGATCCTTCAGGCTGTGGAGGTTGTTGTCCTTCTTGTACTCCCAATGCTGCCCGATCTGGGGATTGCGGTATTTGGCAAGAAAATCGAGCCGGTCCTTGAGCTGCTCGACGGGGGTCAGGAGGCGGTCAAGGCCAAAAATAGCCTCCTCTCGTGACTGGAACGTGTAGTCGTACTCCTTCGACATCACGATCGCCTCTTCCGGGCAAACCTCCTCACAGTACCCGCAGAGGATACAACGTAGCATGTTGATCTCGAACCACGCCGGCTCACGCTCCTTGGGATTGGTCGGGTCGTCCATCTCCTTCGACTGCATCGAAATCGCCATGGGGGGACAGGCGCGGGCACACAGGTTGCAGGAGACGCATCGCGGGCGGCCGTTCTCTTCTACCAGAACCGGACGGCCCCGGAAAATGTCCGGCGGATACCACTGCTCTTCCGGATACTGGACCGTATAGATGGGTTCCTTGGCCAGCTTATTGAACGTGTATCCTAGCCCTCGAAACACCTCGGGAAGATACATGCGTTCCCAGAAGTTGAGCTTCCGCTCGTTCTTCGGCTGCGTATTGATTGGTTTACCCGGCATATCGATTCGTGTATAAAGATTCGGCTGGAATCACGAGAAGCAATCGGAGAGGCAAGATACCCAATAACTACCGTTGTGTACACCGGATGGTATGCGTGAGTTCACTCTTCACGGGATTGTTCGACCTTTCCGAATCCGTCCAAAGACCACACGCACGCTATTTCTCTTTGAAAACCAGCGTGAGAGGAACCCCTTCGAAGTCGAAATGCTCACGAATCTGGTTTTCGAGGTAGCGACGATAGCCCTCCTTGACCCCCTTCGGCTGATTGCAGAAGAAAGCAAAAACGGGAGGGTTCGACCTTACCTGCGTGACGTACTTGATCTTCACGAACTGATTCCGATAAACCGGCGGCTGATGCCGATCGATGGCGTCCCGCATGACTTCGTTTAGCCTGCTCGTCGGTATGCGCTGCTTACGCATCTCAGCGACCTTGATCGCGGTGTCGAGCACTTTGGTGACACGCTGCTTCGTCAGAGCCGAAACGAAAATGATCGGAATGTACTCGAGGGTCCTCAGACGGTCACGAATCGCCCGCTGGAAGTCCCGTGCCGTGTTCGTCTCCTTTTCGACCAAGTCCCATTTGTTGACGGCAATGACGAGACCTTTCTTCATCTCCTCCGCCTGTTTCAGGACGCGAATGTCCTGCGATTCGAGCCCCTGTGTTGCGTCGAGCAGCAGCACGGCTACGTTCCCTTCCTCAATCGCGCGTTCGGTCCTGAGCAGCGAGTAGAATTCGACGTTTTCCGTTATCCGCGAGCGCTTGCGCAGGCCTGCCGTATCCACGAGGACGATCTCCTGACCCTGGTACTTCATCACCGAATCGATCGCGTCACGTGTGGTGCCGCTTATTTCGGTAACGATCGACCGCTCCTCGCCGAGCAGGGCGTTTACCAGCGACGATTTACCGACGTTCGGCCGTCCGATGATGGCAATGCGCAGCCGATCGTCCGGTTCTTCGCCTTCAGACGTCCCCGGGAACGCGTCGACGACGGCGTCGAGCAGGTCTCCTGTCCCCATACCGCTAAGCGAGCTGATAGGATAGACGTCTCCGAGACCCAACTGATAGAACAGACTCGCCTCCCACCTGCGTGCGTCGTTGTCGGCCTTATTGGCAGCGACAAGAACCGGTTTGTTCGCCGCACGCAGGATCTTGGTCATCTCTTCGTCGATGTCAGTGATCCCGGTGAGCACGTCTACCACGAAAATGATGACGTCGGCTTCTTCCAGGGCGATCGTAACCTGTTCGCGAATGGCGGCTTCGAAACGATCGTCCGAACGCGGCACGAACCCACCCGTATCGACGACCGAAAACTCGACCCCGTTCCACAACGCCCTCCCGTAGATCCGGTCGCGCGTAACGCCCGGCTCATCGTGTACGATGGACTTTCTCGATTCGGTAAGGCGGTTAAAAAAAGTCGATTTACCTACGTTTGGACGGCCAACAATAGCAACGAGCGGCATTCTAATCTGGTGATAGTTCAGTTTCTCCGGAGTGCGGGCATCCCCCGCAGCTATGGAATAGTCCGCATACTAACGCAGAGGGAGAAATCACGTTCGCGCTCGTATCGTCGAGGTGCTTTCGCCACCTGTTCACGAAAGACCGTCGGGTGTCACAACCGCTCTTTGTGCTCGATGTAAAGGGCACGGAAGAGCATGTATGCGGTTTCCGCGGTCTGCGAAGTGAACCAGTAGTTGATGCCTGCGCCCACGGCGGCTCCCGCAATGGGCACCAGTTGCCCCAGCTTGCGGCCGAGGATGTTTTTCGCGATCTCGCGCGGGACGTGCCGGTTCTGGTCGCGGAACGTGCCGGATATGCGCCCCTTGTAGTCCAGGTTGTTGGCGAACGCCGCGGCCGCGACGCTGACCTCCCGCAGGGCGTCGTTTTTGGCCTCACGCGATCCGGACGCCGCCACGTTGAACGTTGCCAGCAGAAGCGGCCTGTACGCGGGACCGCGGAGCGGGAATCCGTACGCAGCGGCGATCTGCTGAATCAGGCGGAAGTTGATCGTAAAGAGGAGGGGGATGTCGGCTGCAATCAGCATCGCACCGCCGAGGCCGGTCCCGCCTCCCTCAATAGCCGCCAGAACGGCATTCTGGCTGATCTTCCCACGTGCAAGCTGGTCGAGCGATTCGAGCGGCTGCATACGGAGATCCTCCACACGCTCAACCTCCAACCCCTGCCGTCGAGCCTGCTCGATCAGCTCCCCGGAGTCGTACGTCCACTGCGACGCATCATTGAGCACGGACAGGAACTGGCCGATCGCGTCACTGACCTGGTCGAGGATGTCCGGTGAAACCTTCTCAACCATCCAGTCAACAGGCTTCATAGCCCAGTTGAGCGCTTGCATCACCACGTTCGACTCTTCGTGATGCCACTTCTCGATCTCACGCTGTACGTTTTTTTCGTGCGGTGTAAGGCGCATGCCGATAACCGATAAGAATAAGGGATGAGTATATCCAACCGCGGTTCAAAACACCGGGGCATCATTCCGCACACGCCGCAGTCTCGATGCTCTATACTGCAACTTGCACCAAACGGTTGCAACGTTTGGGCGGTATAGCCGCACAATTAGCGTCTTTAAAAGAAAACCAGGCCTGCTATACCAATAAGAAATACGTAGATCGCAAAGTACTGAAGCTTGCCGCGCCTGACGGACGCGAGCATCAACTTGATGGCAACAACACCCGACACGTAAGCCGTGAGGGTCCCGGTCAACACGGGCAGCCATCCCATTACGAGGCCTGTACTGCCAATGCCGACACTCTTGACAAGCGTCGCCCCGATCACCACCGGTAACAGCATCAAAAAGGAGAAATCGGCCGCCCGTTCCGGCTTGACGTTCTGGTAAAGCGCCGTACAGATTGTGGCTCCCGAACGCGAGATCCCGGGGATCATGGCGCTGGACTGCGCGAGCCCGATCACGAACGCCTTCAACGGCGTCAGCTTGCCGGTTGGATGCCTGCGCAACAAGGTCAGTAGAAGGAGCAGGCCGGTCACCAGCAACATCCCGGATACCAGCTTCGGATTGTCGAAAGCCGCTTCAAGAGGCTCCCTGAAAACGAGGTAAACGATACCGGTGGGAATGAGCGTGATCAGGATGAACACCCCGAGCCGAACGGCATCACTCGAGCGGTACGTCTCGACAAACGCCCCCGGACGGATTGCAGCCAGCGCACACTCCCGAACGATCCGGAAGACTTCAGACCAGTATACCGTCAGGATGCTGAGCACCGTCCCGAAGTGGACAAATATGTCAAAGGCAAGCGCATCCTCTTCTGCAATCGTCAAGCCGAGTAAATGTTTGCCGAGAACGAGGTGACCCGAGGACGAAACGGGAAGAAACTCTGTCAGTCCCTGGACCAGCCCGAGCAGGGCGGCTTCCCACCAGCTCATATGGTTATTTCTATTAGAGTCAATTCGAGATCCGGCGCGAAGATACGTCCGGTTTCGCGAACTGTTTTGACGATGGGCAGTCTTGGTCGTTTTTTGTCAATTACCTGAGCCCCCTTTTTCATCCGATGCATCTTGAGGTAGACGAGGTTCAACGAGCAGCACTTCTTCGCGATCAAGAACGACGGCGCCGGGCAGGGCGCCCTTTGGCTTGCGCACGTACTTGCGCTCCGTCACACTGACGGGTACAAGGCCACTGCCTTTCGCCTTACTGAAGTAAGCCGCTATCGAGGCTGCCTGCTCCAGCGTGTCGCGGCCAGGCTTCACCGTTCGGGACGGACGTCGCAGCAAAACGTGTGAACCGGACACACCCCGTGCGTGCATCCAATAGTCGTGCTTTTGCGCGTAGTGCATCGTCAACCGATCGTTCTGCTGCGCATTCTTCCCAACCCATACCTCGTAACCGCCCGGCAGGTCGAAACGCCGAAATGGGATCCGCGCCTGGTCTTTTGTCTCGGAACGTAGCAGCCGTGAGGCTTCCTCATTCGACTCCAGGTCGCGCCGAAACTGCTCGAGCGCCGATACCGACGTCACCTTTTGCAGCGATTCGAGCAACGATTCGGCGAGCGAGGCCATCCGCTCCGTTTCGATCAATCGCTCCTCTGCATATTGTCTTGCCTGGCGCGTTCGACGCGCCCTGGCATAATATGTTTTCGCGTTTTCAACCTTGCTCAGCGCAGGATTAACGGGAATGGTTACCGGCTCTCCACCAGCAAACAGATCCGGCAACGTCACCTCCTCGCGGCCTGTCGTATCGTCGCCGGCTGACGCCATGAGCAGGTGCGCATAACGCTCGTATCGATCCGCCCGGCTTTCGTGCGCCAGCTCTTCGAGCATGTTCTCGACCGCCTTCCTGTAGCGCGTCGCCGCCTCCTTGAGCGTACGCTCCAGCGGGTTGTACAGCTCGTCGAACCGCCGCTGTGCGAGCGAGCGGCGAACGAATACACGTACCGCCTCGTCCACGGAGCCGAAAAGCTCGACCTCTCGCTCAGCGAGGTGCCTCAGCTCGACGAGCGAAAAAACGTCCACCCGACGCCCGTTCCAGTAAATCCTGGTGGTCGCGTGAGCGAGGTCGGCACGCACTTCTTGGACCGCCTCAAATAGCTTTTCCAGCTCTTCCGGCGTACAGTCAGCGGGCTTACGGTTTCCCAGCCCGGCTCGGAAAACCACTTCCGTCGCGAGGGTACGGTTAAACAGCGGGACGGCGCCGGCCACAGCCTGCTCCATCGACTTGCTGCCCGAACGCCACCGCGCTGCAAACTCACTCAATGAGACGACTTCGGACGCCGGTTTGGGATCAGGAGCAGGCTTGCCCTCCCACTCGGCCTCCAACCTGAAGGCGCGGCCAATCAGGCCATCGGGGGTCACGTGGAAGACGTTCGCATTCGGCCCGAAAAGCAGAATTTGCAAGTTTGACCCGTCCTGAAGATCGAAAAACAGCATTCGGTCGCGGTCCGCCACCCGTACGGCGGTCACGACGTTGCCGCACGCCTCCTCAAACAGCGTAGCTACGTTTTTTCGCGCTTTGCTGTACCCTGCAGCGCGAAAAGCATACAGAAAAGGCGATCGCGTCGAGATCCGCACGGTCCACACCCGCTCTCCAGATTCAAAAACCAGCGACAGCTCGTCTCGAACCTGAGAGTACGCCTCCGTCAGCGTGGCCCCAACCAGGTCCTTCGACCACTCGCTTGCCAGAGCCGACAGAGTGTAGTAGCTGTTTATCATCCCTGACCTGGTGACGTGCTCGTAAATAAAACCCGATTTGCCTTGGAACGGCGGCTTCAGGGCGTATAGGCGTAGTCCGATGGGCGCATGCCGGTTCGGAACCCGTCGAAACCGAACCACGTGGGCTCGTACGTGCCAACGTACGACACGTCGGAATCGGGATCGATCTGGTCTTCCAGCCCGACCGCCCAGTACGCTGCATTGACGATCAACCGCCGGAGATCCTCGTTTTGGAAATCGACCGCAGCGCCCATTGTCGTCGTGAAGACGCGTGAAGTTTGCCCCGTCTCACCGGTGTACGTCTTGATCCACGCGACCGGCATGATCGACTTGTCGTAGTTGGGCGGCGAGGTGGGCTCCATGCCCCTGAGCACCTGCCCGAAGAGTAACACGGCTTCGTCGCCGGTGATGTCGCTCACGGCGTACACGTCGGTCGGAGCCCAGACGTCCGACACGCCCCGCAGGATGGGGTGGTCTGCCAGAAGGCCGTTCACGAGCCCGCGTGTGCTTTCAGTCCCGTGGTCGCCGTGGTGGTCGACCCACCTTTCGCCCAGAACCTGCCGCCCGTACCCTCCTTCGAACCCGGGCGCCTCGCTGTCATTCGAATACTTTGCATACGGGCTTTGCCGGTTCCGTTCGTACAGGAATGCATGGGTCGCCGTACGTAACCCGATTATGGGCTTACCCGAATTCGTGTAGTCGACTATCCACTTCATCTGATCGTCCGGCAGCTCACGAAATCGCGTGAAGAGCACCATCAGGTCTGCCGTCCCGAGCAGATGCAGGCCGGGAATGTTGGTGTTATGGTTCGGATCGATGGTCCCGGTCTCCGGGTCTATGGCAAACAGAACCGTACAGCGAAAACCGTGGCGTATCGCCAGGAGTTTGGCCAGCATGGGAAGGGCCTCTTCGGAACGATACTCCTCGTCGCCACTTACGAAAACGATGTGCTTCCCCTTCCCGGGCCCCTCTTCGCCTTCAATGGTTATCCACTGCACAGGCTCATTCGGTTGAGCCAATGCAGGCGCCGAAAAGACCAGCGCGAAGACGAGCCCAGCCAGAAATACCGGTCGAATCATAAGCGGTAACGTAGGTTATCCGGTTAGTGGCGTAAGAGGATACGACTGACACTGTGGTCGGAGGTAGCCAGCCTCACCACGTAGGCGCCGGGTGCAAGCGCCGCCCCATCCACCTCGATGCTGTGCCTTCCGGATGACTGGACGCCGGAATAGATCCTCCGGACCTCTCGCCCGAGCAAATCGAACATCACCACTTCAATGTTCCCTGTAGCAGGGAGATCGTAATATAGCGTGGTCCTACCGTCGAACGGGTTCGGATGCCCTTCTTCCATCCTGAGCTCACCTGACGAATCGCCCGGGGGCGTATCCGGTTCAACGTCCACCGGCCGATTTTCACCGCTCAAACCGTAGAGATAGCTGTAGAGAATCGCGGTGTAGCCCATGGTCTGCCAGATCGTGAACTCAGCCGACATCACCGGATAGCGGCTTTCGAACCACAGCTCCGCCAGAGGCCACTCCTCGTAGTTCGGGTAACACGAGAAGTAATGGTGGAGCGGCGTCCACGACCCCTCCGATCCCCCGCTGTACTTCGGGCTTTCCGGTCCGTACGGCACGATGCCCGGCACGGGTTCCACAACGCCGTCGTACCACGAATCGAGGTGCATGATCTGCCCGGGGCTCCGTTCGCCGATTCCAGTCATCCAGGCCATGTTCAGCGGGTTTGCACCTAAGAAATAGTCGGCCGAGGTATAGAGGTACTGGAGATATTCCGCCGCTTCGGCTGGCTCGTTACGCATCAGGTAATGCGCCACGATGACCGGCACGAGGCGAGGCGTCGTAAGCCCGCCGACGACCGTTGGAAACCACCAGCTGTTGGCGATGCGCAGCGTACGGCTCTTTGCAGCGTCCACGTAACTCCCTGCATAGTGGAGCGATGCCTGGACAAACCGGCTCTTCAAGTTCGGATCGGCATTCGGATGGTTGCCGATCAAGTATGCCCACACGGCGTATTCCTGATTGTAGCCATCCCCTGCAAGAGGCGTCGCGGCTGTCGTGACCCGGTTGTCCTGCCTGAACTGGTCGTGATAGCGCGCCTCTCCCGTCACGTTGAATAGCCAGGCTGCGGCCATCATACGCACGTCGCGCGTCGTGCGCCCATCGGACCTGGCCACTTCGAGGTCACCCGGCTTCAGGTTCTGTTGCGCCCAGTCGTAGATCTCAGCTGCCTCTTCCAGGTACGAAGAAGCCAGCTCATGCTTTCCAGCAATGGTCAGGCTGTGTGCGAGCTGGGCTGCAGCCGCGGCGGTCCAGAACGAGGCAAACGGCTCTTCTGCGTACTGGTACCATTCCTTGTACGGATCGTCGTACGAAGGTTCGTTGCCGGGATGCCCGGACGTTTCTAGACCTCCCGAGATGCCTTCGGTCGGCCCCTTTAACCGGAGGAAGAAATCGACCTCAAATCGCGCCTCGTCGACGATGTCGGGGATTCCGTTCCCACTTTCGGGGAGATTCAGGTCGTTATCCTTGAAGGCAGAAGGGTTGAAAGCGTAGGCCATCAAGAGCTGGTTCACGACGATCAGGTGTTCGGGATACCGATCCCAATCCGCTGCGTCGAACCATCCTCCCCACGCGTCGGGCATCTCTTTACTCGTCTTGTGGGCAGGAAGCTGTTCGAAAACGTGGTCCTGTCCCTCGTTATCCATCCAGCGAAACTCCGAATAGAGCACCCGGTAACCGTTTTTGCCGGGGATGTGGTCCTCGTCTTTAAACCAGCGGCTGTAGGGCTCCTTCCGGCGGGCGCCGCTCCGCTGGTGGTAGAAACCCCGAACTGAAGTGTAGTAGGGCTCCCGGTACACTTCGTCGTCTACCCTGAACGGGAAGGACCTCCCGATCCCTTCCACGGCGAGGTAATACTCGCCGGGGGTCGTGAATGAAGAAAAATCGCACGCCCAGACGTCCGAGTCGATCCAGTGATCGCCGTGCCCGTTGTCCGGTGCATTTTGCGCCCAGAACGTGAGGCGGGAGGTGAACACCACCTGTTTCGTTTCAGAATCGACCAGAAAGCAGTCGTTCCCCTCGAACGGGTTGAAGTCGGCGTGCCCCATGCTGCCCATGTAGTGGAAGACGTACCCGACCTTGAGTGGTGCGGCGGGCACGTACCCGACCTGGTTGACGTGGACCGCTTCGGAGCGGAGATCCAAAACGTCGAAAGTGAAGGCCACCTCACTCACATTAGAGGCAAGATTGCCCGTCGACACCCTGTACGTTTCGCCGGACTGAAGGGGGTACGGTAGCTCGAGGTATATCCAGTGCTCGAGGACGTACTCACCCGGAGGCCAGTTGGGCATACCATTGGTTTTGCTTTTACGTCCCACCCTCAATGGCTGGACCCCCGTCCCGTAATTCGCATCCCCCGTTGAGGTAAGGGTATACGAACTCGAGCGCTCGGCCATCGTGGTGTTGAGAGGTGAACGAACGATGGTTACGTCCCTCCCGCGACCGCCGATGTAATCGTGCCGGGAGTAGTCGATGTACCCGTCCTGAAAATGAAGCATCAGGATGCGGTCATTCACGGGCAGCACTTCGACCAGGTCGGAAGCAGATGCAACTCCCGTCGCAGCAAATAGGACCACAAAAAGCAAAGGCAAACGATTGAAAATACCCGACATCCGGTTACTCAGACGTAGTGATGAGAAGACAAACCGACCCCGCTATATACAAAAAACGGCACTACGCCATGTGAATCACCGGTGATATCGACCGGGCTCTCGTCAGCCTTTCGGGCGAAGCGGACGCATTACGACTTCGGAAATAAGATAGTTGTCTCTCGTTTCGAGCACGTGCAGTACCGTCTCGCCAATGTCGGACGGGGTCATGGCATGCGCCGGAGCGGCCGATCCGGACATGCTCGAAAACTCGGTTTCGATGGAGCCCGGATAGATGCAGGTCACCTTGATCCCATGGTCGCGGACTTCCTTCATGACCGCCTCGCTGAATCCACGTACGCCGAATTTGCTGGCGTTATAGGCAAAAAGCGTCGGATTGCCGATCAGACCCGCGATGGAGGCGATGTTGATGATGTGCCCGCCGAATCCTGTGGCGGCGTTTTGCTCCTTCATGATCGGCACGACGGCGCGTGTGCAGAGAAATACGCCGCGCAGGTTGGTCTCGATCTGAACGTCCCAGTCCTCGATCGAAAGTTTGTCCACCGGTCCGTACTTGCCGAGACCGGCATTGTTGATCAGCACGTCGATCCGCCCGGACCGCTTCACCACTTCGTTGACGGCGCTTTCAACCGACTTTTCATCCCGTACGTCGCAGAACACCGAAACGAAGCGGTCGCCAATTTCTTCCTTCAGCTTATCCATTCTATCCACACGCCGGGCGAACCCGTACACGTATGCCTGCTTTTGCGTGAGCATGCGGGCAAACTCGGCGCCGATACCGCTGCTGGCGCCCGTTACTATTGCAACTTTATCCGTTAAATTCATGACGTCGTTGATTGAAAGTTGTGAATGCTAACTACGCTCCCAGTATACCGGGCAGGTCGACTATCGGCAAAATCGAAGGAGAAGCGATGTTGTAACGATCTACAAGGATAAGACCTATATCCCTTCGGTCACCCGGTTATTCTACCTCATTCGTAAACAAAAACCATCTCAGTTCCCCAATGGATGCCGTCCAGCTCATGAACGAGCTTCTAAGAGCCGGCGACCGGGCTTCGCTGTTCGATGCCGGCCGGCTCGTTTTTGGTGGTAAGGCTCGCCATCACGAGCAGATCATCGAAGTCCTGAAACCTTACATCACGGAAAGCAGGCTCCGACGCATCAACGAGGTCGTCGAGGGGCGAACGCGCACGGTCGTTCCGGTCATTGAAGGATTGGCCAACACGGGAAACGTGAGCGCCGTCATTCGGACGGCTGAAGCCCTGGGGTATCAGGATTTACACGTCGTCATTCGGGAAAAACCTTATAAGCACTCGCGCCGGACGACCCAGGGCGCCCAGAAATGGCTCGACATCCGCGTCTGGGATCGGCCGGAGACCTGCGCTCGTGCCCTGAAAGAAAAGGGGTATCACATCGTTGCCATGCACCTCGACGAAGACGCCGTCCCGATCGATTCGATCGACTTCACAAAGCCGGTCGCGCTCGTCTTCGGCAACGAACGAGACGGCCTGACGCCCGAGATGGTACGCCTCGCCGACCAGACCTGCATCATTCCGATGTCCGGATTCATGCAGAGCTTCAATATCTCCGTAGCGGCGGGGGTGAGCCTCTACCACGCCCGGCAGGATCGGATCGACAGACAGGGCTTCCACGGTGACCTGTCCGAAGCCGAACGCGCGCACCTACGCGCCGTCTACTGCATGCTGAGCGTAAAAAGCTCGGACGCGATCCTTCGAAGGGCATTCGAATGATCCCGTCGACTACGGTTATCCGTTCGTCGAGAGAAAGACGCGGGGCACCGGCAGGTCCTTCATCGTACGCAATCCGGGACGAGTCCTGAGTACGAGCGGAATGGCATTGGTGAGGGCTCCGACCGTGGCCGTGTCGCCGAATATTCCGCCATGAATGACCAGATCGATCGGCGGCGTCCCTTCGACGTGAATGGCATCCACCGGATCGTCGGCGCCGGCGTACATGTTGAGCTCGAGGGTCAGCACCGCCTTCTCCGCGACGAAGCCCGATATGTGGTGGGCAAGACCCGCCACCTGCCCCTTTTTCACCGACAGGTGAGCGGTTGTCATGTCCGCCTGAGCGATAACCGGTTCGAGGGTTTCTTCGGTGCGATCGAGCTGCCACCCGAGCCCGTCGGCAACGAAAAGCAGGGATTCGCGCAAACCGACGTGCCCGAACGTGCCGGTCTTCTTTTTCTCCTCAAAGGCTGCGGGCTCCAATCCCACCCCGATTTTGCGTTGAAGCGGCAACCGCCGCTTACCCGCATCGACGACACGCCGTACGTGGATGGCAGAGACGTCAGTGCAGACACCGGTCGCCATGAGAGCCAGCGTATCCATGGCGAAACCCGGATTCACCCCCGTCCCGAGGATCACGACGCCGTTGTCTTCAGCCGCCTGGTGCAGCTCGGCCGCAAGCTCGGGGTGCCGGTCGAAGGGAAAAAACAGCTCCTCCGTGGAGGATATGACGTGCGCCCCCGCACGGACGCACGCCAGCAGCTGATCCCGCACACCCGCGAGGAAGGAAGAGGTCGTGTGCAGCACCACGTCCGGCCGCTCGTCCGCAAGAAGACGATCGAGATCGTCGGTAACCACGATCCCCATTGGTTTCGACGAACCTAACAGCTCTCCGAGGTCACGACCTACCTTCGAAGGGTCAATGTCGACCGCGCCGACGAGCTCCAGCCGTCCCGACCCGCTTTTTTCGAGAATCGTACGTGCGGACTCCAGCCCGATTGGTCCCAGGCCGTACTGGATGATACGGATCATTCGGTCGTGTTCTTTTTTGTTTTTATGTTTGGTTTACCTTATCTCCAGACCGGCCTCGCGGGTCGAAACAGGTAAATAGTAAACGCGCACGGCATCTCTGTTCCGGTTGCCGAGTGTTCAATGCTAAAGCTTGCTGGGGAGCCGTCGATTACTCGCAGGTGCAGGCCACGTCGGTGCACATCGTAAATGACAATGAACTGGCTCAAAAACGTACTGATCGATCTCGCCGTTACCGCCCTAATCGCCTGGGCCGTTTTTGCAGAAGCATCCTGGGCACGGTGGATCATCCTGATTTATACACCGCTGATGCTTCTGCTTAAGATCGTAGCGGCGTTTTCCGGTACGCTTGCGCAATTGAATCGAAAATCCGACGCCGCACCGCCCGGATGGTTCTTCCACGTCCTCTATTTGACGAATGTCGTCCTGTTAGCCGTCGGCCAATGGTGGATGCTCGTGGCGCTCTGGGTCGCCATCTGGATCCTGTCCGTCATCGCCGAACGCCGGAGCATATCCACCATAAAGGCGAAGTGATCATCCGTTGGCGACGGACCGGTGCGTTCGACGGGAGCGAGTATTGACGAGAAGCACGCCGCTCATCGCCAGAATACCACCGATCAGGGAGATCCACGTGGGTAGCTCTCCCAACCAGATAAAAGAAACGACGATCGAAACGGGCGGCACCAGGTAGAGGAACGTGACCGCCCGCGAGGCCTCCATCCGGGAGAGGGCAACCGACCACGCCCAGTAAGCCACCGCCCCGGGCAGTATCCCGAGGTAAACCACCGAGAGCGTCGAGTGTAGAGACGCCGTGGCCAATCGTTCCGGGACGTTCCAGAGAAATGGCAGCAGCAAGATCGTCCCGAACCAGATCGCATAGCAGACGATCCCAAAAGGGCTATACTTGCCGAGCAGGGGTTTTTGTATCACGTTGTAAATGCTTGCCGTAATGGCTGAGAGCAGTATCAATAGCGCGCCCGCCTCGAGGTGAAAACCCTGGCCCTCCCCAAGCGCGATCAGCGAAACCCCGGCAAAGCTCACCGCCATGCCAACCCACCCACGCACACTCACCTTCTCCTTGAGCAGCAGCACCGAAAGCAGCGCCGTAAATACCGGCACCGTATTGATGATGAAGCTGGCCGCCCCCGCCGTAACGGTTAGCTCACCGTAATTGAGTGCAAGGTTGTAGATCGTAAAACCCGTCAGCCCCAGGGAGAATAATCGAGGCACGTCCCCCACATCGACAACCCGGATTTTGCGCTTTATGGCTATCAGAACGAGCACCAGTGACGCGATGACGTACCGGAAGGCAGCGAGCTGGAACGGCGAATAGCCTTCAAGACCGGCACGGATACCCGGAAACGCTGACGCCCAGAAAAAAATGGTCGCAGCGAGAACAACGAAAGTGCGATTCATCTAACGGAAATCAGGAGACCGGGATAAAAGAAGTGGCCGATAGCCACGGCGTCATGCACCGGCAAGGTCCATGTTGGGCTGAACGATGGCGCGGATGACTCCGTCCGCACGATTGTGCGCCAGATCGAGCGCTTTCCCAACCTGATCGAGCGGGAAGAAATGCGTCGCCAGCGGTTTCAGGTCGATCCGGCCCGACGCCACCAGCTCCAGGCTGCGATCGGCTTCACGATTGGAGCGACGTACGTTCTGGATGCACAGTTCGCGGCGCCTGACTTCGTGGATGGGGATCGATATTTCATCCACGGCGGGTATGCCAATAATGAGCGCCTGGCCGCCGATGCGAGCGGCAATACAGGCGTGGGTTACCGTCTGTTGCTCACCTGCCGCTTCGAACGTGACGTCCACTCCCCGTCCATTCGTCTCGTCGTGAATCCACTCGATCACGTCGCCGTCAGCCGGGTTCATCACGGCCGTAGCGCCCAGCTGTCGGGCGAAGGCCAGGCGCTCCGGAACGAGGTCGGTCATGAAGATGCGGTCGGCGCCGGCGGCGCGAGCCGCAAGCAGCGTGACGAGACCGATCGGCCCCGAGCCGAAGATCCCAACGCTATCCCCCACCTCGATGTGCGCAAGCCGCACGGCATGAAGCGCCACCCCAAGCGGCTCAAGCAACGCACCTTCCACGAGGGTCATCGTGTCGGGGATCGGTATACACGACGACTCGGGCATCAGCTTGTACTGGGCGAAGATGCCTTCGATGGGCGGGGTTGCGAGAAATTGAACGTTCGGGCATATGTTGCCCCGCCCATCCCGGCAGTGCTCGCACCGCCCACAGGGGTAAGCCGGCTCAACGGCGATCCGGGTGCCCGGCTCGAGGCTGACGCCTTCCCCAACGGCCTCGACGACTCCCGACGGTTCGTGGCCGAGCACCGTGGGGTATACCACCTTAGCCGAGCCGATTCGCCCTTCCGCGTAATAATGCACGTCGGATCCGCATACTCCAACCGCCCCTACTTTGACGAGCACTTCGCCCGGTCCCGGCTGAGGAACGGGCCGCTCCTCGATTTCAATTCTCTTCGGACCAGTCAATAATGCGACGCGCATGATCCTGCCTCAAAAGTAACGTGGAAGCTGGAAGATACAGAAATAGCCGAACACGAGAAATGCAATGAAAAGCCCAACTCCAAATATCCAGTGCGGCCGAACGATGTCCCGGGTCTCTTCATTGTAGAGCCGTGGCAACACGAAGTACAACCCGATGCCCACCCAGATGGCTTGCAACGGCGTCAGCAAGAGCCCGTCGAGCACGGCGCCCAGCTGCACCAGCACGACCGGCTGAAGCCCCAGCGTAAACACGATGACCATGTTGGTAAAAAGAAAGAGGAGAAGGAAAAAGCGGAACTGCTTTTTCCATTCCAGCTTTCGTTTGAACGCCGGGATACAGATCCGGACACTGTCGGCCAACAATCTGGGCCAGCCCGCGAGCTGTCCCACCTGTGTGGCGATCAGGGCGGAAGTTCCGCCAATCATAAACAACAACCCTCCCAGCTCTCCCCACCGGGAAGAAAAAATGGACGACAAAGTGATGGCGACCTGCGCTCCATCGGGTGCAAGCTCGCGCGGTCCGAGAACGCCTGCCCCGGCAATGAGAAAGCCAACGGTCACGGTCGTCCCGATCAGCATGGCCACCGTCGCATCCGTATATACGACACGGCACCAGCCCCTAATGCGCTTTGCATCCGGGACGGACATGGACTTGAGCTTCCCGACGTCCGCCGGTTGGCCGTACTCACGTCCTTCCGCAGCTCCGTATCCAGCGCCGAGCACCCAATACGTGTACCAGACCTGGCTTGCAAAACCGCCCGCTCCCCAACCGATCAGCGGCAGTATCTCTTCCCACGGATTTTCGCCGATGCCCTTTGCGAGCGCCCACTCGGGAACCGTCGGAACGGTCGGAACGAGGCCCCTGATGAATGTCTCCATCCCGGGAAAAACGTGATAGGCCACGTAGAACACCCCCAGGATGATCAGGGCTACGAAAAAGCTCATGACGGCCTTGAGGCTTGCAAACGCCCCCGACCACACCACGGTAACGGCCAGAATCGTCACGAGCCATCCGGCTATGTAGGGCGTGATCGGGACGATGCTGCTGATAAAAACCCCGGCGGCAGAGGCAATCGACCCAATGGAGATCGCGGCGGTGGCCAGCTGGGCAATCAACACGATCCAGACGACCCAGTGCGAAGGACCAGGTATTCGATCGAACATGTCGATCATGCCCTCGCCCGTACACACCGTGTACCGGGCGCCGCTCATCCCGATCCAGTACTTGAGAAAAATGCCTGAAACGACCGCCCAGATGATGGCCGTACCCAAAATGCCACCAGTGCGAGTGGCCAGTATGACCTCACCCGAACCGATGTACTCCGCTGTCCAGACAAAAGACGGACCGACCAGGAGCAGTACCGCCAACCCGGTAGGCGGCCTTTTGATCAATGAGGGCCGTTCAATCTCAGTTTTTTCAAGCATAAGAGGCTGTTACCGCTCGAAAACCCGGCGCCCGCAAGAATGGGATACTTCACCGAGCATTCTATAAGAGGTGTCTCCGAACCCACGCACTGAGAATAAGAACAAGATGAGGTTAGAGCAACCCGTTGGATTAAGGAACCATTTGGCATGAAAAGTATCTTGCAGGTGTCTGCGGTGAGATCACGTTAATGGAGCAGGCGCTTCGATCTGGTTTTTCCGTTACCTTTATGTAGTTTCGTAGAACAATTCTGAATTAAAGGAGAGGTTGGGCGAGTTATCATGGTTCATGCAGTAATTATGGCGGGAGGGATCGGCAGCCGGTTCTGGCCACAGAGCCGGCAGCGCCGTCCCAAGCAGTTCCTTGAAGTGGTCGGAAACGGCACCCTCATCCAGAATACGGTCGCCCGCCTGCAAGGAATCGTGCCGCCTGAGCGGTGCTACGTCGTCACGCACGACCGCTACGTCGAACAAACGCGCGACCAGCTCCCGGCCATCCCCGAAGAGAACATCCTCGCGGAGCCCATCAGCAAAAACACGGCTCCTTGCATCACCTACGCCACGATCAAGCTGCTGGCGAAAGACCCCGACGCCACCGTGATCGTCCTGCCGGCCGATCACGTCATCACCAACGTGCGCCAGTTCCATCGCGTGCTGGGGGTCGCCATCGAAACGGCCCAGGAACCGGGATCACTCGTCACGATCGGCATCTACCCGACACACCCCGAAACCGGTTTCGGATACATTCAGGCCGACACCCCACACGAAGTCTCGCTCGAACAGCTTCGCGCATATCCGGTCAAAACCTTTGCCGAGAAGCCGGACCGCTCAACTGCAGAACGCTTTCTGCATTCGGGCGATTTCCTGTGGAACAGCGGCATGTTCATCTGGCGGGCCGAAAGCATCATCGAGGAAATTCGCCGTCACCTTCCGCAAGCATACGAAGCTTTCGCCCCCCTTTGGGAAACCGTCGGCACTGAAAATGAGCGCCAGACGGTTGAACAGGCCTTCCGAGAATGTCCGCGTATCTCGATCGACTACGGGGTGATGGAACGCTCCGAAAAGGTCTACGTCGTACCCGGATCCTTCGGCTGGAGCGACGTCGGCGACTGGCGTGCGGTATACGAGCTAGGAGAGAAAAACGAGCTGGGCAATACGGTCCGCGGTAACGCCATTCTGCACAACGCCAACCGCTGCCTGGTTCACGCCGGAGACCGCCTGATCGTCGTGGTTGGCATCGATGATGCCGTGGTGGTTGACTCCGAAGATGCCGTGCTGGTGTGTAACCGCGATAGCGCCCAGCAGGTAAAAAACGTGGTCGAGCACCTGCACGCCTGGAATCTGGAGAAGTACATCTGACCTCGACATCAGGGCAGGCGGTCAGCCCTGCCCCATTTCTCCCATCGCCGGCCTGCATACGGGATTAGTCTGGCCTATCCGACGTCACGTGCGAGTTGAAAATAAAATGAAGAAATGGTGTAACCTCGCCATTCCCAATTTCGTATAGAGCCTATTGTGCCCCTCACTTCAAGACACAGCCCATCCCGTCTTAAACAAATCTTAACAATTGAAGTGAATCACCGGTCACTATGTGACGTATTGGTCGAAAGATGACCGAGGAGTCATTTTTCTTGTCTAACCAACTATCGTCACTCGCTGCAATATGGAGAATAACCTCTCCCGCCGCGACCGCGAAAAACAACTTCGGCGACGCGAAATGCTTCAGGCAGCGCGGGCAGTATTTGCCGAAAAGGGTTTTACGCACGCCACGCTCGATGAAATTGCACAGCGGGCCGAGTTCGGAAAAGGAACTCTCTACAACTATTTCGAAGGCAAGGCAGACATCCTCTATGCCATCTTCGATGAATTCTACGACGACTTCATTCACCTATTGGAAACCGCGTTTTCGTCAGAAAACAGGGCCGATCGTTCTTTTCGGGACGTTTTCAGAGGCTTCCTCGAATCCACCTTCGGCTTCTTCCTGGGCCACCAGGACATGTTCATGTTGATGATGAAGGTGGCGCACCGAATGGTCTTCAGCGAGCAGCCGGATCAGGCCGCGTATTTCAATCAGCAACGCAACAGGCTCATAGACTCGCTGATCGTACACCTGGAAGAGGCGATGGCCTCCGGCGAAATGAGGCGGCTGCCCTCGTCTGCCGTTGCCCACATGATTTTCGGCAACATCAACGGTTTTCTGATGCACCTGACGCTGGACGGACAAGAGGCAGCATGCGGAAACGTGGAAAACTTCACCCCGAAAGAAGCAGCCGACTTTCTGGCCTCCGTTCTCCTCGATGGCCTTCTCCCTCATCGAGACGGCGTGGTTTCAACTCAACATGGCCAACTGGTAGCATGAATAAAATGATTTGTATGGTTGATAGACGAAGGAATACGAATCTGATTCTTCTCCTGATAGTTGCAGCCGCTTCGATTCTCCAACCTCGCCTGGCTAATGGGCAGGAAATCCTGACACCGCGATCCGGCAACACGGATCAGGTCGTCACGCTTACCCTCGACGAAGCCATCCAGATCGCACTTGTCGGGAATTACGCCCTTCGGAGTACGAAGCTGGACGTCGAGAACGCGAATGCGCAGGTCCGTGAGGCGTGGAGCTCCGTTTTGCCTCAGGTGAGTGCAAGCTCGAGCTATACGCGAAATATCAAGAGTGCGAACCCGTTCTCCGGTAGTGAAGCGGGAAGCCTGTTTATGTCGTTCGGCTTCATCGACTGGCTCGCGTACAACGAGCAAGCCCGGACGGACACCGATCCCTCCACCGAGCCGATATCATTCGGAGAGTTCAATGACCGCCGGTTGGAAGGAATGGAGCGTGCCGGCATCAGGCTCACCACCGGCGACAACCCGTTTGCCGTACCGAATCAGTTCATGAACGGAATCAGCGTCGAACAAACCCTATTTAACGGCTCCGCCTTCGCTGCCATTGCCGGTGCAAAAACCCTCAAGGAAATAAACAGGCTGGCTCTCGATCGGCAACAACAGCTATTGATCGACGAGGTGAAGCGGGCATTTTACCAGGCCCTGCTCGCCCAGGAGCAGGTTGAGGTATCCCGGCAGAGCGTCGAGCGGACGCAGCAAACCCTTGCCGAAGTGAGCAAACAGGTCACCCAGGGGGTGGCGCCCAAGTTCGTGCGCCTCAGCGCTGAAGTCGAGGTCGCCAACCTCGAGACCCAGCTCGTCCAGCTTCAGGACCAGAGCGCCCTGGCGCTGGACAACCTGAAGCTCATCCTCGGTGTGCCCGTCGAGCAACCGCTTCGCCTTCGGGGCGACCTGGAAGTGGACGCCAAAGCCCTCTACCAGCCGGTCTCTGCCGACGACGCCGTACAGCTGGCGCTGCGCAACAGGCCCGACCTCGAACAGCTCCGCCTCGCCATCGACCTACGGCGAATCGACCGCAACATTTCACGCTCGCAGTTTTATCCCACGGTGAGCGCGTTTGCCAACATGAACTACATCGGCAACGTACCTGACAATCGGACGCGGGTCCTTACGGATCCTGACGACCCGTTCTCCTTTAGCCAGGTCGAGAACGGCTTCTTCAGCAGATCATACTGGAATCCCTCCGTCAGCGCGGGTTTTCGGGTGACCTGGAACATCTTCAACGGTTTCCAGACGTCGGCTCAGGTTCAGCAGCGGCAGATTGCCATCGAAAAAGCCGAGGTAGACTACGAGCAGAGCCTGCAAGCCGTACGGCTCGAAGTCGAGCGCGCCCTGCGCGATCTGCGTACGGCTCAGCAACGCATCTCGAGCCAGGAGCAAAACGTCGATCGAGCCGAGCTCAACTACACGTATGCACAGGCTCGCCTGAGGGAGGGAGTCGCCACGCCCCTGGAAGAACGTGAGGCATCGGAACAGCTCGACTTGAGCCGGCTCAACTACCTGCAGGCCGTTTACGACTACCTCGTTGCACGGAGTGCCTTCGAAACGGCTGTGGGAATCCCGGCTGCCGATCCCCGCGACTTCCAGCTAACCAGTAACTAACGATACAGTCCGGATGTCACACCAGCATCCCACCTCCACCCAAATAGAAACGACGATGACTATTCAGTTTAGAAATACATTCTCGACCCTCTTCGCAGCCGGACTTTTCGCTTTGGGAGGAATGTTGTCTGGTTGTAACGGCGCTGACGGTGCCAGTGGGCAGAATGCCGTGAATGAGGGAGCGCCGGAAAGAAGAATTCAGGTCGAGACGCTCATACTCGAACCGGTTGAGTTTCAAGACGTGATCGAGCTAACCGGGTCCGTCAAGGCTTCCGACGACGCTACCTTGTCCGCACAGGCGGCGGGTTCGGTGATTGCCCTGGCCGAGCTGGGCGAGTACGTTCGCGCAGGCCAGGTGGTGGCGCAGCTCGACCCGTCCATCGCGCAGGCGGCGGTCGAACAGGCCGAAGCTATGGTCGAAGCGGCGCAGGCGCAGTATGACCTTGCCGAGGACAGCTACAAACGCCAGGAGCCGCTCTACCGGGATTCGATCATCAGTGCAATCGAGTTCGAGAATGTACGTGCGCAGTTCAACCAGGCCAAGGCACAGCTGAGCCAGGCAAAGGCCGCTCAGGTTCAGGCTCGTGAGCAGCTTGCCAATACCCGCGTGACGACTCCCTTTGCCGGAATGGTCGAGGAACGGTTCGTCGAGCGCGGTGAGCAGGTCATGCCGGGTACTCCCATCGTGCGGGTCGTGAACACGAGCCGCGTCAAAATCACGGCCGGCGTCCCGGAGCGCTACGCACGCGACATCGAGCTGGGCACCCCTGTGGAGGTGTCCTTCCAGGCCTATGCTGGTGACCGCCGTCCCGGCCGGGTTTCCTTCGTGGGGAGCGCGGTAAATCCAAGCAATCGCACGTTCCCGATCGAAGTGGAAATGGAAAACCCCGACCGCACCCTGAAGCCACAGATGGTTGCCCGGCTATTCGTAACCCGTGAGAAGCTCGAAAACGTGCTGGTCGTCCCTCGCGCCACCGTGATGAGAGACGAAAACGGCATGGGCGTGTACGTCGTCGAGAGAAGAGGTGACAAAGCCGTAGCTACACGGCGCAACGTCGTGACCGGATCGAGCTACGGCGGCAACGTGGTGCTCATTTCCGGCGTCGAATCCGGCGATGAAGTCGTGATCGTCGGCCAGAATAACCTTACCCAGGGAGACGAGGTTCAGGTGTCCCGGCAGTATGAAGGCCGGGCGCCCTCTCTCGAGAATGAACCCCTCGCTTCCCGGTAAATGCCGGAAAACCGGAACAGGCGTATTCTTGCCGCTTGCGGCGCACACGAACCCTGATTCAGGGACGATATTATGAGAATTACCAATCTTTCTATTAAGTACCGCACCAGTGTGGTCGTCTTGACCGTCATGCTGAGCCTGGGCGGGCTGATAAGCTACATTACTATCCCGAAGGAGTCTTCTCCCTCCATCGAGATTCCGAACATCGTGGTGACGACGATCTATCCGGGCGCCAGTCCGGACGACATCGAGTCGCTCATCACTCAGCCGATCGAACGTGAAGTCCAGAGCGTAAACGGCATCACCGAGATCCGTTCGACCTCTACGGAAGGCGTTTCTACGGTCATTATCGAGTTCAGTCCAGACATCTCGATGGACGACGCCTTCCAGAAGGTCCGGGACAAGGTGGACGTTGCCAAGGCGGAGCTTCCGAGCGACGTCGAGGAGCCGATCGTCAGTGAGATCGACATCCAGGAGTTTCCGATCATGACGGTCAACCTCGCAGCTAACTACTCGGTTGCCCGCCTCAAGGAAGTCGCCGAGGACCTGGAGGAAGAAATCGAAACCATACCCTCGATCCTCGAGGTGGACGTCGTTGGCGGCCTCGAACGAGAGGTACAGGTCAACGTGGACCTGAACGCCCTTCAGGCCTACAACCTCACGTTCAGCGACATCGTCGCAACCGTCCAGCAAGAAAATACCAACATCCCCGGCGGCTCCATCGACGTGGACCGGCTGAACTATCTCGTCCGTGTGTCTGGAGAGTTTACGGATCCGGCCGAAATCGAGAACCTGGTCATCAAGGCGCCGAACGGTAATCCCATTTACATCCGTGACGTAGCCGACGTCGTGTTCGGATTCAAGGACCGTACCTCCTACGCACGCCTGAAGGTCATTCGCGTTGAGGATGAAGAGGGGGAGATCGTCCGGCTTCCAGACGAAGAGATCGAAACGTTGCAGGTGATCAGCCTCAACGTGAAGAAACGTCCCGGCGAAAACATCATCGAAGCGGCCGATGCCGTCCAGAAAAAAATCGAAGAGTTTCCGCTTCCGGCCGGCACCCGCACCGTGATCACGGGCGACCAGAGTGTATTCGTCCGGCAGATGGTCGTGGACCTGGAGAACAACATCATCAGCGGCCTCATCTTCGTGGTGGCGGTGCTGCTGTTCTTCCTGGGCGTCCGAAACTCGCTCCTGGTGGGCATCGCGATCCCGCTGTCGATGTTTGTCTCCTTCATCGTATTCCAGACGCTCGGGTACACGCTGAATTTCATCATCCTCTTCTCGCTCATCATCGCGCTCGGCATGCTCGTCGACAACGCGATCGTGATCGTGGAGAACATCTACCGATATCGAGAAGAAGGGTATTCGCGTTTTGAGGCAGCGCGCCTCGGTACGGGAGAGGTGGGCGGTCCAGTGGTAGCTTCAACGGCAACAACGGTGGCGGCATTCGTCCCGATGTTGTTCTGGCCGGGGATTATCGGCGAGTTCATGAGCTTCCTTCCGCTCACGCTGATTATCACGCTGACGTGTTCTCTCTTCGTCGCGCTGGTCATCAACCCGGTCATAACGGGGATCTTCGTCCGGCTCGACAGCGAGGAGCGTAAGCCGATGTCGCGTGCCGCCAAATACGCGAGCGCTGCGGTGATCCTGGTATTTGGCCTCGTACTTGCCTTCGCGAACTGGAAAACCTTTGTGGTGATTCTGGTCGCAACTCCGGTGTTGTACCTCCTGCATACGAGAGTATTTAAGCCGATTGGCGACCGATTCGTCGAGCAGGGGCTCCCGAACATCGTCAACAACTACCGGACCTTCCTGAGGTGGATGCTCCAGCGCGACTATACGGTAAAGCGGGCGATGCTCCGCAACACGTTCGCCCTGGGCACCCTTACGGGTGGCGTCGTATTGCTCATTCTGGGTGGCGTCATCTCTTCGCTCGCGGGTAGTGCGGCAGGAATGGTTCTGCTCGTTCCGGGTGGGATTCTTGCTCTCGTGGGCATCATCGGGATCTTGGTTCACACCATCGAGAGCGTCTTCCTTGGGGGCAAGAAGAGTGTAAAGGCAGGGCTCATCTTTGGCGCCGTCATGCTTGCGATCCTGGGCATCATGTACCTGAGCCCGCGTGAAGTGGCGATCGTGACCATCATCGAGCTGATGCTCCTGCCCGTTGCCATTGTGGTCATTGGTTTACTCGGGATGCTGTTTAACCGCCGGAAACAACTGATCCTGACCGACAATCGAGCACGCCTGCTCACAGGATCGCTCGGATTTCTGGTATCGATCGTTATGATGTTCGTGATCGCACCGACTGGAGTCGAGTTCTTCCCGGAGACCGACCCGAGTATGGTTCTGATCACGGCGGAAGCTCCGCTGGGTACGAACATCGAGACCAGCAACCGCGCAGCGGAAACCATTCAGGAGCGCATCGACGAGCTGATGAATAACAATTCCGCTGCCGAAGCGAGTATGAAAAACATGCTCGTGAACGTCGGCGTAGGCGGCGACATGTTCTTCGGAGGAGGGGCAGCCGGTCCCGAGCGGTCACGTTTCACGTTGAACTTCGTCGACTACAAGGACCGGGCCGAGCGCAGCTCCGCGACCCTGGCAAGGCTCCGGTCGCAGCTTCAAGGCTTGCCGGGCATCGACCTCGAGTTCGCTCAGGACGAGATGGGCCCACCCACGAGCGCGCCCGTCAACATCGAGATCTCCGGTGAAGACTTCAACGAGATCGTCCGGATCACCAATGAAGTGACGCAGATGCTTCAGCAAGCGTCGGAATCGGGCACGATCCCTGGCCTCGTCGACGTCGGGAACAACCTGAACACAGGGCGGCCCGAGTTCCAGATCCACATCGACCGTGAACGTGCGGCCCGGTTCGGTCTGAACACGATGCAGGTCGCCTCCACCATTCGGTCGGCCATCAACGGCGCCGAAGCGGGCAAATTCCGCACGGGGGAGGACGAGTACGACATCACGGTTCGGCTCGCCGAAGTCGACAGGCAGAACCTCGAAAGCCTGCGTAACCTGACGATCTTCCACGAAGATCAACAAATCCCGCTCGTCGCCGTGGCAGACTTCGAAGTGACGGGTGGCCTGGGATCCATTACACGGCTCGACCTTCAGCGTGTGGCTACGGTCACCGGTGAAGCCGCTCCCGGGTATAATGGCCAGGCGATACTCCAGCAGGTCCAGGGCCATCTCGCCGAGTACGAACAGAACCTGCCGGTCGGCTACACGCTGGCCTATACCGGCGAGAACGAGGAGCAGGAAGAAAGCTTCGGCTTTCTCACGACGGCGCTCCTGATTGGCGTAACGCTGATCTTCCTCATCATGGTAGCGCAGTTCAACTCGGTGAGTTTACCGTTCATCATCATGGTGGCGGTCGGGTTCAGCATGATCGGGGTTCTGCTGGGGCTGATGCTCACCCGTACTCCGTTCGGTCTGTTCACGTTTATCGGCGTCATCAGCCTTGCGGGAGTCGTGGTGAACAACAACATCGTGCTGATCGACTACGCGATTCAGCTCCGGGAGCGGGGACTGTCAAAGCAGATGGCCATCATCGAATCGGGAGCAACCCGTCTTCGCCCGGTCCTTCTGACGGCCCTCACAACGGTCATCGGGCTCATCCCCCTGACCTTCGGAATCAACATCGATTTCGTCGGCCTGCTGACCGAGTTCAAACCGGACTTCCAGTTTGGATCCGAGCAGACACAGTTCTGGGGTCCGATGGGAACGGCCATTATCGCGGGGCTGACCTTCGCCACGTTCCTGACACTGGTGATCGTGCCGGTAATGTACTCGTCGTTCGATTCGGTGTCGGTACACCTTTCAGAGCTCTTCTCCCCGGAGAAGAGGCGGCTTCGCAGGGAAGCTGAAGAAGCCGGCGGCGACGGGATCTCCACCCGCCCGATCAGCGAAGAGGAAAGCCGGATCGAAACAACCGGGAATGGCGCCTATACGGAGCCGTCCGAAAAACCGCTGAGAAGGGAATAACGACCGATCAACCAGATCGTGAGATACACGGGCAGGCCCAATCTCGCATAACGAAGCGAGTTGGGCCTGCCCCTTTTTGGACCTTTGGAACCGCTGGATTAATCGGGGTATAAGCCTCCGACCAGAAGTGATCGGCGCCCGTCTCTACGCACCTGATCCGGCCGATTGCTGGCGTATACTTCACCTGATTTCGTCCACCCAGTCCGAGACTCCTGGACGTTGTGTTTAAAGGTCCCACTTCATGAAAAAACTGACCGATTTTCCGGATGCTCACCTGCGAATCTTCGACCGTCCGCCCGTCGCCGCGCCGGGTGACATCCGCGACGTTTACCTGATCGGCATCTGTGGGACCGGCATGGGGTCACTCGCCGGGTTGCTACAGCAGGCGGGTTATCGGGTTCGCGGATCGGATCAGGCCGCGTACCCGCCGATGAGCATCCGGCTCCGGGAGATGGGGATTCCCTTCCACGAAGGGTTCGATCCCGCGCATCTGAACCCTGCGCCGGACCTTGTCATCGTGGGCAACTCGTGTACGCCCACCCATCCCGAGGCGGCGTATGCACGCGAGCAGCGCCTCCCCCAGCTCTCCCTTCCCGAGGCACTCGCGCACTTTTTCCTGAACGACCGACGTACACTCGTAGTGGCCGGGACGCACGGTAAAACAACCACCACGGGCCTCCTCGTCCACGTATTCCAGTCCGCAGGCCTCGACCCGAGCTTTCTCGTCGGAGGCGTCATGGTCGACGGCAACGTCAGCTATCACGTCGGCAAAGGGTTGCACTTCGTCATCGAAGGCGACGAGTACGACAGCGCCTACTTCGACAAGCGGCCGAAGTTCATGCACTACAAACCGTCGAGCGCAATCATCACGTCGATGGAGTTCGACCACGCCGACATTTACGAGGACATGGACGACTACCGCGAGGCATTCCGAGACTTCGCAAGCAGCGTTCCGCCCGGCAACGTCCTGGCGCTCTGCAGCGACGACCCCGAAGTACGCGCGCTTGCCGACTATACCGAAGCGCAGGTGCGCTTTTACGGCCTGGAAGGTGAAGACGACCACGTCACGGCGCGTCACGTCCGTGCGGTGAGTGGAGGGCAGACCTTTACGCTCGATGTGGACGGACACTCGCTCGACGACGTCTTTCTTCCCCTCAGCGGCCGGCACAACCTCGCCAACGCACTCGCCGTGGCGACGATTGCCGCTTCCGAAGGAGTGCCCATCGAGGCCATCGCCGAAGGTTTACGAACATTCAAGGGGATGAAACGGCGTCAGGAGGTGCGCGGCGAGGTGTGGGGGGTGCTCGTCCTCGACGACTTCGCACACCATCCAACCGCCGTTCGCGAAACCATCCGGGGAGTCAAGGAGCGCTGGCCTGACAGACGGCTCGTCGCCGTCTTCGAGCCTCGCTCGAATTCGAGCCGTCGCAAAATCTTCGAGCTGGCCTATTCGGAAAGCTTCGACCAGGCCTCGCTCACCTTCATCAGCGCGCCGCCCATCCGGCACAACGACTCCGCGGACAACCTGCTCGACAAGGACGTGCTGGTCCGGAACATCCAGGCTCGGGGGATACCCGCAATGGGATTCCCGAACGCGTCCGAGCTGCTCCCGGTCCTGCTCGATCACCTCTCACCGGGAGACGTCGTGCTCGTCATGAGCAACGGCAGCTTCGACGGCCTCCACGACCGGCTCCTCGAAGCGCTCCGCCGGCGCGAAGAAGGTGCATGAATTGCCTTGCAATTAGCACTTGCTTCAACGGATCGAAAAAGCTATCGTGAAGGGAATTGACGCACAAAAGTGACTGCCTGGCCCTCCCGAACCCACATTCCGTTTCTGACACGATATGGTTCGTTTTTCATTAGTACTCGCCCTGTTATTCGCGTTTGGTTGCAACCGTCCGGTCGTTGAAGCCGTCGAGCCGCCTCCCCAGCCCAAGAAGGGTCCGACGTTTGCAGAGGAGGTCGCCTTCCTCCAGGAGTACACGCCGGTGACCGTGCTCACCTCACCGGAAGGCGGGCGTATCGCCGTCACCCCCAACTACCAGGGACGTGTCATGACCAGCGCCGTCGACGTCGACGGCGAAAGCCTGGGGTGGATCAACCACAGCTTCATCCGGGAGAATCGGACGGGCACCCAGTTCGACAACTACGGCGGAGAGGATCGCTTCTGGCTCGGACCCGAAGGCGGCCAGTACGGCTTCTATTTCCCTCCGGATAATCCGTTCGTTTTCAGCAACTGGCAGGTCCCTCCAGCGCTGAACAGCGGCGAGTGGAGGATTACCGATCAAACCTCCACCAGCATCACCTTTCAAACGGCATTCCAGCTCACCAACTACAGCGGCACCCGATTCGACCTGGGCGTCGAGCGGACGGTCAGGCTGCTCTCCAAATCGGACGTCGGGCGCTACTTCGGCTTTCTGATCCCCGATAACGTCAAGTGGGTGGGATTCGAATCCGTCAACCAGGTCAGAAACGCCGGCGCCGTGAAGTGGACTCCCGAAACGGGCCTGCCGAGCATCTGGATTCTCGGCCAGTTCAATCCTTTCGACACCACGTACGTCGCCGTACCGTTTGAAGGGGGCGCGGGCGAATCAATCGTCAAGACCGATTATTTCGGCAGTATACCGGCCGATCGGATTGAGCATCGAAACGGATATGTCCTGTTCCAGTGTGACGGCTTTTACCGCAGCAAAATTGGTGTAGGCCCACGCCATGCGCGTCCATACCTCGGAAGCTATACCGAATCGCTCGGGCTCCTGACGATCGTGCAGTTCAACGGACCGGACCGCAATGCGCGGTACGTCAACAGCTCGTGGGAAATCCAACAGTCACCCTATTCCGGGGACGTCGTCAACAGCTACAACGACGGACCCACCGAGCCGGGTGCACCGCCACTGGGTGGTTTCTACGAGCTGGAGACGAGCTCGCCCGCCCTCGAGCTGGCGCCGGGCGAACGGTACACCCACGCTCACCGCACGCTGCACCTCGTGGGACCCATTGACGCGCTCGACCCGATCGCCCGCAACCTGCTCGGCGCCCGCGCCACGGTGCTGGCAGCGGGTATTCGCTGAGAGGTGGTGTCGGGGTAGTTGGCTTACGCCTGCGGTTTCCAGGTCCGCATCTGATCGACGAGGTACGTCAGCACGTTGTCCTTCGGGATACGGACCTGCTCCATCGAATCCCGGTCGCGGACCGTGACGGTCCCGTCTTCGAGCGTCTGTCCGTCTACGGTGATGCAGTAGGGTGTGCCCGCTTCGTCCATCCGGCGGTAACGTCGGCCGACTGCCCCTTTCTCGTCGTAAAAGACGTTGAAGTGCTCCCGTAGATCGTTTTCGATGGCATGCGCAACCTCCGGCATGCCATCTTTTTTCACGAGCGGGAAAATGCCGACTTTGATCGGGGCGATCTTCGGGTGAAATTTGAGCACCGCACGCTCCTCTCCGTTCACCATCTCCTCCCGATAGGCGTCAGTCAACAGGACGAGGATTGTGCGATCGAGACCCACGGAGGTCTCCACCACGTAGGGGATGTAGCGTTCCTGCGTCTGGGGGTCGAAGTACTCCATCTTCTTCCCCGAGTACTCCTGGTGGCGCCTCAGATCATAATCCGTACGCGAGTGGATCCCCTCGATCTCTTTCCACCCGATGGGGAACTCGTATTCGATGTCCACGGCCGCGTCGGCATAGTGAGCCAGCTTCTCGTGCTCGTGCCAGCGTAGCTTTTCGGGACGGACGCCGTTGTCGATGTGCCACTGCAGGCGCTTTTCGCGCCACATGGCGAACGCCTCCATCTGCGTGCCGGGTTTGACGAAGTACTGCATCTCCATCTGCTCGAACTCGCGCATGCGAAGAACGAACTGCCGGGCTACGATCTCATTGCGAAATGCCTTTCCGATCTGTGCGATGCCGAACGGGATCTGCTGGCGAGCCGTCTCCCGCACGTTGTGGAAGTTCACGAAGATACCCTGCGCCGTTTCAGGGCGAAGGTAGATGTAGTTTTCCTCACCGGCCACGGCGCCGAGTGACGTGGAAAACATCAGATTGAACTGGCGCACCTCGGTCCAGTCGAACGCGCCGGAATCCGGTGCGTGGATCTCTTCGTCCATGATGATCCGGTACAGCGCATTCGGCATGTCCTCGGCATTGAGCGCTGCTACCAGCCGTTCGTACACCGCATTGGCCTGGTCCTCCTTGCCCTTCGCCCGGAGCTTTTCGATGTGGCCTTCGATGAGCTGGTCGGCCCGGTACCGCATCTTCGAGACGCGGTCGTCGATCATTGGGTCGTTGAAGGCGTCGACGTGCCCGGAAGCCTTCCAGGTGGTCGGGTGCATCAGGATGGCCGCATCGATGCCCTCGATGTTGTCGTGCCGGTAGACCATCGCCTTCCACCACGAGCTCATCACGTTGCGCTTCAGCTCGACTCCCAGCGGACCGTAATCGTACGTGGCGCCGAGGCCGCCGTAAATCTCCGAGGATTGAAAAATGAAACCACGTCGCTTGGAAAGGGAGACGATTTTATCGAACAGATCACTCATGGTGGATTTATGGTCTTAAAAGCGGGATCCGTACCGGCCAGAATTTGACGTGCAGATCGTACCTGGCAGGCATGCCGTAATAAGCCGGCAAACGAATTGCGAGATTTTTGCCTCGCACAGGAGGGTTAATATACCAATCGAGCGCCGTCATTTCAATTTGTCGTTTATATCAGTAAGACGTCTGGCTCCCTGGCCGGCGAACGAAAAACCACGCCTGTACGCCGAAATTCCAAGTTTGATGCATTATGACAGAAACGTGTCGTCGAGGAGTAAATTTAAATGAACACGCGACTTAAGCTGAACGCACGATTAAAAGTGATCAGAGGCGTCATGACTTAACGACGAGAGGGAATCCCAGCACCGCATCACCCGTCTTTCTTAGAAAGTGGGTTGTTGATTTGGTCTACTACCAGGTTACGTGCAGTCGGAACAACGTAAGCTTATGTTTGCACTCAAGATCACTCCCGAAAAATCGCGCAGGATGAAGTTTGACAACTTGACCTCGATGCTACAGGAGCGGTACGGTCCCAATTCCAGAGAGGTTGAACCAAACCATTGGATGTTCGAGGTCAAAACCGGTGTCAATCGATCACAGGTTGTACACCTCATTTTGAAGGAATACGAAGAGGATGGCGTTGACGTGTCGCGCATCATCGCCGACAGCCCGATCGGGCCACGCCCGCAACGGTTCGACCTGGAGTCGCTTCTACGAAAAAATGCCACGCTGGACGTCGGCGCCATCTGTATCGAAGATTTTCGCAACGAGCAGAATGAGCTCGTCACGTACCTGACCCTGCGTGCGTCCCATCTCGTCTCTACGGCGGATTTCGAAGAGGTGTGGGAAATGGTAGAAAAAGTGGCCCTCGTCGCAGATCGCCTGGAGAAAGACATCTTCGCCCACGATCTGCACTAAAGGCACGTCCTCATCGCAAAAAGGCTAAAGCAACGACAATGTTGAGGTATCTCTACTTCAAATCCAAATACGGCTCGTATTTACGGAACGAGAACGGCATAAAAAAATTCGCCGAGCTGAGCATCGGCCAGCTCGTACGCAAGGTGGCAAAAAAATCGTCGTTCTACCGCGAGATGAACGAGAACCTCCTGGTAGAGAAGGCGAACCTGCGCATGCGGGTTGACGAGCTGCACGAAAACCCGATGCTCGACCCGGGCGAGTTCTTCAGTGTTCGGAGACGCCTCATTGCGAACGGCGTCATCATGTTCGCGGTGCTTGCGTCGTCGATCTTCCTACTGTTTCTATCGATTAGCTCTTTCCTGCCGCAGGACGGGCTTGGAACGGGTTTCCTGAACTGGATCGTCGCGGGTCTTCTCGCCATTGTGCTGATCGGCGGCGGCGTCATCATCTCCGAGCGTCTCATCGAAAGCCTGGTGCCGGGCCGTCCGCATCGTACGCCCGAGCTTCAAGACCTCCACCAGTCCGTGGCGCCCCTCTGGGCTGCCTTGCTCGTAGGAATCGAGCTGGCGCTGTTCGGCTTGTCCGAAGCGCGGGCATCACAGCTCGCAGCCATACAGGAAAGCAGCACGCTGTATTATGGCTTCATTATCATGACGATGCTGCTGCCGCTCATGGCCGGCACGATCCGCTGGGACGCCATGCGCTTCATCGATCTTTACAAGGCGACTCAGGCCTTCCGGCAGATCCAGGGCAGGCTCGCCCAGATCGATTCGATCCTGCGCCAGAACGAGGAGTACGAAAGCAACTTCTACAAGATCAGGAGCATCTCCACCTGGGAGCTGATCAACGACTTCAAAACGTACAAGGACAACTATAACGCGAAGAGGGGCTACGAGGAGCTGCTCGGTGGACACTTCGCCGAGTCCTACGACGCGTTCCAGAGCGAAGCCAACAAGCGTTATACGGCCGACATCCGCGACGTCACCACCAAGTCGCTCCGCAGGCTGGACCTCCCGAGCGCCGGCCCGCGCGGAGCCAAGCTCAGTCAGATCGCCCGGCCGATACGTTTCGGGGAAGCGGCCGAAAGCAGGCCGAAGATCGACAATCCCGACCTCTACCTGAGCCCGCAACCCATCCGGTAGCCACCAGCACGCGCTAAACCGTCATCAGGCCTCGCTCGGCAAGCGACGTGTAAGTTTTCCCGGCAATGATCAGATGATCGTGAACGGGAATGCCCAACAGCTTGCCTGCCTCGACGAGCTGACGGGTAACGCGGACGTCCTCCCGGCTGGGCTCGGGATTGCCCGAAGGATGATTGTGAAGGCAAATGACCGCCGCGGCGTTTTCGAGAATGGCGTCCTCGAACACGGAGCGAGGCTCGACGATGCTGGCGCTGAGACCGCCTTCACTCACCGTCTTGTCTCCGATGATGACGTTGGCGGTGTTGAGGTAGACGACCTTGAAAATTTCCTTTTTCAGATCCCGCATCAGCGGACCGTAGATCGCGGCGACGTCTTCCGGCGAGCAAACCTGCACGCGTTCGGCTTCGGGTTGTGATTCTATCCGCCTCCCGATCTCGAAGGCAGCCACGAGCTGGACGGCTTTGGCCGGACCCACCCCAACCGTCCGCATCAACTCCTTCAGGTTGCGTTTGGACAGGCTTCGGAGTGAGCCGTAGGTTCGGATCAGCGCTCTACCGAGCTCGACCGCCGAGATCGAGCCGTCTTTCGTGCGCGTTCCCGAGCCAAAAATGAGCCCGATGAGCTCAGCGTCGGAAAGGGCCGCAGGTCCACGCTGAATCAGCTTCTCCCGCGGCCGGTCCGATTCGTCCCACTGTCGAATCGGAACGTGATAGAGGATCACCGGCTCGCCGGCCGGTTCGGCGGCGAGCTCATCGATGGCGGACATGATTCCTATCGGTGAAGGCTTGTCAAACGGGAATCAGATCGTTCAAAAGTGCTTCGTTCGAAGGGGTCTGCTGTAGATGACGGATGAGCGCTTGCATGGCTTCGATCGGCTGGCGGCTGTTGAGCGCACGGAACAGCTTGTGGTGCTGCTCGACGTAGTCGCCGAGCAACAGCTCTTCGTTTCGCGTGCCGCTCTTGCGGAGGTTTACCGCCGGGAAGATCCGCTTATTGGCCATCTCCCGATCGAGCACGATTTCGGCGTTCCCCGTCCCCTTGAACTCTTCGAAGATCACCTCGTCCATCCGGCTGCCCGTCTCGATGAGCGCCGTGGCGATGATGGTGAGGGAACCACCCCCTTCGATGTTGCGAGCAGAACCGAAGATTTTCCTCGGGATCTGGAGGGCGCGAGAATCGAGCCCACCAGACATCGTCCGCCCGCTGCTTTCCACGTAAAGATTGAACGTACGACCCAGGCGCGTGAGTGAATCGAGCAGCAACACGACGTCACGCTTGAGTTCGACCAGGCGCCTCGCGTACTCCAGCGCAAGCGTCGATACGCGCACGTGGTTGTCCTCCTCCCGGTCGTTGGACGAGGCAAACACCGTAGCGTTCGTCGAGCGGCGAAAGTCAGTGACCTCCTCGGGGCGTTCGTCGACGAGCAGCGCAACGAGCTCGATTTCCGGGTGATTCTGAGAAATGGCCGCCGCCATTTGCTTGAGCATGATCGTCTTCCCGGTTCGAGGCGGCGAAACGATCAGCGCGCGCTGGCCTTTACCGATCGGAGCGGCCAGATCGACCACCCGCATCGCCAGGTCCTTCGGCCCGGTCACGAGCTGCAGCTTTTCGTTCGGGTAAATGATCTGTCCCGAATCGAAGTCGGGGACCTTCGCCCAGAGGTCCGGGCTGATCCCCATCACCGAGTTGATCTGGTGCACCTGCATGGCGCCCTTGCGTCCCGGGCGCAGGGTGCCCTCGAGGAGTACCCCGTCGCGTAGATTGTACTTTTTAATCAGTGGAGGTGGAACGAAGGGGTCGCTATCGCTCTTCGGAATGTCCTGGCGAAATTCCCGTATGAAGCCGAACTTTTTGTCGCCAATGAGTTCCAGAAGACCACGAAATGGTTGTTCTGCCATAAAAAATGAGGATGCTTGTGGTTTCGCACCCGGATGGGTAAAACACTCTGGCCGTGTCTGATATTGACCCGGCCTTACGAAAACCGCCGTTTGCGGGGTAAATAACTTATTTCATTATCACGCACGATCAGGCAGGTTTTACCGGCGCGTCAACACGTGTCGAAAAGATAGAATCGGTTCCGATTCGCCTCGTAAACGGCCGATTTTAAGCCCGCATACCCGCCCGGTCAGGCATCGAAAAACGTTAAGAGTCAAACAGCCGGCCGGGGATCGTGGACGTAGAAGATGGGCACGATAACCAATTGTTAATCGTGGAACGATGGGAAAAATAGATGGTTTCCCGGACTGCATCAAGGTTACCGAGCGACTATTTTATCCCGCATGATTACTGAATCACCCTTTGGCTATGACCTCCTGAACGTCGAAACCAGTGGACCCGAGACGGGCGAGCCGATCGTGGTCCTGCATGGCTGGGGGAGCAGTGCACAGATCATGCGTCCGGTGGCCGAAGCCTTCTCCGATCGCTATCGTGTGTACAATCTGGACCTTCCGGGACACGGCCACTCGCCACAGCCTCCCGTACCGTGGGGCGTGCCCGAGTATGCAGGGCTCGTCTGGGAGTTCGTACAGGCGCACACCGACAGGCCGGTCACGATCATCGGGCATTCAAACGGCGGAAGGATCGCGCTCTACATGGCGACCCACCCGGAAATGAAGGCCTTGATCCGTCGCCTCGTCCTGATCAGCCCATCGGGCATAACACCAAAGCGGTCGGCGAAGTACTACGTCAAAAAATCCGTGGCGAACGCCCTCAAGGCGCCTTTCCAGGTGCTACCCGAACGGTTACGTGACCTCGGGCTCGACTGGCTCCGCCATTCGCTGGTCTGGAAGATGCTCGGGTCGTCGGATTATCGGCAGCTCGACGGAGTGATGCGCGAGACCTTCGTTCGGACGGTAAACTTCCACCTGGACGACGTGGTCAGCCGGGTCGAAGTACCCACCCTGATATTCTGGGGCGACCGAGACGAAGCCGTGTCGCGATACCAGATGACCGTGCTCGAAGAGAAGATCCCGGACGCCGGACTGGTCGTCCTGGAAAACGCCGGGCATTACGGCTTCCTGGATAAGCCGGACGTGTTTATTGCAGCCACCAGCCACTTCCTCGAAAACAGTTGATCAGACGGCCTTTCTTTTAATACTGAATGTCGGAAGCGCCGGATAAACCCCGATGATAGTTATCCTAATTTTTTTAGTCATCGCGACGCTCTTCGCCGGATGGAGGATCTGGAGAAGGCTTCGTTTTTTTCTCCACACCTTCCAGCTCGAGGGTTACAAGCTCAACGAGTATCGATCCTGGCTGGGCGCGCGGGTAGGCCACGTAATCATACGGCTGTCACATAAGCTCGCCCTCGCCCTACTGGTCCTGTCTTTCGTCGGGTTTTTCTACGTATCTCCCTTCTGGACGGCCCTGATCGTGTTGCCCCTGTGGGCCGTAACTTTCGCCTCGTCTCGCCTCTACCGGAGCACACAAGAGAAAAAGCCGCTCAAGTACACCAACCGGTTGAAACGCCTTCTGGCCGCCAGCGCGGCGATCACCGTCGTACCTGTGATCCTCGGAATAGCGTTTGGACTGAGAGAAAACGGGTTGCAGGGATTTTTCTGGTATCTGGTAGGGTTGCTTCTCGCCGACTTCGGCGCGCCCTTCTGGGTGATGGTCGGCGCCCTCGTAATGCAGCCCGTCGAGAAGGCGATCCAGAACGGCTTCAAGCGAAAGGCCAGGCTCACCCTTCAGAACCGTCCGAACCTGACGGTGATCGGGATTACCGGCTCCTATGGAAAAACGAGCGTCAAGTTTATCCTGGCAGAGATCCTGAAACAGCGATACAACGTACTCGCGACGCCGGGGTCGTACAATACCCCCATGGGGATATGTCTGGTCGTAAACGAACGCCTCAAGCCCGAGCATCAGGTACTCATCCTCGAGATGGGCGCCCGGTATCGCGGTGACATCCAGGAGCTCTGCCAGATTGCCCCTCCGGACGTTGCGATCGTAACCACCGTTGGCGTCGCCCACCTGGAATCCATGGGGTCGATCGAAAACATCGCCCACGAGAAGGGGGACCTGCTGGAATACATGAAACCGGGCGGCGTCGCCGTCCTCAACGTCGATAATCCGTACGTGGCCGACATGGCAAAGCGAGCGCCGGGAAAGGTGTGGCGCGTGTCGGCCGAAGGAAACGAAGCCGACGTCACGGCCTCGGACGTCCGGTACGACCACGAAGGCGCTTCGTTTACGGTGCGTGACGACACCGGCGCCGAGGTGAGGTTCAAGACGAAGCTGCTCGGCGCGCACAACATCCTGAACATTCTGCTGGGCGTTGCCGTAGGGCGGCAGATGGGGCTGCGCCTGCGCCAGATCGCACGCGCCGTCACCCGAGTCCAACCGGTCGAGCACCGGCTTCAGCTTCGCAGGGACGGCCCGGCCACCATCATCGACGATGCATTCAACTCGAACCCGGTCGGCGCGCGCAATGCGGTGGAGATCCTCGGCCGGTTCAACTCGGGCCGCCGGATCATCGTAACGCCGGGCATGGTCGAGCTGGGCGACCGGCAGTGGGAAGAGAATCGAATCTTCGGCGAGCACATTGCCCGCAACGTGGACCTCGCCCTGCTCATCGGCGAAAAGCAGACTGAACCTATTCGGGAAGGGCTCAAGGCGCAGCGGTTCCCTGAGGAACAGATCAAGGTGTTTCCCTCGCTGTTCAAAGCGCAGTCTTTCCTGAAAAGCGTGGTTCGGCCGGGCGACGTCATCCTGTACGAAAACGACCTGCCCGACCATTACAACGAGCCCTGAAACCGGGTTTGCCAATGACGGATTCCCCTACCCTCCAGTATGAGACTCGCATATGGTCGTCGGGTTACCGGCTTCTGGCGGGCGTGGACGAAGTAGGACGGGGATGCCTGGCCGGACCCGTCGTGGCGGCTGCCGTCATCTTTCCTCCCAACGTGACCGTCGACGGCGTACGGGACAGCAAGACCCTCTCTCCCAAAAAACGAACCGAGCTCGCGGAAGACATTCGGAAGGTGGCGCTGTCGGTCGGGATCGGGATTTGTTCGCCAGCCGAGATCGACGAGCTGAACGTGTTCCACGCATCCCTCGAGGCCATGCGTCGGGCGGTCGGTAGCCTGTCCCCCGCACCCGACTACCTCCTGATCGACGGCAATCGTTGCTTCAATGGCGCCGCCTGCCCCGCCGAAGCCATCGTCAAGGGAGATCGTTTATGCCACGCCATCGCCGCAGCTTCGATCATCGCCAAAACGACCCGAGACGAGATCATGCACGCGCTGCACCGCGACTACCCCGCCTACCACTGGGAGCACAACGTTGGCTACCCCACCCGCGCCCACTACGACGCGCTTGCCGAATACGGACCCAGCCCCCATCACCGTCGGTCATTCAGGCTGTTTGACCCCGACCCGGCCGAGTCGGAGCTCGATTTGTTCCTCTGACGAGATTCAATCCGGTATCACCAGGGGACCGAACTGACGTTTCAACGATTCGAGAACCTTTTCAGCGCTTTCGGCAGGGGTCAAGCCGGCTGTATTCACGATGAGATCGGAGCGCAGGTAATAACGCTCGCGGGCTTCCAGCATCGAGGCAACCCGCTCGTGAAGCGCGGGCCGGGGGAGCGGGCGCCCGTTTTCACCAAGCATAAGAGGCCGCACGGTTTTGCTGTCGACTAACCGCTCGACCAACTCGGACACCGGTAGACGGATGTAGATGACCACTCCCCGATCCAGCGCGTGATGCAGGTTAGACTCAGAGGCAAGGGCGCCTCCTCCAACGGAAATCACGACCCGGTCGTGTGCGGAAGCTTCTCTGAGACACTGACGTTCGAGCGCCCTGAATCCCGTCTCACCCTGCTCTGAGAAGATGGTGGCGATGGCCTGACCGGAACGCTCCTCGATCAGCTGGTCGAGGTCGAGAAAGCTATACTTCAGTGCGCGGGCAACACGCTTCCCGATGGTGCTTTTGCCACACGCCATAAAACCCGTAAAGTATAAACGCGTTGGAAGCGTGCCCACAGTCCTCGCTAATTGATGCTCGATAAATGCCGACCTACCGAATCCTGATCGAATACGACGGCACCGATTTTTGTGGCTGGCAAATCCAGCCCGGCAAACCGACCATCCAGGAATCGATCGAAACGGCGCTTGAAGTGGTACTGCGCACGCGCCCGAATGTGGTAGGTTCCGGACGAACGGACGCCGGCGTGCACGCACGCGGCCAGGTCGCCCACTTCGAGCTCGACTTCCCCATCGACACGTATCGGCTCTGCCGCTCGCTCAACGGATTGCTCCCACCCACCATTGCCATTCTCAGTGTCGAAGAAGCCCCGAGCGGGTTCCACGCTCGGTACGACGCAAAAGAACGGGTATACCACTACTACGTCGCCACCGTAGAAAGAGCGCTCGACCGGAATATCCGCCGTCTGCTCCGCCCCGCGCCCGACTTCGACCTCATGAACGCTGCGGCTCAGGATCTCGTGGGTGTCCACGATTTCGACTCTTTCTGCCGAACCCAATCGGAAACCATCAACCGGGTCTGCTGCGTGCAAAAAGCCCGGTGGATCCCTGAAGCAAGGCCTGGAGACTGGTATTTCGAAATCGCAGCCGATCGATTCCTGCACGGTATGGTCCGGTCCATCGTCGGCACGCTCATTCAGATCGGCCAGGGAAGGCGCGCACCCACGGACATCGCAACGATCCTTGGCGCCAAGGATCGCCGCCGTGCCGGACCGGCAGCCCCCGCGTCGGGACTCGTTCTCGAAAAAGTCATCTATTGAGACGATCCAGAGAACCGGCCGGCTTTTCGATGTTTAAAACGGCTCGTTGACTTTTTTCTGTTTGTCCAGATATTTTTCAAAGCCCGGTGTAACTTTTGGCGGGCTCATTCGAATACCGGGGATGGCCGGCTTCCCAATCCTTGGAAACAGGAAGTGCGTTCGTTTGATTATTAAGCATTTTCAACAGGGGGAGTAGGAAAGCATGAACATAGAACAGGTTCTTCGCTGGATTGTAATTGCCATCGTGCTCCTGGTGGCGGTTTCACTACTGGGAGTAATTCTCAAATTCGGCGCCATTTTGATCCAGCTTGCACTGAAGATCCTCCTCATCCTGCTGCTCATCGCCATTGTCCTTCGCTTCGTCGGCCTGCTCAAGAACAGAAGACGATATTAACCTCCCTTTTTCGACTTGAAAAAAGAAAGGCGCTCCGCAGCTTTCGCCCTGCCGGAGCGCCATTTTCGTTTATCGTATTCCCTGCGATTTCAGCTTCCCAGAAGCTCCAGGCGGACGACCGCCGTACCCGCTCCGACCATGCCCAGGTTTTTCGCTGCGGCGTGTGAGAGGTCGATCACCCGTTCGCCGCTGAAGGGACCCCGGTCGTTGACCCGCACGATGACCGAACGCCCGTTTCTCACGTTCGTCACACGTACCAGCGATCCGAACGGCAGCGTGCGGTGGGCGGCGGTCAGGGCGCCCGGGTCAAACTGCTCGCCACTTGCCGTAGGCTGTCCGGCGAGCTCCTCACCGTAGTAGCTCGCCCTCCCGGCACCCAGCGGCTCACCCGTATCAACCCCGGCATCGGCTTCCAATGAATCGGCAATGCGGATGGAATCCGTCGCCACGATGCCTGCCTGTCCTTGCCCGAGCAACACGGGATCGCGTTCCTGGCCGAAGAAAACCGCCCAACCAAACAGGATCAGCAAGGCAATCGCCAGGCCCACCGAGGCAAAGGTTACCTTACGGTACTCACCGAGCCGTGCCCTCAACCTGCGATTACGCTCTCTCAACCGGATCGGCGTTTTGTGAAGCCGCTTTTTCCTGTTATTATTATGAGGAAGCATGATATTCCAAAATCGATTGCTCAACCTGGTGTGGAGCGGGCCATAATGTACGACGCCTGTTCCAAATGTGTATGCCCCGCCTTAACCCTCCTACCCAACGGATCGTCAAACACCCGGTTCTCGATCGATTCTACGATCATGCTACATCCGTGCCTTATCCGTCACATATTTTAGATACATAACAGGACGGGTACATCATGCTGGTTCGTGAAATAATGCATAGCCCGGTAATTTCGGTCGACGCACAGACGAGTCTGAGCTCGGCCTACGCCGCGATGCACCGCCACGGCATTCGCCATTTGCCGGTTCTTTCCGGCGGAAAGCTTGCTGGAATCGTAACCGACCGGGACCTTCGCCTCGCCACGAGCGCCCTCCACCCTTCTCCATTCCCTGCCGACGCGTTCGTCGAACAGATCATGACGCGGGACCCGATCACGGCGGCGCCCCTCGACCCGGTGGAGGAAGCCGCAAGGATCATGCTCTCCAGAAAGATAGGCTGCCTTCCCGTCATGGAAGGAGACGAGCTCGTCGGGATCGTAACCGGCCCCGATTTGCTCGACGCGATCGTCCGCCTGACAGGACTTACCCGGCCTACGGGAAGGCTCGCGGTCCGGCTGAGTAATGACTCGGGAGAGCTGACGCGGCTGACCTCCCTGATCGATCGACAGGGCGTCTCGATTTATTCCATCCTCAGCTACCACGACCGCGAAGACACGACCAAGGTGATCCTCCGCGTCAATACCCTGAACACGCGTACGCTGGCAGACTCGCTCCGTACGGAAGGATTCGATGTCGAGTGGCCGCCAAGGAAAGCATGGTCCAATTGATTTATCGGCCGGAGTACCAGCTTTACCATTTCGGCCCGCAACATCCATTCAGCCCGGTACGCCAGCAGGCCTTCCTGTCTCTCCTGGAAGCGCTTGGATATAAGCCGGATGCCATCCAGGCTGATCCGGCCAGCCGAGACGACGTTCTGACGGCCCACAGCGAAGCCTACGTTGCCCAGGTGGAAGCCGCTTCGACCGGTAACCCATTGCCCAAGGCCGGTCAGTATGGGCTCGGTACGGTTGACGTCCCTGTTTTTAACGGAATGGACCTGGCTACCCGCTACCTCGTCGGGGGCACGCTACGGGCAGCCGAGATGATCCTTGCTGGAGAGGCCAGCGTGGTCCTTCAGTTAGGCGGTGGACTTCACCACGCCCAGCGCGAGCTCGCGTCGGGCTTCTGTGTGTACAACGACCTTTCGATCGCCATCCGCCGGCTCACCTCCAGAGGCTTTCGCGTGGCCTACGTGGACATCGACGTACATCACGGCGACGGGGTTCAGTGGCTTCACTATGACGATCCCAAAGTTCTGACGATCAGCCTCCACGAATCCGGCCAGTACCTCTTCCCCGGCACCGGCGGCGTACACGAGCTGGGAGAAGGGGGCGGCAAGGGATTCAAGCTGAACGTACCGCTGGAACCCGAGACGTCGGACGCGAGCTATCTCGAAGTGTTCGAGCGGGTTGTGCCTCACGCTCTCTCCTGGTTCCAGCCCGACGTACTGGTCGTGCCCTGCGGCGCCGATGCACATTTCAAGGACCCCCTCGCCGACCTCCTCCTGACGACCCGTGCGTACGAGACACTGTTCAAGCGCCTGGTCGAGCTTGCCCGCCAGTATGCCAAAGGGCGCGCGCTCTTCACCCTCGCCGGCGGCTACGACCTGGACGCAACCGTACGGGTCTGGATGATCCTTTATCTGACGCTAGCAGGCGTTCCCCTCCCGGACGAGATACCCTCCGAATGGCTAAAGGAGTGGGAAGCCCGCCTGAATACGATCCTGACGCCAACCCTTCACGATCCGCCCCTGCCATTTCGTGTCCCTCACAGCGAGTCAATCGCGATGCAAAACCGCCACGTAAGCATTCGGTTGATGGAGACGGCAGTGAAATACTGGTACTGACCCCTTTCCGGGATGCCACGTCACTGCTCTCCCCGTCCATCTTGACTCTGTGCCCCTGCGCCTTGATCTTAAGCACGAGCATCCACATCACTCTGCTGAAGTCACCTCATCAAAAAAATGGATAAACCCCTGTTTGGCGGGATTGAAGCCGGCGGCACCAAATTCGTCTGCGCGATCGGCACAGGACCCGACGACGTACGCGCTGAAGTTCGATTCCCAACGACGTCGCCGGACGAGACACTACAAAGGGCGATTGATTTTTTCCGGCAACAGGGAGGCGAGACCGGGCTTCAGGCCATCGGCATCGGATCGTTCGGGCCGGTCGACCTCAATCCTGATTCGGAAACGTGGGGGTTCATCACGAGTACGCCGAAGCCGGGATGGGCAAATACGGATTTCGCTCGCGTTATCAGCCGGGAAGTGGGCGTACCGGTGGCATTCAACACCGACGTCAATGCCGCCGCGCTGGGCGAGTACAGGTGGGGGGCCGCGCAGGGGCTCGACACGTTCATTTACCTGACCGTTGGCACCGGGATCGGTGGGGGAGGCCTCGTCCGGGGTCGGCTCCCGGCCGGACTGGTGCATCCCGAAATGGGCCACGTCTTGATCCCACGGGCTGAAGGAGACGAGTTCGAGGGCGTGTGCCCTTACCACGGTGCGTGCCTCGAAGGGATGACCTCAGGGCCGTCCATCGCACGCCGATGGGGAAAAAATGCCGCCGATCTGCCCCCCGATCACCCTGCCTGGGAACTCGAAGCGCACTACCTGGGCGTTGCCCTCGCCAACTTCATCATGGTGCTCTCTCCGCAGCGTATCGTCCTCGGCGGTGGCGTCATGCAGCAGCTACAGCTCTTTCCCCTGATCCGCAAAAAGGTGCAGACCGCACTCAACGGCTACATAAGGGCGCCCGAGATCGAGAATGAGATCGACAAGTACATCGTACCGCCGGGACTTGGAAACCGGTCAGGCGTACTCGGGGCGCTCGCCCTGGCCGAGACCGCACTGGAAAAAGGATCAGTCGTCTCGTAACGAGCGACGCCAGACCTCAAAGGACAGCCACCAGTCGAGCGGCGCCATCTGTGACATGTCGCCCCTGTAGAACGCGTCGACTGCTGCTGTGAGTCTTTTTATGTCGTAGAGGCCGCAAGAGGTGGTATCGCGGTCGCGGATCAGGTCACGCAGGTACCCGGCCACCAGAAAGAAAAACGTCACGGGAATTGGATCGGCGAACCTGCCCCTGAGTGCGCCTTTAGCCTGGGTCCAGAGTTTCGAAGACACAGCGCCGAGCCCGAATGGATACGTCGTACCCCCTTTGACCAGTGGGTAGCTTCGCAGGTGCGGGGCGGTTTGTCGGATGATTTGCCGGAAAAGCCTCCCGTTTACCCGTTGCCGCAACGGGGTGTTGAAGACCTGACGCAAGAACGACGGCTGGGCAAATGGCATGTAGTTCGGCACGATACCGTCCAGGCGCGCCTGCTCGTATCCAAAAAAGTTGGGCAGGCGGTGCCGGACGGCCATAAGGTCAGCCCAGTCGCCTGCAGGCAGATCGCCGGCATCCGGCATCGACTCGAACAAGCCGGCCAGGTCCTCGTCGACCCCCTGCCGCATCAGCCGCTCCACCTCTTCGGAAAAGAAACTCCCCCGATTCACGCTCAGAAAGTCGTATAACCGGCTCACGTCTTTATCCCGTATCACCCCGGCTCCTCGACGAAGGAGGCGATTGTAGTACTGCCGGCGGCCAATCTCACCGAAGCCGCCGTCGACCACCAGCTTTCCTTCATTATTCAGCTCTTGGAAGCCCATTGCCCGCAGGATGGTGGAGGCAGGAACGGTGGCGCAGACCTGACCGGCATATTCTCGTAGAAGCCCCGGCAATTCGTCCTTCGACGGAAGGGACTGCCGAATGTGCCGGTGCGAGAGTCCGAGCCCCCGGGCAATGTCGAGGGAGATCCGGACGTCAGGATCGGCAGTGTCGCCAAAAACGTGTGCGAAAAACGGCCTCGATCCGCGGGTCAGCAGGGCGAGCAGCAAACGTGAATCCATTCCCCCCGAGAGGCCGAGAGAAAGCGGTCTGTCGACGTCCCGGGGCTCGAGGAAGCCACTGAGCGTATCCTGAAATGAACCCGCCGGTTTTTCGATTCCCTCCGGAGACCACGGCGTGCTCCTTATCTCAAGATTGTCCGGCGTGCAAACGGCCTTTGAGCCCGGCCCCAACCGTTCGATTCCCTTTACGAGGCTCCTGTAGCCGATCTGGTTGAAGGTCAGCCAGTGCGAACCGAAGTGAGCCACGTCGACCTCGTGCAGGCCGCTCCACCGGGCAAGCCAGTCGAGGCGCGTCGAGACGGCCGTCATACCCCCTCGCCTCGCTACGTAGAGAGATCGCAGACCCAGCGGGTCGGTCGCGCACTCGAGCTTACCGGGACCCCAGCGTACGACGGCAAAATGCCCTCCTACATTAATTCCTTCTGCCCCGCTTCGTGAAAGGATCCCCCGCCAATCGGCATCGGAGAGCACCACTGTGCGGCCTTCTCGCCACTCCAGGCCCATACCGACGACCACCCATCCTGCTCCCGAATCGGCAGATTCCTCTCCTCCCCACCTGCACGTCAGGGGCGGACCGGCTGCCGCTACGAACAGGCCCGGCCGCTGTATCCGCAGAGACGCAGCCGGCAGCATCCGATCCAGTCGGGCTGCATCTTCTGGCTCATCCGACCCGCCGACGGTTGCGAAAATCCAGCTCATAAATAACCATAGGAAAGAGAAAAGAATGAAAGTAGAAAAAAGACGGGCAGATTCACGAACATATTAATATCTTATGTGCGTATTCGAATCGGTTTTCGCCATTTTTCGTACGACAATCCGTCCGGTGGAAGCACACCGGATTCCTGTGGGATGCAGCACGGCGTCCCTCTCCCTGCATTCCGCAATCACATTCAGATACGCATGAAATAAGGCTACGGCATCGGTAAATTCAGTTGACCTATCGCTTTAGCGTATCATGTTGCAGGAGCAAAGTCGCTTATACCAGCGATTGTTATTTGTCGCAGATTTTGTACTCGTCGCGGCCGGTTGGATCCTGGCGTACTATATCCGCTTCGAGCTTCTGACACCGCCCGAGTGGCACTCGTTGCTACGTTATCTTCAATTTCTCCCGTGGGTGCTGCTCGTCTCGTCCATTGTGTTCTGGTCGTCAGGCCTGTACGCCGCCGACCGTGCGCAACGGCTCCCACTGCTGGTCTTTAGCGTGGCGAAATCGGTGGGCCTCGGCCTGCTCGTCGTAGCCGCCTCGCTGTCGTTTTACCGCACGCTGTACTTTTCCCGTCTGCACATGATTCTGTTTGGTGTGCTGACGCCGACGCTGATGATCCTGCTGCGCCTCGTGCTGTACACCATTGCACGCAGGGCGCGCCTGAGCGGTAAAAACCTGAGACGGGTGCTGATCGTGGGGGCAGGAAAAGCAGGCCGACGGCTCGAGCGCGCCTTCAAACAGTACCCGTGGATGGGCCTCGAGGTAGTCGGCTTCCTCGACGACTACAAGACGCACCTGCCGGACGTGCTCGGGAAGTCAGACGAGGTCAGCGCCGTCATGGACCGGTTTGAGCAGACCGGTAAACCAATCGATTACGTATACATTGCCCTTCCGCTCTCTGCCGTGGCGCATACCGAAAAGCTGGTGAACGAGCTTTCCGTGTATTCCGCCCACGTATTCCTCGTACCCGACCTCTTCCAGTTCGACATCATCAACAGCCGGGTCACCGACATCGACGGCCTGCCGGTCATTCACCTGATCGACGAAGCCCCGCTCGAAATCCGCCGGTTCATCAAGCGGGCAGTGGACGTCGTGTTCTCGCTGGTCGTGCTGGTCGTCCTTTCACCGCTTTTCCTGCTCATCGCCATCAGCGTCAAGCTCTCCTCCCCCGGGCCGGTGTTTTACAGGCAGGAGCGAATGAGCCTCAACGGCCATCGCTTCTACATGCTCAAATTCCGCTCGATGCCGGTCGGTGTCGAAGCCGAGACGGGCCCCGTGTGGGCTAAGCCCGGCGAGAATCGCGCCACACCGGTCGGCCGGATCCTGCGCAGAACCTCGCTCGACGAGCTTCCCCAGTTCATCAACGTGCTGAAGGGTGACATGTCGGTCGTCGGGCCGCGCCCCGAGCGGCCCGTCTTCATCGAAGACTTCCGGAAGCACATTCCGCGGTACATGCTGCGCCACAAAGCCAAGGCCGGCATCACCGGCTGGGCGCAGGTCAACGGCTGGCGCGGCGACACGTCAATCGAAAAACGCATCGAATACGACCTCTACTACATCCAGAACTGGTCGCTCCGCCTCGACTTCAAGATCATGTGGCTGACCATCTGGAAGGGGTTGATCAGTGAAAATGCGTATTGAGTCCGGGCGCCGCGAGCCCTCAATGCGCCGGAAAATCCACGCCCTTTAAACGATTGATTCTGAAACCTGAGCGCTCGTCATGAGTGAGACCCGACCGGTTACCGGTTGTGCAGGTGCCGCGTTCGATTCGACTACAACTCATGATTCAGCTCAACGGTATTTCAGTCGCCTTCGGTGGGCAGGTCGTCCTCGACGACGTCACGTGGACGCTAAAGCCCGGCAAGCGAATTGGCCTGGTCGGTCCTAACGGAGCCGGCAAGACGACCCTGCTCCGGATCATTGCCGGTCAGCAGGCTCCAGACGCCGGCACTGTTTCCCGAAACGGCTCCGTCACCGTTGGATACCTGCAACAGGACGTACACGAAGCCGGCAGCGAGCGGACGGTTCTCGAAGAGGCGCTTCGGGCGTTCGACAATATCCTTGCCCTCCAGGCCGAAGAGGCTGCCGTAACCGAAGCCATCGCGGCGGCGGAAGACCACGAAAGCGAGTCGTACCTGAAGCTGCTTCACACGCTCGAACGCCTCCACGCAGAGCTCGCGACGCTGGAAGCACACCGGATCGAAGACCGGACGGAAGCCGTCCTCCTCGGTCTCGGATTCGAAGTGGACGAGCTGCATCGGCCGCTGTACACGTTCTCGGGCGGCTGGCGCATGCGCGTGGCGCTCGCCCGCCTGCTCCTCCAGGAACCCGACTTCCTCCTGCTCGACGAGCCCACCAACCACCTCGACATCGATAGCATCGACTGGCTCGAAAATTATCTGAAGAGCTATCGGGGAACGGTCACCATCGTCTCACACGACCGGTACTTTCTCGACCGGATGGTCACGTCCATCGCCGAGCTCTCCGGAGGAAAACTTACCGAATACGCGGGCAACTATACGTTCTACCTTGAAGAGCGCGTGGCCAGGCGTTTGCTCCAGCAGGCGGCCTACGAAAACCAGCAGAAAGAGATTGCAGACACCGAGCGGTTCATCGAACGGTTCCGCTACAAGGCGACCAAAGCCCGGCAGGTACAGAGCCGCATAAAACAGCTCGAGAAGCTCGAACGAATACCACCACCGCCGACCGACGAGGCGTCGATCTCTTTCCGTTTCCCCGAACCCCGGCGCTCGGGACGCGTCGTGATGGAGCTGTCCCGGTTCTCGAAAACCTACTCGGGATCGGAAGGCGACGTACGCGTATTCGTGGATGCCGGCCCGCTTACCATCGAACGAGGCGACAAAATCGCCCTGATCGGCAAAAACGGCTCAGGAAAATCGACGCTGGCACGCATGCTCTGCGGCACCGAGCCTTTCGACGGTACACGCACGCTCGGCTACAACGTCGAGCTGACGTATTTCGCCCAGCACCAGGCGGATACGCTCCGACCCGACGATACCATCATCGATGCCTTGCGAGAGCACGCGCGGGGACAGAGCGACACCGAGATTCGTTCGCTCCTCGGTGCGTTCCTCTTCACCGGAGACGACGTCTTCAAAAAGATCAACGTGCTCTCCGGCGGAGAAAAAAGCCGTGTCGCCCTCGCGCGAACCCTGCTCCGGCCCGCCAACTTCCTGATCCTCGACGAGCCCACCAACCACCTCGACATGCAGTCCATCCGGGTGCTGATCGAGGCCTTATCCCAGTACAAGGGCTCCTTCGTCATCGTCAGCCACGACCGCCACTTCCTCGATCAGGTGGTAAACAAAATATGGCGGGTCGGTCACGGCAGCGTTCGCGAGTTCATCGGCAACTATTCCGATTATCTCTGGCAAATCCAGCACGGCACCATAAGCCGCCTTCAGGCTGAAGAAGAAGCCCGGCAAACCAGCGTCCCCCTCCCAACGAACGGACAGGACGAACGTGTGAGAGGGCCGAAGAACAAGGAGCAGAAACGCAGGGAGGCCGAGGAACGCAACCGTCTCTACCGAGAAAGCAAAGCCACGGGCGACGCCGACCTTAGCGCCCTTACGCCCAAACAACTCCAGAAACGGTACGAAGAGCTGGAGGCGGAAATCCTCGAAAAAGAGGACAGGAAAGCGGAGCTCGAGGAGCTCCTGGGGAATCCCGACCTGTACACCGACCCCGCCAAAGCCCAGGAGACCACCGCCGCCTATGAAACGGTCAAAACAGAGCTCCAGGATTTATACGACCAGTGGGAACAGCTCGCCGACCTCCTGTCTGCGTGAGTCGGATAAAGCAGTCTTTCAAGAAGTAACGTCTCACGCGATGAAGGTATCTGGGTCCGGAGAAAGACTGTGCCAGTCCTTTGTTACACCCCTATGATCCCCTCAAGGGGATGGTTAGACTGTTCCTACGGTTGGATCAATAATATACTCGTAGGCATTGGCGATAGGTTCGAGAATGGCAGAAATCGACAGCCCCCTCGAGGGGGCTTTGGGGGTGTCTCGCGGAATCAGGGCAATCGGCATCGAATTAAAGGAAACACCCCTCCTTCCTCTTCGCGTCTTCGCGTGCCAATATGGACCGTTTCATCAGCCTTCTCCGGAGCAACGAATGAGGCAGGTCGGTGAGACTGCATGAATGAAAATCGCCTTAATTCTCCCTGAATTCGTATGCATTTCTGTATGAATGCTCCCCTCACCGCGCCGCCGAGGCAAATGACGTGACTTTTTCGCGTATCAAATTATCGTCCCGACGTTCGCGCCGACACACCCAACTTGCACGTACCCGAAAAGCAAGGTATAATCTCTCGTTCACGAACGCCCGAGAAAGCCATGCTCAACATCGTACCCAGCCTGCCAGTCGAGGACGTCACCCGCACAGTAGAGTTTTACCGACACGTCCTCGGATTCGAACTCATCGGCATTTCGGGAAAAGGATACATGACACGTGCCCGCATAAGACTGGGAAATGTTGAACTTATGTTTCGATCCAGATCAGCCGAGCACACCGGATCGAACTTAGGCGCCATCGATCCGGAAGACCGTGTGATCCTCCACTTCTACGTATCCGACGTCTTTGCCCTCTACAATCGGATCAGAAAACAGGTACACATCGTGCGGGATATCGAGCGCACGCTGTTCGGGCACGGCGAGTTTGCGATCCAGGACCCCGACGGCGTCATTCTCTCCTTCAGCCAGCCTTTCCAGACGGCTCGCGTACACGCTGCGTACTGAGAGCAAGCCGTTTTACAATAATTGTGCCCGACACGCCGTTTTTGGGGTCACCTCTTACCTCTTGTTTTCGTACGGATACCAACAATTTCGTACGAAATCTGGTCAAACACTTCTATGTTTAAATGCTCTTTTTTCCGTATTTAACGTTAGCCGTATCTGATTTTACCCAACAGGAACAATCTATCCAACCCGTATCCAAAAACGAAACCCGTAACACGACGTGAAGATGAGCGGCGGCGGATTCTCCGGCTCATTCTCATCTTGTAAACGAATGTATTTTAGGCTTATATAGCCAATGGCCGCTCGCATAGGCCGAATGCGGGATCGAAATTTGCTGCTCGACGGACATAACGATCCCTGACGAATGTGCACATATAGGAGACACTGTATAGGGAGGCAAAAATTATCCTGTAAATACAGATATATGTTCACATTTATGAACGACTTATCTGTGGATAAATCGTTCGTAAGTAAAGTTGGATTGTTAGCTCGTTTTCCATATAGTTACAAGTTACCGCAGATCCTCCTCTGATCTGGCTTTCCTGCTTCTACCAATGTATGGGTCGGTTAACGGTATGTCCGGCGACAACGGTTGGATTGTTTCGGCACTCAAATATGCAGGCGCAGGTTGGCACCTCATTCCGTTGCACGTAGAGGAGAGGAATGGAAAATGCTCGTGCGGGGACCCTTCGTGCGGTCATCCGGGTGCACATCCACGCTTTTCCGACTGGCCTGCGGAGTCTTCCAGGGATGAACGGGACATTCTGAGCTGGGGAGACCTCTGGAAGGAAAGCGGGATCGGTCTGGTAACCGGAAAGGTCTCCGGGGTCATTGTCCTGGCGGTTGATCTGCTGAATGACGGCGCTCGTACGCTGCACGCACTCGAGACGCGGCACGAAAGGATCGGCGTGACCCCTGAGTACGGGATTGCCGGCAAGAGCCGGTATTTCCTCTTTCGCCATCCCGGTGGAGACGTTCCTGACGAGGTCGAGCTTGGGCGCGGCGTGCGGCTTTACGGAGACGGCGCGTTCGTCGCCGTGCCGCCGTACGACTGGTGGGATCATCGCTCCACCCTGCGCTGGGTCGAACATCCGGATCATACCGACCTGCGGCCGGCGCCATCGTGGCTCTTGCAGTGCTGCCACGTCCCCACGGCAGCTCCCTCCGAAACAGTAGCCACACCGGCGCCTTCACACGAAGCCGTCGCATCGTTGCTGCCTTTCCGGTCCGGTGAGTCGTATTGTTTGCAGGGGACCGCCCGCGCCTCCTGGATACTGAAGCCCTGGATCGCCGAGGGGGCGCTCACCCTCGTCACGGGCGCCCTGAGGGTAAGCGGTAAAACCACGTGGCTCCTCAACCTGGCCCGCAGCATCCTCACGGGGACACCTTTTCTGAAGGAATCCACGGACGGCTCACCCGTCGTCTATCTCACCGAGCAGGGAGTGGGCAGCTTCAATCGTGCGCTGCGGAGTGTCGGGCTGACCGACCGGCAGGCTCTCCGGGGTCTGAGCGTACTCCACGCCGGCCGTACCCGGGGCTTCGATTGGGCGCAGCTCGTCCGCGCCAGCGCCGATCAGTGCATACGCCTCGGAGGGCGCGTGCTGATGATCGATTCACTCAATCGCTTTGCCGGCGTCGGCTCGAACGTAGACGATTTTACTGCACCCGGCCTGATCGAACCCCTCCAGGAAGCAGCCGACCGGGGAATCGCGGTGGTTTCGGTTTTCCATCAGTTCCATTCGGAAGACGCCGGTCTGAGCGATTCGATCGAACGGCTCGGCAAGCTGGCCGGCGCCGCCGACATCATCCTTTCTCTGCGTCGTCCCGTCGACGGCAGACCGACCTTCCGCCGGATTGACGTCCTGAGCCGCTTCGAAGAAGCACAGGCCTCCATCGTGGTCGACTTCGACCGGGGCGTGTATCGGCACGTCCTCCACCCGCTCCCTCTGCTCGATACCCCCGCCGGGCACGATTCCCTCGGAGACGGATTCGTCGACGTCCCCTCGACGATGATCGTCAACTGATTGGTGGCTCTCTTGAGAAGGGGTATGTAGGTCTATTCAGGGTTTTGCCAGCCCTTTTCACACCCCTGTTGTCCCCTCTAGGGGACGGTGGATCTGTGCCATTTTTCCAGCTATGTGGTATCTGAATAGCAATGAATAACAGCCCCCCTCGAGGGGGCTTACGGGGGTGTCTCGCTGGAAAAGGGCAATCGGCATCGACTTAGGGTAATACACCCGAATCCTCTAACATCACGCCTTATATCCCTCTTCGCGCCTTCGCGTGCAAAAATCAGTGTGAAGGTCACGACGTGGAAACGGCCGTTTCCAAACTTCTGACCCACCGGTCTCGCCCGTCTGCATACGAGAGGTGGCCTTCGTAGCCGCCGAAGATGCCGTCCAGTCGCCACGCCTGGGTGACGACCAGCCCGCGCCAGTTGCCCGTCCCGTGGAGTTCTCCCCTGATGATCAGGGCAGGCTGCCTCAACAGGTGGTCCAGGTATTCCATGACCTGCGGGCGGACCACACACTGGATGAAGCCGGTTTCGTCTTCGAGCGTCACGAACAGGACGCCCTTGGCCGTTGGGGGCCGCTGCCGCAAAATTGCGATACCGGCGACCGTCACGATGGGTCGACGGCCCTGCCGCGTGAGCGGCAGCGTGCGGCCGAAGGCATAACACGTCTTGATCGGGCGGATCTCGAGCGCGTTCAGCGTACGCCGCTGCAAAACGAGTGGATGCAGGCGAGCGGCGTTGTGCGTCTGATAGTCCCAGCTCAGACGTTCGGCCTGTGTCAGCGCAGGCAGATCCGGTATGTCGAGGTCGGTCACGACAGGGAGGTCGAAAAGGGCCGGGGTTGGGCGCCGGCCGGATTTCCCCATCCGCCGATATAGAACGCCCACCTCCCAGAGCGCGCGGCGGCTGTCGCCGGCGAGGCCGTCCATTGCCCCCGAACGCGCGAGGCTCCGCCAGGCGTCGATCTCCATCTCGACCCGGCTGTACGCATCCTCCACGCTCGTGAACGGGCGCTGCACGTACTCCCACACGATGCGCCGGGCATCCTCGAGCGACAGCTGGTCGATCGACGTGAGCGGCTTACGAATGGCCATCTTTTTGTTAGGCAGGCGCTCGATGTCGAACCGCATGAGTGGCCGGTTGATGTCCGGCAGCAGGACCGGCACCCCGCACCGGCGCGCCTCTTCCTCCAGCGTCATCTGGTTGTACATCCCCGGGCGGTGTTGCATGAACGCCGCCATGTAGGCCGCCGGGTAGTGGCACTTCAGGTAAGCGGACTGATACACGGTCTTTGCAAAGGCAGCCGCGTGGCTGCGGCAGAAGCCGTATCCCACAAAATTGGCGACCTTGTCGAACACGCTGTTTGCAACGCTCTCAGCCACTCCCCGGCGCATGGCGCCCGCCACGAAACGCTCCCTCATCTCCTCCATCTCGCCCGGATCGCGAAACTTCGACATGAGCCGCCGAAACTGGTCTGCCTCCTCGAGCGACATCCCCGCAAACCGGTGCGCGATGTCGAGCACCTGCTCCTGAAACAATATGACGCCGTACGTATCCTTCAGCACCGGCTCCAGGTCGGGGTGTTCGTACTCGACCCGTTCCTGGCCCCGCCGGCGGCGAATGAACGGATGCACCATGCCGCCCTGCAGAGGCCCCGGCCTGAAAAGCGCGATCTCGTTGATCAGGTCGCCGAACGTCTCGGGCTGGTGCTGGGCCAGCAGGTGAAGCTGACCCTGAGACTCGATCTGGAAAACCCCGAGCGTCCGACCCGACCGGATGAGGTTGAACGTGCGCCGGTCGTCGAGCGGCAGCCCGTCGAGGTCCAGGCTCCGGCGCAGGTGGCGCTGCACCATCTCCTCGGCTTCGCTCAACGTGGCCAGCATCCTCAAGCCGAGCACGTCAAACTTGACCAGGCCGAGCGCTTCCACGTCGTCTTTATCGAACTGGACCACCTTCACCCCGTTCGCCGACACCTGAACCGGGCTGAACCGGTAGAGCGGGTGCCGGGAGAGAATCATGCCTCCCGAGTGCAGCCCCAGGTGCCGGGGACACCCTTCCAGTCCCTCCACCGCATCCAGCAGCCTTTCGAAAAGTGGAGAAGGGCCGAGCACCCGCTCGAGCGCCACCCGGTACTCCCTTACGCTTCCGGCACGACGCGAAGGGACGGCCTTCGTCAGCTGATTGACGACGTCGAGCGGCCATCCCAGCGCCTTGGCCACGTCGCGAAGAGCCGATCGCAACCGGTAGGTAGTCACGGTGGCCGTCATGGCCGTCTGCTCGATCCCGAACCGCTCCTCCATCCAGTTGATGATCTCGTTGCGCCGCTCGGAGTCGAAGTCCACGTCGATGTCCGGCGTCCCCTTCCGCCCGCCGTGCAGAAAACGCTCGAAAAGCAGGTTGTGCGCGATCGGGTCGACGGCCGTAATGCCCAGCAGGTAGGCGACGATCGAGTTGGCGGCGGACCCTCGCCCGGCGCAGCGGATGCCCCGCCGCCGCGCCTCGCTTACGATCTCGTGGACGACCAGGAAGAATTCGTCGAGATCGAGCTTCCCGATCACGTCCAGCTCCCGGCGTAGCTGGCTCATCGCGCGCTCCCGCATCGCACCGGGATAGCGCGCCTCCAGCGAGCACGTACACAATTGATGCAGGTACTCACGGGGCGGAAGACCGGTCGGGATGTGGGCGACCGGAGGAATCAGGTGCCCGGGGAGCAGGTCCACCTGGCAGGCATCGGCGATCTCCTGCGCACGGTCGAAAGCCTCAGGATAAGGAATGAGCTTCCGGAGCTCGGCTTCGGCCTTCAGGTAAGCCTCCGCGTTACCCGGACGGCCGGGGTGCGGATCAAAAATCGTGATACCCTGACGTATGCACAAAAACAGATCGTACCGCCGGTAGTCGTCCGGATGCGCGTACCGGACGTCGCCGGTAGCTGCCAGCGGAACCCCCGTCTGCCGCGCCACCTCGCGGAGGTGGTGAACCCGGCGCGTGTCGTCGGGGAACAGGTGATGCGCCACTTCGATCGAGAGACGATCCTGAAAAATCGCCTTCAGGTCCAACACCCAGGTGCGGACGGCATCCGGCCGCCGTTCGTGCAGCAGGCGCCACAGACGGCCTTCCTGCGTCCCCGTCAGGCAGAAGAGGCCCCCGGCGTGCTGCTCGAGGACCTCCAGGCCGACCGTCGGCTCCTCCCGGCTGTTCAGGTGAGCCTCGGTCAAAATGCGGCACAGGTTGGCGTACCCGTCGTGGGACGCCGCGAGCAGCACCAGCACGTGATCTCCCACCCGCACCTCGGCGCCAAATATCGGCTTGATCCCCGCCTCCACACAGGCTTTCTGGAAACGTACGGCGCCGTAAACCCCGTTCACGTCCGTAAGGGCCAGGCTGCTCATTCCCTGCCGGGACGCCTCTCCGACCAGACGCTCCGGTGAAGAACTACCGGCCAGAAAAGAAAACCAGCTTCGAACGTGCAGGTGGGTAAACATCGGGATCCGGACTCACTCCGACGGGATCAGATTCATGCGCTCCTCCGGAAAAAGAGCATAGGGATGAAGGACGGCTTTCTTGAGAATCCCCGGATACTTTTTGTGAATCATCTCAACGGCGTGCCGCACGCTCGGACGCTCACGGAACAGCGTTGCTTGCACCGGCTGGATCGGCCGTAGCGTGCCCAGCTCGACCTCCAGCAATTCGATCTCCAGCGATTCTTCCAGAAGGGTCATGAGCAGCGTACAGGCCGTCTGGTAAAGGTACCGGGAGCTGCGGACCGGCTCCGGGAATATCCGGGACGCCTCCAGGGCGGCCTCCCTCTTGCGAGCGCGCAGGATGATCCGGAGCCGCCGGCACGTACACTCCTGCAATTTCGAAGCCGCTTCCTTCACCAGATGATCGAGCACCGGTAACACGTCGCCCGGCTCGCGACAGGAAAAATCAAAATCATACGCACAGGCAATCACCGGCGGCGGCTGGTACAACGGGACCGGGCGTTCCCGCTCGGGATGAAGCAACGCGTACAACCGTTTCCCCTCATCTCCGAATTGCACTTCGAGGTGGCGGCGCGAAAGGGTGACAACCTGACCGAGCCGCCGGTACCCGAAATAACCCAGATGCTCGATTAGCTCCGCCGAATAACCCAGGGTTTCCAGCAAAGACACCTCGTAACGATCCACGAAACCTTTGACGTCAGCCGGCTCCAGCACGATCACGTTCCCTACCGCCGCTCGATGAGCCGCTAAAAGAGCCGCAGACCGCGAAGGGGCCACCCCGACGTGCGCGCGCAGGCGGGCCGCCACGTCACGCACCTGCGGCAGGTCGGGAGCGGCAAAAAAAGCGGACCCCGGCCCGTCACTTTCCAGAAAAGGCGTGATCGTGTGAAGCTCGGAAAGGACCCCCTCCCAGCCTGCCTGCTCGAGCGTGCGATCCCGCACCCGAATCACCGCATCCGGCACCAGGCTCCGCGCACGCTCCACACGCATCCCGACCAGAATCCCCGCCTGCCGAAGACTGTGGCTGAAGGCAATCACCCGGCCCGACTCCATCACCACCACACGACGGCTTGCCCCTTCCAACCGCTCGAATACCCACGACGGAAACGCCGATATGTGCAAACAACCCGTCCGCATAGAATCACCGTGAACCTCACACATGGAAACAATCAGGCACCGCTGCAATACGTCACATCATCACGTCAGACGGAAAACGAAGAGATCCCATCCTGCTCCCCGCAACCTCCTCCTTCACGACCGGGCAATACTCGAAGGAAACCAGGAACGTCATTCGTCGGCGTTCAGCTTTTTGTTGGAAAAGTTATACATATATCTGAACATATAATATTCTTTCCAATGGTCCCTGTCAAGGGGGAGTCGTACCTACCGGCCTTCAGGGCTACATTTTTTCCTCCGGGAGCCGTTTCGAAAAGCGAAATCTTACCAAAAGAAACCCCGTCATACCCCACACATGTTGACGCAGTCAATGTGGATAACGGGTGGATAGTCCACCGGATTAGCGCCCATATCTCCGCGACCTGGATGCCTCAAATGCGCCACAAAAACCAAACACTACACATAGGCCAAAAATTATTACCTCATAAATCTCTTATTTTTTACATCTTAGAAAAGGCGTATTGCACAGGTAATCTCTCCTCGAACCGGTTTTTCTTCATCAATTCGCGTGCTTTGAATTGACTTCCATAATTTTCCAAGGAGTTACGTATTTGTGGATAACTAGTCGATAACATCCGGCGGTTTGCTCGAAACAGCCCTTGCAATCACAGGCATATACCTATAGACTGCCCCTCTACCGAAGGATATCTTGTAGGGTGCAACGCTCTTTACAACCACTGCCTCATCGCGTCACATGAAAGTCGCTACCTGGAACGTCAACTCGATACGCGCCCGGTCGGAACGCCTGCTCGCCTGGCTCTCCAAGGAACGGCCGGACGTCGTTTGCCTGCAGGAGATCAAGGTTACGGACGACATTTTCCCCTACGACCTGCTGAGAGAAGCCGGCTACACGTCGGCCGTATACGGGCAGAAGACCTACAACGGCGTCGCCATTCTATCGACCCGCGAGATGGTCGACGTCCGGTACGGGTTCTCCGGTGGATGGGATGGGGAGAGCGCGCGGCTCATCGACGTCGAGTTCGAGGACCTGCACGTGCTCAGCGTATACGTCCCGAACGGGGATACCGTCGGCTCGGAAAAGCACGCGTACAAGCTCGACTGGATCGAGCGCCTCGGGCTTTACCTGGAGCACAACTTCGATCCCGCCACGCCTCTTCTCGTCTGCGGCGATTTTAACGTGGCGCCGGAAGAGATCGACGTGGCAAGACCCGACGTCTGGCGAAACACCGTGCTCTTCGACGAACAGTCTCGCCAGGCGCTGGCCCGGCTGGTCTCCTGGGGCCTCCAGGACACGATGCGTCTCATACACCCCGAAGACAGGATCTACTCGTGGTGGGACTACCGCGCGCTTGCGTTCCCCAAAAATGACGGTCTCCGCATCGACCAGATATGGGCCACAGCGCCCCTCGCCGCGCGATGTGTCGACGCCTACGTGGACCGGGAGGAACGGAAAGGCGCCAAGCCCTCCGACCACGCCCCGGTGATCGCCGTGTTCGAGTAATCCCTCAGGGCAGATTGATGACGTAGACGGAACCGGCTTCGCGTTCCGAGGCCTGGCCAATCAGCGCCCAGTTCTCACCCACGTCTACGGCCGTTCCGAACGCCACCTCCCCCACGTCGATCACGCGGACTTGCCGCCACTTCCCGTCGGCGCCGTGTTTGAAGAGGTAGACCACGCGGTCGACGTTGAACGAGAAGCCGAGCTGTTCGTCGTAACCCACGATCAGGGCGTAATCGCCCTTGAGCGCGACCTCCGTTCCGAAAGCGCCGTACTCGTAGGGGTAGGACGGCTCGATCGTCTGGGCGAGAACCCACTTTCCCGACGCCGAGCGGACGTACAGGCTCACGATACCCGAGCCACGCCAGCCACCCCTGCTCTCGCCCACGATCAGGCGGTCACCGTCGAGATCCACTGAAATGAAGAAGTCGTCGACGCCGGTGATCCGCTGCACCTCCTCCCAGGTCCCCGTCGCCGCGTTTCGCTCGAAGAGATAAACCGAGCCGGGCTTGTACCGGTAGTAAGTTGAGGCCGTCACTACCGCACGATCCCCATCGAGCCATCCGAACCCCCCGAAGACCCCCTCACGCGGATCGCCGCTCCCCGCGAGTCGGGCGACCTTTGCCCACACGCCCTGCTCGTTCCTTTCGTAGATGTAGGCCGCACCGGGCTTGCCTGCCGGATCCCCCGAGGTGGTGATGAGCGCGCGGTCGCCGTCGAGCGACACCGACGACGCAAACGACCCTTCGTCCGCACCGTATTCGCCGGTCAGCCGAGCCACTTCTCGCCAGGTGCCTGTGCTGTCACGCTCGAAGATGTAGGCGGCGTTCGAGGCGTAGGTATTAAAAAAGGTCTCTGCCGCGGCGATCAGGGCACGATCGCCGCTGAGCGAAAGGGAGCGGCCAAAAAAATCACCGGCCGCACAGTCGGATGCGGTCAGTTTGGCAACCTCCTTCCACGTCTCCCCTTCGGCTTCGCGTTCAAAAATGTAGGCTGCACCCGAGCTTTCCCCGCATACGTCTTCGGCGCTCGCTCCCACGAGCGCCCGGTTGCCCTCGATGGAGACGGCCGCTCCGAAAAAATTACCCAGGGTGGTATCCGGATGGGGGAGCTTATAAATCTGGGCGCTCGCCCCTGCCGCTCCCGATCCGCAAAGAAGCAGTACGAAGGCAAGCCGCAGCAATAGTCGCACAGTCGTTGTCGAGTTTTTTCAGCGATGCTCCACCGGGAAAAGACACACCGGTGTGGCCAAAAAGGTACACCAGCGCCGCGATTCCATCGTTATAAATGAAAATGGCGTCACCTTTTTCCCAATGCCACAACCATACCATCTCCCTTCACCGGGTGACATAACGCTGACGCAACCTGTTTCTATCCTCCCGGTTCAACGTATTTTGATTCATACCGGTTTTGACCAGGATTAAAATGAGACAGGTTGAGGCGGAGTATCGATTCGACCTCATTTCAGAATTCGAACCGACGGGCGATCAGCCGCGCGCCATCGCCGAGCTGACCGAAGGGCTGCTCCGCGGCGACAAACACCAGACGCTGCTCGGTGCGACGGGTACGGGCAAAACGTTCACCATCAGCCACGTCATTCAGAACGTCAACCGGCCGACGCTGGTGATGAGCCACAACAAAACGCTCGCCGCCCAGCTCTACGCCGAGTTCAAGCAGTTTTTCCCGAATAACGCAGTCGAGTTCTTCATTTCCTACTACGACTACTACCAGCCGGAAGCCTACATCGTCCACTCGGATACGTACATCGAGAAGGACATGTCGATCAACGACCGGATCGACCGGCTGCGCCTCCGGGCGACGAGTTCGCTCGTCTCCGGCCGAAGTGACGTGATCGTCGTCGCAAGCGTCTCATGTATTTACGGCCTCGGTTCGCCCGACGAATACAAGTCTCAGATCGTACAGGTACAGGTGGGCGACGAGATCGAGCGCAACACCCTGCTGCATCAGCTCATCAGCATTTTTTACAACCGGAACGACGTCGAGTTTGAGCCGGGAACGTTCCGTGTGCGCGGCGACGTCGTCGAAGTCTTCCCCGCCTACATGGAGGACACGGCCTACCGGATCTCGTTCTGGGGAGACGAGATCGAGAGGATCGGTACGTTCGATCCGGTAAGCGGACAGTCCCTCAAGGATCTTCATCACCTGACGATCTACCCAGCCAAAATTTTCGTCACGCCGGAGGACCAGCTCGAGCGGGCCATCGCGAGCATCGAGGAAGAGCTGCGGTGGCGGCTTGCCGTTCTCCGCAACGAAGGCAAGCTCGTCGAAGCACAGCGCCTCGAACAGCGTACGCTGTTTGACATCGAGATGATGAAGGAGGTCGGCTACTGCTCCGGCATCGAGAATTATTCGCGCCACCTTTCAGGCCGCCAACCCGGTGAGCGTCCTTACTGCCTCTTCGACTATTTCCCGGAAGACTTCCTGCTCATCGTCGACGAAAGCCACGTGACCCTGCCGCAGGTGCGGGCGATGTACAACGGCGACCGGGCAAGAAAGCTGACCCTCGTCGAACACGGCTTCCGTCTCCCTTCGGCGCTCGACAACCGCCCGATGACGTTCGAAGAGTTTGAAGCCGCCCAGAATCAGGTGATCTACGTTACCGCGACACCCGGCGACGACGAGCTGGAAAAAAGCGGCGGTGTATTCGTCGAGCAGATTATCCGCCCGACCGGCATCCCCGACCCTGCCGTCGAAGTCCGTCCTACCGAAAACCAGATCGACGATCTGCTCGAAGAAGTGCGGGTCTGCGTCGAGCGGGGCGAGCGCGTACTCGTGACGACACTCACGAAGCGTATGGCGGAGGACCTCTCCGAGTACCTGGACTCATACGGCGTGCAGGTCCGGTACTTGCATTCGGACATCGACGCGCTCGAACGCGTCGAAATCCTCCGCGACCTCCGCCTGGGGAATTTTTCGGTGCTCGTAGGCGTCAACCTGCTCCGCGAAGGCCTCGACCTGCCGGAGGTGTCCCTGGTCGCGATTCTCGACGCCGACAAGGAGGGCTTCCTGCGGAGCGACCGGTCGCTCATCCAGACGGCTGGACGCGCGGCGCGAAACGCCAACGGCCGCATCATCATGTATGCCGACACCGTCACGGGCTCCATGCAGCGCATGATGGACGAGACGAACCGCCGTCGCGAAATCCAGCTCGCCTACAATAAAGAACACGGCATCATCCCCCGAACTATCTTCAAGTCACGCGATCAGATTCTGCGAGGCACGGTCATCGCCGAGGAGACGCAGGAGCAGGGTGAAGGGGCGCGCCTGCGCCACCACTACAGCGGCCCCGAGCAGCTGCCGCTGGTGGCCGACCCGGTCGTCAAGTACCTCACGGACGACCAGAAACGCGACCTCATCGCCCAGCTGCGTCGTGAGATGCTCGAGGCGGCTGAAAACCTGGAGTTCGAGCGCGCTGCCGAGCTCCGCGACAGCATCGCTCAGATTGAAAGTGAGCTAAAGAATTGAGCCGGTCGACGCTCAGTTTTGCATGATGGTTATTTGCTTGTGAATTACGGTGTGTGCGTACGACAAATGGGCTTTTTCCGGGGTAAATGGATAACTCCCAGCCAGAGCGCAATTTTCTTTCGAAGAATACGAGAATAGTACGCCGTGGAACAGGTAGGTAATCTCCTCAAGAAGGCGCAGAAATACCTGCAAAGTGCTGCCGTACTGCTCGAGCTGGAAGATTTTGACTCGTGCGCGTCGAGGTCCTACTTCGCGATGTTTTATGCCGCCCAGGCCATTCTCCGCCAGAGTGGATACAGCACGGGCTCAAATCACGGCATCCGTTCGAGCTTTTGCGCCCTCTACGTCGACTCGGGGCGTCTTCCGGAGCGCGCACGCGAAGCCATCGAGCGCGGCGCCGCCCTCCAGGAAATTGGCGACTACGGCGGCGAATTCCTCGTTTCCCGCGAGGAAGCAGAATGGGTGCTTCAGGAATCGGAAGCGTTCGTCAACAGCATCGCCCGACTGATACACGCTCAGACCGTAGGATAAAACATCATAAATGGGAAACTTGCAATTACTTTATAGGTAAACTATCTTCTTCAGCTTTGAATCGAAAAGGGAGATAGCAAACCGCCGGTTTCGACATATTCGCCATGAAAGAGAAAATCCATCCGAATTACAAACCCATCACGGTACGCCTGGCCGACGGCACCACGTTCGAGACCCGTTCCACCCTCAAGGAAGACGTTTATACGTCGGAAGTCGACTCGACGAACCACCCCTTCTACACGGGTCGTCGTCAGTACGTCGATACGGCCGGGCGAGTTGAGAAATTCATGCGGCGCTACGGCAAGCAGAAGTAGCCCGAGCAAAATTTTTTCAGAAAACGAGGCGATTCGCTATACTGCGGATCGCCTTTTCCGTTTTTACCCGTTCTCACTACCTCACCACCATCACCCAACAATACATGACGCACCTGAATCCGGTCGAGCTGATCATACGCAAACGCGACGGCGGCATGCTGACGGCTGAGGAGATCGCCGGGCTGATCAAGGCCTATACGAACGGCGAGATTCCAGACTACCAGATGAGCGCCTTCCTGATGGCTGCATTTCTTCGCGGTTTGGATCCGGAAGAAACGTCGGCGCTGACCGATGCCATGCTCTACTCCGGCGAAGTGCTCGACCTTTCAGACATTCCGGGGATCAAGGTGGACAAACACTCCACGGGTGGCGTGGGTGATAAGGTTTCACTTATCCTGGCGCCGATCGTGGCGGCGTGCGGGGTGCCCGTCCCGATGATTTCCGGGCGAGGCCTCGGGCATACCGGCGGGACGCTCGATAAGCTCGAGTCCATTCCCGGCTTTCGTGTGGATGTATCCATCGACGAGTACCAGCGTCTCCTCAGGGAACATGGCGCCGCCTTGATCGGGCAGACCGCCGAGATCGCGCCCGCCGACCGAAAGCTCTACGCCCTCCGCGACGTGACCGGCACCATCGAGTTCATCCCGTTCATCGCGGCCTCCATCATGAGCAAAAAGCTTGCTGAAGGCATCGATGCCCTCGTGCTGGACGTCAAGTGCGGCCGCGGCGCCTTCATGAAAACAGAACCAGATGCCCGCAAGCTGGCCGAGACGCTGGTGGACATCGGCGAACGGTTCGGCAAAAAGACGGTGGCGTGGGTAACCCGCATGGACGTGCCCCTCGGGCGCGCCATCGGCAACTGGCCTGAAGTCGAAGAGAGCATCCGCTGCCTGCAGGGCGAAAACGTACCAGACCTGATGGACGTCACGACGACGCTGGCAGGTGAAATGCTGTGCCTTGGCGGGGCCGCTGCCACACCGGATGAGGGCTGGCAAAGAGCGCAGCAGGCCATCGACAGCGGAGAAGCCTTCGAGAAATTCGTCGAGATAGTCGAGGCGCAACACGGTGACGCCCGCGTGGTCAGGCAGCCCTCGTTGCTCCACAATCGAACGAAAACCATCGAAATAACCGCGCCTGACGGCTTCCGGGGTTACGTAGCAGACCTCGACGCCCACTTCCTCGGCCGGACCGCCGTAATGCTCGGTGCGGGCCGCCTGCGCAAAGAGGACCCCGTAAACCCGGCGGCCGGAATCGTCCTTAACAAATCGGTAGGTGATTACGTAGAACCCGGCGAACTATTGGCAACGCTGTATACCGACCGCACCGATTTACATGAACAGTTTTCTTCGGCAGTCAGAAAGGCGTATTCCCTTGCGGAAGTGCCTGCGCCACAGAAACCCGTTTTGATCGGGCGGTACACGTCAGACGGTTGGGTGAACCCATTCTAACGGTATTCGTTTGAAAAGGATATAACGCATCTTTCCGTATTGGTATACGTTACATTGATAGACAATTCTATTATTTTGAGTTGAGTTGTCGCCTACTTGTATACCCTAAACCCCAAAGCCATCATGTCCATCTGGTCTCGCTTCACAAGATTCATCCGGTCAATATTCGGCGGTGTCATCTCCGCAATGGAGGACCCCAAGCTGATCCTCGAACAAAATATTCGGGAAATGAACGATCAGGTCCCGAAAATGAATGAGAACATCGCCACCGTGAAGGCGAATGTGATCATGCTTCAGAAAGAGGTTAAGCGTGCCGAGATGGAGGTGGCCGACGTGACCTCGAAAATAAAGGCAGCCATTCAGGCAGGGAGGGATGACATTGCGCAGCAGTACGCCATCCAGCTCGAACGCACGCGCGACTCCCTGGCCCGCACGAGGGAACAGCTCAAGTACGCCTCTGCCGCCTACGATAAGGCCCTCCAGGTGAAAAAGGCCTTCATGCGTGAGAAAGAGCGTAAGATCCAGGAAGCGAAGGAAGCGCTGCGGGCGCACGAAAGGGCAAAATGGCAGGCGAAGGTGGCCGACACGCTCGAACAGTTCGAAGTGGGCGGGATCGATCAGACGCACGAGGAGATGATCAACCGGATCAACGAGCAGACCGCAAAGAGCGAAGCCCGGATGGAGATGGCGCTCGATTCCGTCGACTCCCAGGCGCTGCGCATCGAGGAAGACGCCCAGGCGATCCGCGCCTCCGAACTGGTCAAGCAGTTCAAGCTCGAGATGGGGATCACCGAGCCGGCAGCTCCGGCGAAGGAGGAAGCCCCACGCGTCGAAATTCCCGACGAAGCAGAACGCGCCGAGAAGACGATGGGGAAGGAGCGAACGAAAACAGAGTGACCTACTATGGCTATGACGCGCGAAGAATTTGAGCGATTGAAGGAAGCGGAGAAGGAACATCTGCGAAAGCTCAGAGAACTGAAGCAGACCTTGCGCGAAGCCGAGCGGAAACGGTCGATCAGCCAGGTGGTGGGGGACATGGCCACCGAGTCGCAAGACCTGCTCGATACGAATACCAGGCTGGCCGACGAGCTGTTGTTCCAGACGGCAAGGAGTGAAGCCCGCCTGGAAATGGCGCTCGAAGAAGAGTTGGAAAAAGCCCGGAAAGAAGAGGAAGCCCTTCGAGCTAGGCGGCTGATAGAAGAAATGAAGAGCGGCCTGCTCGCCGGAGGGGAGACGACGGAACCAGTTGATAAAAAAGAAGATAAAGCATCAGATAAGGTTGAAAAAGACCCTTTACCTGCCGCCGGGCAACCTCCGGAGAAAACCATCGGCCGGATGCGCTGACGACCGTCGTCCTCCGGCTCCCGGCCCAGAACGAGGGAAAAGCGGCGTTTGCCGAATCCGTTGAGACAAGATTCATGAACGAATCAGACATCAATTATTCGAAGGAAGCCTTCTTGAATCCGTGGAACCTCGGGTTCCTGATCGCTGCGATGATCACCGCGTTCTTTCTGAGCGGCTCGGAACCGTGGTTTAACATTGTGCTCATCCTTGCGGCTGCGGCCGAGCTGATCTACCTCGGTGTACTCCCGCGGCAGGAGCGCTTCCGTCGGGTCGTACGCTCGCAGCGGGCAGCCGAACACGCCAAACCCCCTTCACAAAAAGAGATCTTCCAGCTCCTCACGAAACACAGCCAGCGCCGTTACATCCGGCTCCGCAAGCTGGAAAAAGACATCCAGACCAACTACCGCAAGCTCAGCTATGCCTCTCAGGGCATGCTCAACAGCCACCTCCAGAAAATCGACGGCCTGCTCGATTCGTACCTGAACCTCCTCTACCAGAAAGAACGCTTCGAACACTCGATTCAGTCGTCTACAGAAGGTGAGGTCGTTAATGCGATCGCGGAGCTCCGTACCGACATGGAAAACGACCCGCCTCGCGTGGTCTCGATCAAACAACGACGGCTGAAAATTCTCGAACAGCGCCTCGAACGCTTCAAGAAGAGCAGGGAAAACCTCGCCATCATCGAGGCACAGCTCGAAACGATCGAGGACGTCACGAAATACATCCACGAGCAGTCACTCACGCTTCGGAACCCCGAAGAGATCACGTTCCAGCTCGACATGCTCCTCAGCGAGGTCGAAGAAACTCAGGCATCCGTTGAGGAAATGGAAGACGTCTTCCGCAGCTCGGGCGATCTGCTGGGCGACCTCGATACCTTCGACATCGAGGACCCGGAAGCGACTCGGGACCGGACCCGTACCCGCGAGTAAACCACTTCGGCAGAGACCCTGTCCCATCCAGATATGGACCTCAAAACCCTCCTCTACGACGTGGATTCCGACGGCGTCGCCCTGATTACAATCAACCGTCCGGACAAGCTCAACACCCTGAATTCTGACGTACTCACCGAGCTCGACCTTTGCATCCGCAATGCCCGCTCGAATAAGGACGTACGAGGGGTCATCGTGACGGGGAGCGGTGAAAAGGCGTTTGCTGCGGGTGCGGACATCAACCAGTTCACCGAGCTCGACTCGATATCCGGCTATCGCTTCGCCGCCCGTGGGCAGGCGATCTTCGACCGGATCGAGACCATGTCCAAGCCGGTCATCGCAGCGGTTAACGGCTATGCCCTCGGTGGTGGCTGCGAATTAGCCCTTGCATGCCACATCCGGATCGCGTCGGAAAATGCGGTATTCGGGCAGCCGGAGGTCAACCTCGGCATTCTGCCGGGCTTCGGCGGCACCCAACGCCTGCCCAGGCTCGTAGGGCTCGGCCGCGCTACCGAGATCATCTTGACGGGTGAACGCATCGACGCGCAGCGGGCTTACGAGATCGGGCTCGTCAACCTCGTGGTGCCACCCGACGCGTTGATCGACCGGGCAAAGGAGATGATCCGAACGATTGCGAGCAAAGCCCCGATTGCCGTGGCGATGGCGCTCGAAGCCCTGCGGTCGAGCGACGGTCCACTCGCCCAAGGGCAACGCCACGAAGCAGCCCTCTTCGGACATGCCTGTGGTACAGAGGACTTCAAAGAGGGCGTTCAAGCCTTTCTGGAAAGACGTAAGGCCAGCTTCAGCGGTAAATAGACTCCCGACCGGCGTATACCCTTCTGCTTTCGGATCCCATAACGCACACGTATGATCATTGCCGGCGTAATCGGTGCCTTGATCCTGGGTTTCTTCTTTTCCGGATCGATGGTCGCATGTATCGGCGCCAACCGCCTTCGCCTTGGCATACTGGCCCGTCGTACCGGGCTCACCGGCCCGATCATTCGTAAAGTGATCGACGACCCGAATGCCTATCTGGCGACGTGCGTCGTCGGGTACACCGTCGCGCTGGTCGTTTTCGCAACCCTGGCTACGCTGTGGTTTCAAGAGCTCCCCGGCTTCTCACCTGAACGGACGCCTTCGGCAGCATTTACGGCGGCGAAATTCGCCGTGCTCTTCGGCATCATGCTGCTTGCTTCTGCCGTTTTTTTCGTCGCCGGTGAGGTGCTCCCGAAATCCACCACGCAGGAGGTCGCTACGGATGCCCTGCTCGTGCTTGCCCTTCCCCTGCACGTGTCACGTTACCTCCTTCTACCCCTCACCGCAATCTTGCGATGGGCCGTTAGCTTGCCTGCGATGGTATCCGGCGGCCAGGCGGACGCTTTCCAGCGGTTCATCCAGGACGAGTGGGAGTTGAGGTCCCGCGAAAGCGACGAGACCCGGGAACCCGACGGTCAAGACGATAGCATGACCCTGCTATCGAACGTCATCGCCATGAGCTCGATGCGGGTAAAGGAATCGATGGTGCCGAGAACGGACATCTATGCGCTGGAAGAAAACACGCCCATCGACGTCGTACACAACCGTTTCGTCAGCACGGGCCATTCCAAAATGCCCGTTTATCGGGAGAACATCGACAACGTGGTGGGGATGGCGTTCGCCTACGACCTGTTCAACCGCCCGAAGTCACTCGAAGAAATCGTAAGGCCGGCCAAATTCGTCCCGGAGCTCAAACGCTCCAGAGATCTGCTTCAGGAGTTTCTTGCGACGGGTACGTCGATCGCAGTGGTGATCGACGAGTACGGCGGCACGGCGGGTCTCGTCACCCGTGAGGACCTGCTGGAAGAGCTCTTCGGCGACATCATGGACGAGTTCGATACCGACCAGGAGATACTCCGCCAGACGGGCGACGACACGTTTACGGTAAGCGGCCGTGTACGCCTCGACGAGCTCGAAGAGCGATTTGGGATTGAACTACCGGAAGGGGACTACGAAACCGTCGCCGGCTACCTGCTCGATAAGCTTGGCACGATCCCGACCGCAAAACAGGAGTTCGACCTCGATTCGTACCACTTCAGCGTATTGAAGGCTTCCCCAAACAGGGTCGACCTGGTCCGGATCACCCGAAACGCACCGAAAAAGTGACAGAGCCTACTGCGGCTCGTCGTGACGGCCAAAGGCCAGCACCATCTTGAGGTGGGTGAGGAGGAGCGGGACGAGCTCCAGGCGTTCGAGCCGTTGCACCGGTTTTTCAGGCAACCCCGGGGGACTGATACGCCCCATCCAGAGCGCCATCTTGTCCGCCAGCACCCGCTCGCCCGGGAACTGGCCGCGCGGCAGGTGAACGTCGTAGAACTCACACTTCCGCTTGAGGCGCTCGTACACCTGCCGGTCGGAATCTACCAGGGCTTCATCCTCTCCCGACAATAGAGCGCTTCCGATCAGGTAATCCCGGTACATGAACGGCAGCTCGGCCATCGCCGGTAGAAGTGCACTGGCGATCTCGGGCTGCTCACGCAGAGAGAATTCGGCAGCCCGGGTCGTGGCAATCGAAACCAGCCCGAGCGTCTCCTCGGCAACGAGCTCCGGCTCGGCTCCCTCGATGTCTTCGAGGATCGCCGCCATCATCTCCTGTGCCGTGCAGAGCAGCCCGATCGTCGAAAAGACGGCGTACCGCGCGGCCTTCCTCATACTCGTTTCTTGAACAGCCATACCACCTCACGTAAAAAGCACCCACTCGGGCGGCGAAGATCGTTGCCGATCCGGCTAGATCTTCCCGGAGGGCTCTCCCTCATCTCCGCGGCCAATCGACTCACGCATGCGGGTATCCGCCTGGATATTGCGCAGGTTGTAATAATCCATGACGCCAAGCTGGCCGGCACGGAAGGCCTCGGCGATTGCCCGAGGAATCTCGGCTTCTGCGGCCACCACGTTGGCGCGCTGTTCCTGGACGGCTGCCCGCATCTCCTGCTCGCGGGCCACAGCAGCAGCGCGCCGCTCCTCCGCCTTAGCCCTCGCTACCTGAAGGTCCGCCTCCGCCTGGTCCGTCTGAAGCTTCGCACCAATGTTTTCGCCAACGTCAACGTCCGCGATGTCGATGGACAGGATTTCGTACGCCGTCCCCGAATCGAGGCCCTTGGATAGCACGACCTTCGAGATGGTATCGGGATTTTCAAGCACCTCTGCGTGGGTCTCGGCTGAACCGATCGTCGACACGATGCCCTCGCCGACACGCGCAATGATCGTTTCCTCACCGGCGCCGCCTACGAGACGCGCAATGTTGGCCCTTACGGTGACCCGTGCTATCGCCCGCACCTGGATGCCGTCCTTTGCCACCGCCGATATGGCAGGCGTTTCGATGACCTTCGGATTCACCGATACCTGCACGGCCTCGAACACGTCTCGGCCGGCAAGGTCGATCGCGGTTGCGCGCTCGAAAGACAGGTCGATGTTCGCTTTGTCGGCTGAAATGAGTGCGTTGACTACTTTCTGCACGTTACCGCCGGCGAGATAATGCGCTTCCAACTGAGGCGTTTCCAGAAAAATGCCCGCCTTGTGAGCCGTAATCAACGGCTTGACGATCATGGCCGGCGGAACGTTTCGGAGGCGCATACCGACCAGATCACGGATCAATTTGATGCGCACACCCGAGAAATAGGCCGTCAACCACAGTCGAACCGGGATGAAATGAAAGAAAAAAATAAGCCCGATCAGTACCAGGCCAATGATCAGGATACCCGTGGTGATGGTAAGACCTTCCATTGTTTTGACTCAGCGTTTGGTTTCGGGGTTTTCGCCCTTCAGGTAATCCCCACTGACCCCGCCTGTTTTTGCCAGCAGATGTATGTCCGTTATCTCGATGTCCTTCGACACCGACTTGCACATGTCATATACGGTCAGGGCGGCGATAGAAACGCCGGTCAGCGCTTCCATCTCGACACCCGTCGAGCCAACTGTCTTGGTGAACGCACGGATGTCTACGGAGCTTTGCTCCTCATTGAGCGTCAATTCCACGTCGATTCCCTTTACGAACACGTCGTGACAAAGCGGGATCAGCTTGCTCGTCTGCTTGGCGCCCATGATCCCTGCAACCTGCGCCACCAGTAGCACGTCGCCTTTCCGCATCTTGTTTTCGGCAACCAGGTTGAATGCCTCCCTGCTTAGCTTCACACGCCCTTCCGCAACTGCCGTCCTCAACGTACCCGCTTTTTCTGTAACGTCAACCATGTTCACTCCACCTCGTGGATTAACATGCGTCAATGTATTTCCCGTTGCCATGTGCTCCTCAGTACACGTTTTGCCCATGCTCACGTCTGAAAACAGCCCCCCAGACAATTCAAGATAGGAGCGGAACAAACGAACGGCAATACGCCGGAAAACGTGGGATCCGGCCAGAAACTGTGAAACTTATCCACCGATGAGAATCATCGGCCGGTTTTCGGATGCCGCGAGGGTATACATGCCGGCGTGGGCGGCTTTCTTCCTAAGAACGGCCGCATGGATCAGGTCAGTCAGCGTTTCGTCGGAAGCTCCTGCTCTCATGGCATCCCGCAGGCTCACCTCCTCTTTGCCGAACAGGCAGACCTTCAGGCTGCCGTTTGCCGTGATCCGCAGCCGGTTGCAGCCTGCGCAGAAATGGTCGCTCATAGAGGTGATGAATCCGAGCTTTCCCCTGAAGCCCTCAATTTGAAAGGTCTTCGACGTATCGTTCGGTCCGTTGGACGCCCTCAATAACATTCCGTAACGCCGCTCGATGGTTTCGATCATCTGAGCGTAGGGTACAAGCAGCTGGTCATTCCAGCCGTTACCGGCGAAAGGCATGTACTCAATGAACCGAATTTCGAGGGGCTGGTCCTCCGTTAACGCGGCAAAGTCCACCAGCTCGTCGTCGTTGAAACCACGCATGACGACGCAGTTTACCTTTACCGGATCGTACCCGTAGTCGAGCGCCATTCGGATGGCTTCCAGCACCTTTTCGTGTCCCGGACGGCGGGTGATTTCCTCGAACTTCCTCGGGTCGAGCGTATCCAGGCTGATGTTGAGTGCGTTCAACCCCGACGCAAAAAGACGTGGCAGCTTTTGTGGGAGCAGCATGCCGTTCGTCGTCATGGCAAGTGTTTTCAGCCCTTCGATCCGGCCGAGGCTTGCCACCAGGTTTTCGACGTCCTTTCTCACCAGGGGCTCTCCCCCCGTCAACCGGATTTTGTCGACACCCAACGCAACAAATAGATGGGCCAGCCGGACGATCTCCTCAAACGTCAGGATGTCGCTGCGAGGGGCCAAGGTCACCCCTTCCGCCGGCATGCAGTAGATACACCTCAGGTTGCACCGCTCCGTCAATGATATGCGAAGGTAGGTATGACGGCGACCGAACGTATCGACGAGTGGTTCAGCGGGCATATTCAGGTCGGACGAGCACTTCGGAGATAAAAATCAGGCCGTACATTACAGTCGCCCGGCTCGGTTTGTGATACCTTTTGATAAAAGACATCGGCATCCGTTAGTTCCGGTCGTGCAAAGGACCCGCCCGTTCGAATAGGGTGGAAATACGTCCATATTCGCTTGAATCGAGGAAACCCAATATATTGGACTCGTAAAATGACATGAGATCCAGCCGCCGGTTTTACCGGACGCATCCCTGGCTCACACACCGATTCCCATGCCCGACCTCGCCGACATTCTCGCCGCGTATGCCGTTTTGAGGCAGCAAAACGAGGCGTTTGCCGTTGCCACCGTCGCCCGGATCGACGGCCCCGCCTACCGCCGGCCAGGCGCCCGTATGCTGGTCGACGTAAACGGCCGGACGACGGGCGCGATCAGCGCCGGATGCCTCGAAGACGAGGTGACGCAGCACGCAATCGAAGTGATCGAGCAAGGTACGCCACGTGTGCTCCGGTTTGACGTGACCGAAGCAGATCCGGTCCTGGGCTTCGGCAGCGGCTGCGGCGGCACCGTGTATATCCTCGTCGAGCGCGTCACGCCCTCCCGTACGGACGACCCCCTTCTCCTCATTCAGACTGCCCGGGAACGCCGCGCAAACGCCGTCCTCGCTACAGTCATTTCGGGAACGGGTGCGTTTGCTTCCGGCCTCGCGAGGCATCGGCTCTATCAAGAAGGGCTCGATCCCGTCGGCCAACCCATTTTGCCGAGCTTTGAGGTTCACATTTCCGCGGATGCGCTCGATACACTGGCGGGGGGAACGACGACGATCCGCCGGATAGAACACGAGGGCGACGCGGTGGAGATCCTCTACGAACGTATCGAGCCACCCATCCGGTTGCTGCTTCTTGGTAACGGCCACGACGTCGGAGCCGTCGTCCGTTTCGGCGCCATTCTGGGGTGGGAGGTGGCCGTCGTAGGGAACCGGCCGGTGGAAGAGCTCTCCGCCCTTTTCCCGGAGGCGACTCACTATTACTTCGTCATGCATCCCGAAGATCTTCCGCAACGTATCAAGCTCGACAGGCGCACTGCGGTCGTGATCATGAACCACAATTACCATCGGGATCGTGAGTTTTTATCCCTCCTGTTCAACGCCTCTACACCGTACCTTGGAGTTCTGGGGCCACGAAGCCGTACGGACCGGATGCTGAAAGATCTCAACAAGAACGAATTGGAGTGCGATTTCCTCCGGGCTCCGGTCGGCCTCGACCTGGGCGCAGAAACTCCGGAAGAGATTGCTCTTTCTATAGTTTCTGAGGTTCTGGCGGTTTTTAATGGACGGGGCGGCGAGAGTCTTTCGCACCGCCTCGAGCCGATACACGATGCCATCCGGATGCTGTAGCATCCGCGCGCACCGCATTCGCCAGATACTTGTTCCTTTGATAGTAATGGGTACAGAGTATGCCTCAAACGACAGCCATCGTCCTCGCTGCCGGTCAGTCCACGCGGATGGGGGAAGAAAACAAGTTACTCCTGCCCTTCAGGAATAAGACCATCCTGGAGACCGTAGTGGATACGCTCCTGAGTGTGCCGGTCGAAGAGATTGTTATCGTTACGGGTTTCGAAGACCGTCAGATCCGAGATGTCCTCGCGTCGTACCACGTCCGGGTGGCGTACAACCCTGAATTTGCGGCTGGTATGTCGACATCCATACGGCGAGGCATTCTGGCTATCGGCCCCGAAGTGGATGGGTACATGATCTGTCTGGCCGATATGCCGGGGATAAAAGCCTCTACGATCAAACGGCTGCTGGACGTGTTTTCCGTTCAGAAGGAGCCGTCCATTGTCGTTCCCACCATCGACGGCCACCGCGGCCACCCCGTCATCTTTCACCGGGCCTTCCGCAATCAGCTCCTCCAGCTTCACGGTGACACCGGCGCCCGAGAGGTCATCCTCAATCACCCGGAAGCCGTCGTCGAAGTGACCGTAGACGATGAAGGCATATTTCAGGACATCGACACGCGCATCAATTACAACGACATGTTCCGAACGTAGGCGCCGGCTTCCTTCACCGATTCTCTCGTGCCACGTCTTCTATGGCTTTTACCACCCTGGTTTCATCGGAAGAGCTGCTCGAACACCTGAACGATGCCCGCTGGGTCATTGCGGATTGCCGCTTTTCGCTCAACGACCCGAATTACGGTAGAAAGGCGTATCTGGAGCAACACATCCCCGGCGCAATGTACGTGGACCTGGAGAAAGACCTGTCAGGGCCGATTATTCCCGGAAAGACGGGCCGGCATCCGTTACCGCCAATCGATGTTTTTGCTGAAACCATGTCCCGGCTAGGCATTGGCGTCGGGGTTCAGGTCGTCGCCTACGACGAGAGCCACGGGGCATTTGCTGCCCGGCTGTGGTGGTTGCTGAAATGGCTGGGGCACGAGATGGTTGCCGTGCTCGATGGAGGCTGGAAGCAATGGATAAAAAATGACTTCTCCGTCGAGGCGACCGAGAGGACTTCAGAAAATCGTCGCTTCGTGCCACTGCCTCGCCCGACTATGGTGGTAGGTGCGGCTGAAGTGGAACGGGTACGGAAGGATCCGTCGTGGCGATTGCTCGACGCGCGCAATACGGAGCGGTACCTGGGCCTCATCGAACCGATCGATCCCGTCGCCGGACACATTCCGGGCGCCCTCTCCGCGCCATACGTCGAAAACCTCGACCCGGAAGAACGTTTTAAGTCCCCCGAAGCCCTCCGGGAGCAATTCACATCAATTATGGGTGACGTACCGCCTGAGCAAACGATCGTGTATTGTGGATCCGGAGTGACCGCTGCCCACCACGCCCTCGCCATGGCGCATGCAGGAATAGGCCTCCCCCGCCTGTATGCCGGCTCGTGGAGCGAATGGATCACCGACCCCTCGCACCCCGTCGCCACCGGCTCCGAAGACGCTCCGTGACTTGATCCTCTTTGTGAGAGATGTGGGCCCGGTTCGCATCGGCCAGCCACGTTTTATGCACGCGAAGACGCGAAGAAAGGTTAGGCTATCAGCGGCCGTGGGCCGTAGTACCACGATAATCAATTCAGAAGGCTGCGTTTCAAAAAGATCCCTCTCCTGCTTCGCAGGATCGCGATGACCAATAGGGGGCATTGTCGGTGATGACGAGGCCTAATGATTGCCGATACCTCTCAAAATGTCATCCCGAACGT